>JAVBYO010000033.1 GCA_030823955.1 Gallionellaceae bacterium
GAGTATTTCCAGCGGGCGTTGCAGGGTGAGTCCGCGCTCGGCCATCCCATGGTCGGTCGTGTGGCCAAGGTGCCGGTGCTGCCGATGGCAGTGCCTTTGCGCGACGGCAGCGGTAAGGTGCGCGCCGTCTTGATGGGTGTCACGGCGCTGCATGCGGCGGATTTTCTGCAAAGTCTGCGTATGACTCAGGTCGGCCATACGGGCGGCCTGCTGCTGATCTCGCCCCAGGACAAGCTGTTCGTCGGCGCTTCCGATGCGGACATGATCTTCAAACCCACCCCCGCTGAGGGCATCGATTTGCTGCATGACCGTGCCATGCAGGGTTTTCGCGGGGCCGGTATCACGGTGAATGCTTTCGGGGTCGAGGAATTGGTGGGCATCGCTTCCGTGCCGAGCACGGGATGGTTCGTCGTGGCGCGTCTGCCGAGCGAAGAGGCTTATGCGCCGCTGAGCCGTTTGCGCCGCTTCATCATCAACAACACCGGCATGATCTCGCTGTTGTTCGTCATCATCATCGTGATCGGCCTGCGCTTTCTGTTAAAACCGCTGAGAAGTGCCGCGGCACACGCGGACCGGATGACGCGGGGTGAGATAGCGCTGGAGCCGCTGCCCGTGGCGCGTGACGATGAGGTCGGGCATCTCACGGTCGCGTTCAACCGGCTGCTGTCAAAGTTGCTGGAGAGCCGCGCCGAGCTGAATTACATGGCGCATCATGACACGCTGACCGGATTGCCCAACCGCCAGTTGCTGGCCGACCGCATGAAGCAGGCGCTGGCGCGTGCCCAGCGCGGCAAGGGTTATGTGGCGGTGCTGTTCCTCGATCTCGACGGTTTCAAACCCATCAACGACCAGTTCGGACACGATGCGGGGGATGTCGCGCTGCGCCAGGTGACCGAACGTCTGCAAGAGGCGGTGCGGCAGGAAGATACGCTGGCGCGGGTCGGCGGTGACGAGTTCGTCATCGTGCTTTCCGATCTGCATGACAAGGCCTATGAAGTGGCGGAGATGGTGGCGAGGAAATGTCAGGAAGTTTTTGTGCAGCCGTTCCTGATCAACGGGCAGGCCTGCCAGATGGGCACCTCCATCGGTATCGTGGTGGGCGACCACCGTTGCGATCCGGACAAGTTGTTGATCGCCGCCGACCAGGCGATGTATCGCGCCAAAGAGGCCGGGCGCGGGAAATTCGAGTGGGCTCAATGCAGTGAGAACGTAACGCAGTAAGAACGGACTTCAATGAATAGTCGCGACCTCAGAACCTTACAGGCACAGGACGCCGCGCGTTTGGCGGCGGCGTTGCCGCTGTCTGCCGATACCGCGCGTATCGAGGTGCAGATGTTGTTGCAGCGGGTGTTGGGAGTCGCCCGATCTCATCTGATCGCCCATTCTGAACGCGTGTTGAGCGACACGGAAGAAGCGGCTTACCAGCATTTTTTGCAGCGCCGTTTGGGCGGTGAGCCGGTCGCTTACATCCTCGGGGAGCGCGAATTCTTCGATCTCAATCTACAAGTCACACCCGCGACTTTGATTCCCCGTCCGGATACCGAATTGCTGGTGGAGTTGGCACTGGAGCGCCTCCCGGAACAAGAAAGTTATGTGCTTGATATGGGGACGGGCAGCGGTGCGATCGCTTTGGTGATCGCCAGCCGGCGGACAGATGCCGAGGTGTGGGCATGTGATATCTCTCCGGCGGCGCTGGCAGTGGCGCGGGCGAATGCGCAGCGCCTAGAGATCAATAATATTAAGTGGGTCGATAGTGATTGGTTCTCCGCCTTTGAAGGGCAAAGCTTCGATCTTATCGTTTCCAATCCGCCCTATATCGCCGCCGGGGACTGCCATCTGGCGCAGGGTGATGTGCGTTTTGAGCCGGTGTCGGCTTTGGTTGCCGGAGCCGATGGTTTGGACGATATCCGCTCCATCATCGCGCAAGCGGGTGCTCACCTTGAGAAGGATGGTTGGCTGTTGCTGGAGCATGGTTACGATCAGGCGGCTCAGGTGCGCGCTTTGTTGCAGGCCGCCGGATTTTCGGCAGTGTTCTCGGCGCATGATCTGGCAGGGATAGAGCGCTGTAGCGGCGGGCAGCTTTGGTAACGCGATGACCGCGTCTGCGGAGGCTCTGTTCTTCCCGCGATAACATCATCGGGCGGGCGCACAGACGTTGTAAAATGCGCCATCCACCAACAGGAGTCTGTCATGTCCAACAAGGTCGTCATTCAAACCCCCGATGCCCCTGCCGCCATCGGTACCTATTCACAAGCGGTACGCGTCGAGAATACCGTTTACCTTTCCGGCCAGATCGGCCTAGACCCCACCAGCATGCAGATGGTCGAAGGCATCGAAGCGCAGATCCATCGTGTGTTTCAGAACATGCGCGCCGTGGCCGATGCGACGGGCGGCAGTCTGGATGATGTGGTGAAGCTCAATATCTACCTTACCGACCTCGGTCATTTCGCCAAGGTGAACGAGATCATGGCAACCTATTTCCCCCAGCCGTATCCTGCGCGCGCGGCCGTCGGCGTCGCTTCTTTGCCGCGCAATGCGCTGGTGGAAGCGGACGGTGTGATGTTTATTCAAGACTAAACAAACCTTTGCCCGCAGATTACGCAGATTCACGCAGATTTTGGTTTGGCTTTTAATCTGAAAAATCTGTGTAATCTGTGTAATCTGCGGGCAAGGGTTTGTGTTTTCTGTCCGTGAACACCCCCCTCAAAATCCCCCCTGCCGTGCAGAGCAAGCTTGCCAAGCTTGGCATCCATGCGCCGTTCGATTTGGTGTTGCATCTGCCCTTGCGTTACGAGGACGAGACACACATCACGCGCGTGGACGATCTGGTGCCGGGCGAGACCGCACAGGTGGAGGGCGAGATCATCCACAGTGAGGTGATGTACCGTCCGCGTCGCAGTTTGGTGTGCCAGTTGCAGGACGACAGCGGCATCCTGTTCCTGCGTTACCTGAACTTTTATCCCAGCCAGCAGAAGCAGCTTGCCGTCGGCAAGACCATCCGCGCCTTGGGCGAGGCGCGCGAAGGGTATTTCGGCATGGAGATGGTGCATCCCAAGTGCCATGCGGGCGGCGAGAACAAGGCGCTGAAGCAGGCGCTCACCCCGATTTATCCCACCACCGCCGGACTGCCGCAACCCACGCTGCGCAAACATATTCTCGCGGCGTTGAATACGACAGAGTTGAGCGACACCTTGCCTGAAGACTTGCTGCAACGCTTGCGTCTGCCCGCGTTCGGCGACAGTGTGCAGTTGCTGCACAATCCGCCGCCGCAGATCGACGAGGAGGCGTTGCTGGAGCGCGCGCATCCGGCATGGCGGCGCATCAAATTCGACGAGTTGCTGGCGCAGCAACTCTCCATGCGTGTGCATTACCGCAAACGCCGCGACCGTATCGCCCCGCGATTGGTCGCGCACGACAAACACGCATTCGCCTTGTTGCAAGCCTTGCCGTTCGCACTCACCCGCGCGCAACAGAAGGTGTTGCAAGAGATACGTCACGATCTGGCGCAGCCGCATCCCATGCAGCGTCTGTTGCAGGGGGATGTGGGCAGCGGCAAGACCGTGGTCGCGGCGCTGGCCGCATTGCAGGCCATCGAGAACGGATATCAGGTGGCATTCATGGCGCCGACCGAGATCCTCGCCGAGCAGCATTATCTGAAGCTGCGCGACTGGTTGGAGCCGTTGGGTATCGCGCCGGTGTGGCTCTCCGGCAGCCTGAAGAAAAAAGACAAGACACTCGCCGCCGAACGCATCGCGCAGGGCGATACGCAGATCGCCATCGGTACCCATGCGCTGTTTCAGAAGGATGTCGAGTTCAGCAAGCTGGGTCTGGTCATCGTGGACGAGCAGCACAAGTTCGGTGTGCAGCAACGTCTGGCGCTGCGCGGCAAAGGCAACGAGCCACACCAGTTGATGATGAGTGCCACGCCCATCCCGCGCACGCTGGCGATGAGTTATTACGCCGATCTCGATGTGTCGGTGATCGATGAGTTGCCGCCGGGGCGCACGCCCATAGTCACTAAACTTATCAACGATGCGCGCCGCGAGGAGGTGTTCGAGCGCGTGCGTGCCGCCTGCCGGCAACAGCGGCAGGCGTATTGGGTGTGTCCGCTCATCGATGAATCGGAAGCGCTGCAATTGCAGACGGCCATCGACACCTATCAGACACTCACACAGACCTTCGCCGAACTCAGCGTGGGGCTGGTGCACGGCAAGATGGACAATGCCGAGAAAGCGCGCGTGATGGCGGCGTTCAAGGCGGGCGAGATCCATCTGCTGGTCGCCACCACCGTCATCGAGGTCGGCGTGGATGTGCCCAATGCCAGCCTGATGGTGATCGAACACGCCGAGCGTATGGGGTTGGCGCAGTTGCACCAGTTACGCGGACGTGTGGGGCGCGGTGCGGCGGAGAGCCTGTGCGTGTTATTGTTCCAGCAGCCGTTGTCGGAGCTGGCGCGGGCGCGATTGAAGATCATCTTCGAGAACACCGACGGCTTCGAGATCGCGCAGCAGGACTTGCGCCTGCGCGGCCCCGGCGAATTGCTCGGTGCGCGCCAGAGCGGGGTGGCGATGTTGCGCTTCGCCGATATCAACGAGGATGCCCTGCTGCTGGATACCGCGCGCAATCTGGCCGACGAGTTGTTGCGTGATGCGCCCGCCGTGGCGCACGCGCATCTGCAACGCTGGATGGCGAACAAACCGGACTTTCTACATGCGTGACGAATACTGGCAAAGTTTGATCTTGAGTGCGGACGGTTACGCGCCCTGGCTGCGCGACGAGGGTTCGCTCACGCGCCGCATCCAGCAACGCTGCGATATCTTCACCGTGCGTCCCGTGCGCAGTGGTCTGGCGCGGGTGGCGTATGACGAAGCCGCGCTGCTGGGTATCCCGCCCGACCGTTACGCGTTCTCGCGCGAAGTGTTCCTGTATGCCGATACCAAGCCGGTGGTGTTCGCACACAGCGCCTGTGCCCATGAACATCTGCGCGGCGTGTGGGGCGCGGTGCGCGGCCTCGGCAATCGTTCGCTTGGCACTTTGTTGTTCTCGCATCCGCTGGTCGAGCGCCAGCCCCTGCACTTCAGATATTTGCGCCCCCATCACCCCTTGTACAAGAGTGCTGCTGCTGTGCTGGGTGATGCGCCCGACAGATTGTGGGCGCGCCGCTCGCTGTTTCATCTGCAAGGAGCGCCGTTGCTGGTGACGGAAGTGTTTTTGCCGGAAATATTGAAACTCATTTCGCGTGACATTGCAGCGTAAGCACAAATGGCGCACAATTCGCCAATTGTTATTCGGGAGCGTGCCATGGAAACTACAACACTCAAAGAAAATCGCCTAAACATCCGGTGTGACAGCCACACACGTCAACTGCTTGATAAAGCGGCTAATTACAGCCACCTCAGCATCTCCGAATTTGTGCTTTCCAATGCTTTGGCTTCCGCCCAGAAAGTGGTGCAGGAGCATGAATCCATCACGCTGAAACCCAAGGATTTTGAGGCGTTCCTGGCGGCGTTGGATGCGCAAACAAAACCCAATGCCGCGCTCAAGCGAGCATTCAAACGGCATGCCGACCAAGTCCGTCGGTAATGATCTTTCAAATAAAGCCGCTTACTGCGGCTGTCGACACTGCCAGCTTTCAATGCGGTAGCGAGCCGTTGGATGAATACATCCGTCGTTATGCATCGCAGGATGTACGCAGGAATGTCGCGCGAGTTTTCGTTGCCACTCCCAAGGGGGATGCGCAACAACTTGCCGGTTACTTCACTCTGAGCGCGGGCAGCGTGAATTGTGCCAGCCTCCCCGCATCTCTGGCGAAAAAGCTGCCGCGCTATCCCGTGCCTGTTGCGCTGGTTGGCCGCCTGGCGGTGGATGAAAAATTTCAGGGTAAGGGGCTGGGTTCTATTTTGCTTGCCGATGCCTGCCAGAAAGTTAAGCAAGCCAGTGCTGTTCTTGCTGTTGCTGGTATCATCGTCGATGCCAAAAATGACAGTGCCGCCGCATTCTATAAACACTTCGGTTTTATTCCGTTACAAGGACAAGCTGACAGGATGCTACTGTCAGCATCTGTCTTTCAAACGAAGTAATCAACAGATTTAACGCACCATGAACCTCGCCGAACGCCTGCATCTCTACGTCCAGCTCACCCGCCTGCACCGCCCCATCGGCATCCTGCTGCTGCTGTGGCCCACTTTGTGGGCTGTATGGATCGCGGCGGACGGACACCCGTCCTGGCTCATCGTATCCATCTTTGTGCTCGGCACCACGCTGATGCGCTCTGCCGGTTGTGTCATCAACGATTATGCCGACCGCCATATCGACAAACATGTGAAGCGTACAAAAGAACGCCCGCTCACCAGCGGCAAAGTCAGCGAACGCGAGACCGTGTGGCTGGCCGTGGTGCTGGCCTTTGTTTCTTTCCTGCTGATCCTGCCGCTGAATCCGCTGACTTGGATGTTGTCGTTCCCGGCGGTGTTCCTCGCCGCGAGCTACCCCTACACCAAACGCTTTCTCGCCATCCCGCAAGCCTATCTCGGTATCGCCTTCGGCTTCGGCATCCCGATGGCGTTCGCCGCCACGCTGGGCGAAGTGCCGACGGTGGCATGGGTGCTGCTGCTGGCAAATATCTTCTGGTGTATCGCCTACGACACCGAATACGCGATGGTGGATCGCGATGATGACATCCATCTCGGCATTCATTCCTCGGCGCTGTTCTTCGGCAGATACGATGTGGCGGCGGTGATGCTGTGTTATGCCGTGGCGCTGTTACTGCTGGTCGTGGCCGGGCTGATGGCCGGGCTGGGAATGGTCTATTTTGTCGGCCTGCTGGCGGCGGCAGGTATCGTGCTATATCACTACACACTCATCAAAGACAGAAGCCGCGAAAGATGCTTCGCGGCTTTTTTGCACAACAACTGGTTCGGTGCTGCGGTGTTCGCGGGGGTGGCGGGGGATTATTTGGTGCGCTAGCGGGGTTTGTTGCGCGTCACCCACAGGCTGACAAAAATGGAGGTGGCGATGGTGACGGCAACAATGCCCAGCGACAGTTCAACCGGGATCTTGTAAAAATCGACGATCAGCATCTTGGTTCCCACGAACACCAGCACCATGGCCAGGCCATATTTCAGCAGGTGGAAGCGGCCAGCCAAGTCGGCCAGCATAAAGTACATCGCGCGCAGGCCAAGAATGGCGAAGATGTTGGAGGTGAAGACGATGAACGGATCGGTGGTGATAGCGAAAATCGCGGGGATCGAGTCAACTGCAAATATCAGGTCGGTGAACTCGATCATGACGAGCACCAAAAATAGCGGCGTGAACATCCGTACGCCGTTCTCCATCACCCAGAATTTTTCTCCGCGATAATCCGGTGTCAGCCGCAGGTGGCGCTTGACCCAGTTGAGCAGCGGGTTCTTGCTCAGGTCCGGATCGGCTTCGGCGAACATCAGCATCTTGATGCCGGTGAAGACGAGGAAAGCGCCGAACAAATAGAGTATCCAGTGGAACTCCCGCACCAGCCAGGCGCCCGCCACGATAATGACGGCACGCAGCACGATCGCGCCAATCACGCCGTAGATCAACACGCGTCGCTGATACTGCTCCGGTACGGCGAAGAAGGAGAAGATCATCAGGAAGATAAAGATATTATCGACCGCAAGCGATTTCTCGATCAGATAGCCGGTCAGAAACTCTTCCGCTTTGACGACAGCCACCTCGGCGCCATATGCGCCCTTGAGATACCACCACAATCCGAAATTGAACAACATGGCCAGCATGAACCAGACCAGGGACCAGACCGCCGCTTCCCTGAAACCGACCTTGTGCGCCTTGTTGCCGCCAAATATAAACAAATCTACGGCAAGCATCGCCAGAACGAATCCGGCGAAAGCCGCCCACATCCAGGGTTCCCCGATATTCAGTGCAGTGTCCATTTGTTCCTTTTTTGGGTTGTCAGGCCGACCGTGCAAAAAACGAGCAAGTGTCGTGCGGGGCTCTCTAACTTACTCGCAATAACTGATCATTCTTCCAGCAAACTCCGCAACATCCACGCGTTCTGCTCATGTACCTGCATCCTTGCGGAAAGCAGATCGACGGTGGGCTGGTCGCCCGCTTTCTCGGCGATGGGCAACACGGAGCGCGCGGTGCGCACGACGGCTTCCTGTCCGGCAACGAGTTGTTTGATCATCTCCTTGGCGCTGACCGTGCCACTGCTGTCTTTGATACTGGTGAGGTCGGCGAATTCTTTGTAGCTGCCGGGGGCCGGGTAGCCGAGTGCGCGGATGCGTTCGGCGATCAGGTCTACGGCCAGCCACATCTCGTTGTACTGGGTCATGAACATCAGATGCAGGGTCTGGAACATGGGGCCGGTGACGTTCCAGTGGAAGTTGTGGGTCTTGAGGTAGAGGGTGTAGGTGTCGGCCAGCATATGTGCCAGACCGTCGGCGACTTTCTTGCGGTCTTTTTCCGAGATGCCGATGTTGATGGGGCTGATTTTGCTCATGATCGTTCTCCTTGGTTGGTTGGATCGAACAATGCGGGCCGGTCAGGCTCCGCCTGTGCCGCATGGTGGAATGTTAGCACCATTGCGGCATGCCTGAGCGGTGGCTCAGGAGGTGATTACTTGTCCCAGTCGTTTGCTCATTTCGTTGCGTTCTGCGGCGAAACTTCCGCTCAGGACGAAGCCGGTGAGTCGGTTTTCCTGGTTCAGGAAGCCCATCTTGATGCCATCACCTGTGGCCAATGTCTGCCAGTTACCAGCAGCATCGCGTGCGACAGGCAGCACAACCAGAGGATGTGCCGGGGTCTTCACCACCACCGGCATGGCGGGGAAGTCCACCGCGGTCTCCGTGCCTGCCAGCGTCTTCGCCAAGGCGCGTGCCGCGTGCATGATGGGCAATACAAAAGGTTGCACCTTGCCGTCTATCTCGGCGCAATCGCCCAGTGCGAAGATGGCCGCATCGCTGCTGCGCAGGTGTGTATCCACTTTGATACCGCGATTCACCTCCAGCCCGGCTTGTTGCGCCAGCGCGATGCGCGGACGCAGGCCGACAGCTGAGAGCACGAGGTCGGCCTGTAGTTGTGTGCCATCTGCCAGTGTGAGCAGGTAGTTGGAGCTGGCACGATCCACACGGCTGACCGAGGTACCGAAGTGCCAATCGACACCGAGCGCGGCCAGCGGTGCGAGCAGTTGTTTGCCTGCTTGTTCCGGCATCAGGCTGGCGATGGGCCAGGGGCCGGGATCGATGACACTGACGGCATGGCCTGCCGAGGCCAGATCGTTGGCGAACTCGCAACCGATGAGTCCACCACCCATGATGGCGATGCGAGTCTTGTTTTCAAGCAGCTCGCGGAAGCGCGCGTAGTCGGCGATATCGTTCACCGACAACACCGCATCGGCGGCATCGCCCTGCACCGGGATGCGGATGGGGTCTGCCCCCAGCGCGATCACCAGCTTGTCGTATTCCAGTTCGCCAGCAGTGGTAGCCAGCTTTTTGTTTGTGCGGTCGATGGCCTGGACTTCGGTCTGCACCAGCAGTTTGATGCCGAGTTGCGTGGCCATCTCCGCCGCCCGTGTCAGCACTAGCCCGGCGGCATCCTTGCCCTGCGCCAGCGCGTTGGAGAGCATGGGCTTGGAGTAATAATCGCCGCTGTCGCGCGTGACCAGCGTGACCGGGATGTCGCGATCCAGTTTGCGCAGTTCACGAATGACGGAGTAACCCGCCAGGCCGCTACCGAGTACGACGATTGGTTTCATTTTCTTCTCCCTCATCCCGCCCCTCTCAGAAGGAGAGGGGGTGATATAAACATTGACTACTGATTCGGCATGCTCCCTTCCCCCGTAAGCGGGGGAAGGGCTGGGGATGAGGGGCTGTGCGTACCTCTCAAACTCTATTCAATCTGCCATCCCTCACCCCAACCCCTCTCCCGCCTGCGGGAGAGGGGCTTCTACCGACTTACGTTTATGGCTAAACCTCGATCATCTCGAAATCAGCCTTAGCCACTCCGCAGTCAGGACAAGCCCAGTTCTCCGGGATATCCGCCCATTTGGTGCCAGCCTTGATACCTTCTTCCGGCATCCCCTTGGTTTCGTCATAGATGAATCCGCACACCACACATTGCCAAACTTTCATGTCGTTCTCCTTATTTTTTGGTTGATATCAGGCCGTGACCTTCGCCAACTGGGCGCGGTACTGGTTGGCATGGCGCTCTTCCACTTTGGCCAGTGCCGCGAAACGTTTGGCCGCCTTTTCCAGCGTAGCTTTGAACATCTCGGCGTGTTCCTTCGATTCGGCGATCTGCTGCTTGATCTCGGCCGAGGCGGCAGCGTGGCCTTCCTGCTGCGCGGTCTTGAGGAAGCCGGGGTACATCTCGGTGTACTCGTAGGTCTCGCCCTCGATGGCCATCTGCAGGCAACGTTCGGTGCTCATCTCGGACTTCGGGTAGAGCAGGTCAAGGTGGCCCAGCGCGTGCATCACCTCCTGCGCGGCGGTCTCTTCGAACACGCGCGCGACTTCCTCGTGGCCTTCGGCGCGTGCGATGGCGGCGAAGTAGCGGTACTTGGTGTGTGCCATCGATTCACCTGCGAAAGCAGCTTCGAGGTTGGCGTGGGTCTTGATATCGGGTCTTTGCATGATGCTCTCCTTGGTTGGTTGAACGGGGGCGCGTCGCCCACGGACGCAATTTAGGCTTGTGTCATCCATTGGGCCAATTGATTGTTCAAAAATAGATGATTTATAATCTAAATCGTAGGCGTTACCGCACAGACGGATGCGGACGCGTTTTTGCTGCAACATCAGCCCGTGGGCCAGATAGGCAAATATGACACTCAACGAACTCCGTTTTATCGTCGCCGTGGCGCAGGAGCGCAATTTTCGCCGTGCGGCGGAAAAGGTATTCATCAGCCAGCCCGCGCTGTCGCTGGCGATACAGAAGCTGGAGGAAGAACTCGGCCTGAAGATATTCGAGCGCGGCAAGAGCGAGGTCACGGTCACGCCGGTCGGCAGTGCCATCGTCGAGCAGGCGCAGCGCGTGCTGGAAGAGGCGGAACGCATCCGCGAGATCGCCGCACAGGGCAGCAACCAGCTCGTTACGCCGTTGCGCATCGGCATCATCCACAGTGTCGGCCCCTATCTGTTACCCGATCTGATTCCGGCATTACACAAGATCGCGCCGCAGATGGCGCTGGAAGTGGAGGAGAACATCACCGCCCATCTGGATACGCTGCTGCGCAATGGCAAGCTCGATGTGATCGTTATCGCGCTGCCTTTCGGTGATGCCGGTATCGTCACACACCCGCTGTACGATGAACCGTTCGAGGTGGTGGTCAATACGGCCCATCGCTGGGCCGAGCGGCGCAGCATCAAAGCACAGGAACTGGCAGAGGAAAAAGTGTTGCTGCTGGATTCCGGGCATTGCTTCAGCAACCAGGTCGCCGAAGCCTGCCCCGACCTCAACCGCAAAGGCGCGGATATACAACAGGGCACATCGCTGGAGACGATACGCAACATGGTCGCTTCCGGTCTGGGCATCACGGTGTTGCCCGCTTCGGCCAATAGCACACGCTACCGTAGCCGCTTGCTGCGAGTCATTCCTTTCGCCAAACCGGTTCCGGCACGGCGCATCGCATTGGCCTGGCGCAAGAGTTATGCGCGCACCCAGGCGGTCGAGGCGCTGATCCAGGCGGTCGCACAGGCCAAGGTCACCGGCATCCGCCATCTGGCATGAACAGACACCTGCAACCCTATCGCCAGAATCTGTTGCTGCGCGCCAGCTACAGCCTTATCGCTCCGCTCTACGATATCGTCATCGAGCGTGCCATGCGTGTTGCACGCAGGCGCTCGCTGGCAGCCTTGCCGGTGGATGCGGGCAAGCGGGTGTTGGTGAGCGGCGCGGGGACGGGGCTGGATCTGCCGTTGTTGCCGTCGCTGCATCATTACACCGCGCTCGATTTCAATGCGGCCATGCTGGCGCGAGCCCGGCCGCGAGCCGCCGGGCTGGAGGTGAGTTTCGTGCTGGGCGACAGTATGGCGCTGCCGTTCGCCGACGCGCAGTTCGATCACGTGGTGCTGCATCTCATCGTGGCGGTGGTGCCGCAACCCCGGCATTGTCTGGCGGAAGCCGCGCGGGTGCTCAAACCGGGCGGTTGCATCATCCTGTTCGACAAGTTTTTGCAGCCGGGGCAACACGCGCCGCTGCGTCGTGTGCTCAACGGTTTGAGCCGGCATTTCGCCACACGTATGGACGTGGTGTTCGAGGAGGTGTTGTCTGCCACGCCGGAGCTCGAACTGGTGAGTGATACCCCGATGTTGGCGTATGGCTGGTTTCGCGCGATCGTGTTGCGCAAGGTCGGCGCTTAGCTTCAGTGCTGGCAGGTCGGGCAGTAGAAGCTGGAACGTTGTCCCTGTTTGATCTGTTTGATGGCGCCGCCACATTTGCGGCAGTGCTCTTTTGCGCGGCCATAGACCCAGTAGTGCTGCTGGAAATATCCCTGTTTACCGTCGCTGTCGACATAGTCGCGCAGGCTGCTGCCGCCGAGCCCGATGGCTTCGCCCAGCGTCGCGCGGATCTCGGCAACCAGCTTGGCGCACCGGGCACGGCTGAGTTTCCCTGCCGCCAGCTGCGGTTTGATGCCGCTGCGGAACAGGGCTTCGTTGGCGTAGATGTTGCCCACGCCGACCACGATATGGCTGTCCATGATGAGTTGTTTGATTGCGGCACTGCGTTTGCGGGTGGCGGCATACAGATATTCGCTATCGAACTCGTCCAGTAACGGTTCCGGCCCCAGTTTGGCGAGCAGCGGATGTTGATTTGTTTCGCCGTGCTGCCACAACACCGCACCGAAACGGCGCGGATCGCGCAGGCGCATGGTCTTGCCGTCGGCCAGTAGCAGATCGAAATGTTCATGCCGGTCGGCGGCGGTCGGCGCGGTGAGTATGCGCAGACTGCCGCTCATGCCCAGATGCAGGATGAGGGTGCCGTGGTCGAAGCGGGCGAGCAGATATTTGGCGCGGCGTTGCAGCTCGCGTACGGTCTGTCCGCGCAGCAGTTCGGGTAGATCACGGGGGATGGGCCAGCGCAATTGGCTGTTGCGGATGAGGACATCCGCAACAGTCTTGCCGGTCAGATGCGGCGCAAGGCCGCGCAGCGTGGTCTCGACTTCGGGGAGTTCGGGCATGGTTCCATTCGCGTGGGGATGATGGTCTCGACGCGAATGTTAAATGAAACTGCCGCAGGCGACTTGAATTGCGTTCAGCCGGAAATCGGGCGATAGCTGCGCGCGGCGCCAGTTGCGGTTTGCGGGATAGGGTGCCGCACGGGGCGGGTATCGAATTTGCAGCGCTTGCGCTTCATGGCAAGCAGGGTGATCTCGTTGACGGAGGCTTTGATCTGCGACGTCAGTTCGCGGCGTTCGGCGGCTGATACAGCATGGCCGTCGGTCGGGTAGTGCAGCTTCATGAACAGTGCCACATAGGCATGAAACTGTTGTTCTATCTTTTCGGCAACCTCGGAATCATTGACTACATAAGAACGGCTGTGCCCCATTTTGGACTCCTCGAGTGAGTTGCGATTCGTCCAGTCTACGCACTCGTTGCCGTTCGGATGCCTCGAATAAAACCATTTTTCCGCCACTTTTCACCGTGGCACGGTGTCGCCGGATGCTACTGCTTCAATTGCAGGAGATGTCGTCCAGGAAAGACAGTTCGTTGCCGGGGATGGCGTCCTCATAGTCCGCGTCGAATTCGTCCCAGCAGGAATCGTCGCTCAGTGCCTTGGTGGTCAGGCGTTGCGGTTTGAAGTTGTTGAGCTCGGCCGAGTTGAGGAAGGTGCGGTTAGCGCTTTGTTGCAGTTGGCGTGTGTTCATGTTCATCTCCTTGTGTTTGTTTGGTGTTGCGATGACTGCATTGTGAACAAACAAACGGGCAGGAAGAATCGGAGAATTGCTAATTCTGATGTAGGAAGTCGCTGCGGAAATCTTGTAGGAAAAAGTCTTAAAGGCGCTATGGATGCCTGCTGCCATTATCCCGATGTGCGGCATTTTTAATGCCGCGAATAGAGGCAGGATTGCACGGATATTCACATGAGGATAACGCCCGGCAGAGCGGCGCCAGCTTGCGCGGGCGAGTCTGGCGCGGGCTTAGCTGCGTTTGCGCCACCATAACACGCCGCCGCCGATGAGCAGCAGCAACGGCAGCACGATCACCAGGCCGATACTGATGACGGTGAGAGCTCGGGTGCTGAAGGTGAGGGTGCCGTCTTTGTTGGTGCGCGGCTGGATGGTGATGAGCGCATCCTGATTGCTGAGCCAGTTCACCATGTTGATACCGAGATCCATGTTGCCGCCGTTGCCGGAGTAGGCGTTGGCCAGAAAAGCGCCGCTGCCGACCACGACGATACGCTGCTCTTTGTCGTTCACCGTGCGTTGCAGGGCCAACGCCAGACTGAACGGGCCGGGGATGTCATGGTTCTTGTCGAAGCGGAGTTTCTGTGCCGGATCGAACGGGGTACGGCTCATCCAGCCGCGCGGGGCGACTTCGACCAGCGTCTGGCGCTCCCATGGGCTGCTCTCTTCGCTAGCGAGTCCGCGTGCATAGGGGAACACGGTGATGAGGTCAAAATGGCCGGTGACCGGGTGCGGCGGATAACCGGCGCTCAAGGTCCAGTTCGCGGGGGCGTTCATATCTTGTGCGGCGGGGTCGATCACCGTGCCGGGAGTAAGCAGCAGACCGAGTTTTTCGGCGACCGGCTCCAGCCCGCGCAGCGGTTCGGCATCGATCAGCCAGAGCAGATTGCCGCCTTCGTCGAGGTGGCGCAGTATCTTGTCGGTCTCGCCCGGCAACAGCGCTGCCTGCGGATGGGTGAGCAGCAGCAGTTTGGCGTTGCCCGGTACATTGGTAGCCAGCGTGAGGTCGAGGCTGCTGAGGCGGTAGCCGTTCTGCTGCAGCCGTTTGCCGAATTCGCCGAGGTCGTGATTGGCGCTGCCGTCCAGTTTGCGTTCGCCGTGCCCGCGCAGATACATCAATAATTCGTTTTTGGTGTTGGCCAGGCCGAGCAGGGCGCTGGACAGGGTCTGTTCGTTCAATGAGGTGAGGTGCGCGGCACGTCCGCCGTATTCCACCACCATCTCACCGTTGTTCTGTATCGCCGCTTTGCGCATCGCATCCGGCTCTTTCACCGGATCGACGAAGGTGAGGGTGATGTCGTGTTTGTAACGCTGGTAGACGGAGATGAATTCGCGGATGAGGCGGCGCATGTCACCCTGTTGCTCCGCGTCCTGTTCGGCGGCGTAGACGGTGATCTTCACTTCGCCCGGCAGGCGGTCGAGCACCTGGGTGCTGCTCGGCTCCAGGCTGTTCATCCGGGTGTGGGTCATGTCCCATTGCACCGGATAACGCGCAGCCAGTTGGTAGAGCGCGATCGCGATAACGAGCAGCAGCGCGGTGAATGCGATGTTTTTGAGCAGGAAGGGCGATAGACGGAGTTTTTTCATATCAGGGTTTTCACCACTTGGTGTTCCTCTGCTCATTAAGCGTACATGCGGTTGTTTTCCACGCGGCGTATGGTGAGCAACAGCAGTGTGGTGATAGTCAGGATGAAATAAGCCAGATCACCGCTCAGGATGAAACCGGCATTCATACTTTGCGCGTGTGTGGTGGGTGACAGCGCGCGCAGGGCGTTGCCGGTGCCGGCACCGCCGATATCGATCAGCCACAGGCCGAACGACAGGGCCGTGGCGCTCATCGCGGCGACGATGGGTTGTTTGGTGAGCGCGGAGAGGTAAAGTCCGAGTGCGGCGTAACTGGCGCTCAGCAGCAGCAGGCCGAGGGCATTGGCAGCGAGCAGTCCGCTATCGATCTGGGTGCCGATCCCGAGCAACGCCAGCATGGCGGTGCTCGCGGCGACGACCAGAATGATGAAGGCCACGAGGCTGAGGAATTTGCCGAGCACGATCTGGCTGGTGTGGACCGGGGCGGCCAACAGCAGTGCCAGGGTCTGGTTGCGGCGCTCTTCGGCCAGCAGGCGCATGGTGAGCAGCGGGATGAGCATCATCAGCATCAGTGCCAGTGTGCCGAATAGAGGAGAGGCCACCGACATGGTCGCGCCCGGCGCGTTGGCGACTTGGGCGAGTTGAGTCTGCACCTGCAAATAGGCGTCGAGACGGGCCAGGAAGAACCAGGCGAAGATGAATTGCAGTGCCGCGAGGATCACCCAGGTGCTGGGGGCGGCGAACAGACTGCGCAACTCTTTACGGGCGATGGTGAATATCATGCGGGTTCGTTCTCGGTGATCTGGGTATAGACATCTTCGATACTGCCCTTGAGCGGGGTCAGTTGCTGGGCCTGCCAGCCGCGTTCAGCAGCAAGTGCGAGCAGGACGCCGCTGGTCTGGGTGTCCGCGGCATGCAGGATGCGAAAACGGGTGCCGGACAGGACTTCGACTTTTTCGACGCCGGCGATGTCTTCCAGTTCGGCCAGCGGGGGCGGTGCCAGCAGCGTGACGACGAAACCGGGCTGGTGGCCGTATTGCTGCATGCGCGCGCTACTGTCGCCGTAGATCAGGCGGCCCTTCTGCATGATCTCGACGCGGTCGCACAGATTCTCCACTTCACTTAACAGATGGGTGGACAGGATCACGCTGTGGGCATCGCCGAGTTCGCGGATGAGGGTGCGGATGTCGCGTATCTGTGCCGGGTCGAGGCCGACGGTGGGTTCGTCCAGCACGATGACCTCGGGGTTGTGGATGATGGCTTGCGCGATGCCGACGCGCTGCTGGTAACCTTTTGACAGGGTGCCGATGATCTTTCTGCCGCTTTCTTCCAGTCCGCAGCGGCGCTTGGTCTCGGCCAGAGTGGCGGCGAGCCCGTCCTTGGCAACGCGGTGCAGTTTGGCGACAAAGCTCAGATAGTCGTCCACGCGCATGTCCCGATATAACGGCGGTGTCTCCGGCAGATAACCGATATGCGCCTTGGCCTGTTCGGGATGCCGTTGCAGGTCGATGCCGCACACTTCTATCTGTCCCGAGTTCGGCGCCAGGATGCCGGTGAGCATCTGCAGGGTGGTGCTTTTACCCGCGCCGTTGTGGCCGAGCAGACCGAGCACCTCGCCGCGTTTGAGCTCGATGGAGACGTTCTGGACGATGTCGCGCTGACCGTAACGGCGGTTGAGGTTGCGTGCGGACAGGGTGATCGAGGCGGTCATGCTGGGAACGGGCGGTTGTGAGTAGGGGGGAATATAACCTAATATGCGAACCGCCACCAAAACACCTAATGCCCACCGTGCCAAAAAATATGAGTCTCCCGCGTTATTTGATGATCCTGCTCCCCTTGCTGCTGGCTGCCTGTGCCCACGCGCCCGGCGGCAAGGGGAGTGCTGCGCGCGCGCCGCAGGGGCCGGCCAAGGTCGCCGAGGTTGAGCCGGTGCTGCCGGCGGTGGCGCTGGATGAACGCATGTTGTACGAGTTTCTGCTGGGCGATATCGCGTTGCAGCGCGGCAGGCCGGAGCTGGCGGGGCAGGCCTACCGCGATCTGGCCAAAACGACGCGCGATCCGCGTGTGGCACGCCGCGCGGCGCAGATCACTTTCGAATCGCGCCAGATGGACAAAGCATTGGAGGCATTCCGGCTGTGGCAGGAATTGGAGCCTTCCGCGCCGCTGGCGAAGCAGATGCTGGTGTCGCTGCTGTTGAGCGGGGGCAAGCTGGACGAGGCTCGCCCGCACGCGGAGCGCTTGCTGGCGGAGGATGTGAAGAGCGCGGGGCGCGGCTTCATGCAGTTCCAGCCCTTCCTGGTGCGGCTGGCCAACAAGCCTGCCGCCCTCGATTGGGCGGTCGGGGTGGCACGTCCTTACCCGAAAGTGGCCGAGGGACACTGGCTGGTGGCGCAACTCGCGGCACAGGCGGGGAACAAGGAGTTGGCGCTGAGCGAGGCGCAACAGGCTGCGCAATTGCGTCCGGAGTGGGATGCGGCGGTGATGTTCGAGGCGCAGTTGCTGTTGCCCAAGGAATCCGGCAAGGCGTTCGAGCGTCTGCGCAAGGTCCTGGAGGCGCGTCCGGCAAGCAAAGAATTGCGCCTGTTCTATGCGCGCGCGTTGCTGGAGCAGAAGCACTATGCGGAATCGCGTATCCAGTTCCAGCAATTGCTCGCCGCCAATCCGGAAAATACCGAGCTGGCGTTCGCCGTGGCATTGCTGTCTTTGCAGATGGGCGAGCTGGACCGGGCCGAGCGTGAGTTGCAGGAGACACTGAGCAAGGGCAAGAAGGATGCGGGAACGGTGCATTATTACCTGGCGCAATTGAACGAGGCCAAGAAGGATGAGGCCGCCGCACTTGCGCAATACCGTCAGGTGCAGGATGGCGAATATGTCTACGCGTCGCGTCTGCGCGAGACCTATCTGCTGGACAAGGCGGGCAAGGGGGAAGAGGCGCGGGCCGCGCTGAAACGGGCGCCGGTGACGAACAATCAACAACGGGTGACGGTGGTGCTGATCGAGGCGCAGATGCTGCGCGATGCGAAACAGTTCGATGCGGCGTACCAGTTACTCACGGAATCGCTGGAGAAGCTGCCGAACCATCCGCAGTTGTTGTTCGAGGCGGCGATGGCGGCGGACAAGCTGGGCAAGCCCGAGATGTTCGAACAGTTGTTGCGCAAAGTCCTGCGTGTGGCACCGGAGCATGCACATGCCTACAACGCATTGGGCTACAGTCTGCTGGAGCGCAACGTGCGTGTGGACGAGGGGATGCGTCTGGTCGAAAAGGCTTATGAGCTTGAGCCGGGCGATGCGGCCATCACCGACAGCATGGGCTGGGGATACTACCGTCTGGGGCAGCTGGACAAGAGCGCCGAGTTCCTGCGGCGGGCCTTCTCTGTCAGCCAGGATCCGGAGATCGCCATGCATCTGGGTGAAGTGTTGTGGATGCAGGGCAGCAAAGACGAGGCGCGCAAGATTTGGGACGGCGCGTTGCGGGCGCATCCCGATCACGAATCGTTACGTCAATTGATCAAGAGATTCATTCCCTGATGCGGCATCGTTTCACCTGCTGGCCGCTATTGTTGTTGCTGCTGCTACTGTGGGGCTGCGCCAGCGATACGGTCAAGACCGTGCAGCGTGCAGCCGCACCGGATGCGCCGTTCGTGCTCAACGGGCGGGTGGCGGTACGCCATGACGGTGAACGCACCAGTGCCGGTCTGCGCTGGGTGCACCGCGCGGGGGAGGACGAGATGTTGTTGCTGGCTCCGCTAGGCCAGACGGCGGCGCGCATCCGGCGCGATGCGTTGGGGGTGACGCTGGAGGCTTCCGGAAAAACCTATACGGCACAGGATGCGGAGACCTTGACGCGGCAGGTGTTGGGCTGGGAATTGCCGCTGGCGGGGCTGAGTCGCTGGGTGGTCGGCCTGCCGTCCGCCGGAACTGTCGCGGATATCCGGCGCAACGCCGACGGGCAGATCGCGGCATTACATCAGGATGGTTGGGACATCGAATATTCGCGTTATGCCACACCGGCCACGGACAGTTTGCCGGTGCGTCTTGTTTTGCGGCGCGAACGCTTGGAGATATTGCTGCTGGTGGACGAATGGGAAAAATAATAGACACACTCACCTGCCTTGCTCCGGCCAAGTTGAACCTGTTCCTGCACGTGGTCGGACGCAGGGACGATGGTTATCATCTGTTGCAGACCGTGTTCCGTTTCATCGATCTGAACGATACCCTGCATTTCACCGTGCGCGACGATGGCCAGGTGCGCCGCAGCAATGAGATAGACGGCGTGCCGCAAGAGCAGGATCTGTGTGTGCGCGCCGCGAAGTTGTTGCAACAGGAGGCGGGTTGCAAGCTGGGTGTCGAGATCGCGGTGGAAAAGCACATTCCCATGGGCGGCGGTCTGGGCGGCGGCAGTTCGGACGCGGCGACCACGCTGCTGGCGTTGAACCGTTTGTGGGACTTGAACCTGTCGCGCGAACGGCTGATGCAGCTCGGTCTGCGTCTGGGGGCGGATGTGCCGGTATTCGTGTTCGGGGAAAACGCTTTTGCCGAAGGTGTGGGCGAGCGGCTACAGGCCTATCCGCTGCCCGAAGCGTGGTATGTCGTATTGTCTCCACCGGTGCATGTGCCGACCGCGCAGATATTCACCCATCCGGAATTGACACGAAATACGATTTCCATCACAATTCGCGCCCTTCCGATCGGGGGTAGCCTGCACACGGGGCAATTCGGCAATGATCTACAGCCGGTAGCCTGCAAGTTATATCCCGAGATCGGGCGGCATCTGGCTTGGCTTGGGCAGTACGCGCCGGCATTGATGACCGGCTCGGGCGCGTGCGTTTTCGCCGAGTTTGCCACGGAAGCGCAGGCACGGAACGTGCTGCGGCAGTTGCCTGAAGATATGCGCGGATTCATCGCGCGTGGCTTGCAGCAGCATCCATTGCGGGATTTTGCCGCATAGAGTTTTTTGGGGAGTCGCCAAGTGGTAAGGCACCGGATTTTGATTCCGGCATTCGTAGGTTCGATCCCTACCTCCCCAGCCACATCGCATGGGCGCTCGCGCCCATTTTAATTTAAGGGGTTCACGTGTCTCACGACAGCCTGATGGTGTTCACCGGTAATGCCAATCCCAAACTCGCCGAGAAAGTAGCGCGGCATCTCGATATCCATCTCGGGCGCGCGACGGTCAGCCGTTTCTCCGACGGCGAGGTGATGGTCGAGATATTGGAACATGTGCGCGGCAAGGATGTCTTTGTGCTCCAGTCGACCTGCGCGCCGACCAACGACAGTCTGATGGAAGTGATGGTGATGGTGGATGCGCTGAAACGCGCCTCGGCCGGTCGGATCACTGCCGCCTTGCCTTATTTCGGTTATGCCCGTCAGGATCGCCGTCCGCGCTCCGCGCGCGTGGCGATCACCGCCAAGGTCGTTGCCGACATGCTGGTCGGTGTCGGTGTGGACCGGGTGCTGACCATGGACCTGCACTCCGACCAGATACAGGGTTTTTTCTCCATCCCGGTGGATAACATCTATGCTGCACCTATCCTGCTGTCGGACGTGTGGAAGCAGAACCATAAAGACCTGATCGTGGTTTCGCCCGACGTGGGCGGTGTGGTACGCGCCAGAGCGTTGGCCAAGCGTCTGGAGTCCGATCTGGCGATCATAGATAAACGCCGTCCCAAGCCGAACGTGGCCAAGGTGATGAACATCATCGGCGACGTGGCCGGTCGTACCTGCATCATCATGGACGACATGGTGGATACGGCGAACACGCTGTGCGAGGCGGCGAACGCCCTCAAGGAAAAAGGCGCGGCGCGTGTCATCGCCTACTGTACCCACCCGGTTCTGTCCGGCCCGGCGATCGAGCGTATCGAGAAATCGGCCATCGACGAACTGGTGGTGACCGATACCATCCCGTTGCGCGAAGAAGCGCGCAACTGCAAGCGCATCCGTCAGTTGAGCGTGGCGGAACTGATGGCCGAGACCATGCGCCGCATCAATGCGGAAGAGTCGGTCAGTTCGCTGTTCATGGAATAAGAATCTGCGGTGACCGGTCGGTCATCGCGTAACCCGAAGCCTCTGGTCGCGGAGTGCTTCACCAAAGTGGAGAAGTAAAATGGCAATCGAAATCAGCGCAACAACACGCAAAGCGCAAGGAACGGGTGCGAGCCGCCGTCTGCGTAAAGCGAACCGCGTCCCCGGTATCGTCTACGGTTCGGGCGAAGCAACCATGATCGATCTGGATCACAACACACTGTATTACGCCCTGCGCAATGAAGCGTTCCACGCTTCCGTTCTGTCGCTGGATCTGGACGGCAAGAAAGAGTCCGTGCTGCTGCGTGACTTCAATATGCACCCGTTCCGCCAGCAAGTTCAGCACATCGATTTCCAGCGCGTCGATGCGAAGAAGAAGATCCACATGAAAGTGCCGTTGCACTTCATCAATGCCGACATCGCGCCCGGCGTGAAGACCAGCGGCGGCATCATCAGCCACGTGTTGAACGATCTGGAAGTGTCCTGCCTGCCAGCCGATCTGCCTGCCCACATCGAAGTGGATCTGGCGCACCTGGATCTGGGGCATTCCATCCACGTATCCGATGTCAAGCTGCCTAAGGGCGTGGAAGTGGCCGGTCACCATCATGCGTCCGACGCGGTAGCGACGGTGCAAGTGCCGCGCGGCCATGTGGAAGCTGCGGCGACCGAAGCTGCGGCAGCTGCTCCTGCGGCTGATGCCAAAGCGGCTGAAGCGAAGCCTGCTGCAAAGAAATAATCGTCGCCTAGGCGTCGTCACCTTGGAAAGCCCGTCATGCAAACTAAAATGCATGACGGGCTTTTTGCATCATGAGTGAGATCAAACTCATCGTCGGGCTGGGTAATCCCGGCAGAGAATACGAAGCCACGCGCCACAACGCCGGATTCTGGTGGGTGGACGAATTGGCTCGTCAGCAGAGTGCCGCCTTCAAGGCCGACAATAAATTCCACGGACTGATCGCCAAAGCGGGCTTGCACGGGCATGAAGTGCATCTGCTCAAACCGCAGACCTTCATGAATGTGAGTGGCCGCTCGGTCGGTGCGGTGGCGCAGTTCTACAAGATAGACCCTGCGCAGATATTGGTGGTGCATGACGAACTCGACCTTCCGCCGGGCAGCGCGAAACTCAAACTGGGCGGCGGACATGGCGGACACAACGGGCTGAAGGACATCATCACGCATCTGGGGACGAAAGATTTCTGGCGTTTGCGCGTCGGTATCGGCCATCCCGGCGAGCGCAGCGAAGTCAGCAATTTCGTTCTCAATGCACCGCGCAAAGAAGAACAGGTACTGATCGACGAAGCCCTGCAACGCGCACAGGATGTGGCCGCACTCGTCATCGAAGGCAAGCTGGAAGCCGCCATGTTGCGGCTGCACAGCAATCCGGCTTAGGCCGGATTCATCAATCCAGCGGCATTTTGATGCCGAGTCGGTTTGCTTTAATCATGGGAGTCGCTATAATGCGCGCCTTCGTCAAGATGGCTTGGTAGAGCAGAGGATTGACAACAAGCGTAGCTTGTTGCGGCGTAGGCTAACTTGCAGCGCAAGTTAAGCTGGGCGAAAGCCAAGCGGCCGAAACCAAAATCCTTGTGTCGGATTGCGAAGCAGTATCAACAAATATGGCTCGGTAGCTCAGTCGGTAGAGCAGAGGATTGAAAATCCTTGTGTCGGTGGTTCGATTCCGCCCCGAGCCACCATATTCAAAACCCGCACCAGCGGGTTTTTTATTGCCCGTTCTTTCCATCCACGTTGATTTGCAGCCACCATTCCAGCAGCGCGAGATGCCAGAGCTTGCTGCCTTGGATGCGTGTCAGATGGGCTTCGGGGGCGGCCAGTAGTTTCTCAACATATTCGCGGCGGTATACGCCGCGTTGCACACAGGCTTCCGAATTGAGGATTAGGCGCTCGATCAATTGATATCTGGCATTGGCGGTAGCTTTAATGGTGGTTATAGCAACAATATTCGCGCTTCAGTCCTCATTGCGTCAAGGAAGTTGTCATGGCTTGGAGAAGAGCTTATGCGACATGTGAGGGGTGAGGAGAAATTTCAGCAACCATTAGATGGGAAAAATATAGCTTAAAAAGCTACCTTTCCAATCGGCGGAGCCGCAGTAATACAGAATGAAACCAGAAAGAATAAATGGAAACAGGTAGTCTGTTACAACTGAATGGCGAAGACAGGAATTAACAATGGCAATAATAATTGGTTGGGCGACTTGAGTGCGCGTGAGAGATAGTTCAAGTTGCTGTTCCTTTAAGTTCTGGTCTCTGAAAGTAACATTTAATTTGAATTTTTCCTTCCATAGACTAAGTAAAATATTCTCCCTTGGATAGTGGTACCCGACATGGGTAGAGGGTAATTTGCGCTCAGCCAATGCGTTGAGTTTAGCAATAAGACGAGTATGAATTTCGCGTCCAAATACTTCTAAAAGCCAATCTACACCTTCAATGACAAAGTATTGATAGTAACGAAATAAAAAATATGTAAAACCAAGCCAGATCGAAGCAATCAAGAAGCCGGGATTTTCTGAAGACAGTTCAAATCCCCCCGCAGCAAATTTATTAACTGAAATTCCTCCAAATTTCATCATCCATAAAATAATGCAGCATAAAACTAGATTCCTTCTTTGACGAAGTAATCCTTCCGACATGCCGGAATATACCTTGGGCGTGGAATGATAAGGGGGGAATGCCAATTTGAATCCTTCTACAAAAAATTAGTTTGGCTTAAATTGCGGTGCGAATTAACCCAGCAAGCACTTTGGATTGTAGAAGATAATGAAATGAACAGATAGAAATAACAACACTATTGGGTGGATTGGAGATTCTTGTGTCGGTGGTTCGATTCCGCCCCGAGCCACCATATTCAAAACCCGCACCAGCGGGTTTTTTATTGTCCGCTCTTTCCATCCACGTTGATCTGCAGCCACCATTCCAGCAGTGCGAGATGCCAGAGTTTGCTGCCCTGAATGCGGGTGAGATGAGCTTCGGGGGCGGCCAGTAGCTTCGCGACATATTCGCGGCGGAATACGCCGCGTTGTATACATGCTTCGGAATTGAGGATGTCGCGCATTGTGTCGAGAAATTCGCCGCGCACATATTTTAATGCGGGTACCGGAAAGTAACCTTTTGGGCGATCTATCACGGCATCCGGGACGATGCCGCGCGCCAAAGCCTTGAGCGGGAATTTTCCGCCTTCTTTCAGTTTCAGCGCGGGAGGCATCTTTGCGGCCAGTTCCACCAGTTCGTGGTCGATGAACGGTACGCGGGCTTCCAGACCCCAAGCCATGGTCATGTTGTCCACGCGTTTGACCGGGTCGTCCACCATCAGTGTCGTCACATCCATGCGCAATACCTGGTCGAGGAACTCGTCCGCGCCGCTTTGCCGCAATTGTTCTTCCGCCCAGGCCGAGGTGACATCCGGTGCGGCATAGGTGTCGCTCATCATCTCCAGATATTCGGCATGGTCGCGGTCGAAATAGTGCTGCGAGAAGCGCTCCAGCGGGGTGCCGCTGGTCGCATCCATGCGCGGATACCAGAAGTAGCCGCCGAACACTTCGTCCGCGCCCTGACCGGCCAGTACCACTTTCACTTCCTGCGAGACTTTTTGCCCCAGCAGATAGAACGCGGTCACGTCATAACTCGGCATGGGTTCGCTCATCTCGGCGATGGCGGCAGGCAGGTGGCG
Organism: Gallionellaceae bacterium; assembly: GCA_030823955.1. Lineage (GTDB taxonomy): Bacteria > Pseudomonadota > Gammaproteobacteria > Burkholderiales > Gallionellaceae > PALSA-1006. The sequence continues at coordinate 25,182 of JAVBYO010000033.1, forward strand.
CAACACTTCGCTGTTGGCTACGGCGAACTTGTGATGGCGCGTGTTGAAATGGCTGGCGACGAGGTCGGAGTATGCGAATTCATCCGCCTGTTCGCCCGCCACAGCTTCGAAGCCGATGGAGAAGGTGTTTAACTCGTCCACATGGTCGGCCAGCAAGCCGACCAGCAGGCTGGAATCCAGTCCGCCGGACAGGAGCACACCCACCGGCACGTCCGAAGCCAGGCGGTGGCGTTCGACCGCACGGCGCAACACGGTGCGTGTCGCCGCCAGCCAATCCTGCTCGGACAGTGCCTGTTCGGGGCGAGTCGCGTCGAGTTGCCAATAACGCGTCAGGGCGACTTCGCCGTCCGCGCTGAAGGTCATGCTGTGTGCGGGCGGCAGTTTCTTTATCCCGCGCAATACGGTGCGCGGGGCCGGCACTACGCTGTGCAGGGTGAAATGATGATGCAAGGCCACCGCATCAAGGTCGGTATCGATGCCGCCGCCGGCCAGCAGGGCTTGCAGGGTGGAGGCGAAACGCAGACGTGCCCCGTCCAGCGAGTAATACAGCGGTTTGATACCGAGGCGGTCGCGGGCAAGGAACAGGGATTTGGCACGCAGGTCGTAGATGGCGAAAGCGAACATGCCGTAAAAACGCTGCACACAACTTTTGCCCCAGGCATGGTAGGCCTTGAGGATGACTTCGCTGTCGCCGTGCGAGAAGAACTCGTAGCCCATCTCCACCAGCTCGGCACGCAGTTCCTTGTAGTTATAGATGGTGCCGTTGAACACCAGCGCCAGATGCAGTGTCTTGTCCAGCATGGGCTGGTCGGCATGGGCGGAGAGGTCGATGATGGCCAGACGGCGGTGGCCGAACGCCAGCGGGCCTTCGCTGAAGTAGCCTTCGTGATCGGGGCCGCGCCGCGCCAGCCGCGTGGTCATGCGTTGTAGCGCCTCCCGGTCGGGGACGGAATGATCGAAACGTAACTCACCACAGATGCCGCACATGCAAGACTCCATCGGTTTCGGATGGCGGATTATCGCCTACGGCGGAAAAAGAAGCAGGTGATTGCGAGGGTCGTCGTGGACGCGCGGCTATTGCGTTATATGCCCGCCTTGCAGGATACTGTGCGCCACCTGATCTTCACCGAGTCCTGTCTGTCATGTCACAGCATCTTGCCCACAGTCCCGCCGAGTTCGTCGCATGGTTCCGTTCAGTCGCTCCCTATATCAATGCCTTTCGCGGCAAGACCTTTGTTGTTGCGTTCGGCGGAGAGGTGGTGGCGGACGGTAAGTTCGTCGAGTTGACCCACGATTTCAACCTGCTCGCCAGCCTCGGTGTGCGGCTGGTGCTGGTACACGGTGCGCGGCCACAGATCGAACAGCATCTGTCGCGCAACGATATCACCGACCAATACCATCACGGCATACGCCTCACGGATACCGCGACCATGCAATGCGTGAAAGAGGCGGTCGGGCGCGTGCGTCTGGAGATCGAAGCGCTGTTGTCGATGGGGTTGGCCAATTCACCGATGGCGAACGCCGATATCCGCGTGGCTGGCGGCAATTTCATCACCGCGCAGCCGATGGGCGTCATCAACGGTGTCGATCTGCTGCATACCGGCCGTGTGCGCAAAGTCGATGTGGCGGCATTACGCGACCGCATGGAGTTCGGCGAGGTTGTGCTGTTGTCGCCGCTGGGTTATTCGCCCACCGGCGAGGTGTTCAATCTGACACTGGAAGATGTTGCCACCCAGACGGCTATTGCGCTGGATGCGGACAAGTTGATTTTCATGATGGATACCGACGGTGTGACCGACAGGGATGGCTCGCTATTGCATGAGTTAACTGTCGCCGGGGCGAACAAGGTGCTGTCGGGTAAACGCAAACTGCCGGACGATGTGGGTCTGTTCCTGCCGTGTGCGGTGCGTGCTTGCGAGGGCGGGGTGGCGCGCGCGCATCTGATCAGTCGCCATCAGGACGGGGCGATCCTGCAGGAGCTGTTCTCCGATGTCGGCATCGGCACCATGGTGGTGGAAAGCACGCTGAATACTCTGCGCGATGCCACGATCAATGATGTCGGCGGTATCCTGAAATTGTTGCAGCCGCTCGAGTCCGAAGGCATCCTGGTGAGGCGTTCGCGCGAGTTGTTGGAGCGCGAGATCGAGCGTTTCGTGGTGCTGGAACACGACCGGCGCATCATCGGTTGTGCCGCGCTGTATCCGTTCACCGAGGAGAAGTCGGCCGAGCTGGCCTGTCTGGCGATCCAGCCGAGTTATCGCGACCATGGTTACGGTGATGCGTTGCTCAAACATATGGCAGCGGAAGCGCAGGCGCAGGGTCTGCGCAAGTTGTTCGTGCTCACCACGCGTACCGCACACTGGTTTCTTGAGCGCGGTTTCAAGGAGGTCGGCGTCGATCAGTTGCCGACCCGGAAACAGGAACTGTATAACTATCAGCGGCGCTCGAAGGTCTTTGTCCGTTCACTGAAATAAGCGAGCGGTCTTTCTGGTTGGCCGGATTCACAGTAGTGTCATAATCCGGTCTCATAATCGTCACATGGAGAAAAAAGATGGCAAGAATGGTGCAGTGCGTAAAACTCGGCCGCGAAGCGGAAGGGCTGGATCGCCCGACTTATCCGGGGCCGCTGGGTCAGCGGATATACGACAACGTATCGAAGGAGGCCTGGCAGGGCTGGATCAAGTTTCAGACCATGCTGGTGAACGAGAACCGTCTCAATCTGGCGGACGTAAAGGCGCGCAAATATCTGGCCGAGCAGATGGAGAACTATTTCTTCGGCACGGACACCCAGATGCCGTCGGGTTTCGTGCCTCCGGCACACTGAAGCAGACAGCGAAAGTGGCGAAACGATTTCCCCCGCAACAGTTCCTGAATCGCGAACTCGGCTTGCTGGAGTTCAACCGGCGCGTGTTGGCGCAGGCCGAGAATCCGGCCATTCCGCCGCTGGAACGGTTGAAATACCTGTGTATCGTCAGCAGCAATCTTGATGAATTCTTCGAGATCCGCGTCGCCGGACTGAAAGAGCAGATCAAGGTCGGTGCGGTCTCTTCCGGGCCGGACGGTTTGGATGCCGCCCAGATCCTCAAGCGTGTGCGCGACCAGGCGCACCAGATCATCGAGCGGCAATATCAGATATTCAACAAAGACCTCGTTCCCACGCTGGCCACGGCGGGGGTGCATTTCCTGCGCCGCACACATTGGAACGAAGTACAAAGCGCTTGGGTGAAAGATTTTTTCCTGCGCGAAGTGATGCCGGTACTCACCCCTATCGGTCTTGATCCCTCGCATCCATTCCCGCGTGTGCTCAACAAGAGTTTGAACTTCGCCGTCGAGCTCAGCGGCAAAGATGCCTTCGGGCGCAATTCCGCCAAGGCTATCGTGCAGGCACCCCGTGTATTGCCGCGTGCCATCCTGATGCCGCGCGAGATATCGGGGTGTGAATACGGCTTCGTGTTCCTGTCTTCCATCCTGCATGCCCATGTCGGGGAGTTGTTCTCGGGTATGGACGTGTTGGGGTGTTACCAGTTCCGCGTCACGCGCAACAGCGATCTGTTCGTGGACGAAGAAGAGGTCAAGAACCTGCGTATCAGCCTGCAGGGCGAATTGCCGCAGCGCCATTTTGGCGATGCGGTGCGGCTGGAAGTCGCCGACAATTGCACCCCGGAGATGGCGGAGTTCCTGTTGCAGCAGTTCGACCTCAAGGCGGACGATCTGTATCGTGTGCATGGCCCGGTCAATCTGGTGCGGTTGATGCGCATCCCGGATGAAGTGGCGCGTGAGGATCTGAAGTTCCCGCCTTTTGTGCCGGGCATGCCGCCCGCGCTGCAAAAGAAGGGCGCCGACATGTTCAAGCTCATCCGCAAAGGCGATGTGCTGCTGCATCATCCCTACCAGTCCTTCCGGCCGGTGATCGATTTCATCCAGCAGGCGGCGGACGATCCGCAGGTCGTTTCCATCAAGCAGACGGTGTATCGCACCGGGGCTGACTCCGCCATCATGGAGGCGCTGATCGCCGCCGCCCAGTGCGGGAAAGAAGTCACCGTGGTGGTGGAGTTGCTGGCGCGTTTCGACGAAGAGGCCAATATCAACTGGGCCAGCCGTTTGGAGGAGGCCGGGGCGCATGTCGTGTACGGCGTGGTCGGACACAAGACCCATGCCAAGATGCTGATGGTGATACGCCGCGAAGACGGCAAGTTACGGCGTTATGTGCATCTCTCCACCGGCAACTACCATCCGCGTACCGCCAGGCTGTATACCGACTTCGGGCTGTTCACCTGCAACGAGGAGGTCTGTTCCGATGTGAACCAGGTGTTCGTGCAACTCACCGGCCTGGGCAAAGCCAGCAAGTTGAGCCACCTGTGGCAATCGCCGTTTTCGCTGCATAGCCAAGTACTGCGCGCGATCCAGAACGAGACCAAACTCGCCAAGGTCGGCAAGAACGCGCACATCATCGCCAAGATGAATGCGTTGCTCGAACCCGAGATCATCATGGCCTTGTACGAGGCTTCGCGCGCGGGAGTGAAGATCGATCTGATCGTGCGCGGTGTGTGCGCCCTGCGCCCCGGAGTGCCGGGATTGTCGGATAACATCAATGTGCGCTCCATCATAGGCCGCTTTCTGGAACATACGCGTATCTTCTATTTCCGCAACGATCTGGCACACGATGTCTATCTGTCCAGCGCCGACTGGATGGACCGCAATTTCTTCCGGCGTATCGAGGTTTGTTTCCCGCTGCTCGACGGCAAACTCAAGAAACGTGTGATTGAAGAGGGACTGAAGACCTATCTGCAGGATAACAGCCAGTCTTGGGAGATGGACAGCGACGGCGGCTGGCATTTGAAGACGACGCGCAGTCCGGCGCCGAAATGCGCGCAGCTGTTGTTGCTGCAGAGCCTAGCCAGTAAGCCGGTGATTTCGGCAGAAGACGCCTGAGTTCGCCGGGGTCAGGTTTTCTTGGGGCGTCCGGTCTTGATCTTTTCAAGACTCGCCACGGTCTGTTTCAATTGCGCGGCAGTCTGTTTTGACAACACATGCAGTCCGGCGCGCAACAGCTCGCTTTTCTTCACATGTAATCCGGTCTTGAGCATCTTCTGTTTGATCTCTGCGATGAGGTCGTAATCGCTCTGCGGCATGGTGAAGCTGTCGCGGACTACCTTGATCTTGCTGTCGATCTTTTTCTCTTTTTTTACTTTTTTCTCGGACACGGCGACGGCGGTTTTGGTCGTCGCAGTCCGGCGCGGAGCGGCGGTCCGCTTGGCGGCAGGCTTCGCGGCAACTTTGCGCGGGTTGGTGTTTTCGGTCATGTTTCGCTCCTCGATATTAGGGATGGCGAAATCAGTATATACGGTATATTCTGCGAACTGAATTGTAATATACGGAGTAGGCATGGAACTGATTCTGTGGCGGCATGCGGAGGCGGTTGACGGCAGTCCGGACCACAGCCGTCTGCTGACGGAAAAGGGCAGGCGTCAAGCCGAGCGTATGGCTGCGTTCCTGTCGCAAAGACTTCCCGCCGATACCCGCATCCTGGTCAGTCCGGCATTGCGCGCGCAACAGACCGCCGCCGCACTCACCACGAAATTCATCACGGAACCCGCCATCGATGTCGGTGCCACGCCGCAGGCTGCACTTGCCGCGGCAGGCTGGCCGCTGGCGAAAGGCGCAACGCTGCTGGTCGGTCACCAGCCTTGGCTGGGCGAGGTTGCGGCACTGGTGATGAGTGGTAGCGCGGATTATTGGAGCGTCAAGAAAGGCGCGGTCTGGTGGTTCAGTCGTCGCGAACGCGAGGGCGATTATCAGACTATTCTGCGCTTGGTCATCACCCCTGAATATTTGTAAGTCATCGATCGGAGAGTCGTATGTTTGAATCAGCTGAGTTGGGACACAAGATAGATAAAGCCACTTATGATGCCGAAGTGCCGAAACTGCGCGAGGCTTTGCTGGACATGCAGTTCGATCTGGCGGAGAAGGCGCGCTTCCCGGTCATCATCCTGGTGGGCGGTGTGGATGGCGCGGGACGCGGCGAGACCGTGAACCTGCTCAACGAATGGATGGACCCGCGTTATATCCAGACCCATGGCATGGGCGATCCTTCCGATGAGGAGATGGAGCGTCCGATGATGTGGCGCTTTTGGCGCGCGCTTCCGCCCAAAGGCAAGATCGGCGTGTTCCTCGGCTCTTGGTACACCTGGCCTATCCTGAACCGCGTGATGGGGGTGACCAAGACCGCCGATCTCGACCAGAGTTTGGAACGCGCCAAGCGGCTGGAGAAGATGCTCACCGACGAGGGGGCGCTCATCATCAAATTCTGGATGCATCTGTCCAAAGAGAAGCAGGAGGCGCGTCTCAAGTTGCTGGAGAAGAGCCCGAAGACCCGCTGGCGCGTGACCAAACGCGACTGGGAGCACTACAAGCGTTACGACAAGTTCCTCAAGGTGCATGAAAGTGTCATTCGCCACACCAGCACGGCAGAGGCTCCCTGGATCATCATCGAAGGGGCCGATGCCCGTTACCGCAGTCTGACGGTTGGCAAGGTCATCCTTGAGACCATACGCAAGCGTCTGGCCGACTTCGACAAGAAGAAAGAGACTGCCGTACGGGCAGCCCCTTTGCTGCCGTCCATCGACAAGTTGCATATCCTCAAGACGCTCGATCTTTCCCAGAAGCTGGAAAAGAAGCGTTTCGAGGCAGACTTGGAAAAGTACCAGGGTAAGCTGGCTTTGCTGACGCGCGATCCGAGATTCAAAGAGATCACCGTGGTGGCGGTGTTCGAGGGCAACGATGCGGCGGGCAAGGGCGGCAGTATCCGCCGTATCACCAGCGCGGTCGATGCGCGCCAATATCAGGTCGTGCCTATCGCCGCGCCGACCGAGGAAGAGCGTGCGCAGCCCTATCTGTGGCGCTTCTGGCGGCATATGCCGCGCAGGGGGCGGGTCACTATCTTTGACCGTTCATGGTACGGGCGGGTGTTGGTGGAGCGGGTGGAGAAGTTCTGTTCGGAGGCGGACTGGATGCGGGCCTATCACGAGATCAACGATTTCGAGGCCCAGCTCGCGCGTAATCACATCGTCGTCGTCAAATTCTGGCTGGCAATCAGCAAAGACGAACAGTTGCGCCGTTTTGAGGAGCGCAAAAAGACCGGTTTCAAGCGCTTCAAGATCACCGATGAGGATTGGCGTAACCGTGAGAAATGGGAAGACTATGAACAATCCATCTGCGACATGGTAGACCGCACCAGCACCAGTCTCGCGCCATGGACGCTGGTCGAGGCCAACGACAAGAATTTTGCGCGCATCAAGGTACTGAAGACCTTATGCCAGCGTATCGAAGCGGCGATGAAGAAGGTCGGGTCGACGTAACGGAGGTGCCCCGCGCCAGGCAGTCCTGGCGCGGGTTGTTTAGAGCCCGTTCTTCAACGTGGCGATAAATGTCTGGCGCTTGCTGTCGCGGTCTGCGGTGACTTTTAACAGCGCTTCGTGCTCGGCGGCATCAAGGGAGGTTCCTTTGCCTTTGGCAAGCAGTGCTTCCTGGAATTTGAACCACGCCGTATAGACGGAGATGAAATCGGATAGTGTCTGCCCCAAGGCGCTGTCGTTCCTGGTCACAGCGGCCAGTAGTTTTTCGGTCGACTCCCACTCGACATAAGGGATCTTCAGGCGCGTGGCGGCGGAAAGTGCGGCAAAGTGCAGCAGATCATCGACATCTTTGTGCGTAACGAAATGGGTCATTTTGATTCCTTCCTGAAGCGTTGCCTCCGGGCTAGTCGTGTCCGTCTTGCAGTTTCAGATCGCCGATGCCGGACATCACATCGGTATCCTTCGAGTGCTGGCTGTTGAGCTTGATGTTCAGACGCAGATCGTTGAGCGAGTCGGCGTTCTTCAGAGCTTCCTCATAACTGATCTTGTCGGTCTCGTAAAGATCGAACAGCGCTTGGTCGAAGGTCTGCATGCCGATCTCACGCGATTTGCTCATCACGGTTTTGATCTGGTTCACTTCTCCTTTGAAGATAAGATCCGCGATCAGCGGTGAATTGAGCATGATTTCGATGGCGGCGGCACGGCCCTTGCCGTCCTTTTTCGGGATCAGGCGTTGCGAGATGAGTGCCCTTACGTTGAGCGACAGATCCATCAGCAATTGCGCACGGCGTTCTTCGGGGAAAAAGTTGATGATGCGGTCGAGCGCTTGGTTGGCACTGTTGGCATGCAGGGTGGCGAGACACATATGTCCGGTCTCGGCGAAGGCGATGGCGTGTTCCATGGTCTCGTGGTCGCGGATCTCGCCGATCAGGATGACATCCGGTGCCTGACGCAGCGTGTTTTTCAACGCGGCATGCCAGGAGTCGGTATCCACGCCGACTTCGCGGTGGGTGATGATGCAGTTGATGTGCTCATGCACATACTCCACCGGGTCTTCGATGGTGATGATGTGGCCGTAACTGCTTTTGTTGCGGTAGCCTATCATCGCGGCCAGCGTGGTGGATTTGCCGGAGCCGGTGCCGCCGACCAGGATGGCGAGTCCGCGCTTGGACATCACTACGTCTTTTAATACCGGCGGCAAACCCATCTCGTCGAAGTCGGGGATCTTGGTGGTGATGGTACGCAGCACCATGCCCACACGTTGCTGCTGCATGAAGATGTTGACACGGAAACGGCCGATACCGGGCGGGCTGATGGCGAAGTTGCATTCATGGGTGGACTCGAACTCCGCCGCCTGGCGGTCGTTCATGATGGCGCGAGCCAACTCCTGGGTGTGCACCGCAGTCAGCGCTTGCGGCGACACCGGGGTCATCTTGCCGTCCACCTTGAATGCGGGCGGGAAGCCGGCGGTGATGAACAGGTCGGACGCTTTCTTGCTGATCATGCCGCGCAGCAGGTTATGTATCAGTTCTGTAGCCTGGTCTCTTTCCATTGCGAATCTCTCCTTGCTGCTGCGGGTGTGTTAATTGCCGGGGAACAGGTCTTTGTTCATCGCTTTGCCGCGAGCTTCCGCCGCAGACACGATGTTGCGTTTGACCAGATCCTGCAAACATTGATCCAGCGTCTGCATGCCGATGTTGCCGCCGGTCTGGATGGCGGAATACATCTGCGGGACTTTGGCTTCGCGGATCAGGTTGCGGATGGCGGGAGTGCAGATCATGATCTCATGGGCGGCAGCACGGCCCGAGCCGTCTTTGGTTTTGAGCAGCGTCTGTGAAACGACCGCACGCAGCGATTCGGATAACATCGCGCGCACCATCTCTTTTTCATCGGCGGGGAACACGTCGATGATACGGTCGATGGTCTTGGCGGCGGAACTGGTGTGTAGCGTACCAAACACCAGGTGGCCGGTTTCGGCGGCGGACATGGCGAGGCGGATGGTTTCCAGATCGCGCATTTCACCGACCAGGATCACGTCCGGATCTTCGCGCAGCGCCGAGCGCAAGGCATTCTGGAACGACAGTGTGTGCGGGCCGACTTCACGCTGGTTGACCAGACATTTCTTCGACTCATGCACGAATTCGATGGGGTCTTCCACGGTCAGGATGTGCCCCATCTCGTGTTCGTTGCGGTGGTTCACCATCGCCGCCAATGTGGTGGATTTGCCCGAGCCGGTGGGGCCGGTCACCAGCACCATGCCGCGCGGAAAATCGGCAAGCTGCTCGAATATCTTCGGAGCCTTCAGATCTTCCAGCGACAGTATCTTGGAAGGAATGGTACGCATGACCGCGCCGGCACCGCGGTTGTGCACGAAGGCGTTGACGCGGAAACGCGCCAGACCGGGCACCTCGAAAGAGAAATCGAGCTCTTTGTTCTCCTCGTAATATTTGCGCTGCTGGTCGTTCATGATGTCATAGATCATGGCGTGCACTTCTTTGTGCTCCATCGCGGGCAGATTGATACGGCGGATATCGCCGTGAACGCGGATCATCGGCGGCAGGCCTGCGGAGAGGTGCAAGTCGGAGGCTTTGTTCTTCACGCCGAAGGCGAGCAGTTCAGTGATATCCATATATAATTCCCAAGCGTTGATTACTGCATTGAAAGGCGATAGACCGAGCGATTATGACTGCAATCCTCTCCAACTTGCAAGCAACCCGCGTGGCCGTTGCACAAGCGGCGCAAGCGGCACAGCGCGGCGACGGCGAAGTGCATCTGCTGGCCGTGAGCAAGACCTTTCCGGCGCAGGCGGTGCGCGAGGCCTATCAGGCCGGACAACGCGCCTTCGGCGAGAATTACGTGCAGGAGGCTTTGGACAAGATCGATGCGTTGCGCGACCTGCCGCTGGAGTGGCATTTCATCGGCCCGATCCAAAGCAACAAGACCCGCGTCATCGCGGAGAACTTTTCCTGGGTACATGGCGTGGACAGATTGAAGATCGCCGAACGGCTTTCCGCCCAGCGGCCTGTGCATCTGCCGCCGCTCAACATCTGTCTGCAAGTGAATGTGAGCGGAGAAGACAGCAAGAGCGGCGTCACGCCCAGTGAGGTCGAAGCACTGGCTGTGCAAGCGGCGCAGTTGCCCAATCTCAAATTGCGCGGTCTGATGGCGATACCGGCCCCCGCTGCAGACCCCGCCGTGCAGCGTTTGCCTTTCGCGCAAATGCGCGCACTGCTGCAACAACTCAACTCGCGCGGCCTGCAACTCGACACCCTGTCGATGGGGATGTCGCATGACTATACTGCCGCGATCGCCGAAGGTGCCACTATTGTGCGTATCGGCACGGCGATCTTCGGTGTGCGGGCAAAAGCGCAAGTATGAACCCGCAAAAAGTCCGGCGTGAGCAAGTGCGCAAACTGGAAGACCTGCCCAACATCGGCAAGGCGATGGCTGCCGATCTGCGTCTGATCGGTATCGAAACACCGCAGCAACTGCGCGAACGCGAGGCATTCGAGATGTACGAGATGTTGTGCGAGCGCACCGGACAGCGTCACGATCCCTGTGTGATCGACGTGTTTATGTCCATCGTCTCGTTCATGCGCGGCGGGGCCGCACTGCCGTGGTGGGCGTTCACGGCGGAGCGGAAACGGCGACTGCATGGAAGTGTCCATCCATGATGTGCGCGGATTTGCGATAATCGCGCTTTGCATCGAATTCACCTTAAAGGAACGGCATGAATATCTGTTTCATCGGCGGCGGCAACATGGCGACCGCGCTCGTTGGCGGCTTGCTCAAACGCAGTTACACCGCGGCGGAACTGCGCGTGGTGGAGATCAACGCCGAGAATCGCACTAAATTGCATGACGAGTTCGGTATACAAGCCGTGGCTGAACTGGCCAGCGGGATGGCGGGCAGCGATGTGATCGTGCTGGCGGTGAAGCCGCAGCAGCTGCGCGAAGTGTGCGGACAACTTTCCCCGCTGCTTGCAGGGCAGTTGATCGTTTCCATTGCGGCGGGTATCCGCGCGGCAGACATCTCGCGCTGGCTGAACACGAAGAATATCGTGCGCTGCATGCCCAATACCCCGGCCTTGATCCAGAGCGGTGTGACCGGGTTGTATGCTTTGCCGGAAGTCAGTGCCGCGCAGCGGGAAGTCGCGGGGAAAATTCTCGATGCGGTCGGCAGCACGGTATGGCTGCAAGAGGAAAATATGCTGGATGCAGTGACGGCGATCTCCGGCAGCGGCCCGGCCTATGTGTTCTATTTTATCGAAGCCATGCAGCAGGCCGCACTTGAGTTGGGGTTGAACCAAGCCCAGGCCCGCAGCCTGGTGATCGACACTTTTCTGGGCGCGACCAAACTGGCCCAGGCCGGCACGGATGAAGTGAGTATGTTGCGCACGCGCGTCACGTCCAAAAATGGCACCACCGAACGCGCGTTGCTGAGTATGGAAGAAAACGAGGTGAAGCGGCATATCGTGGCGGCTATCCATGCCGCCGCAGTCCGCTCCAAAGAGATGGGTGACGAACTGGGGAGTACGAATTAAATGATGAACCAAGCGGTATTGTTTCTGCTGGATGTGCTGGTGCAGCCTTTTGCGGCGCTGCTGCTGCTGCGTTTTCATGCGGTGTGGATGCGTGTACCGATGCGCAACAGCATCGGTGAATTCGTCATGGCACTGAGTGATTTCGCCGTATTGCGTGTGCGCCGTTTTGTGCCGGCACTGGGCGGGCTGGACACGGCTTCGTTGTTGCTGGCGTTCGCCGTGGAAGGTGTCTATCTGGTCGGATTCCTGTGGGCGCAGGGTTATCCCTATGCGGTGTTCCCGCTGGCGGGACTGGTGGCGTGGGCACTGGTCAAACTGCTGGTACTCAGCGTCTATCTGCTGATGTTGATGTTGCTGGTGCAGGCGGTGTTGTCATGGGTGAATCCGCACTCGCCGGTTGCCCCGGTGGCTGCCGCGTTCACGCAGCGTTTTTTGCAGCCGGTACGGCGCATCGTGCCTATGGTCGGCAATATCGATTTTTCCGTGTTGGCCCTGCTGATCTTTTGCCAGCTCCTGCTGATCGTCCCGATCGGGGCTCTGGAGCGTATCGTCGCGCAGCTGTTGTGAGTGCGGGGTGGTACCAACGCAGCGGCGAGGTCATCACACTGGTGTTGCACGTGCAGCCCGGTGCCAAACAGACCAGTGTGGCTGGGCTGCATGGCGAGGCGCTGAAGATACGTCTCGCCGCGCCGCCCATCGAGGGACGCGCCAACGAGGCATTGCTACGTTATATCGCGGATCGTTTTGGAGTGCCGCTGCGTAATGTCGAGCTCAAGCAGGGCGGGCAGTCGCGCCACAAACGCATCGCGGTAAGCGGCAGCGGAATCGATCCCGAATCCCTGCTGGAAAGTGTCACTTAACGCGCGTTCTTTTTCGTTTTCCCGGCCGCAGTACTGGTCGGTTTGGTGAGCAACGCTTCCGGATCTTCCAGCTTGCGCGCATCCGTTTCCCCGTTCACGTTGATGATGGTGAGCTTCCCCGCGCCGAGATGCAGATCGTCGGCAAAATCCAGTACCGCGCCGATCACGTTGAGCTTTCCCGCTTTCAGTTCATCGTCGAATTTGAGCATGGCGGCAACCACCTGGTTGTGAACGTTTGCATACACCCCCTCGATGTTGCTGAGCCCTTTGCCGATAGAGATGCTATCGAGTTCACGCCGGATGGCGGGAGATTCTTTGGAATAATCGCTGCTTGCCGCGGAGATCGCTCCGCAACGGGTGTGCCCGATGATGAGTAATACCGGTGTACGCAGGTGGTATATGCCGTATTCGACCGAGCCCTCGGTCGCGGCAAGCTGGTTGCCCATGTTGCGCACCATGAAGAGACGGCCTTCCGGATCGGCGCTGAACATATTGGTGTGCACCCGCGAATCGGAGCAGGCCACCACAGTGGCCAGCGGCTTTTGTCCTTTTGACAGGGTAAAGAAAAAATCCGCTTTGCGGCCGGTGTAATACGCCAGATTATCCGCTTTGATGGCGTCGATGAATCCGATGACACTGTTACCGGCGACGGCTTGTTCTCGGGCGCTGGCCGGTCCGGAGGCGATGAGTGCAGCGATACAGACTGACAGAAAAAAACGTTGCATGGCATATCTCCGTTGAGGGGGCGACCGCGGGTGACAGCCGCCAGTCTAGCAGTACACGTACGGGGGGCGTCAATAAGTGAATCATCGGGTATGAAAAAGGCGGCCCAAGGGCCGCCTTTGAACACCGCGATAAATCTGTTTAGTGATGGGCGTGTTCGCTTGCTGCTGCCTTGGCAGAAAGGGCCGCAGTGATCTTGGCTGCATCGGTCTCACCGTTGACGTTGATCACGTTCAGTTTGCCGGGGCCCTGTTTCATGTCGTTGGCAAAGTCATAGACCGCGCCCACGATGATCAGATGACCGGCCTTCACTTTATCCGCGAACTCTTTTTTGGCCGCAGCGACTTGATTATTTACGTTGGTTTTTACACCTTCGATATCGGCGGTAACCTTTCCGATGGTTTGTAGCTCTTTCTGGATCGGCGCTTCCAGTTTGGCTTTGTCGGAATCACTTGCCGCCGCTGCCGCAATAGCACCACACTTGGAGTGGCCGATGATCAGCAGCAGGGAAGAGTTCAGGTGGTTCACGCCGTATTGCACCGAACCCAGTGCGGTTGCGGCCTGGTTGCCGATGTTGCGTATCATGAACAGGTCACCTTCCGGCGTTTTGTCCAGCATGTTGGTATGCACACGCGAGTCGGAACAAGTCACCACGGTCGCGCGGGGTTTTTGACCTTTGGACAGTTCTTGGAAGAAGGCGGCACCCTTCATGCCGGCATAACCGGACTGGTCGGCTTGGATCTCTTTGATGAAGGCCTGGGCTACGGCAGCATCGCCATGTTCGCCGTGGTCATTGGCGAATACCGGGGCAGCAACGAAGGAAGCAGCCAGCAGGACTGCGGAAAGCTTTTTGAACATGTGATCTCCCTGATCGGTTTATGTTATTGAATGCACTCGTCGGTGCGGAAAGTAGTCTAACAGACCGGGGGAGATAACGCGCAAGCTCTACATCAGGATGACATCGTATTGTTCTTGCGAATAACTGGTCTCGACCTGTAGGGAGACGGTCTTGCCGATGAAGTCGGAGGCCTGGGCCAGGCTCTGCGATTCTTCGTCGAGGAACAGGTCGATCACCGGTTGCGAGGCGAGGATGCGGAACTCGCGGGCATTGAACTGGCGGGCTTCGCGCACGATCTCGCGCAGGATCTCGAAACAGATGGTCTGGGCGGTCTTGATCTCTCCGCGTCCTTGGCAAGTGGGGCAGGGTTCGCACAGCACATGGGCGAGACTTTCGCGGGTACGCTTGCGCGTCATCTCTACCAGCCCCAGCGCGGAGAAACCGTTCACGGTGATGCGCGTATGGTCGCGCGCCAGAGTCTTCTTGAATTCATCCAGCACCGCGTCGCGATGCTCCGCGTTGTCCATATCGATGAAGTCGCAGATGATGATGCCGCCCAGATTGCGCAGGCGCAATTGGCGGGCGATGACCTGGGCGGCTTCGAGATTGGTCTTGAAGATGGTGTCGTCGAAAGTGCGACCGCCGACAAAACCGCCGGTGTTCACATCCACCGTGGTCAAAGCCTCGGTCTGGTCGATGATGAGGTAGCCGCCCGATTTCAGATCGACGCGGCGCGACAGGGCGCGCTCGATCTCGTCTTCCACCCCGTACAGGTCGAACAGCGGTCTTTCCCCGATATAGTGGCTGAGTTTGGGAATGGCTGAAGCGATGTAATCCTGGGCGAAGGCCATCATGCGCTCGTGCGTCTCGCGCGAATCGATCAGCACGCGCGCGGTCTCGTCACTGACGAAATCGCGCAACACCCGCAGGCTGATGTCCAGCTCCTGGTAGAGCAATGCCGGTGCGCTCTCGTGTTTCGCGCGTTCCCGCAGGTTGTGCCAGAGCTTGTCCAGATAGGCGATGTCGTTGCTGAAATCCTGGTCGGAAGCGGTCTCCGCAAGGGTGCGGATGATGTAACCACCGGCATGTTCCGGCGGCAGCGCCTGCTGCAGTTTGGCGCGCAGCAATTCGCGCTCCTCCTCGCTCTCGATGCGCTGTGACACGCCGATATGCGACTCCTGCGGCAGATAGACCAGCAGCCGTCCGGCGATGCTGATCTGGGTGGAGAGGCGGGCGCCCTTGGTGCCGATCGGGTCTTTGATGACTTGCACCAGCAGAGTCTGCCCCTCGGACAGAACTTTCTCGATCGGCTTCACCGGTTCGCCGTTGTCGCAGTTCTCCCAGATGTCGGCGACATGCAGGAACGCGGAGCGCTCCCAGCCAATATCGACGAACGCCGATTGCATCCCCGGCAAGACACGTTTCACGCGCCCCACATAGACATTACTTACCATGCCGCGATGCCTGCCGCGCTCGATGTACAGCTCCTGCGCAACGCCCTGCTGCATGACGGCGACACGGGTCTCCTGGGGGGTGACGTTGATGAGGATCTCGTCGCTCATGGTGCGGGGTATCCGAAGACTTTGAGCAATTCAACCGTCTCGAACAGCGGCAGTCCCATCACGCCGGTATAACTGCCGTCAATGTGTTCGACGAACGCACCGGCATATCCCTGGATGCCGTATGCCCCCGCCTTGTCATGGGCCTCGTTGCTGAGCAGATAACGGTGGATGCGTTGTTCGTCGAGTTCGGCGAAGGTGATGGTGGTGGTGGAGAGGCGCATCTCGGTGCGCTCTTCATAGGTGACCGCAAGTGCCGTGAGTACCTGATGCTGGCGCCCGGACAGCTCGCGCAGGATCTCCGCCGCATGGTTGTTGTCGCGCGGCTTACCGATGATCTTGCCGTCTATGGTTACGGTCGTGTCGGCGGCGAGCACAGGGAACGGGGGCAGGTTGCGGTAGAGCAAAGCATCCCAGCCGGCCCGCGCTTTCGCCTGGCAGATGCGCTGCACATATTCCACCGGGTCCTCGTTCTCGTGCGGAGTCTCGTCCACGCAGATATTGCGACGGGGATCGCTGCGCAACAGCAACATCTCGTAGTTCACCCCGATCTGTTTGAGCAGTTCGCGGCGACGCGGACTTTGTGAGCAGAGGTAGATGCGCTGTTTTCCGATGGCCATGGTTTACCTTATATGGGAAGGGTAAAGGGAGAAGGGGGAAGGGTAAAAACCGGTACGCGCCGTTACCCTTGAGCAGCGAAGCTGCGTACCCTTCTCTCTTCTCCCTTCCCTCATTTTATTATCCCTATTCCCTGTGATAGGGGTGATTGTGCAACAAGCTGTATGCCCGATACAACTGTTCCGCGAGCAATACGCGCACCATGCCGTGGGGCAATGTCAGCGCGGACAGCGCCAACAGTTGTTGCGCGCTGTTGCGTACCGACTCGTGCAGGCCGTCGGCTCCGCCGATGATAAACGCGACATCGCGCCCGCCGCCCATCCAGTCACTCATCTTCTGCGCCATCTGCTTGGTGGTGAGGTGTGCGCCGCGCTCGTCCAACACGACGCGGGTGACATCTTTGGGCAGTGCGTTCTCGATGCGCTGTGCTTCTGCTTCCATGATCTGTGCCACGGTCTTGCCTGTGGTGCGCGGTTCGGGCTTGATCTCGATCAGCGCGATGGTCGCTTCACGCGGCATACGCTTGGAATACTCATTGAAGCCGCTGGTGATCCATTCCGGCATCTTGTTGCCGACGGCCAGAATGAGGAGTTTCATTTTTTTGGGGCTGCGGTGCGCGGAGTGGCGTCCCAGAGTTCTTCGAGGTTGTAATAGGCGCGCACGGCGGGTTGCATCACATGCACCAGCACATCGCCGAGGTCGATCAAGACCCACTCGCCGCTCTTTTCGCCTTCGGTGCTGAGCACTTTTTCACCGGCCTCTTGCAGTTTCTTCACCACGTTGTCGGCGAGCGCCTTGGTCTGGCGGTTGGATGATCCGCTGGCGACGACCATGCGCTCGAACAGCGGGCTGCGTTTGCTGGTGTTGATGACGGTGATGTCGTTGGCTTTGATATCTTCCAGAGCGGTAACGATGATTTGGGTCTTTTGTTCTACTGTTAACATGAGGTGTACGGGTGATGATGGATGAAATGGGCGACCGCGTCGGGCACGAGGGCATGGATGTTCTTGCCCTCCACGCAACGACGGCGTATGTCGGTGGAGGATATCTCCAGCGCGGGGATATTGAGTACCACGATGTGTCCGGCAGGACTCTCGTGTAACACCTTGGGTGAAGGCGCCAGACGAGTCGTGTATTCGTGCAGCAATGCCGGGTCGGCCTGTGCCATGGAGTTGCCCAGCGGTTGCCCGGGGCGCTGCATGACGACGATGTGTGTCAGCTCGAACAGCTCCTGCCATTGATGCCAAGTGTGCAACAACGCGAAGGCATCGCTGCCCAGCAACAGGCACAGCGGCTGTTGCGATCCGAGTTCGGCGCGCAACGCGGTCAGCGTGTCCACGGTGTAGCACGCATCGGTGCGGTAGGTTTCGCGCTGATCGGCAAGGAACATCGGGTTGTTATGCACCGCCAACTGCACCATGTGCAAACGGTCCTCGGCACTGGCGAAGGGCGTGTGCCTGTGCGGCGGTGTGCCGCTGGGGATGAAGTGCACCTCGCTCAGCTTGCATTGCTCCTGCGCTTCGACGGCCAAACGCAGATGCCCGTTGTGTATGGGATCGAACGTGCCGCCGAGTATGCCGATAGGGCGAATAACCTGCTGCGCGTTCAAGCTGCTGTGTTGCGTGCTCACTCGCTCCTCGCCTACCGGTTACGGTATGTCTCGTCGCTCGTTGCGCTGCGCCTTGCAGCTTGAGCGCTCGCGACGGTTATTGAAACGCCCATAAGTTACAGCGCCAGTCTGCGCATGTCGGCCAGCACATGTGCGAGGTAAGTGGTGAAGCGCGCGCCCGCGGCACCGTCGATCACGCGGTGGTCGTAAGACAGCGACAGCGGCAGCATCAGACGCGGCACGAATTCGCCATCTTTCCATACCGGCTTCATGCTGGAGCGCGACACGCCGAGGATGGCCACTTCGGGGGCGTTGATGATAGGCGTGAACGATGTTCCGCCGATGCCGCCCAGGCTGGAGATGGTGAAGCAACCACCCTGCATGTCGGCGGCGGTGATCTTGAGGTCACGCGCTTTGGCGCTGACTTCGCCCAGTTCCTTTGCCAGTTGCACGATGCCTTTCTGATCCACGTCGCGTATCACCGGCACCATCAGGCCGTTGGGTGTATCGACCGCCACGCCGATGTGGATGTATTTCTTCAGCACCAGATTTTCGCCGCTGGCATCCAGTGAAGCGCAGAAATCAGGGAAGTGTTTCAATGTGATCGCGCAGGCCTTGAGCATGAATGCCAGCGGGGTGATCTTGATGTTCTGTTTGGCATACTCCGCTCCCAGCTCTTTGCGGAATGCTTCCATCTCGCTGATGTCGGCTTCCTCGAACTGTGTCACGTGCGGGATCATCACCCAGTTGCGGTGCAGATTGGCGCCCGAGATCTTCTTGATGCGTGATAGCGGCTTGCTTTCGACTGCACCGAACTTGGCGAAATCGACATCGGGCCAGGGCAGCAGGCCGGGCAGCGCGCTGCCGGTGGAGGCAGTGCCGCTTGCCAGTGATTGTTTGACGAAATTCTGCACGTCGTCTTTGGTGACACGGCCTTTTTCTCCGCTGCCTTTGACCTGAGCCAGATTCACGCCGAGCTCGCGTGCGAAACGGCGGATGGAAGGGCTGGCATGGGCCGTGCCGGATGCCGTGACAGTTGCGGTCGCAGGGGGCGCGGTAGGAGCAGACTTGGGCGCCGGTGCGGCGGGGGCCGCTGCTTGTGGTGCAGACGCGGCGGCAGGTGCGGCTTGCGGGATCGTTCCGCTCGCTTGCATCGTGACGATCAGCACACCTTCCGTCACTTTGTCGCCGACCTTGACCTTGACCTCTTTGACCACGCCATCAAACGGCGCGGGCACGTCCATGGTCGCCTTGTCGGTCTCAAGCGTGATGAGCGCCTGTTCGGCTTTGACGCTGTCGCCTGCTTTCACCGCGACTTCGATGACGGGTACGTCTTTGTAATTGCCGATGTCCGGCACCAGCACATTTTTGATTTCAGCCACGTTGTTATTCCCCCTGCCTTAAACCGTTGTCGGATTCGGCTTGTCCGGATTGATCTTGTAAAGTTTGATCGCTTTGCTCACTTCGCTCGCGGCGATGCTGCCTTCATCGGCCAGCGCCTTCAGAGCGGCAACGGTGACGTAGTAGCGATCCACCTCGAAGAAGCCGCGCAGTTTCTTGCGTGTGTCGGAGCGGCCAAAACCGTCTGTGCCCAGCGTTTTGTAACGTGCTTTGACGAACGGACGGATCTGGTCGGCATAGGAGCGGATGTAATCGGTAGCGGCGACCACGGGTGTCTTCGCATCCAGACACGAATCCACATAGCTGGTGCGCGGTTGGATTTCGGGGTGCAGCGTGTTCCAGCGTTCGCAGTCGATACCGTCGCGGCGCAGTTCGTTGAAGCTGGTCACACTCCACACGTCGGCCGCGATGCCGAAATCTTTCTCCAGCAGTTCGGCGGCGGCGATCACTTCGCGCAGGATGGTGCCGCTGCCCAGTAATTGCACCTTCGCTTTGGCTTTGCTGCCGCTGAACTTGTACATCCCCTTGATGATGCCTGCTTCCGCACCCTTCGGCATGGCCGGGTGGGTGTAGTTCTCGTTCATCACGGTGAGGTAGTAGAACACGTCTTCCTGTTCCTGATACATGCGGCGCATACCGTCCTGCACGATCACGGCCAGTTCATAAGCGAAGGTCGGGTCGTAAGAGACGCAGTTGGGGATGGTCGCGGCCATCAGGTGGCTGTGGCCGTCCTGATGCTGCAAGCCTTCGCCGTTCAGCGTGGTGCGTCCGGCCGTGCCGCCGACCAGGAAGCCGCGCGCGCGCAGGTCGCCCGCCGCCCAGGCCATGTCGCCGATACGCTGGAAACCGAACATCGAGTAATAGATGTAGAACGGAATCATCGCCACGCCGTGGTTGGCATAAGCGGTGGCCGCAGCGATCCAGTCGGCCATACCGCCCGCTTCGTTGATGCCTTCCTGCAGGATCTGTCCGGTCTTGTCTTCCTTGTAGAACATCAGCTGGTCGGCATCCTGCGGGGTGTACAGCTGGCCCACCTGCGAGAAGATGCCGAGCTGGCGGAACATACCTTCCATACCGAAGGTGCGCGATTCGTCCGGCACGATAGGCACGATCTGTTTGCCGATGGCTTTGTCTTTGACCAATATGCCGAGCAGGCGCACGAAGGCCATGGTGGTGGAGAATTCGCGGTCTTCGCTGGATTTCAGCAGCGCGTCGAAAGCTTCCAGCGACGGCGTATTGAGCGGATGAGCGACCGGTTCGCGTGCCGGGATAGCGCCCATTTTGCTGCCGCGCTCTTTGAGATATTTCGCTTCCTGGCTGTCTTCCGCCGGGCGCACGAACGGCAATTTTGGCAGCTGTTCATCCGTCACCGGGATGTTGAAGCGGTCGCGGAATTTACGCAGCGACTCGCCGTCCATCTTCTTTTGCTGGTGGGTCGGGTTCTGCGCTTCGCCGGAAGAGCCCATGCCGTAACCCTTGATGGTCTTGGCAAGGATCACCGTCGGCTGGCCTTTGTTCTTGACTGCGGCAGCGTAGGCGGCGAACACTTTGTGCGGATCGTGCCCGCCACGGTTCAGACGCCAGATCTCGTCATCCGACATGTCGGCGACCAGCTCCAGCAATTCGGGATATTTGCCGAAGAAATGCTGGCGCACATAGGCGCCGTCTTTGGATTTGTAGGTCTGGTATTCACCGTCCACCACCTCTTCCATGCGCTTGAGCAGCAGACCGCTCTTGTCTTTGGCCAGCAGGCGATCCCATTTGCCGCCCCAGATGACCTTGATGACGTTCCATCCTGCACCGCGGAACACACCTTCCAGCTCCTGGATGATCTTGCCGTTGCCGCGCACCGGGCCATCCAGACGTTGCAGGTTGCAGTTGATAACGAAGATCAGGTTGTCCAGTTTCTCGCGTCCGGCCATGGAGATCGCACCCAGCGATTCCGGTTCGTCGGTCTCGCCGTCGCCAAGGAAGGCCCACACTCTGCGGCCTTCGGTCTTGGCCAGGCCGCGATGTTCCAGATAACGCATGAAACGCGCCTGATAGATCGCCATCAGCGGGCCGAGGCCCATGGATACCGTCGGGAATTGCCAGAAATCCGGCATCAGCCACGGATGCGGATAGGAAGACAGGCCGTCACCATCGACCTCCTGACGGAACTTGTAGAGCTGTTCTTCAGACAGGCGACCTTCGAGGAAGGCGCGCGCGTAGATACCGGGAGACGAGTGGCCCTGGATATAGACCAAGTCGCCGCCGTGATCTTTGGTGGCGCCGTGGAAGAAGTGGTTGAAGCCCACATCATATAAAGTCGCTGCCGATGCAAAGCTGGCAATATGGCCGCCCAATTCGGAAGATTCCTTGTTGGCGTTGAGCACGATGGCCATCGCATTCCAGCGCATCAGTGCGCGGATGCGGTGTTCCAGCTCCAGATTGCCGGTGGAGCGCTGCTCTTTGTCCAGCGGGATGGTATTGAGATAAGGTGTCGTCGCGCTGACCGGCATGTCGTCGCCGGCCAGTCGTGCGTGGTGGATCAGCTGGTCCAGCAGGAAATGGGCGCGTGCTGCGCCTTCTTTTTCCAGTACGGACTGGAGGGACTCCAGCCATTCCTGCGTTTCCTGCGGATCGTAATCGGGTAAGTTCGCCATCGTTCTCTCTACTCTCTATCGCTAAAAATCATTCCGGATATCCCGGTACATTTCGATCCCCGCAGCGGATCGTCTCTTGTTCGGTGACCAGCCATCCCACTTTGCGGTCGGTCGCCTCTTGCGGAATGTGTTCAACCACTTGCATGGCAAAGGCGGCAGCCGCCAATACCGGCTGATGCGGCAGCCGCGCCAGCAGCTTGTCGTAAAACCCGCCGCCATAACCCAAGCGCGCGCCGTCGCGTCCGAATGCCACCCCCGGCAGAAGGATGAAGCCGATGGCGGACAGGTCGGTCACCTTTGGGCATCGCTCGGCAAGCGGCTCCGGAATCTCCCAAGTCCCCGGCGCGACATCCCGCGCCAGATTCATGACGCGGTACACATCCAGTTGTTTCGTCTCCCGGTTCACTTTGGGCAACAACACCTGTTTGCCATCGTGCAGCGCCTGCTGCACGAACAGCGTTGCCGCGAACTCCGCGCCGAAATTCATATACGCCAGAATTGTTGCAGCCGTGCGATAGGCCTCCAATCCGGCGAGGCGCTGCGCGATCTCCCCGCTCAGGCGCGCCCGTTCCACGTCCGCCATGTTCGAGCGGGCGGCGATTATACTTTGCCGGAGTGCCAGCTTCCTAGCTTGGACGTCCATTAGCGCACCGCCTTTTCTGCCCAAAAGCGCAAACGTCCGCTATCTTCCAGAATATCGACGGGAACTTCGCGGTAATTCTTTAAAACCTGCTTTTCGGAAGGTGCAAAAACAGCCGCCCCATATTCCAGATATTCGGCCAAAGTGGCGGGATTCGTCTTGAAATAGAGGCGACCATCGAACAGGATGGCAAAGAACACCTCACCGCAATACAGGCCATAACCGCCGAACATTCGTTTGCAGCGCAGGCCGGGAAGGGGGGCGAGTTGTTCCAGGATGAAGTCACGGAAAGAATCCGTACTCACTGTAGTCTCATCCCAAGAATAGCTTGTATGCCGGGTTGCTGCTCTCGTCCCAATAGGGGTAGCCGAGCGTGTCGAGGAACTGCTTCAGCTCTTTTTTATCCTTGGGCGGGACTTGCATGCCGACCAGTACACGGCCGTAGTCCGCGCCGTGGTTGCGGTAGTGGAACAGGCTGATGTTCCAGTTGTGGTTCATGCTGTTGAGGAAGTTCATCAGTGCGCCGGGGCGTTCGGGGAACTCGAAGCGGTACATGATCTCGTCTTTGGCCTCCGGTGCGCGGCCACCGACCAGGTGGCGCAGATGCAGTTTGGCCATTTCGTTGTCGGTGAGGTCGAGTGTGCGCAGGTGGTGCTTCTCCAGCGTGGCGAGCAGTTTCTCCGTTTCCGACGGGTCGCGCACCTGTACGCCCAGGAACACTTGCGCCTCACTCGGGTCGGCATAACGGTAGTTGAACTCGGTGATGTTACGGCTGCCCAGCAGCGCGCAGAATTTGCGGAAGCTGCCCGGTGTTTCGGGGATGGTGACGGCCAGAATGGCTTCGCGTTTTTCGCCGATCTCGGCACGTTCCGCGACGAAGCGCAGGCGGTCGAAGTTCATGTTCGCGCCGCAGGCGACGGGGATCAGCGTCTGGTCTTTCAGTTTCTCGCGCTTGGCATACAGCTTGGCCCCGGCCACGGCGAGTGCGCCCGCCGGTTCGAGGATGGAGCGGGTATCCTGGAACACGTCCTTGATGGCGGCGCACACCGCATCGGTGTCCACCAGAATCACTTCATCGACATATTGTTTGCACACACGGAAGGTTTCTTCGCCAACCAGTTTGACCGCTGTGCCGTCGGAAAACAGGCCGACATCGTTCAGCGTAACGCGCTTTTTCGCCTGAAGCGAGCGGTACATGGCGTCCGAGTCGGTGGTCTGCACACCGATGACTTTGATATCCGGGCGTACCTGTTTGACGTAAGCCGCCACACCCGCGATCAGCCCGCCGCCGCCGATGGCGCAGAAAATGGCGTGGATGGGTGCCTGATGCTGGCGCAGGATCTCCATCGCGATGGTGCCTTGTCCGGCGATGACATCCGGGTCGTCGAAGGGGTGGACGAAGGTGAGGTCGTTTTGCTTGCCCAGCGTCAGTGCATGGTCGTAGGCATCGTTGTAGCTGCTGCCGTGCAGCACGATCTCTATCGAGCGTTTGCCGAAATGACGCACCGCGTCGATCTTCACCTGCGGCGTGGTGGTGGGCATCACGATGGTGGCTTTGCAGCCCAGACGGTGCGCGCTGAGCGCCACACCCTGCGCATGGTTGCCCGCCGAGGCGGCGATGACGCCGCGTTTGAGCTGTTCCGGGGTGAGTTGCGCCATCTTGTTGTAGGCGCCGCGCAGCTTGAACGAGAACACCGGCTGCATGTCTTCGCGTTTGAACAACACGTTGTTGCCGATGCGGGCGGAAAGATTGGGCGCGTGTTCCAGCGGGCTTTCGATGGCCACGTCATAGACGCGGGCGGTGAGGATGCGCTTCAGATAGTTTTGCATGGTTCTCGGTAGGATAGTATGTCTCTCGCCCAAGATTAGCAGGAATGGGAGCGAATCCCCAAGGGTTTTGATGCGCGGGGCGGCGCGCGCTTTATAAATCGAAGAAGCAGATACGGTTGCGCCCGGTTTCTTTTGCGCGATACATCGATGAGTCGGCGCGTTTGATGAGCTCCTCCGGCTCGATATCGTGATTGATGAATAATGCGACCCCGATGCTTGCCGTGCAATGATGCATGATCTGGCGGGCGGCCTCTTCGTTCTTCGGGGGGATGTCCAGATAATAGGGGTCGGCTAGCGTGGAACGTATCTTTTCCGCCACGATGCCGGCCTGGGAAAGCGAGGTTTCCTTTTCTATCGTCAGCTCGCTCAACATGACGATGAATTCATCGCCGCCAAAACGTGCAACCGTATCGGTCTCGCGCATGCAGCTACTGATGCGTTTAGCCACTTCGATCAGCAGCCGGTCTCCGACATCGTGGCCGTGCAGATCATTCAGCGGTTTGAAATTGTCCAGGTCGATGAACATCAGTGCGGCATAACGTCCGCTACGTTTTCCGGCTGACATGGCTTGTCTCAGGCGGTCGAGCAATAAGCGACGGTTGGGAAGTGAGGTCAGCGTATCGTAAAAAGCCAGATTGCGGATCTGTCGCTCTTGTTGGCTGAGTGAGTTCAGCATGCGATCCAGATGGCGCGCGAGCACGCCGATCTCGTCCTCGCGCGCCATATCCGCGCGCAGGTCGGCCTGCCCGCCTTCCACTTTGGAGGCGACCTGCATCAGATGGTTAAGGCCGGAAGTCAGTCTGTGTGCCAGTAGCAGCGCGACAAGCAGGATGGTCAGGATGGCGAGCAGCATGAACTCCAGCCAGGAGTTGCGTAGCGCGGCCAGATTGGCCTTGGCCGAATCTCGGGTCATTTCGACGCGCAACCAGCCCAGCCGTTGTCCGCCCGAAACGACCGGATGGGCGACGTTGATGTGATCTGTTTGGTCGGACAGGATGAGCGCATCCATGGAGGTCGATGCCAGCATGTCACGGTTCAGCGGGTCGGTCACGAAAAAGCCGATCTCTACCGGGTTGGTCGAGGCGAGAACTTCGCCGCGCGGCGTCACGAAATAAGCGCGCTGCAAGTCGGGAGTCCTGGCGAATCCCTGCACGACCTCCTGTAGTCCGACCAGATCGTTGGCGATCGCCCACGAGGTGCTTGCGCTGGCCAGTGCATGAGCCAGCGAGAGTGCGCGCTCCTCACCGAAGCGGTACATGAAATCGCGCTGCTGTCCGAGCAGGAAATGCCCGAATCCCAGCAGTAGCAGAAGTGATGCGAGGCCGAAACCGGCAATCAGTTGCCGCCGGATGGATTGACGCCAGAATCCGCAGATTGTTGACCAGAGTTTCATGAGGTCAATATTCGATGTGCCGCACCGTGGCGGAAAACTCGTTGAGATATTCGATCACCGGCTGATAGGTCGCATCGGAGGCGGCCTCGAATCTGGAGATCGGCAGGCGCGCCAGCATCTCGCGGCCTTGTGCATGGGTGTTCAGATCAAACAACTGGGTCGCGAAGCTGGCAACCAGTTCGGGGGCGATGTCCTTGCGGGCGACCCAGCCGTTATTGGGAAGTGTGCCGGTTTGCCATTTGATTTCGAGCTGCTGCGCCAGTTCGGGGTTCTCTTTGCTGAAAATCTTCCACGGTACCGGCCAAGTGGCGGCGGCGGCGACATGGCCGCGCAACACGTTCATGATGGAAGATTCCTGCGAACCCACATACAGGTTTTCGATGTCCCGGTTCACGTCGAGGCCGTGGGTGTGCAGGTAATGTTGCGGCATCATGGTGGCGGCCAATGCGGTGGCCGCCGGATAGGCGACCTTCTTGCCTTTGAGGTCGGTCACTTTCTGGATGCCACTGTCCTTGCGCACCAGGATGATGCCGCGAAAGTCGTCGTCGTCCCCCATCTTGCCGAACACGCGGTAGCCGTGTTTGAGCGAACGCACGGTCTGGTAGGGGTTGGGCATGGCGAAATCGAAATGCCCGCTGTACAGCTTCTTGTCGAACTCGTCGTAGTTGCGCGAGGCTTCCAGCTTGAAAGTCGAGCCGGGAATATGGGTTTCGATGTGTTTGATGATGGGAGAATAAACCTCGAATAGCCGTTTCGGATTGTGCAGGGGATGGATGCCGACCACGTACACCCGGCTGTCGTTTGCCGGGCGGGCGCTGAATTCGGGTTGCAGCGGGGCTTGTTCTTGCCCGCCGCAACCCGCGATCAGGGCTGCTACGAGTAACGCGAGCCATCGTTTGCTTGTTTGCACCCGCAGTCCTTTCCCCGTCGGTTCGTCGATGAATCATTTCGTGGTGCAAGCATATCAATTCCAACTTTGAATGGGAAATTTCCCGCCACGGTTCCTTAATTCACGAATTCCTGCAATAATCGAAGCAGGAAAACGATATTACTGAATCGGAAAAAAGATGGCGATGACACAGGATGATTTGAAACGCGCGGTGGCCCAGGCTGCGATCGCGCATGTACCGGCGGATTGTATCGTCGGGGTGGGTACAGGCTCGACGGCGAACTTCTTCATCGACGAACTGGCCAAGATCAAGCACAAGCTGCGCGGTGCCGTTGCCAGCTCGGAAGCTTCCGCCAAGCGTTTGCAGGGCCACGGCATCGAAGTGGTTTCGCTGAACGAGGCGGGAGAGTTGCCGGTGTATGTGGACGGTGCGGATGAGATCACGCGCCATTTGCACATGGTCAAAGGCGGCGGCGGGGCACTGACGCGCGAGAAGATCGTGGCAGCGGCCAGCAAAAAATTCGTGTGTGTGTGCGATGCGAGCAAACTGGTGGATGTGCTGGGCAAGTTCCCGTTGCCTATCGAGGTGATCCCGATGGCGCGCAGCTACATCGCGCGCGAAGTGGTCAAGCTGGGCGGTCATCCCAAATTGCGCGAGGGCTTCACCACCGACAACGGCAACATCATCCTGGATGTGCATGGTTTGCAGATACTCAACCCGGTCGAACTGGAAACGGCGCTGAATCATCTGCCGGGTGTCGTCACCAACGGACTGTTCGCGCGCCGTGGCGCCGACGTGTTGCTGCTGGGTACGCCGGACGGGGTGCAGACGATCACCCTGTGAAAATTCGGGGAAGGGTGAAGAGGGAAGGGAGAAGGGTGGAGCTGCGGGCCGTTCGGGGTTTTCCCCTTCCCCATTTACCCTTCTCTCTTCCCCTTGTTGTAACAAGTTGTAACAAAAAATTCATGGTGCGCCAGTAACATAGTCAGACCGCCACATACTCTCTAAGGAACAGACATGGTCAATAGCGAACATACCTCCAAACAGTTTGATGCCGAGCTCGAAGCCGTGCGCGCGCGCGTGTTGCAGATGGGCGGCTTGGTGGAAAGCCAGATCCGTCTGGCGATCGAATCGCTCATTTCCGGGGATGTGGAGCTGATGAACCGCGTCATCGAAGACGATCATCGCGTCAATGCGATGGAAGTCGAGATCGACGAGAGCTGTAACCATATCCTGGTGCGGCGCCAGCCGGCAGCCGGTGATCTGCGCATGATCATGACTGTGATCAAGACCATCACCGATCTCGAGCGTATCGGCGACGAAGCAGAGAAGATCGCGCGTATGGCCAAGCTGTTGTCGCAGAAAGAGCGTCTGCGCCATCCGCGTTACCACCAGATCAAACACGCTTCCGATATCGCACTCGATATGTTGCGCAAATCGCTGGACGCCTTCGCCCGCCTCGATCTCAGCTCGGCAGCACAGGTGGTGCGTCAGGATGAGCAGGTGGACGAAGAGTTCCGTTCCATCATGCGTTATCTCATCACCTTCATGATGGAAGACCCGCGCACTATTTCCACCTCGCTGGAGATCCTGTTCGTGGCCAAAGCGATCGAGCGTATCGGCGACCATGCCAAGAACATGTGTGAATATGTCGTTTATATGGTCAAGGGCCGCGATGTGCGTCATGTGAGCGTGGAAGAGTTCGAGCGCGAAGTTAACGAATAGGGAGCGTCGTGCAGCAGCAACCCCTACTCGCAGCGGTCGACCTCGGCTCCAACAGCTTTCGTCTGCAGGTCGCCCGCGTAGAGAACGATCAGATCTATATGTTGGACGGTCTGCGTGAGCCGGTCAGGCTCGCCGCAGGACTCACAGAAAACAAACTCCTCGATAAAGAATCCCAGCAGCGCGCGCTAGCCTGTCTACAGCGCTTCGGCGAGCGCCTGCGCGGCTTGCCGCGCGATGCGGTGCGCGCGGTGGGGACGAACTCCCTGCGTGTCGCCAAGAATGCGCCGGAATTTTTGCCGCAGGCCGAGGCGGCACTGGGGTTTCCCATCGAGGTGATCGCGGGGCGCGAGGAAGCGCGTCTGATCTATCTCGGTGTGGCGCACGGCCTGCCGTTTTCGGAGGGCAACCGTCTGGTGATGGATATCGGTGGCGGTTCGACCGAATTCGTCATCGGTAATGGGCTGGAGCCGCTGCGCCTGGAAAGTCTGTATATGGGCTGTGTGAGTTACAGCCTGCGCTTTTTCCCCGACGGCAAGATCAGCAAGAGCAGCCTTAAGCAGGCCGAGCTGGCGGCGCGCAACGAGTTGCAGACCATCGTGAGCGACTACCGCGAGACGGGCTGGAGTGTCGCGCTGGGGTCTTCCGGCAGTGCGCGCGTGTTGTGCGACATCCTCGAACAGAACGGTTACAGCGATGGCGGGATCACCCGTGACGGTTTGGAGCGCTTGCGCGCCGAGTTGATCCGTGTCGGAGATGTGCGCCGCCTCGAATTGCAGGGGCTGAAACCGGATCGCATTCCCGTTCTGCCCGGCGGTTTCAGTATCATGTATGCCGCGCTGAGCGAACTGGGTATCGAGCGGATGTTGCCCGCGCTGGGTGCGTTGCGCGAAGGCGTCTTGTATGACCTGTTCGGCCGCTTCCATAACCACGACATGCGCGATGTGACAACGCAGCAATTCATGCGCCGTTACCACGTTGACGCGCGTCAGGCGGCACGGGTCGCACAACTTTCAGGTGTCTTGGCGCAGCAATTCCTCGAGGGGAATGCGAACGAAACGTCATTGCGCCTGCTGGGATGGGCGGCGAATCTGCATGAGATCGGCATCAGTGTCGCCCACAGCGGCTTCCACAAACACACGGCCTATATTCTGAAAAATGCCGACATGCCCGGCTTCTCCAAGAAAGAGCAGGACAGGCTGAGCCTTCTGGCACTCGCCCAGCGCGGCAACCTCGACAAGATGCGCGGCCAGTTGTTCACCACCTTCACTACCGAAGACATCTCATTGGTGATGGCCCTGCGTCTGGCGATCGTCTTCTACCGCAACCGGGGTGACGTGCGTTTGCCGGTGATGCAGGGGCGTTTCAGCGGTACCAAATTCCACCTCTCGCTTGAGCCCGGCTGGCTGGGCCGTAATCCGCTCACCGATACCGCATTACAGGAAGAAGCCAAGCAGTGGCGCGAATGGGGCATCAGCTTGCAGGTGGTGGAAGGCTAGTTTTCTTGCAATCGCATCGATCTGATGCGGACGTTGGTAAGTTGCGGGAATGTGCCGATTTGTTGCTCTAGGCCACCGCTGCCGATGACTGCTGCTCGGCCATAGCGGACTGTCGTCGGGTCTCTCAATTACTTCCGCTTTGGTCTAATAGCGGCCGATCAATAAATACATAGGCAGTATCTATACCTTTTGGCATATTGCTTTGCTGTTTACTGCGGCCTAAGCTTCGCCCGTCCTTACTATTTACGCACATGCGGACAGACAAATTTGAGGGCCTTCAAATGATTCAATTGGTTATCGAAAATTGGCGCGCCTTATTATTAACAATAATGCGGACCGGTGCGTCCGTCTAATAACTGTTAGCCCCTTACAATTCTATTCACTGGAGAAAAATGGAATGCGCGCTATTAACAATCCTTCCTTAACCTTGGCTGCTTGTCTTTTTAGTTTTGTATTTGTTGGCCATGGTTATGCTCAGACACTAGGACAGCAGCTATCACCTAAGCAATTATTTCCCAGCAGCGTTCTTAATATTTATTCCCCTGACTCCGGTGGCTGGGTTCTTTCAGGTGTAGCAAGGAATGGAGTGTCCTTTGCAAAAGGGGGTATCGGAGCGAATGAGACTTACGGTGCACAAGCTATTCTTTTTGAATTGAAAGCCGTCGATAGCAAAGACAAATTCATTAGCTTTGTCAAAAATAGGATTGCAACTATGAACCCATCGCCTCGGTTCGAAGAAATTCAAGCTGAGTATCAATACACCGAAAATCGTGGCTATCCTTGCGTCAGTGCGCGAAGTACATTTAATGACAACGCAGCTGTTACTTCAGCAGGAAAGGAGCAACTTAAATTACAGGTGATAGCTCTATATTGTCGCCATCCAGAAACTGATGATGTCGGATTTTTTGCCGCTTACTCGCATAGAGGGGAAAGTGTTGACGATCAGCTTGAAGCTCCAGCGAGCAATTTTATTGAAGGTGTCGATGTCCCGAAAAAATAGGGCTAACCCGGCGCTCAAGCGAGACTGCCTCGAAGCAGTCCGCGTCAGCCCCTCAACTTTTCGTTGGAGCTCGCAATCGCCAAGCCATGAGTAAGCGAATCTCCATCACCCGATCCGACGTTGAAGGCTATCGAGAGAGCCTTATCGCGTCTGCCGAGCAGACGCAAATTCAAATTGCGGAGCTTGCAGGCTCCGAGGAACCGATGGCGTTGCTTTATCAGCTCAAGTTTCAAGCGGTTGGCTGTGACCCGCTGGACCAATCTCGCCAGCTGAATTTGATTGAACAACTGAACCAAACGTTTACGTACCTAGCATCGTTCAACGCCACCGCGTTTCTATTTGAACGGCATCCTAAGGTGCAATCTCTTTCGCTGAATCTTGGCACTTCGTCCGGGTTCGATATCCAAACCCACGAGGGTGGCGGCATTGCTGCGGAAGTATTTGCGGCTGTCACGCCGCAAAACAATCGCAAGCTCGCCAAAGACCTTGAGAAGGTTTCCGCTGCCGATGCGAAATACCGCTATGTGCTCTTCATGAGTCCAGAGCACGAGGCTGGGCAGTATCGTGGCGCACCAAGGGTCACAGGGGTTACCGTATGGTCGCTAGGCTGTTCCCTGTGAGCCCCCCAACCCTGCTGTCAACCGGACGCTGCGCCAAAACGCGGCGCAGCGCCGGTTACCTTGAACATTGAAGTCTGCTCTGGTCAGCTAAGCAGTCAAATTTCAAAACAATCTGATTCGACCGCCTTGGCCGAGAGGCCGACACTCATCAATGGATGGCACAATTCATTGACTATCATTTTTTCAATCTGGGTTAAACTCCGCGCCGAAGCTGGCTAGACAGTCGCCGCGTCCGCAAGGACGGGGAGGAAAGTCCGGGCTCCGCAGAGCAGGATGCCGGTTAACGACCGGACACCGTGAGGTGATGAACAGTGCCACAGAAAATAAACTGCCTAAGTTCCGCAAGGAAACGGTGAGGGTGAAACGGCGGGGTAAGAGCCCACCGCGGACGTGGTAACACGGACGGCACGGTAAACTCCATCCGGAGCAAGACCAAATAAGCAGGCTATGACGTTGCTCGCGTCGCTTGCGGGTGGGTTGCTTGAGCGTCAGGTAACGAAACGCCTAGAGGAATGACTGTCCACGACAGAACCCGGCTTATCGGCTGGCTTCACCTACCGATTTGAACAGAAAAGCAGTTGTCCGCAGATTTCGCAGATTAACGCCGATTAAAACAAACCATTATCCGTTACTTGTGTTCGCCTTTCGGGTGATGCTGTTGCTACGAATAGCCGTATGAAGATCTGCGTTAATCTGCGAAATCTGTGGATAGAGCTGAGGTTTTTAGATTGAATTCTCCTGGTTGTTTTTCGACATCCTCTTAATGGTTGCCGCCATTCCCGTTTTGCTCCTTATCTTCTAAAGGGCCATTTCGGGCCCTCGCTCTGTCATTTTGGCCCGAGTATCTAGACCGTCTATCACAAACAACTTTAGCTTGTTTCTGCAATTCATTGCTTTTTAAGCCAATTTATTTTACATCAACTCGATGAGCTAACTCCTTGTCCTATAAAGAAAAAACCTGATTTTTGGCTTGACCATGCGTATTTTTTTCAATATAGTGGCGTCAAGTGGTGAAAAGTGGGTTTTTGTGGGTGATTTGAATTAGGGTCGAGTGGATGTTTCAGGGAGCGGCACAACTTAATCTGGATAGCAAAGGGCGACTCGCGATACCGGCAAGGCATCGCGACATGCTGCTCGCCCATTGCGCCGGTCAATTGGTGCTGACCGCCGATGCCGATGGTTGCCTGTTGCTCTATCCGCAGCCGGAGTGGCAGCCAATCCGGGAAAAGCTGATGCAACTCTCCGCTTTCAATCCGCGCATCCGCGCATTGCAGCGCTTTCTGGTGGGACATGCCGAAGATGTGGTGATGGATGCCGCAGGCCGTGTGCTGGTCTCGCCGACCCTGCGCAGTTACGCCGTGCTGGACAAGCGCGTGATGCTGGTGGGGCAGGGCAATAAATTCGAAGTGTGGGACGAGGCGCGCTGGCAGGCGCAGAACGACAAGATGTCAGGATTCGGTGTGGGTGATCTGCCGCCGGAACTGGAGGGCTTCACGCTGTGAGCCAGGAGTTGGCTCATGCGACCGTATTGCTGGATGAAGCTGTTGCAGCCTTGCAGGTGCAGCCGGAGGGTGTGTATGTGGATTGCACCTTCGGGCGTGGCGGGCACAGCCGGCTGATCTTGCAGCGCCTGGGGGCGCACGGCAGATTGATCGCGCTGGACAAGGACCCGATGGCGATCGCGGCGGCACAGGCGATCAGCGATGCGCGTTTCCAGATCGTGCATAGCGCTTTCGAACACTTGAGTGAAGTGTTGCGCGAGCTGGGTGTCGGGAAGGTGGATGGTGTGCTGCTGGACTTGGGGGTGTCGTCACCGCAGTTGGATGACGCGCAGCGCGGGTTCAGTTTTCGTTTCGATGCGCCGCTGGATATGCGTATGGATACGAGCCGTGGCGAGACTGCGGCGCAGTGGTTGGCGACGGTGGATGAAAGTTTATTGGCGGAGGTAATTGGTGGCTACGGCGAAGAACGGTTTGCTAGGAAGATTGCAAGAGCGCTTGTTGCTGCGCGCAAAGAAACACCCATCCTCACCACGCGGCAACTTAGCGAGATCGTCGCGCAAAACGTGCACTCCCGCGAGCCCGGGAAAAATCCGGCGACACGCACCTTTCAGGCTATACGGATTTATATCAACCGCGAACTCGAAGAGCTCGAGAGCGTGTTGCCGCAGTGTATGGACAGCCTGAAAGTCGGCGGAAGAATGGCGGTGATCAGTTTCCATTCCTTGGAAGATCGTATCGTCAAACGCTTCATGCGCGATATGGCGCAGGGCGACAAATTTCCGCGCAATCTGCCGATCCGTGCCGTCGATATCCCGCAAGGCATGATCAAACTCGTTGGCAAGGCCGTTCACGCGTCCGATCAGGAGCTGGCGGACAACCCGCGTGCGCGCAGTGCGGTGTTGCGCGTGGCGGAATACACGGGAGGCGCGGGTGCTTAGATTGAACCTGCTCCTGCTGGCGTTGGCGATCCTGTGTGCCTTGGGGGTGGTGACTTCCCAGCATAAGGCGCGCAAATATTTCATCGAGTTGCAGGGCGAGAAAGACAAAGCGCAACAGATGGAGGTGGAGTGGGGGCAGTTGCAACTGGAGCAAAGCACTCTGGCGCTACCGGCGCGTGTGGAGAGGATCGCCAGCGGCCAGTTACACATGCATATGCCGCAGGGTGCGCAGATCCAGTTTGTGCGCATAGAGAACGGCAAGGTGGCGGCGCCATGATGCATCACGCCGGCAACGTACAAACCAGTGGACAGATGGCTTTGCCGCCGTGGCGTTCGCGCGTGCTGTTCGTATTTCTGCTGTTGCTGCTGGCCGGTTTGCTGGTGCGCGGGATCTATCTGCAAGTGATCCATGATGATTTTCTGCAACGCAAAGGCGATGCGCGTTATGGCCGGGTGATCGACATCCATGCGCACCGCGGCATGATCAGTGACCGCCACGGCGAACCGCTGGCGATCAGTACACCGGTCGACTCGATCTGGGTCAGCCCGCAGGATGTCGAAGCGACACCAAGACAGATCCGGCAACTGGCGCAGGTTATCGGTGTTAATCCGGATGAGTTGAAGGGGCGCATGCTCGACACAAGCCGTGACTTTGTTTATCTGAAGCGGCAATTGCCGCCGGAACAGGCCGGCAAGGTGGTGGGTCTGGGTATCGCCGGTGTGTCGCTGAAGCGCGAATATCGCCGTTATTACCCCGGCGGGGAAGTGACCTCACATCTGCTCGGGTTCACCGATGTGGACGACAACGGGCAGGAAGGTATAGAGCTCGCCTGGCAGGCGCAACTCGGCGGCAAGCCCGGTAGCCAGCGTGTCATCAAGGACCGGCGCGGCCATATCGTGGAAGACGTGGCCAGTGTGCGCGCCCCCAAAGAAGGCAGCGACATCGCGTTAAGTCTGGATAGCAAGTTGCAGTTCCTCGCCTATCGCGAGATCAAACAGGCGGTCGAGTCACACAAAGCCAAGGCGGGTTCCATCGTGGTGCTGGATGCCAAGACCGGAGAGGTGTTGGCGCTGGCAAACTGGCCGAGTTACAACCCCAACAACCGCGAAAAGCCCGGCGTCAACCTGCTGCGCAACCATGTGGTGACCGATCTGTTCGAGCCGGGTTCGACGATGAAGCCGTTCACTGTGGCGGCAGCACTGGAATCCGGCAAAGTCAGACCCGAGACGGTCATCAATACGGAACACGGCGTTTATAGCGTGGGCGGACGCAAGATCCATGACACCCATCCCGAAGCATCGCTGACAGTGGCACAGGTGATCCAGAAATCCAGCAACGTCGGCGCGGCCAAGATCGCGCTTGCGATGCCGCCGCAGTCGTTCTGGCAGCACCTCAGTGACAACGGGTTCGGTACTCAGACCGGGTGCGGTTTCCCCGGCGAAGCAGCGGGCCGGTTGCGCGACCACAAGAGCTGGAAGCCGATCGAGCAGGCCACCATGTCTTATGGCAACGGCATATCCGTCAATCTGCTGCAACTGGCGCGCGCCTACACGGTATTTGCCAATGACGGCGAATTGAAGTCGATCTCGTTGCTCAAGCAGGAAGTGCCTGCTGTCGGTGTCAGGGTCTATTCCGCATCTACGGCACGAGCTGTGCGCGACATGTTGGAGATGGTGGTGCGGCCTGGCGGTACAGCGCCGCAAGCGCAGATCGTGGGCTACCGTGTGGCGGGCAAGACCGGCACCGCGCACAAGCTGGAAGGCGGACGTTACGTCAACAAATATATCGCGTCCTTCGTGGGTATGGCACCGGCATCCGATCCGCGCCTGATCGTGGCGGTGATGGTCAACGAGCCGGGAGGGGCGGAGCATTTCGGCGGGCAGGTCGCCGCGCCCGCATTCAGCAATGTGATGGGGGCGGCGTTGCGCCTGCTCAATGTGCCGAACGATGCGCCGCTGAACAACGTGATGCAACCTTCGCCTGACCAGTTGATCGGGGAGGAGGTATGAACATGGCCGCAGACATTCGTCCGGACGATTGGTCGCAACGCCTGCAAGTGCTGGGCGTGACGGTCACGCATCTGGTCACCGACAGCCGCATGGTGCAGGTCGGTGACACCTTCGTGGCTTATCCCGGTGTGCAGACGGATGGTCGCCGCTTTATCGAGCAGGCGATCGCCAACGGTGCCAACGCGGTGATCTGGGAAGCGCATGGTTTTGTATGGGACGAATCATGGCAGGTGCCGCATCTGGCCGTGGCCGAATTGCGCCAACAAGCGGGTGCATTGGCCGACCATGTGTATGGCGCACCTTCCAGAAAACTCTGGATGGTCGGGGTGACCGGCACCAACGGCAAGACCACTTGCAGCCATTGGATCGCGCGTACGCTGAACAGTCTGGGGCGCAAGACGGCATTGCTGGGGACGCTGGGCAACGGCTTCCCCGGTGAACTACATCCTTCCCTGAACACCACACCGGAAGCGGTCAGTGTGCACGGCCTGCTGGCGGAGTATCTGCAACAGGGAGCGCGCGCGACGGCGATGGAAGTCTCTTCGCATGCCTTGGCACAGGGACGTGTCAACGGGGTGCACTACGATGTCGCGTTGCTGACCAATCTGAGCCGCGACCATCTCGATTATCACGGCGACATGCACCATTACGCCGCAGCCAAACGGCGTCTGTTCGACTGGAAGCATCTCAAACATGCCGTGCTGAATCTGGACGATAGTTTTGGTGCTGAACTGGCCGAGACATTGCGCGATGCGGAAGTCGAGGTGGTGGGCTACGGTCTGAGTGAGGCGGCGCTGCAACTGGCCGAGCGGCTCGGTATCCGTATGGTGTTCGGTGCCGCGCTGCACATGGATGCGCAGGGCATGGTGATACATATCCATTCCAGCTGGGGCGGGACGCAATTGCACAGCCGTCTGATCGGACGCTTCAATGCTGCCAACCTGTTGGGGACGCTCGCCGTGTTGCTGGTCGGTGGTGTCGAACTGTCGAGTGCGGTCGGCGAGCTGGCGCAACAGAAGGCCGTGCCGGGTCGTATGCAGACGCTGGGCGGCAAAGACAAGCCCACCGTCGTGGTCGATTATGCCCATACACCGGACGCGCTGGAAAAGGTGTTGCAGACATTGCGCGAAGTCACTCCCGCGGGCAGCGGCAAGATCATCTGTGTGTTCGGCTGCGGCGGCGACCGTGATCGCGGCAAACGTCCGATGATGGGTACGGTCGCATCCAGATTCGCGGATGAATGCATCGTCACCAGTGATAACCCGCGCAGCGAAAGTCCCAAGGCCATCATCGACGCGATCCTGTTCGGTGTGCAGGGCGATGCCTATCAGGTGATCGAAGACCGTGCTCACGCCATCACCCGTGCCGTCGCTACGGCACGCGCCGAAGACACCGTGCTGATCGCGGGCAAGGGGCACGAGGACTATCAGGAGATCAACGGCGAGAAACTTCCTTTCAGCGACAGCGAAGTGGTGCGCCGCGCTTTGAGCGTGTGGGCACC
Source organism: Gallionellaceae bacterium (assembly GCA_030823955.1). Lineage (GTDB taxonomy): Bacteria > Pseudomonadota > Gammaproteobacteria > Burkholderiales > Gallionellaceae > PALSA-1006. Next base: position 62,878 of record JAVBYO010000033.1, read on the forward strand.
GGTCGATCTCAAACGTGAATGGAGCACGGCATGATGCTGCTCTCGGACATCGCGCTGTTGTTGGGCGGCACACTGGTCGGGCCGGATGCGCGCTTTGCGGCAGTCTCCACCGACAGTCGCGCCATCATGCCGGGTGATCTGTTCGTGGCGTTGCGCGGCGAACATTTCGACGGTTTCGAGTTCGCCCAAAAATCGATAGAGGACGGCGCGGCAGCTGCTCTGGTGAATGCGGACAGCTACAAGAAGAGCGGCTCACTCATCAATCCGGGTTCACCCGTACTGGCGGTGGAAGACACGCGCATCGCTCTGGGCAAGTTGGCCGCGCATTGGCGCGGACAGTTTGTCATCCCCTTGATCGGCATCACCGGCAGCAACGGCAAGACCACGGTGAAAGAGATGCTGGCCGCCATCCTGCGCCAGCAAACGGGCGTAGCGGACGCAGTGCTGGCGACCAAGGGCAATCTGAACAACGACATCGGCATGCCGCTGACCTTGCTCAAGCTGCGTGCCGCGCACCGTTATGCGGTGATCGAGATGGGTATGAATCATCCGGGTGAGATCGATTATCTGACGCGCCTCGCGTGCCCGGATGTGGCGCTGGTGAACAACGCGGCCAGTGCACATCTGGCCGGGCTGGGCACGGTGGAAGCGGTGGCGCTGGCCAAGAGCGAGATATTCGCGGGACTGGGACAACACGGCGTGGCGATCATCAATGCGGACGATGAGTTCGCGCCGTTATGGCGCGATGTCGCCGGTGCACATCGCATCGTGGATTTTGGCCTGAATGGGAAAGCCGCCGTGAGTGCCCATTGGCAGGCCCGAGGTTTTGCCTCTTTGGTCGAGGCACGCACTCCGCAGGGGGATTTTTCGGTCGAGCTACAGGTACCGGGGGTACACAACGTGCGCAACGCACTCGCGGCGACCGCTGCTGCCATCGCCGTGGGTATCCCGCTGTCCGTTATCGCGGCAGGTTTGCAGAATTTTGGCGGTGTCGCCGGACGTTTGCAGCGCAAGGCGGCGCTGAACGGCGCGGTATTGATCGACGATACCTACAACGCAAATCCCGCATCGTTATCGGCGGCGCTCAAGGTGCTGGCACAGGCACCGGGAAAAAAGATCCTGGTGCTGGGCGATATGGGAGAGCTGGGGGCGGATGCACCGCGCTTCCATGCCGAGATCGGCGCGGAAGCCCACGCTCTGGGCATTCAGAGATTGCTGGCGTTGGGCGACCTGAGCAGTTATGCGGTTGACGAGTTTGGTAGCGGCGCGACGCATTTCAAACGCATCGAGGATCTGTTCGCCTGTCTGGAGCAGCATCTCGACAGCGACAGCACGGTGCTGGTCAAAGGGTCGCGGTTCATGAAGATGGAGCGGGTGGTGCAGCATTGCACCGCGCTGCAATAGGAGAGAGGACGATATGTTATTGGCACTAGCCCATTGGTTCGCGCAGGATGTCAGGGTATTCAGCGTATTCAATTACATCACACTGCGTGCGGTGCTGGCGGCGATGACCGCCCTGTTTATCTCGTTCATGGTGGGACCGGCGATGATACGCAAGCTGGCGGCGATGAAGATCGGCCAGGCGGTGCGCAGCGACGGGCCGCAGACCCACCTGGTCAAGGCGGGCACACCGACCATGGGCGGTGCGCTGATCCTGACCTCGGTCGCCATCACCACGCTGTTGTGGGGCGATCTGAGCAACCCGTATATCTGGGTGGTGTTGCTGACCACGCTGGGAGTGGGAGCCATCGGCTGGGTGGATGACTACCGCAAAGTGGTGCACCGCAATTCAGACGGTCTGTCGGCCGGCGCCAAGATGTTCTGGCAGTCGCTCATCGCTCTGGCGGTGGGCGTCTATCTGTGGACTCATGCGAGCCTGCCGGCGCATACCGAACTGATCGTGCCGTTCCTCAAGTATGTCGTGATCCCGCTTGGCATGTTCGGTTTCATCGTTCTGGTCTATCTGGTCATCGTTGGCAGCAGCAACGCCGTGAACCTGACGGACGGTCTGGACGGGCTGGCCATCATGCCGACGGTGATGGTGGCGAGTGCGCTGGCCATCTTCGCGTATGTGGCCGGCAACGTGGTCTTCTCCAAATATCTTGGCATGCCCTACATCCCCGGTGCGGGTGAGTTGGCCGTGTTCTGTGCCGCCATCGCGGGAGCGGGCCTCGCCTTCCTGTGGTTCAACGCGTACCCCGCCGAGGTGTTCATGGGTGATGTTGGCGCGCTGGCGCTGGGTGCGGCGCTGGGTGTGGTCGCGGTGATCGTGCGGCAGGAGATCGTGCTGTTCATCATGGGCGGGGTGTTCGTGGTGGAAGCGGTGTCGGTGATGCTGCAAGTCTCCTATTTCAAATACACCAAGAAATTTTACGGCGAGGGCAAGCGCATCTTCCTGATGGCGCCCTTGCACCATCACTTCGAACAGAAGGGCTGGAAAGAGACACAGGTCGTGGTGAGGTTCTGGATTATCACCATGTTGTTGGTTCTGCTCGGATTGGCGACGTTGAAACTGAGATGATGCTGCAACAGCTCAAAGACAAACCGGTACTGATACTCGGCATGGGGGAGACCGGGCTATCGCTCGTGCACTGGATGCTGGTGTACGGGGCGAAGGTGCGTATCGCCGACAGCCGCAATGTGCCGCCGTCGTTCGCCACCTTGCAGGCGAGTTTCCCGCAAGTCGATGCGCGTTGCGGTGTGTTCCGTAGCGACTTGCTGGACGGGATAGAGCTGCTTGCGATCAGTCCCGGTATCCCGCTGAGTGATCCGCTGGTGCAGAAGGCGCAGGCGCGCGGTATCCCAGTGGTGGGCGATATCGAGTTGTTCGCGCAGGCTTTGCCCAAAGAACATCCCCCGAAAGTCATCGCTATCACCGGGGTGAACGGCAAGACCACCGTCACCAGCATGGTGGGCGCGATGTGCCGTGCCGCCGGACTGGACACCGAGGTGGCCGGCAATATCTCTCCGGCCGTGCTGGATGTGCTGATTCAGCGCAAAGGCGAACATCCCGATGTATGGGTGCTGGAGCTGTCCAGCTTCCAGCTGGAGACGACCCATACACTGAGCGCGGACGCCGCCACCATGCTCAATATCAGCGAAGACCATTTGGACCGTTATGCCGATATGGCGGATTACATCGCAGCCAAGGCACGTGTCTTCCGTTGTGACGGGCGCGGCAGCGTGCAGGTATTGAACCGCGACGATGCGGAAAGTATGGCGATGGCGCTGCGCGACCGCCTGATCCAGACCTTCGGATTGGAAACGCCGCCATTGGCCAAGAACGATCTCGGCATCGTGCATGAGCAGGACGGGGAATGGCTGGTCGAAGGCACGCGCAAACTGATGAACACGGTCGAGTTGCAGGTGACTGGGCGTCACAACATCTCCAATGCGCTGGCGGCGATCTCGTTGTGCCGTGCAGTCGGTCTGCCCATGCCGCCGCTGCTGAATGCATTGCGCGACTTCAAGGGTTTGCCGCATCGCGTGGAAAAGGTCGCCGAGATCAACGGTGTGACCTATTACGATGACTCGAAGGGAACCAATGTCGGGGCGACCGAGGCCGCCCTGAAAGGATTGGGTTGCCCCACGGTCATCATTCTCGGCGGCGATGGCAAGGGACAGGATTTCACTCCGTTGCAATCCGCAGTGACGACACACGCGCGGGTGGTGGTGCTGATCGGCCGCGATGCCGACAAGATCGCCGAAGCGTTGCATGAGTGCGGTGTACCGCTGCTACCCGCAAAAGACATGCAGGACGCGGTGCGCATCTGTGCCGCAGAAGCCCAGCCCGGCGATGCTGTGTTGTTGTCACCGGCCTGTGCCAGTTTCGATATGTTCAGGAACTACCAGCATCGCGCGGAAGTATTCATCGCTGCCGTGCGCGAGATAGAGGCGGGGGGCGCATGATCTCTGCCAGCCTGAATACTCCTCGGCGCGTGATGACGGACTATGACACCGTGTTGACCTGGATCATCGTGGCGCTGTTGTCCATCGGTCTGGTGATGGTGTACTCCGCTTCCATCGCGACAGCGGAAGCGGGCAAGTTCACCGGTTATCAGCCGACCTATTATCTGGTGCGCCACACGATATTCATTTGCGTCGGTTTGCTCGCGGCTATCGTCGTTTTGCAGGTGCCGACGCAGACTTGGCAGAATCTGGCTCCCTATCTGTTCCTGTTCGGCGTGGTGTTGCTGCTGCTGGTGCTGATCCCTGGCATCGGCAAATCGGTCAACGGCAGTCGCCGCTGGTTGTCGCTGTTCGTTATCAATCTGCAACCGTCCGAGCTGATGAAGATGTTCGCCGTGTTGTATGCGGCCGATTACACCGTGCGCAAAGGCGCGGTGAAAGACAGTTTGAGCAAGGCGTTCTTCCCTATGTTCGGCGTGATGGCACTGGTCGGCACGTTGCTGCTGCTGGAGCCAGACATGGGCGCGTTCGTGGTGATCTGCGCCATCGCCATGGGCACGCTGTGGCTGGGCGGGTTCAATCTCAAGATCTTCGGCGGTCTGGTCATCGCACTTCCCGTTGCGTTCGCCGCGCTGATTCTGTCTTCCCCCTATCGTATGCAGCGCGTGATCGGTTTTATGGACCCGTGGTCGGACCCTTACGGCAAAGGTTATCAGCTCAGTCACGCGCTGATCGCTTTCGGTCGCGGTGAATGGTTCGGGGTCGGTTTGGGTGCCAGCGTCGAGAAACTGTTCTATCTGCCGGAAGCGCATACCGATTTTCTGCTGGCGGTGATCGCCGAAGAACTGGGCTTCTTCGGTGTGAGCGCGGTGATCCTGTTGTTCGGCTGGTTGATCGTGCGCGCTTTTGCCATCGGTCGCCAGGCAGCCATGGAAGACCGCTTGTTCGCCGCACTGGTGGCACAGGGTATCGCGGTGTGGATAGGTGTGCAGGCGATGATCAACATCGGGGTGAACATGGGTGTGTTGCCGACCAAAGGGCTGACCTTGCCGTTCCTCAGTTTCGGCGGCAGCGGTGTGGTGGTGAACCTGATGGCGATGGCTGTGTTGCTGCGGATTGATTACGAGAATAGACGGGTTGCACGAGGGTTGCCGATATGAGCCGCACCATTCTCATCATGGCAGGCGGTACCGGCGGGCATATCTATCCTGGATTGGCCGTGGCCGACGCATTGCGCGCACAGGGCTGGAACGTGGTGTGGCTGGGCGCGCCGAATAGCATGGAAGCCGAGTTGGTGCCCAAGCATGGCTATCCGGTGGCGTGGGTGAACTTCTCCGGTGTGCGCGGCAAAGGTCTGCTGCGTCTGCTGAGCTTGCCGTTCACCTTGTTGCGCGCACTGGGGCAGAGTGCGGATGCGATCTTCCGTCACCGTCCCGATGTGGTGCTGGGTATGGGCGGTTACATCACCATACCGGGCGGGCTGATGGCGGCGATCCTGCGCCGTCCTTTGGTCATCCACGAGCAGAATTCCATCGCGGGGATGAGCAACAAGGTGCTGGCAAAAATATCCGCGCGTGTGCTGAGCGGCTTCCCGGAAGTGTTGAAAGGCACGCAGTGGTGCGGCAATCCGGTGCGCGCAGATATCACCGCTGTCGCCGCGCCGCAAGCACGCTTCGCCAATCGCAGCGGCAAGTTGAATGTGCTGGTGGTGGGCGGCAGTCTCGGTGCGCAGGCATTGAACGATGCTTTGCCCAAGGCACTCGCCATGATGAATGAAGCAGAGCGCCCGCAGGTGTTGCACCAAACCGGAAAGAAACATTTCGAGACCGTACAAGGACTGTATGCGCAAGCCGGTGTGAGCGCGGATATCCGCGCCTTCTTGGACGACATGGCGAATCAATACGCCAAAGCCGATGTCGTGATCTGCCGCGCGGGTGCATTGACCATCGCCGAGTTGGCGGCGGCGGGTGTGGCGAGTGTGCTCATCCCGTTCCCGTTTGCGGTGGATGACCACCAGACACACAACGCACGTTTCCTGAGCGACAAGAATGCGGCGGTGTTGCTGCCGCAGAAAGAACTGAACGCGGAGAAGTTGGCGCAACTATTGCGTGAACTGACTAGAGAGAAGCTGCTGGCGATGGCGCAGGCCGCGCGCAGTCTGGCGAAACCGGATGCGACAACGCAAGTCGCTAATGTTTGCAAAGAATTGGCGGACGCATGAAACACAAGATCAAACACATCCACTTCGTGGGCATCGGTGGTTCCGGCATGAACGGTATCGCCGAGGTGTTGCTCAATCTGGGTTTTCAGGTGAGCGGCTCCGACCTGTCCGAGAGCGCAGTCACGCAACGTTTGCAGACGCTGGGTGCGACCATCCATTACGGGCACGACACCCAGAACCTGAAAGACGCCGATGCGGTGGTGACCTCCACTGCGGTCAAGGCGGACAATCCGGAAGTGATTGCAGCGCGCGAGCAACGTATCCCCGTCGTGCCGCGTGCAGTGATGCTGGCGGAGCTGATGCGCCTGCGTCAGGGCATCGCCGTGGCGGGCACGCACGGCAAGACCACCACGACCTCGCTGGTGACCAGCATCCTGGCGAAGGGCGGCTACGATCCGACCTTCGTGATTGGTGGCCGTCTCAACAGCAGCGGCGCGAACGCGCGTTTGGGTACGGGCGAATTCATCGTGGCCGAGGCGGACGAGTCGGATGCTTCGTTCCTGTATCTCACTCCCATCCTGGCGATCATCACCAACATCGATGCCGACCATATGGAGACCTACGGTCACGACTTCGGCAAATTGAAGCAGGCCTTCGTCGATTTCATCGAGCGCCTGCCGTTCTACGGTCGCGCCATGCTGTGCGTGGATGACGAGAACGTGCGCGACATCCTGCCGCGCATCAGCAAGCCGATCACCACCTACGGTTTCAGCGAAGGTGCACAGATCCGCGCGGTGAACGTGCGCCACGAGGGTGGCAAGATGCGCTTCACGGCGCTGTGCCGCCACAACAGCGTGCCTATCGATCTCGACATCACGCTCAATCTGGCTGGTCTGCACAACGTACTGAACTCGCTGGCAGCCATCGCGGTGGCGTTGGAAGTTGGCGTGGCGGAAGACGCGATCGTGGCCGCGCTGGCCGAGTTCGAAGGAGTGGGGCGGCGCATGCAGCGTTACGGCGAGATCGCCTTGCCCAGCGGCGGTTCGTTCACCCTGATCGACGATTACGGCCATCACCCGGTGGAGATGAAAGCGACGCTCGCCGCCGTGCGCGGTGCCTTCCCAGACAAGCGTTTGGTGCTGGCGTTCCAGCCGCATCGCTACACGCGCACACGCGACCTGTTCGAAGATTTCGTGAAAGTGATGTCCGGTGTCGATGTGCTGGCATTGGCGGAAGTGTATGCGGCGGGTGAGGCACCTATCGTGGCAGCGGACGGTCGCGCCCTGATGCATGCGTTGCGTGTGGCCGGACAGAGTGAGGTCGTGTTCGTCGAGAACATCGCCGACATGCCGCAGACAATTTTGCAGATGGCGCGTGCGGGCGATGTGGTGCTGACCATGGGTGCGGGTTCTATCGGCGCTGTGCCCAACCTTGTGAAGCAGATGAAATGAAGATGAGCGAACCGGCACAGTTCAGGACAGAAGGATTGCGCGGCGAAGCGAGCGTCGATGTCGACATGCGCCGCCATACCAGCTGGCGCGCGGGCGGCATGGCACGTCGCATGTATCGCCCTGCCGATCTTGCCGATCTGCAAGCGTTCTTGCGGCAACTGCCGTCAGATGAACCACTGCTGGCCGTGGGGCTGGGCAGCAATCTGCTGGTACGCGACGGCGGTTTTCGCGGCACGGTGTTGTTGATGCAGGGCGCGTTGAGCGAATTGCGTATGGAGGGAGACGTCATTTACGTGCAAGCGGGTGTGGCTGGCGCGAAGCTGGCGCGCTTCGCTGCCGCGAACGACTTGTGCGGTGCGGAGTTCTTCGTCGGTATCCCCGGCACTTTGGGCGGCATGCTGGCGATGAATGCCGGGTGTTACGGCAGCGAGACTTGGCAGAAGGTGCAGCGCGTGCAGGTGCTCACGCGTAGCGGTGAATTGCTGGAGCGTACGCCGCAGGAATATGACATCGGGTATCGGCATGTGGCTTTGAGGGAGAAGGGAGAAGGGGGAAGGGAGAAGGGTGATGTAGCGGCACCGTGCGAAGGTTCTACCCTTCCCTCTTCTCCCTTCCCTCTTCCCAAAGAAGAATTCTTCGTCGGTGCATGGCTGAAGTTTGAAGCGGGTGATGTGGAACAGGCGCGCCAGGACATCAAAGCGCTGATGGAGAAGCGCAGTGCCAGTCAGCCTTTGCAGCAGCCGAACGCGGGCTCGGTGTTCCGCAATCCGCCGGGTGGCCATGCGGCCAAGTTGATCGAGGGTTGCGGGTTGAAAGGCAAGCGTATCGGCGGTGCACAGGTGTCGGAGAAACATGCCAACTTCATCGTCAATACGGGCGATGCGACGGCAAAAGATATTGAAGATTTGATTAACACAGTGCAAGCAACGGTGTTGCAACAGACCGGAATTGAGTTGCATCCCGAAGTAAGAATTATTGGTGAAATGAAATGAGCGCAGAGACAACTAAATTCCCGATCCTCGATCCTAAATCCTTCGGCAAAGTGGCGGTGTTGTTCGGTGGCCATTCGGCTGAGCGCGAGGTGTCGTTGAAGAGCGGTGCGGCGGTGTTGGCCGCATTGCAGCGCAGCGGTGTGGACGCACATGCCTTCGATCCGGCTGAACGCGATCTGTCCGATCTGAAGAAAGAGAAGTTCGGGCGCGTGTTCGTCATTTTGCACGGACGCGGCGGCGAGGACGGTACGGTGCAGGGTGCGCTGGAGTTGATGGGCATCCCTTACACAGGCAGCGGTGTGATGGCCTCGGCCATCGCGATGGACAAATGGCGTACCAAGCTGATCTGGCAAGCGGCCGGGCTGCCCATTCCCGAGTACGAGGCGCTGACCGGGCCGACCGACTGGAACGCGATGGCAGACCATCTTGACCTGCCGTTGTTCGTCAAACCATCGAGCGAAGGCTCCAGCGTCGGAGTGACCAAGGTGAAGACCGTGGAGGAGCTGCCGGGCGCTTATGCCGCAGCCGCGAAACACGACAAGGTGGTGATCGCCGAAAGTTTCATGAGCGGCGGCGAGTACACCGCGACCATCCTCAATGGGCGCGCGCTGCCGGTGATCAAGATCGAGCCGGCCAACGAGTTCTATGACTACGAGGCGAAGTACCTGCGCGACGACACGCGTTATCTGTGTCCCTGCGGGCTGAGCGCCGAGCAGGAGGCGGAGATGCAGCAATTGGCGTTGCAGGCGTTCCAGTTGATCGGTTGTGCGGGCTGGGGGCGTGTGGATTTTCTGCGCAGCGAAGACGGCAAGCCCTATCTATTGGAGATCAACACCGCGCCGGGCATGACTGACCATAGTCTGGTGCCGATGGCGGCACGTCATGCGGGCATCAGTTTCGAGCAGTTGGTGGTGCAGATATTGGAGGGTACACATGTGGGATAACGCACCACTGTTGCGCACGCTCGCCAATTTTTTGTTCGGCCTCAGCCTGGTGCTGATGCTGTACGGCGCGGTGCGTTATGTGCTGCGTCTGCCGGTGTTCCCGCTCAATACGGTAGCGCTCTCGGTTGCGCCGCAGCAGGTGCCGGTGGAGTTGCTGGAGCGGGTGGTGCGTGAGCAGGTGCGCGGTAATTTTTTTTCGGTGGATATGAAACGCGCGCGCTTGGCGTTCGAGCAGTTGCCGTGGGTGCGCAAAGTGAGTGTGCGCAGGAAATTTCCGTGGAGCCTGGAAGTGGAGCTGGAAGAACACGTTGCATTGGCGCGCTGGAACGGTGTTGCGCTGGTGAACACGCATGGTGAGGTATTCACCGTGCCGCGCGAAAACGATATTACCGCCCAGGTGTTGCCTGCCTTTATCGGGCAGCCGGATACCTCCGCGCAGATGGCGAAGCTGTATGTCGAACTGAGCCGGACGTTGCAACCGCTGCAACAGCAGGTCGCACAGATGAGCTTGTCGCCGCGCTTCGCATGGCAGGCCCGATTGGGCAACGGCATGGTGCTGGAGTTGGGGCGCGAACAGATGCAACAGCGCATGGCGCGTTTTGTCGAGGTGTATCCGTACAGTCTGGCGACCCTTGCCGGCGACGTGACACATGTCGATCTGCGTTATCGCAACGGTTTTGCCGCGCGCCTGCCGAACGGGTTGGCGGTGCAGAAAAAGCAGGCTTCTGGAAACAAGGTTTAGAGGGCAAATACGATGAGCAAAAACAGGGAAGTCAAAAACTTGATCGTTGGTCTGGACATCGGAACATCGAAGATCGTCACCATCGTCGCCGAGGTCAAGCCGGAAGGCACGCTTGAGGTGATCGGGGTCGGCATGCACGAGTCCTCCGGCATGAAAAAGGGCATGGTGGTGAACATCGATGCCACGGTGGCGGCGATACAGCGCTCTCTGGGGGATGCCGAATTGATGGCGGACTGCAAGATACGCGAAGTTTATACCGGGATCGCGGGCGGCCACATCCGCAGCTCGAATGCCAACGGCATGGTGAAGATCAAGGACAAGGAAGTCATTCAGGCCGACATCGACCGGGTGGTGGAGACAGCCAGCTCGATCAGTTTGCCGGGAGACCAGCAGATACTGCATATCCTCGAGCAGGAATTCAGCATCGACGGGCAAGAAGGGATCAAAAAGCCGCTGGGTATGAGCGGTATGCGTCTCGAGGTCGAGGTGCATATCGTCACCGGCGCAGTGGCCGCAGTGCAGAACATCCTCAAGTGTGTGCATCGCTGCGGTCTGGAGATGAACCAGATGATCCTGCAGCCACTGGCTTCCGGCCGTGCGGTGCTGGCCGACGACGAAAAAGACCTCGGTGTGTGTCTGGTGGATATCGGCGGCGGAACCACCGATGTCGCCATCTTCACCGGCGGAGCGATCCGCCACACTGCGGTGATCCCCATCGCGGGCGACCAGATCACCAACGATATCGCGATGGCTCTGCGCACGCCGACCAAGGATGCCGAAGACATCAAGATCAAATACGGTTGCGCGTTGCGCCAGCTGGCCGACGATGCGCCGATCGAGGTACCCGGCGTGGGCGAGCGCGGTGCACGCACTTTGTCGCGCCAGACACTGGCGGATGTGATCGAACCGCGCGTGGAAGAGCTGTATGAGTTGGTGCAGGCCGAATTGCGCCGCAGCGGTTACGAGGATCTGTTGTCCTCCGGCATTGTGCTCACCGGCGGTAGCAGCGCCATGCAGGGCATGGTCGAGCTGGGCGAGGAGATGTTCCATATGCCTGTCAGGCTGGGACTGCCGCGTTATGTCGGAGGCTTGGCCGACGTGGTCAAGACGCCGCGCTTCGCCACCGGTGTCGGTCTGTTGTTATACGGCCTCGAGCAACAGCAGAAACACGAGGATCTGCGCATGCAATCCGGTTCGTTCAGCGACGTGTTGGCAAAGATGAAGACGTGGTTCCAGGGAAATTTTTGATTCGGTTCAGGGTGAAGTTCGGTTGGTGGTTTCTTTCGGGTATTTGAGTGTTGGTTTGTAATTTGATAAGGAGAAAACGATGTTTGAACTAATGGATGCACAACCACAAGGGGCGGTAATCAAGGTGATCGGTGTGGGCGGCTGCGGCGGCAATGCGGTCGATCACATGATCGAACAAGGTGTGCAGGGGGTCGAGTTCATCGCCATCAACACCGATGCACAAGCGCTCAAGCGCAGCCAGGCTCGGGTGCAGTTGCAGATCGGTTCCGCCTTGACCAAAGGTCTGGGCGCGGGTGCCAAACCCGAAGTCGGCCAGGCGGCGGCGGAAGAGGATAGAGAGCGTATCGCCGAGATCATCCAGGGTGCAAACATGGTGTTCATCACCGCCGGTATGGGCGGCGGTACGGGTACGGGGGCTGCTCCGGTAGTGGCGCAAGTGGCCAAAGAGATGGGCATCCTCACCGTGGCGGTGGTGACCAAGCCGTTCGTGTTCGAGGGCAAACGCATGACGCTGGCGCAGAATGGTATCGAAGAGCTGGCCAGTTATGTCGATTCGCTCATCATCGTGCCGAATGCCAAGCTGATGGAAGTCTTGGGTGGCAAGACCACGCTGCCTGCGGCGTTCAAAGCGGCAAACGGTGTGTTGCAAGGTGCTGTGGCGGGTATCGCCGAAGTCATCAATGTGCCGGGCATGGTCAACGTGGACTTCGCCGACGTGTGCACGCTGATGTCCGAGAACGGCATGGCGATGATGGGTGCGGCGACTGCGACCGGCGAAAATCGCGCCAAGAAGGCTGCCGAACAGGCTATCGCCAGCCCGTTGCTGGATGATGTGGATCTGTCCGGCGCGCGCGGTGTGCTGGTGAACATCACTTCCAGCAGCAATCTGACCCTGGAAGAGCTGCACGAAGTGATGAACTGCTTCCAGTTTGCCGCATCGGAAGCAACAGTGATCGTGGGTTCGGTGTTCGACGAGACTATGGGCGACGAATTGCGCGTGACCATCGTGGCGACGGGACTGGGTTCGGTTGCGAACAAGAAGCCCAAGCCAGTGTTGGTGCCGCAGATGCAATTGCGCACCGGTACCCACGATGTGCCTATGGTCGATTACCGCGAGCTGGATATGCCCGCTGTGATGCGCACCGGACGTCATCGCGAAGCCACGGTCGAAGCGATGAAGCAATCGGGTGTGGAAACTTTGGACATTCCGTCTTTCCTGCGCAAACAAGCGGACTGATGGGGACGGGGAGGCGGCGCTGGTGGGGGGAAGGTAATCCCCGCTGTGTTAAACTGCGTCCCTGATTCTTGGTGATCTATCGAAGAGAGAGCATGGTCAAACAGCGTACGCTAAAAACGACGGTGCAGGCGACGGGTGTTGGTCTGCATACGGGCGAGAAGGTCTATCTGACTTTGCGTCCGGCACCCGCCAACAGCGGCATCGTGTTCCGCCGGGTCGATCTGGTCCCGCCGGTGGATATCCGTGCCGATGCGTACGCGGTTCATGACACACGCCTGTCAACCTGTCTGGAAGCCGGTGGTGCGCGGGTGGCGACGGTCGAACACCTGATGTCGGCAATGGCCGGGTTGGGGATAGACAACATCGTGGTCGAGCTAAGCAGTTCCGAGCTACCCATCATGGACGGTAGCGCGGGGACGTTCGTGTTCCTGTTACAGTCCGCCGGTATCGTCGAACAGGTCGCGGCCAAGAAGTTCATTCGCATCAAAAAGACCGTGGAGGTCAAAGATGGCGACAAATGGGTGCGTTTTGATCCGTATAACGGTTATAAGCTGAGTTTTACCATCAATTTCTCCCACCCGGTGTTCGCCAACACCAAGCAGAACGTGATGATCGATCTGGGTGAGCATTCCTATGTCAAGGAAGTGAGTCGTGCGCGCACCTTTGGTTTTATGCAGGACGTGGAATACATGCGTTCACAGGGGTTGGCGCTGGGCGGCAATCTGGACAACGCTATCGTCATGGATGAATACCGCGTTATCAATCCCGATGGTCTGCGTTTCGAGGACGAGTTCGTCAAACACAAGGTGTTGGATGCCATCGGTGATCTGTATCTGCTGGGGCATCCGCTAATCGGTGCATTCTCCGGCTTCAAGTCCGGCCATGCGCTGAACAATGCCTTGTTACGCGCGATGCTGGCGGATGAATCAGCCTGGGAGTTCGTTACTTTCGACAAGACGGAAGAGGCACCGGATTTCCTGCGTTTGCAGCTGCAAACGGTCTAAGCCGCGACTCTCAATGCTGGCACTGCGACTGTTACTGATTTTGGCGGCATTGCTCATTGTATTGTCCGGAGGGCTGTATTTGTTTACCCGTGATACGCGTTATCTGCGTTTCGCTTGGCGGGTCGTGCGTTTTGTCGTGGTGATGTTGCTGGTGTTCGGTGTGTTGTTCGTGCTGGAACGTTATGTGCTGATCGGCTGGCGGATATTGCCCTAACTGCGGCGCGCCAGACGTGTGAGTGCCTGTTTCAGAGGGGAGTCGGCCAGCGTTTCCGCCAACTGGTTCAGTTGTGCTTTCCCTTCCGCGCCAATCTCGCGCGCTTGGGCTGGTGGGATATAGGGCGGGGTGCTGACTTGCACCTGTACTTGAATTACAGTAACCTCGCAGCCCCTTGCCTGTAGTCCGCTGAGCAGTTCAGTGCTCATCTGGCGCAGTTTTGCGGCGATCACGCCGCTATCGGCAGTCAGCGTCAGTTTTTGCCCGTCGATCTGTGTCACTCGGCAGGCGCGTGACAATGCCGGCGCAACCAGCTGTGCCAAGTGTCGTTGCCATGTCGTGAGTTGTTGCGCTTTGCCCGTGAGCTGTCGCAGTTCACGACTGGAGGTTAGAATGGCGTTGAGACGGTGTGTCACAAGGGGAATCGAATCTTGAGAAAGGGGGAGGCATGAATATTATTCTAGTTTCCAGTCAGTTGGCAAAAGCGCGCAGTGTCACGCTCACTAAAGTACACCTGCTGGTGCTGGCTGTATTGGGACTTGCGCTGTTCATCGGTGCGGTATTGATGACGCAGTATGCCATCGTACGCCTGCAACCGGGCAGTATCAGCAATGAATTGCGCTTGTGGCTGGCCAGCGCGCAGCAGGACGAGCAGCAAAAACAACAGGCGTATCTGCGCGAAAGCTTGGATACCATGGCCAAGCGTCTGGGGCAGATGCAGGCGCAATTGTTGCGTCTCGATACCTTGGGTACACGACTGGCCAAGATCAGCGGTATGAAGCCGCAGGAATTCTCCTTCGACCAGTTGCCCGCACAGGGCGGCCCGTACGTGCCGGTCGCGCAACAGGCCGGTGTCTCTCTGGATAATATGAACCAGCAGCTCGCCAGCCTTTCCACTTTGTTGAGTGACCGTAGTGATAAGCTGGTGGCGCTGGAAACGCTGCTGATGCAGAACACGCTGAGCAAAAGGCTGTTGCCTTCGGTAGCGCCTATCACCGACGGCTGGTACTCATCCAACTTTGGCTGGCGTATCGATCCTTTCACGGGTAACAACGCCATGCACGAAGGGGTGGATTACATGGTGCAGGCGGGGACGCCAATCTACGCATCGGCCGGCGGGGTGGTGGTGTACGCGGATTACCACCCGCAATATGGTAATATGGTCGAGATTGATCACGGTAACGATATCGTCACGCGTTACGCGCATGCTTCCAGATTGCTGACCAAGGTCGGGGTCGTCGTGCGGCGCGGGCAAGTGATCGCCAAAGTAGGCAGCACGGGGCGCTCTACCGGCAACCACCTGCACTTTGAAGTGAGATACAAAGGTCTCGCCCAGAATCCGGTGCGGTTCCTGCAAAATGCTGCAAGTTGATGCGCGTTAGCTTTGCAATAAGGGTGAGCGCAGTCTCACCCTTTTTTATTTATTCGCTGTAGTGACAGAGTAGACACAAGAACATGATTTCCAAATTGCTGAAAAGTGTATTCGGTAGCCGCAACGACCGCCTGCTCAAACAATACCGCCGTACCGTAGAAGCCATCAATGCCCTGGAGGCGGGGATCGCCGTGCTGTCCGATGAAGCGTTGCGCGACAAGACCGCGCAGTTCAAGCAGCGCGTGCAGCAGGGCGAGACGCTGGACGACATCCTGCCGGAAGCGTTCGCCGTGGTACGCGAGGGGGGTAAACGTGCTTTGCAGATGCGCCACTTCGACGTGCAGCTGATCGGCGGTATGGTGCTGCATTACGGCAAGATCGCCGAGATGCGCACCGGCGAGGGCAAGACCCTGATGGCGACACTGCCTGCTTATCTGAATGCGCTGTCGGGCAAGGGTGTGCATGTGGTCACCGTGAACGACTATCTGGCCTCGCGTGATGCCGAGTGGATGGGGCGCCTGTACCGTTTCCTCGGCCTGTCGGTCGGCGTCATTCTGTCCAATATGGACCATGGCGACAAACAGGCGGCTTATGCCGCCGATATCACCTACGGTACCAACAACGAGTTCGGTTTCGATTATCTGCGCGACAACATGGCTGCGCGGTCAGATGAGCGTTTCCAGCGCGGGCTGAATTTCGCCGTCGTCGACGAGGTGGACTCCATCCTGATCGACGAGGCGCGTACCCCGCTCATCATCTCCGGCCAGGCGGAAGACAATCTCGATGTCTATCTGCACATGAACAAGATCGTGCCGCATCTGGTGCGCCAGCAGGAAGAAGAGGGGGCGGGCGATTTCAATGTGGACGAAAAGAACCACCAGATATTGCTTACCGAAGCCGGACATGAGCGTGCGGAACAACTGCTGGCGCAGGCCGGTCTGTTGCCTGCGGGTGGCAGCCTGTACGATCCGTCCAACATCACCCTGATCCATCATCTGTATGCGGCGCTGCGTGCGCACGCGCTGTACCACTTGGACCAGCATTACGTCGTGCAGAACGGCGAAGTGGTCATCGTGGACGAGTTTACCGGGCGTCTGATGTCGGGGCGCCGCTGGTCGGACGGCCTGCATCAGGCGGTCGAGGCCAAAGAAGGCGTGGCCATCCAGAAAGAGAATCAGACGCTGGCGTCGATCACTTTCCAGAATTACTTCCGCATGTACAACAAGCTGTCCGGCATGACCGGCACGGCGGATACCGAAGCCTACGAATTCCAGTCTATCTATGATCTGGAGACCGTCATCATCCCGCCACACCGTCCGACCGTGCGCAAGGACATGATGGACAAGGTCTACCTCTCGACCAACGAGAAATATGTGGCGGTCATCACCGATATCCGCGATTGTTACCAGCGCGGCCAGCCGGTGCTGGTGGGCACGACCTCGATTGAGACCTCGGAACTGTTGTCCGGGTTGCTGGAAAAAGAAAAGCTGCCGCATCAGGTGCTGAACGCCAAGCAGCACGCGCGCGAAGCCGAGATCATCGCGCAGGCGGGCAGTCCCAAAATGATCACCATCGCCACCAACATGGCGGGACGCGGCACCGACATCGTGCTGGGCGGCAACGTGGAGAAACCCATCGAGCTGGTGCGTATGGACGAAAGTCTGGATGCGGCCGCGCGCGAACAGCGTGTGGCAGAGTTGCGCGCCACATGGCAACCTATCCACGATCAGGTCGTTGCCAGCGGCGGTCTGCATATCATCGGTACCGAGCGGCATGAGTCGCGCCGTGTGGACAACCAGTTGCGCGGTCGCGCCGGACGTCAGGGCGATCCCGGTTCCAGCCGTTTCTATTTGTCGTTGGAAGATCCCCTGTTGCGCATCTTCGCTTCGGATCGCGTCGCCGCGATCATGAACAAGTTCAAACTGCCGGAAGGCGAAGCCATCGAGCACACCTGGGTGACGCGTGCCATCGAGAACGCCCAGCGCAAGGTCGAGGCACGCAACTTCGACATGCGCAAGCAGATCCTCGAATACGACGATGTGGCCAACGACCAGCGCAAGGTCATCTACCAGCAGCGCAACGAACTGCTGGAGAGCGATGATATCTCCGAGACCATCGCGGCGATGCGCGAGGGTGTGATGAGCGATCTCGTCGCGGAATATATCCCGCCGGGCAGCATGGAAGAACAATGGGACGCGCCCGGACTGGAGAAGGCGCTTGTTGCCGAATACCAGTTGCAACTGGCGGTGGCGCAATGGCTGGAACAGGATAAGCAGCTCGACGAGAGCGGTGTGAGCCAGCGCGTGGTCGAGGCGGCACAGCAGCAATATCAGACGAAGGTCGATACCGTCGGCGGCGAGGCCATGCACGGTTACGAACGTATCATCATGCTGCAAAGCCTGGATCAGCATTGGCGCGAACATCTGGCCGCGCTGGATCATCTGCGCCAGGGTATCCACCTGCGCGGATACGCGCAGAAGAATCCCAAACAGGAATACAAGCGCGAGGCATTCGAGCTGTTCGCGGCCATGCTGGAGAGCATCAAGCGCGATGTGACCCGGACATTGATGAATGTGCAGATCCGCAGCAGCGAGGAAGTGGAGGCGGTGGAAGCGCCCCACACGCCGGAAAATGTGCAGTATCATCACGCCGCTTACGAAGAGGCGCTGGCATCGGGAGAGCCGGATAACGCCGAACACAAACCCTTTGTGCGCTCGGGAGAGAAGGTCGGGCGCAATGATCCTTGTCCGTGCGGGTCGGGGAAAAAATACAAGCAATGCCACGGAAAATTGAGCTGATTATTACGGGGAGAGAATAAATGGTAACGAGCGATTTGATCTTGAACGCATTGCGCAACTCCACTTTGTCGGAGGAGCTGCGCGATTCCGAAATCGATTTGTTGGCGAGCCTGATCACGGTGCGCGATTACAAGGCGGGGGAATACATTCTCAAGCCGGGAGATGCCGAGCTGAAAGACTCTTTGCTGATTTTGGGCAGCGGCGATGTGGAAGCGACCGCCAATACCGGCGGGGAGCAGATGACTTTGCACCTGCTGCAAACCGGAGATTTGGCCGGCATCATCGGCTTCGTCGGCGGCAACACCATGCAGATCAGCGCGACCACTATTGCCAAGACGGACAGTAAGGTGCTGGTGCTGGAGCGCTCCCGATTCGAGGCGCTGCTGAACTCGCAACCTGCCATCGTTTATTACGTGATGCGCGGCATCGTGCGTCACACCCACGGCATCGTGCGGCGTATGAATATGCAATCGGTGGAAATGAACAACTATATCCACAAGACCCACGGTCGTTACTAGAAAGCGACAATCATGCCGGTGAATCTCTCTGCGCCCGTCGCGGCACAACTGTTGCCTGTTGCGGGCGTTTCTCTGGGTATCGCGGAAGCGGGCATCAAACGCGCCAACCGCAAAGACCTGCTGGTCATCAAGTTGGATGACGGTGCGACCGTTGCGGGAGTGTTCACTACCAACCGCTTCTGTGCGGCACCGGTGACGGTGGCAAAAGCACATCTGGCGGCAGGCAAAGGTATACGTGCACTGATCGTGAATACTGGCAATGCCAACGCCGGAACCGGCGAGCAAGGTATGCAGTCTGCGCGTGTCACCTGCGCCGAACTGGCCAAACTATTGGGCTGTGCGCCGGAACAAGTGCTGCCGTATTCCACCGGCGTCATCATGGAGCCGCTACCTGTCGACAAGATCATTGCCGGTATGCCGCGTGCCATCGGCGATCTGAAAGCCGATAACTGGTTCGATGCCTCCCTGGCCATCATGACCACCGATATCGTCGCCAAGGCCGTGAGCAAACAAGTGCAGATCAACGGCAAGACCGTCACTCTCACTGGCATGTCCAAGGGCTCCGGCATGATCCATCCCAACATGGCCACCATGCTGGGTTACATCGCCACCGATGCCGCTGTCGTGCAACCCTTGCTGCAGCAGATGGTGAGCGAAGCCGCGAATAAATCTTTCAACTGCATCACGGTGGACGGCGACACTTCCACCAACGATGCGCTGATGCTGATCGCCACGGGCAAGAGCGGTGTCACGATAGACGCATCTAATCGCGTAGTATTGCAGGCCGCTATCACCGAAGTCGCCACCATCTTGGCGCAAGCCATTGTGCGCGATGGTGAAGGCGCGACCAAGTTCATCACCATCCAGATCGAGGGCGGCAAAGACGAGGCCGAGTGCAAGAAGATCGGCTATGCCATCGCGCATTCGCCGCTGGTCAAGACCGCATTTTTCGCTTCCGATCCCAACCTCGGGCGTATCCTTGCCGCCATTGGTTATGCCGGAGTGGGCGATCTTGATGTCGCGACACTCAAGTTGTATCTCGATGACGTATTGGTCGCCGAAAATGGCGGGCGTGCAAAGAGTTACCAGGAAGAAGACGGTGCGCGTGTTATGCAGCAGAGTGACATCACCATCCGCGTGGTGCTGAATCGTGGCGCGGTGAATGCCACGCTGTGGACCTGCGATTTCTCCTACGACTACGTGAAGATCAACGCCAGCTATCGCAGCTGATTCTCTGTGCGGTGGACGGCGATTTTTCGCCCGCCATCCCGGCAGTTCAGCATTGTTGCGGAATGTTGCTCAAACCATAAGGAGACTGCTATGCGCTTGAAGCTGGAATTGATCTGGCCTTTTCTGGCCTGCCTGATATTGCCATTGATTGCGGCATGGTTTGCTTATCCTGTTGATCATTTGCCGCCCAAGTTTGGCGTCTTTCCTCCCGAACAAATCCCCGGTGCTCCCGGATTCAGTCTGCTGGTGTTTTGCCTGATATTGATCCCCTGTCTGGCGATAACCGCACTGTTACTATTTCCTGCTTGGTTCGGCTTCAAACCGGTGCCGCCCGCACCCCCGGCCACTCCCACCAGACTGCCTTTCTGGTTTTGGATCGGCATCGCATGCACCTTGTTTTTCTGGTGGTTGATGTGGGCACGGGTCACGCCTTTTGGCGATCTGGTCTATTACGCGTTTACGCCGATGTGGTGGGGCTTTATTCTGGTGTTGGACGGACTGAGCTATTATCGTAGCGGCGGCAATTCTTTCATGGTGAGCAAGCCGCGAACCTTTGTTATCAGTGCATTGGTATCGGTGGTGGGCTGGCTGTTTTTCGAATATTTTGACTATTTCGTCCTTTCCAACTGGTATTACCCCAACGGCCACATGGCGGCACTTTCGCACCCTGCGATTGTGGTGATTTTCTTGCTTGCCTATACCACGGTATGGCCTGCCGTGTTCGAGTGGTACACCTTGCTGTTGACCTTTCCTGCGCTGGCCGTGCGCTTCAGCAACGGCCCGAAACTGGCGCTACCGGGAAGCTTGTTGTTATGGGGCGGACTAGCGTTGATTGTACTGACCGTATTTTTGCCTTATCCCTTGTTTTGGGCGATGTGGATCGGCCCGTTGGCCGTGCTGGCCGGGCAGCTCATCCGCAAAAACATCTGGACCCCGTTCTCCGCTCTGGCACAGGGCAACTGGAGTCCGATGATATTGGTCGCCTTAGCGTCATTGTTCACCGGATTCTTCTGGGAAATGTGGAATCACGGTAGCGAAAGTATCAATCCGATATCGCATAACGTGCCGCCGTTCCCGACCAATCCGAATTTCTGGATATACGATGTTCCCTATGTCAACGTCATTCATCTATTTTCAGAAATGCCTTTACTGGGTTACTTCGGTTATCTGCCGTTTGGTATTCTGGTCTGGGTGTTTTTCATATGGGCGGGCAAGGTGCTAGGCTTCGATTCCAGTTTGGGTGATGAAAAATCGCCTCCTGGAAATAGCTAGGTTTTAAGCAAGATGCTGCGCCGACACCTTGCCTCGTTGGTCGCGTTGTGTGTGTTGTTTGCCTGTTTGCCGAGCCAGGCTCAGCCGCTACTGTTCAGCGGCCAATGGTTTCAGCCGCCCGCCGATTGGCTTGCGGACGGACAGCATGAATCAGGACTCATCCCGATCAGCCGACCGGAGCAGACCGGCGGCCATTTCCTCTACCGGGCAGAATTCGACATCGCGCAAGACATGCCGCTGGTGCTGGATTTCAAAAACTCCAGTGTGATAAACCAGTTCCGTCACCGTATATACGATGCCAGCAATCAACTGGTAGTCGAAGTGGAAGGCGGCATTCAGAACACCTCTCCGATGCCTTTCTTTTTGCGGCATGGACGCGAAATTAAATTGTCCGTCGGGCATTACCGTCTCTACACAGAAATCTCATCCCCGTTCCTGTTGGCGCAACCGCTGCCCTACCTGGATACGCTGGAACATTACCGGAGCGCCATTAACCCGGGCAATGCACTGACACTATTTTGCATGGGAATCTTGTTCGGACTGGCCTTTTATTATGCGGCACTCGCCGCCATCAGAAAAACTGCCACCGATGCGTTGTATGCACTGTTTATTCTGGGCAACCTGTTTTACAACGGGACCGCACTGCTGATCTATCCCGAGTTGTTTGGAATACACTGGTTCTATCTGATCAGTATGCCCATCCTGTTTTCCAACTGCGCCTATATTTTGTTTGTGACGCGCTTGCTGGACATCACCAGTATCACCACCCCGCATTTATATCGAGCAGCCCAAGCGCTGCTAGTTCTGTTTGCAGCTTTCATTGTGCTGGCGCTGATCAAGCCGAATTGGTCTCTGGAGCTGGCTCGTCTTGGGGTGGGACTATTCCTGTGTTACGGATTGGTTGCGGGTGTTTTGCGAGCCAGGCAGCACCATATCTCCGCACTCAGATATTTATTCGCCGTGGGTGTCTTCTTTATATTGGGTTCGCTATCGCTGCTGCTGAACGGCTTTGAGAATATCTACACCTTCTACATCGAACATCTGGGCCTGCTTGCCGTTACTGTAGAAGTGTTGCTGCTGGCGCTGGTATTGGCGCATCAGTTCGAACAATTGCGCGTGGAAAAAGAACAGGCAATTACCGATAGTCTGGATAAAAGCCGATTTCTGGCGGCAGCCAGTCACGATCTGCGCCAGCCCATGCACGCGATGGCTTTGTTCGTCGAAGAATTGCGCAACGAAGTGTCCACGCCGCAGCAGAGCCGCTTGGTGAAATTGATCGAAGAGTCCGCGCATGCCATGTCCGGGTTGCTCGATTCTCTGCTGGATATTTCCAAGCTGGATGCGGGCTTGGTCAAGCCCTTTATACGGCCATTGGATATTGGGCAATTGCTCGCGCGCCTGAAGCAGGAATATGTCCCGCTTGCGGCACAACAGGATGTTCAATTAAGCATACGGCCATGCTCTTCCTTGATAGAGAGTGATGCGATTTTGCTGGAGCGCATTCTGCTTAATCTGGTCGGTAACGCAATACGCTACACCCCGAAAGGCGGACGGGTGCTGCTCGCTTGCCGCAAACGCGGCCAACGGCTGCGCATCGAAATTCGCGATAACGGTATTGGCATTCCGGTAGATAAACAGCAGCTCATCTTTCGCGAATTTGTGCAGTTGGACAACGCCGAACGCTCCCGTGAAAAAGGACTGGGACTGGGGCTCTCCATCGTTCAACGCTTGTGCAATTTGATGCACTGCTCTTTGTACCTGCGCTCTGCTCTTGGTACGGGCTCGGTGTTTGCTATCGAAATCCCCTTGTCCGAAACAGCCGTGAAAACCGAGCCACAGATCACACTCCCCGATCATGCGCCAGCCGTCGCGGAAATGAAAAATGCGCACGATATGCAAATATTGATAGTGGAAGATGATCCTTTGGTGCAAGTCAGCACACAGGGTTTGCTCGCGTCTTGGGGATACGAGGTGCACGTTGCCGCCTCGTTGACCCAGGCGCGGCAGTTGTTTTCAAGCATTGCCCCGGATTTGTTGATTTGCGATTACCGCTTACCGGATGGCAATGGCATACAAGTCGTACAGGCGGCGGAGGCGAGTTATCGCAAAAAAATCCCGTGCATACTCATCAGCGGGGACACCTCCCCAGAGGTATTGAAAGAAGTTAAAGCGCAGGGTTGGCATTTGTTGCACAAGCCGGTACGCTCCGCCAAGTTGAAATCGCTGCTGTCATTTGCGCAGAAGGGGCAAGAACGCAGGGCGAATGCCAGATAGCTTGCTGCATTCAAGCTCAAACCAAATATACCGAAAATTAGCATGGATAAACTCGACCATTTCTTCACCCGCGCCGAAGGCCTGCTGACCCGCCTGGAAAGAGTGTTGCCCGGTGCGCAGCCGCAGTCTCCCGACTGGCATGCCGCTGCCGCATTCCGCTGGGATCATTTGCAACGCAGCTTGCATCCCGTGCCCAACTTCCAGCGTATCGGACTGGCCGACCTGCTCGGCATCGACGACCAGAAACAACGCATCCAGCAGAACACGCGGCAGTTCGTCAACGGTGGTACGGCCAACAACGTGTTGCTCTCCGGCGCGCGTGGTACCGGCAAGTCGTCGTTGGTGAAAGCGTTGCTGAATGAATATGCAGAACAAGGTCTGCGCGTCATTCAGATCGATAAACAGGGGTTGATCGACCTGTCGCACATCGTCGCGCTGGTGCAGGGGCGTAGTGAGCGCTTCATCCTGTATTGTGATGATCTCTCTTTCAACGATGCCGAGCCGGGTTATCAAGCGCTCAAAGCCGCATTGGATGGAGATCTGGTGGCCTTCTCCGATAACCTGCTGATCTACGCGACCTCCAATCGCCGTCATCTGATGCCGGACTACATGCAAGACAACCTCGCCACCAAACACGTCGGCGACGAAGTACATCCGGCGGAAAGTGTGGAGGAGAAGGTATCGCTGTCCGAGCGTTTCGGCCTGTGGATATCGTTCTACCCGTTCACCCAGGATGAATATCTGGCAGTGGCCGCGCATTGGCTGGCGCATCACGGGTGGAAGCAGGGACTCGCTGATGACGTGCGCACGGCGGCATTGCAGTGGTCGTTAATGCGCGGCTCGCGCAGCGGGCGGGTGGCAGGGCAGTTTGCGAAAGATTGGTGCGGTAAAGGTAGTCTTGCCGTGCGTCCCGAGTAGGCGCAGTCACATCTCCAGGCCGTTCTTGCTATTACATTAGAATATGCTAATATGCAAAATCTGCCAACAACTGGAGTCCCGCTATGTTAGGAATGAATGTTCAAGAGATCGATGCATCCCTGTTTGCGCAATGGCTGGAAGATGACGGTCATCAATTGCGTGTGATCGATGTGCGTCAGATGGAAGAGATTGCCCAAGGCACTGTGCCGAAGGCCGAGGCGTTGCCACTGCACATCTTGCCTGCCAAAGTCCATGAGTTGGGCAAGACCGAGAAGCTGGTCATGGTCTGCCGCAGCGGTGCACGTTCCGCGCAGGCCTGTATGTTTTTGCAACAGCAAGGCTACGCCAATGTATATAACCTGCGCGGCGGGATGATGGGCTGGGTACAGAGCGGTTTCCCGGCGTATCAATTGGCGTAATCGCGTCCACATCGACAAACAGGAGTAACACATGAAATCAAACAGGATATTTTGGGTAGTGGCAGCCATACTCGGCGCAGTTGTGGTGACGCAGCAACTACAGGCGAATCAGGGCGTGGATGTGAAGCAGGCACAACACATGAACTCCCAAGGCGCACTGCTGCTTGATGTGCGTGAACCCGCAGAATATGTCGCCATCCATGCCCCGAATGCGAAACTGATCCCGTTAGGGGAAGTGGAGCAGCGCTTAAAAGAGCTGGAAAACTACAAAGACAAACCTATCGCGGTGATCTGCCGTTCCGGCCGTCGCTCGGCTCAGGCGGTCGCGCTGTTGCAAGAAGCTGGCTTCACCCAAGTCAGCAACGTGCAAGGCGGGATTCAGGCTTGGGAGCAGGCCGGGCTGGAAGTTATCAGGCAGTAGCGCTTGGGATGGCCATTCTGACACGGAGGGGCGCAGCCCGCTGGTGCGGGAAGAGCAAGCGAACCTCCGGTCTGAGCGTGCTTAAGGCTGTGTTTCAGAGATGATGTTTCTGAGTATCTGGAATATCTCGCGATAACTCTTAGGTGGGGCGGTCTTGCCACGGTGGGGCATAGCCCTCGGTGCGGGCAAGGCCGCCGAGCCGCCGCGCTAGGAGATGCTCAAGCCTGTGATTCTGGAATGATGTCTCTGAGCACCTGAAATATCTCGCGGAAACTCTTAGGCGGCTTCGCCAGTTCTTTTTCTTTCAGTGCGTTGCGGATTAGCGTGCGCAGGTGTTGTGCATCGGCTTGCGGGTGGGCGGCAAGCAATTCCGTGAGTGCGTTCGGCTCTTCCAGCAAACGGTCGCGCCAGCGTTCGACTTGGTGCAGCCAGGCGATATGTTGTTTGGAGGTGCCGTTCCATATCTCCAGCTTGGCCACGATGGGTGCGGGATCGACATCGCGCATCAGTCTGCCGATGTATTGCATCTGGCGGCTGATGGCGCCGAATTTGGTGATGCGTTTCACCTCGTTGATCGCGTCGCGCAGGTTCTCCGGCAGATCCAGTTCGTTGAGCTGGTCTTTGTTCAGCGCAGCCAGTTGTTCGCCGAGATCCTGCAATTCGAGCATCTGTTTCTTGATCTTGGTCTTGCTGGGCGGGAGTTCTTCGAGGTCGTCGTCTGGGTGCTTATTCATGGCGGGGCGGAAAATATAAACGGATTGTTGATATGATAGCGCCTTCCGAGTAACCGTTCCCCGAAAAATCCGTTTATGGCCGCTCCCATCACCCCAGAATCACGTTTCTCCCACTCTCAGGAAACACTGAGAGAGATCGCGCAAGACCTGATCCGTTATGCCCGCAAACAAGGCGCATCAGCTGCCGCCGCTGAAGTTTCGGACGGTTTCGGGCAGGGTGTGAGTGTGCGCCAGGGGGAAGTCGAGACCATCGAATACAACCGCGACAAGGGCCTGAGTGTGTCGGTCTACATCGGCCAGCGCCGTGGTAACGCGAGCACTTCCGATTTTTCTGCGCAGGCAGTGCGCGACACGGTGGATGCGGCGCTGAACATCGCGCGTTTCACCGCCAGTGATGAATGTGCCGGGCTGCCCGAGCCGGAGATGCTGGCGACCGAGTTCCCCGATCTCGACCTGTACCACCCGTGGACGCTGGATGTGGACGGCGCGATAGAACTGGCGCGCGAATGCGAGCAGGCGGCTTTTGCGACCGACAAACGCATCAAGAATTCGGAAGGTGCGACCATCAATGTGCACGAGGCCCAGTTCGTCTATGCCAACAGTCTCGGTTTCGTCGGCGGTTTTCCGACTTCCCGGCACAGTGTGAGTTGTGCGGTCATCGCGGGCAAGGATGACGCGATGCAGCGCGATTATTGGTATAGCGTGGCACGCAATGCGGCGGAGATACTGAAGGTGGAAGAGGTGGGGCGTATCGCGGCTGAACGTACCGTGCGCCGCCTGAAGGGGCGCAGTCTCGCCACCGTGCAGTGTCCGGTGTTGTTCGAGGCTCCCATCGCGGCCAGTCTGGTCGGGCATTTCGTCGGCGCGGTGAGCGGCGGCAGCCTGTATCGCAAATCATCTTTTCTGCTCGACCGCATCGGCACCCAGGTCTTCTCCCCCAATATCCGCATCGACGATGTGCCGGATATCCGCCGCGGACTGGCGAGCAGCGCTTTCGACGACGAGGGGGTGAAGGCGCAACGCCGCACCATCGTTGACGCGGGGATGTTGAACGGGTATTTCCTCGGCAGTTATTCGGCGCGCAAGCTGGGTATGCAGACCACCGGCAATGCCGGGGGTAACCACAATCTCATCGTGCAGTCGGGTGAGCTGGATTTCGACGGCCTGCTGAAGCAGATGGGGCGCGGCCTGCTGGTGACCGAATTGCTCGGGCACGGTGTCAATCCGGTGACCGGCGATTATTCGCGCGGCGCGGCGGGTTTCTGGGTGGAACACGGCCAGATCCAGTATCCGGTGGAAGAGATCACCATCGCGGGCAATCTCAAGGAGATGTTCATGGCTATCGCCGCCGTCGGCAACGACGTGCTGGTGCAGGGCTCGCGCCAGTGCGGCTCGATACTGATCGAGCGTATGTCGGTGGCGGGGCGCTGACAGTCGTTTCTGGAGTATTCGGTGCGGCGTGATAAAATGCGCGCTTTCCGTTTCTCTTACTTTGAAAGGCCGCCATGTTCTCGCGCAAAAACACCATCGCCGTTACCGACCCGGAACTCTGGACTGCGATCCAGGATGAAACCCGCCGTCAGGAAGATCACATCGAACTGATCGCGTCGGAGAACTACACCAGCCCGGCAGTGATGGAAGCACAGGGCAGCCAGCTCACCAATAAATATGCCGAAGGTTATCCCGCCAAACGTTATTACGGCGGTTGTGAACACGTGGATGTGGCAGAACAACTGGCTATCGACCGCGCCAAAGCATTGTTCGGTGCCGAATATGCCAACGTGCAGCCGCACTCCGGTTCGCAGGCCAATCAGGCAGTGTACGTTTCGGTGCTGAAGCCCGGCGACACCATCCTCGGCATGAGCCTGGCGCACGGCGGTCACCTGACTCACGGCGCTTCGGTCAATATCAGCGGCAAGCTGTACAACGCCATCCAGTACGGCCTGAACGACAAAGAAGAGATCGACTACGATCAGGTGCAAGCCTTGGCTACACAGCACAAACCCAAGATGATCGTGGCGGGTGCATCGGCCTACGCGCTGGTCATCGACTGGAAGCGTTTCCGTGCCATCGCCGACAGCGTGGGTGCCTACCTGTTCGTGGACATGGCGCATTACGCCGGTCTGGTCGCGGCGGGTTATTACCCCAATCCGGTCGGTATCGCCGACTTCGTCACCACCACTACCCACAAGACGCTGCGTGGCCCGCGCGGCGGCCTGATTCTGGCCAAGGCCGAGCATGAGAAGGCGCTGAATTCGGCCATTTTCCCGCAACTGCAAGGCGGCCCGCTGATGCACGTGATCGCGGCCAAAGCAGTGGCGTTCAGGGAAGCGGCGAGCAAAGAGTTCAAGGAATATCAGAAACAGGTCATCGACAATGCGCGCGTGATGGCGAAGGTGTTGAGCGAGCGCGGTGTGCGCATCGTGTCGGGGCGTACCGACAGCCATGTGTTCCTGGTCGATCTGCGCGCCAAGAAATTGACCGGCAAGGATGCCGAAGCGGCGTTGGGCAAGGCGCACATCACCGTCAACAAGAACGCGATCCCCAATGACCCGGAGAAACCATTCGTCACTTCCGGCATCCGCATCGGTTCGCCCGCGATGACTACACGCGGCTTCAAGGAGCTGGAAGCCGAAAAACTGGCGCACCTGATCGCCGACGTGCTGGATGCGCCAAATGATGAAGCGGTGATCGCGCGCGTTTCCGCCGAGGTGAAGAAGTTGACCACGCAGTTCCCAGTGTACGGTGCTTGAAGCTGTGAAACGTGAAGGTGAGTCTGTGAAAGGTGAAACGCAGAAGCGATTTTACGTTTCACATTTCACGTTTCACTTTTTACGTTTTTTCCCATGAAATGTCCTTTCTGTAAACATCCCGACACCCAAGTGGTGGACACACGGGAGAACGAGGAGGGCGACAGCATCCGTCGCCGTCGCCGTTGCCTGTCGTGCGACAAACGGTTCACCACCTATGAGGCGGTGGAGCTGCGTATGCCTCAGGTGGTCAAACAGAACGGTATGCGCAGCGAGTTCGACGAGGACAAGTTGCGTACCAGCTTCACGCGCGCCTTGCACAAACGTCCGGTGTCCACCGAGTTGGTGGATGCGGCCATCGACCATGTCACGCAAAAGGTGTTCGCTCTGGGCGAGCGCGAGATCGGTTCGCGCCAGATCGGCGAGATGGTGATGAAAGAACTGTTGAAACTCGACAAGGTCGCATATATCCGCTTCGCCTCGGTCTACAAGAGCTTCCAAGATGTGGGCGATTTCTCGGAGGCTATCGACGCCGTCAGCAAGCCCGGCACCAAACGCCGCAAATCGGACTGAGCATGGGGCGGAACGACAGCACATGGATGGCCCGGGCATTGCAGCTTGCCGGCCGGGGGATGTTCACCACGACGCCGAACCCGCGGGTCGGCTGTGTGCTGGTAAAAGATGGACAGGTCATCGGCGAAGGCTGGCACGTTAAAGCGGGTGAGCCGCATGCTGAACCGCTGGCCCTGCGTGCGGCGGACGGGCGGGCGCAGGGTGCGAGCGTTTATGTCACGCTGGAGCCATGCAGTCACCATGGCCGTACCCCGCCCTGCGCGGACGGGCTCATCGCGGAGGGAGTGGCGCGTGTCGTGATCGCCATGCAAGATCCCAACCCGCTCGTGGCTGGCAGAGGTATCGCCGCATTGCGTGCCGCAGGCATCGAGGTTGAATGTGGTCTGATGGAGGCGGAGGCGCGCCTGCTCAACATCGGTTTCGATAAACGGATGAAACAAGGTCTGCCCTGGGTGCGCAGCAAGATCGCCGCCAGTCTGGATGGTCGCACCGCACTGGCCAACGGTACCAGCCAGTGGATCACCGGAGAGGCGGCGCGGCGCGATGTGCATGTCTGGCGCGCGCGTTCCTGCGCGGTGCTGACCGGTATCGATACGGTGCTGGCAGACGATGCACAACTTTCCGTCAGGCATGTCGAAACGACGCGGCAACCTTTGCGTGTGGTGCTGGACAGCCATCTGCGTCTTCCTCCCGCTGCGCGTATCTTCCAGGGCGGAACGGTGCTGGTGGTGACAGCCACGGCGGATACCGAAAAACACGCGGCACTGCAACAGGCCGGAGCAACGGTCGTGGTGCTTGCCGACGAGGGGGGCCGCGTCGATCTGGCTGCCACCCTGCGCCACCTGGCCACCATCGGCTGTAACGAGGTGCTGGTCGAGGCGGGTACGACCCTGAACGGTGCCTTGCTGAAAGCCGGGCTGGTGGATGAGTTGGTGTTATATTTCGCGCCGCAGTTATTGGGCGATATGGCACGCGGTATGGCGCAACTGGGCGAACTGGCCGCGCTTGATGAGCGCGTCGGATTGGTCTGGCAGGATGTGCGCCAGGTCGGAAACGATCTGCGTATCGTGGTCAAAGTGAAGAGGGAATAATCATGTTCAGCGGAATCATCGCCGATGTCGGCACCATCAGCAGCGCGCAGGATCGCGAGGGCGGACTGCGGCTGAGTGTGGAGACGCAGGATCTCGGTATGGGTGACGTGTCACTCGGCGACAGCATCGCGGTGAACGGTGTATGCCTCACCGTGGTGAAGATAGCCGACAAGACGTTCACCGTGGATGTCTCGCGCGAGACGCTGGACTGCACCGTCGGTCTGGAGCGGCAGGGTAGTCTGGTCAATCTGGAAAAGGCCCTGCGCCTGTCCGACCGTTTGGGCGGACATCTGGTCAGCGGCCATGTGGACGGTGTCGGCGAGGTGGTGGTGTTCAATGATATCGGCGAGAGCTGGCGGCTGATCGTGCGTGCGCCACATGCCCTGGCGAAATATATCGCGGTGAAGGGGTCGATCACCATCAACGGGGTGAGCCTCACGGTGAACCGTGTGGCGGGCAGCGAGTTCGAGGTGAATCTCATCCCGCATACCCTGGCGGTGACCACACTGAACCAATTGTGCGCGGGGGGGAAAGTGAATCTGGAGATCGACCTCATCGCGCGTTATGTCGAACGTATGATGCAAGCAGAGAAAGAATGAGCAATGACTGATGTGGCACCCATAAAAGAAATCATCGAAGAGATCCGTGCCGGGCGCATGGTGGTGCTGGTGGACGAGGAAGACCGCGAGAACGAGGGCGACCTGGTGTTCGCGGCCGAGTTCGTGACCCCGGAAAAGATCAACTTCATGGCCAAACACGGGCGCGGCCTGATCTGTCTGACGCTGACGCAGAAACATTGCGAGCAGCTCAACCTGCCGCTGATGGTGAGTGCCAACGGTTTGGCGCTGGCGACCAACTTCACCGTTTCCATCGAGGCGGCGAGCGGTGTCACTACCGGCATCTCGGCGGCGGATCGTTCCCGTACCATTCAGGTGGCGGCGGACAAGAATGCCAAGCCGGGGGACATCGTGCAGCCCGGCCATATCTTCCCCTTGCGCGCGCAGAACGGCGGTGTGCTGGTGCGCGCCGGTCATACCGAGGCGGGTTGCGATCTGGCGCAACTGGCCGGGCTGACTCCCGCATCGGTGATCTGCGAGATCCTCAAGGATGATGGCGAGATGGCGCGTTTGCCTGATCTGATCCCGTTTGCCAAACAACATGGCCTGAAGATCGGCACCATCGCCGACCTGATCGAATACCGCAGCCACAACGAAAAACTGGTCGAGCGTGTCGCGCAGCGCAAGGTGCAGACCGCGTATGGCCCGTTCGAGCTGTATACCTATACCGACAAGACCACTGCGCAGACCCATCTGGCGCTGGCCAAAGGTCATATCGATGCACAGAAGGAGACACTGGTGCGGGTGCACGAACCGTTGTCGGTGATGGATTTTCTGGAACAGGCGAGTTATCCGGATTCCACCAGCGTACACGATGCCTTGCGCAAGATCAGCCAGGCCGAGGCGGGTGTGCTGGTTCTGATGCATCATGCCGAGACTGCGGCCAGCCTGTTGGCGCGCGCGTCGGCCAAGCCGGAGGCGCATCACGCGCAATGGGACCCGCGCAGTTACGGCATCGGCGCGCAGATATTGCGCGATCTCAATGTCGGCAAGATGTGCCTGTTGGCTACCCCGCGCAAATTGCCCAGCATGGTAGGCTTCGGTCTGGAAGTGGTGCGTTACTGTCAAAGCAAGGATACAAAATGAAAGAGATCGAAAAGAACCTGGACGGGACGGGGATGTCCATCGGCATCGTGCAGAGCCGCTTCAATACCACGGTGTGCGAGGGTTTGCTGGCCGCGTGCCGCGCCCAGTTCGTCACACAGGGTGTGCGCGACGCGGATATCACGCTGGTGACCGTGCCGGGCGCACTGGAGATCCCTCTGGTGTTGCAGCATATGGCGCAGACCCACAAGTTCGACGCGCTGGTCGCGCTGGGTGCGGTGATCCGTGGCGATACCTATCACTTCGAGGTGGTGTCCAACGAGTCGGCGCGCGGGGTGGGTGAAGTGCAGCTCCATGCCGGTGTGCCTATCGCCAATGCCATCCTCACTACCGATACCGACGAGCAGGCGGAAGTGCGCATGAACGTCAAAGGTGCGGAGGCTGCGCTGGTGGCGATCGAGATGGCGAACCTGCTGAAGGCGATCGTATGAAGGACAAGACCAACGCGCCGACCAAGAGTGCGCGCCACCGCGCGCGTGAACTGGCGCTGCAGGGACTCTACCAGTGGCGCATGGCCGGTTCCGATGTGGCGCAGATCGACAAGGCCACGCGCGACGAAAAAAGCGTCGGGCGTTACGATGTCGAATTGTTCACCCAGCTGTTGCGGGGCGCGGTGAACCAGCATGAGGCCCTGGAGGAAAAGATCGCACCGCATCTGGATCGCCCGCTGAACGAACTGAGTCCGATCGAATTTTCCGTGCTGCTGCTCGGTGCCTATGAACTGGCCAATCTGCCCGAGGTGCCGTATCGCGTCGTCATCAATGAAAGTGTGGAGCTGGCCAAGACCTTCGGCGGTAGCGACGGCCACAAGTTCGTCAACGGCGTGCTGGACAAGCTCGCGGCGCAATTGCGCGCGGTCGAAGTAAACGCGAAGTAAAACATTGCACCACAGAGACACAGAGACACAGAGAGAAACAAACCAAACCATAAGTCGGTTGAATGGTTTCCTCTGTGTCTCTGTGTCTCTGTGGTAAAGGGTTTGGTGCATGTCCGAATTCGATCTCATTCAACGCTATTTCACCCGGCCCACGCCAAGCGCGGAACTGGGGGTGGGTGACGACGCGGCATTGCTGCGCATCGCGGCGGGTATGGAGCTGGCCGTGTCGACCGACATGCTGGTGAGCGGCACCCATTTCTTTCCCGATGCCGATCCGTTCCTGCTGGGCCACAAGACACTGGCGGTAAACCTTTCCGATCTGGCGGCGATGGGCGCGACACCGCGCTGGGCGACGCTGGCTTTGTCGCTGCCGCAAGTCGATGAGGCTTGGCTCGCGGCGTTCAGTCGCGGATTCTTTGCGTTGGCGGAGCAATACGGTGTCGAACTGGTCGGCGGGGATACCACGCGCGGGCCTCTCAATCTGAGTATCACCATCATGGGCGAAGTGCCAACAGGAGCCGCATTGCGGCGCGACGCGGCACGGGCGGGTGACGACATCTGGGTGTCCGGTACACTGGGTGATGCGGCTTTGGCCTTGGCGCATATGCAGCGGCACATCATATTGCCGACTGAGGTGTTCGCAGCGTGTGCGGCGCGGCTGCATCAACCGCAGCCGCGCGTCGAACTGGGCGTGCAATTGCGCGGACTGGCGCACAGCGCGATTGATGTGTCCGACGGGTTGCTGGCCGATCTGGGGCATATCCTGGCCTGCTCGCGGCTGGGGGCGGAGATACAGCTCGACGCCCTGCCGGTGTGCGATTTTCTGCGCGGACATTTGGCGGAGGCGGCACTGTTGCGCTGCGCGTTGGCCGGTGGCGACGATTACGAATTGTGTTTCACCGCCCCGCTTGTGCACCGGGCCGAGATACTACAGTGTGCATCGACACTCGCTCTGCCGCTGACTCGTATCGGCAAAGTGACGGAGGAACCGGGCTGCAAGGTGTACGGCAGTGATGGCAGCGAGTTGCATATCAAGGAGTCTGGTTATGACCATTTCCAAGCATGAATATGAGTTGCGTCTGCAACCGGATTGGGCCTTCCTGCGCAGCCATCCCGCGCATCTGATCTCGTTCGGATTCGGTACCGGGTTGTCGCGCAAAGCGCCGGGTACCTTCGGCACGCTGGTCGCTTTCCCGCTTTACTGGTATCTCGCGCCGCGCTTGAGTGATGCACTGTTCATTCTGCTGTTGATCTGGCTGTTCGCCATCGGTGTCTGGGTGTGCGACATCACCGGCAAGGCCTTGGGGGTGGACGACTACAGCGGCATCGTGTGGGACGAGGTCGTGGCCTTTATGCTGGTACTGTTCTTCACGCCGGACGGTTTTATCTGGCAGTTGCTGGCGTTTTCGCTGTTCCGTTTCTTCGATATCTGGAAGCCGGAGCCGATCCGTCATTTCGACAAGACCTGGCACGGGGGGCTGGGGGTGATGTTCGACGACATCCTCGCGGCAGGGTACACCTTGCTGACGCTGGCAGTGATCAAGAGTCTGCTGCTGTGATGAACTGGCTCGTTGCCCTGTTGTGCTGCATGGCGCTGGGCGCGCAGGCCGAAACGTTCGATGCCAAAGTGATCGCGGTGATGGATGGTGATACCGTGATGGTGCTACGCAACGGCAAACGTATCAAGATCCGTATGGCGAACATCGATGCGCCGGAGAAAGAGCAGGCATTCGGCGCGCAGTCGCGCGCTTCTTTGCTGGAGATGGTCGGCAAACGCCAGGTGCGGATCGATAGTCAGGCGGTCGATCAATACGGGCGTGTCATCGCTTTTCTCGCAGTGGACGGATTGAATGTCAACGAAGCGCAGGTCAGGCGCGGCATGGCCTGGGAATACTCCTATCATCACAGCGACCGCGCCTATCTCGCTTTGCAGCAGGAAGCGCAACAGGCACGCCGCGGCCTGTGGTCGCAAGCCACCCCCAGCGCGCCCTGGTTGTGGCGCAAGACCCATCCCGCAGTGAGGCCGGACGCGCCGCAGAGCAGTGTGCCATCCGCATCATCTGCGGTGGTCTATGACGCAACGTGTGCCGCTAAAAGATCGTGTGCCCAGATGGATTCCTGTGCGGAGGCGTATTTCTATCTGACACGTTGCGGGGTAGCTACGCTGGACGGGAATCGCAACGGAATTCCCTGTGAAAGCCTGTGCCCTGGCGGCATTAAGCCTTGATGTCTTCCCAATGGATGCCGGTGCTGTCACAACGTAGGGCATTCGCCTGTTTGTCCCAGTCGCCCAATACCCAGCGGTCATAGGTGTGGCCATCCAGATGATATAGATGATGCGCCGGACGGTGGGTGTGTCCGTGGATCAGGCGCGGATAGTGATTTTGTTGTAACAGTTCCTGCACCGCCTGCGGGTTCACGTCCATGATGCTCATGGCCTTGTGTTGTTTCTCGGATTTGCTTTGTATGCGCAGTTGTTCGATCTGCGCTTTGCGCTGGGCCAGCGGCAGGGAGAGGAACTGCTGTTGCCAACCCGCATCACGCACCTGGCGACGGAAGTCCTGATAAGCCGTATCGTCGGTGCACAAGGCATCGCCGTGGCTGAGCAGGGTGGGTGTGCCGTACAGGTCGAGCAGGCTGGGATCGTTGAGCAGGCTGGCGCCGCAAGCTTCGGCCAGCTTCTCCTGCATGAGGAAGTCGCGGTTGCCGTGCATGATGAAGATAGCCACTCCGTTGCGCGACAACTCGCGCAGGGCACCGGTGATCTTGCGATGGAACGGTGTGCCGAGATCGTCATCCCCCGCCCAGTATTCGAACAGATCGCCCAATATGTAGAGCGCTTCCGCATGCGGGGCAGTGTGCTGCACAAAATGTTCGAACAGGCGCGTGCTTTTGCGGCTGCTGCTGCACAGGTGCAGATCGGAGATGAAGAGGCTGTGGGACATACTAGGATTTAGGATCTAGGATTGAGGCAAAGCGGGGGGGGCGTTTTCCTCAATCCTATCGCCTTGATCCTTATTGAACGACTTCGGCCTGGAGGATGATGACATCCTCGGTCGGTACGTCCTGATGGAAACCGCTGCTGCCGGTCTTCACCTTTTTGATGGCATCGACTACTTCTGTGCCTTCCACGACTTTACCGAACACGCAGTAGCCCCAGCCCTGGCTGTTCTCGGCCTTGAAGTTAAGGAAGCCGTTGTCTTTTATGTTGATGAAGAACTGGGCGGTGGCGGAATGCGGGTCGTTGGTGCGAGCCATGGCGATGGTGTAAGCATCGTTGGTCAGGCCGTTGTTGGCTTCGTTCTGGATGGCCGCGTTAACTTCCTTCTGTTTCATGCCGGGTTCGAAGCCGCCGCCCTGGATCATGAAGCCGTCGATGACGCGATGGAAGATAGTGTTGCTGTAGAAGCCGCTGTTCACGTAATCGAGGAAATTCTGGACGGTGTTCGGCGCTTTTTCCGCGTCCAGTTGGAGGGTGATAATGCCGTGGTTGGTGTGCAGTCTGACCATGTTTGCTTTTCCTTTTTGTGCGTGGGTTGAAGCTGCGTGTACCGGCAGGGCGCACAGGCCGGTGAGCAGTAAAGCGAAAAATATTCTGGCGATGTTCATGCGGAACCCTCGTAAACGATTTGCCATTTGTCGCCGCGTTTCATCCAGTATTGGCGTTTGTTCATGCGATTGGCGAGATTGTTGCTGCTGTAATCCTGTTCGAAGTTCACTACCACCAGGCCGGGCTGGCTGGGGTAGCCGAAGATGCTGAGTTTGGAAAGTCCGACCTTGATCCAGGTCTTACCCGAGTTGACCAGGCGTTTTTGCTGGGCGAAGGCATCGAAGGTCGTTGCGCCGTTGGAAAAATCTTGCGCATAGTGGGCGAGGTAGGCGTCCGTGTCTAGACTGGCCCAGTCGTTGCGCCATTTTTCGATCTCGTTGAGTAGCGCGCTGCGCTCAGCGCGGTCGCTGTCGTCGCTCCAGTCCATCTGGCCGGTGATGATGACCGGGGTGTGGCCCACTTGCACGTACCGGCCCAGGCGCAGCAGGTCGTTATTGGCCAGCACCACGCAGCCGTTGCTGGCGCGCGGTGGGCGGCTGAGAGTGTCGGAAGGGACTCCGTGCAGCCAGATGCCGTGCCCGTCACGGCCTTGGCGTTTGTCCCATTCGTTCGGATAATTGATGGGAAAGGCTTCTGGGCCGTAGAAGTCGGTGATCTTATCTTTGCCCAGATGGTCATTGACGAAATAGACCCCCAGCGGGGTGCGCTGGTCGCCCTCGGAGACTTTGTCCGCCCCTTTTTTGCCCACGCTGATGTAGAAATCCGCGACATAACGCGGCTCACCATCGACGTTTTCATACAAATACAGGGTTGATTTGCTGGTGTCCACCACGATGGCATGGCGCTGCTGCGGGTCGAGTTGCCACAGATAGCGGGGGATTGCATTAACCGGCTGAGCCTGTTGTACCCGTTGCAGTCTGGCGCGTGCTTCGTCGCGCAGATCGTTCATGTTCTCGCGTGAAGCGTTGGGTGCATTGCCGAAATCGTTGAGTGCCTGCGCACGTGCGAGCAACAGGTCGCCTTTGATCAGTTGCGCCAGTTTGAAGTTCGGGTTGGTCTCAAGCAGGGAATCGACCTCGTTCAGCGCGACATCGAGCCTGTTCTCACCGACGGAATGCAGACTTTTCGCCAGCAGCTCTTCCATGCTGTGCGAACTGTTCTCGCCAGTCTTCAGCGGGGAGGAGATCACCCCGATCAGCAGCAAGGTGATCGTTGCGTAGGACATCGGTCACTTACCCGCGCGTTCTTCCACGATGAACCATCTGCCGTTGCTCTTGGTCAGCTCCATCGTTTTGCTGGCAGAGGTTTGCAGATGGCTGGCACGGTAGAACTGTTTGAAACTGACGGTGGCATGATTGTCATCATTCAGCTTGACCTTGGCGTCTTTGATTTCCACATGGATAGACTTGGGTTTGGCGATACGTTCCTGGCGTTGTGTTTCCCAGGCGCTGCGGCTTTCGCCATCCGGAGTCTTGAACTCTTTGCCGTAAAAGGCGAGATATTTCTTGCTGTTCTTGGCTGACCAAGCTGCGGCCCAGTCATGGAGGAGTCTGGTCACATCGCCGCTGTTATCGGCGGCGGGGGCGGTATTGAGCGGCTTGGCTGGTGCCGCAATGACCGGCTTGCTGGCTGCCGGGGGCGGTGTCACTGCGATGGGCGTGGTGACCGCAGTGCTGCCGGATTTGGTGGCGCTGACCACGTTGCGGGAGGCGAGTGTGGTCTTGCTACTGCTGCTGCCGAACAACTCCTTGATCATTTCCAGCTTGGTCTGTGTGCTGGTGTTGCTCTTGTCCAGTTGCAGCGCACGGTCATAGGCTTGGCTGGCCATTTTGGCGTAGATGTCGCCCAGATTCTCGTGTGCGGTAGCATAACTGGGATGGGTGCGTATCGCCATTTCCAGCGAAGTCTTGGCTTTTTCGTATTGTCCCTGGCCGGCATACAGTACCGCCAGATTGTTGTAGGGTTCGGGCAATTCTGGATAGTCCTGCGTGAGCGAGGTAAATACCTTGATTGCTTCGGCGGCCCTGCCCTGTTCGGTGTGGATCAGCCCTTTCAGGAAACGCGCTTGTGCGTCATTGGGCTTGACGGCGAGGATGGCCTCTACCTTTTCCAGCGCCAGAGTGAGCTGTCCCTGCCTAAGCAGTTTGCTGGCATCCTGAATATCATCGGCAGAGACGGGCATGCTGATGGACAGTAGTAACAGTGCGCAAAGTGCCGTG
This sequence comes from Gallionellaceae bacterium, assembly GCA_030823955.1. Lineage (GTDB taxonomy): Bacteria > Pseudomonadota > Gammaproteobacteria > Burkholderiales > Gallionellaceae > PALSA-1006. The sequence goes on from JAVBYO010000033.1 coordinate 101,517, forward strand.
TTTTGGCTGATACGGTTGAACATATTCATCGAATGTTTTTCCAGAAGGTTACGCAAATCGGGTCGCGATGGGATGATGCGCCATCGAAAGGGGGAGAATTCTACCAAATAAGTGCGCTGCTTTCACCCTAATTCCTTGCGGCAGTGCGATGAAGCCTGCTGGTTGCGCTATGTTTTCGGGTAGAATTCCGCCCCATCACATGGACAACCCAAGCCCGAAAAATGAGCAGTAATACCCCCGTCTCCGCCGCCCCAGTCTCCAATTTCATTCGCACTATCATCGATGGCGATCTCGCCAGCGGCAAACACGGCAATATCGCCACGCGTTTCCCTCCCGAGCCGAACGGTTATCTGCATGTCGGTCATGCCAAGTCGATCTGCCTGAATTTCGGGCTGGCGCAGGACTACAAGGGCACTTGCAACCTGCGCTTCGACGACACCAACCCGGAGAAAGAGAGCGAGGAATATGCGCAATCGATTCAGGACGACGTGCGCTGGCTGGGTTTTCAGTGGAACGGCGAAGTACGCTGGGCTTCGGACTATTTCGACGCGCTGTACGACTATGCGGTGGAGCTCATTAATAAAGGTCTGGCCTATGTAGACGACCTGACACCGGAGCAGATGCGCGAATATCGCGGCACGCTGACCCAGCCGGGCAAGAACAGTCCCAACCGCGACCGCTCTGTGGCCGAAAATCTAGACCTGTTCACGCGCATGAAAAACGGCGAATTCGCCGACGGCGCGATGGTGCTGCGCGCCAAGATCGATATGGCTTCGCCCAACATGAACATGCGCGACCCGGCCATCTACCGCATCCGCCGCGCGCACCACATCCGCACCGGCGACAAGTGGTGCATCTACCCGATGTACGACTACACCCACTGCATTTCCGACGCGCTGGAAGGCATCACCCATTCCATCTGCACGCTGGAATTTGAAGACCACCGCCCGCTGTACGACTGGGTGCTGGACAACATCACCATCCCTTGCCACCCGCGCCAGTACGAGTTCTCGCGCCTGGAGCTGCACTACACCATCACCAGCAAGCGCAAGCTGCTGCAACTGGTGAACGAGAAACACGTGAGCGGCTGGGACGATCCGCGCATGCCCACCATCAGCGGCATGCGCAGACGCGGTTACACGCCGGAAGGCATCCGCGAATTCGCCAAACGCATCGGCGTCTCCAAGAGTGAGAACAGCGTGGACATGGCGATCATGGAAGGCGCGATCCGCGAAGATTTGGAGCTGCGTGCCCCGCGTGTGATGGCCATCATCAACCCGCTCAAGGTGAGCATCACCAACGCCGACGGCGCGTTGACGCGCGAAGCGGATTTTCATCCGAACATGCCGGAGCTCGGCAAGCGTGTCGTGCCGTTCAGTAGCTCGCTGTTGATCGAAGCCGATGACTTTGCCGAAGTACCCCCTGCAGGCTGGAAGCGCCTCACCCTCGGCGGCGAGATTCGTCTGCGCCACAGCTACGTGATGCGTTGCGACGATGTGGTGAAGGATGCAGCGGGTAAGGTGATCGAACTCAAGTGCAGCATCGATCACGACACGCTGGGCAAAAATCCCGAAGGCCGCAAAGTCAAAGGCGTGATTCACTTCCTCTCGCGTGAGCATGCGCTGCCCGCCGAGATTCGCGTATACGACCGTTTGTTCACCGTACCGGAACCGGATGGTGATAAGGATGTGGATTTCTGCACTCACCTGAATCCGACTTCGCTCACCGTGGTGCAGGGCTGGGTGGAGAGTGCCGTGAAGGATGCCGCGCCGGAAACGCGCTACCAGTTCGAGCGTCTGGGCTATTTTGTGACCGACCGCCGCGACCACCAACCCGGCGGCAAGCTGGTGTTCAACCGCACGGTGACGCTGAAAGATTCCTGGGCGAAAGAACAGAACTAAAAGCAAACTATCATCCGCAGATTACACGGATTGCCGCAGATTTAATCTGTGTGAATCTGCGTAATCTGCGGATAAAAAAGGTTTTGATATGCTGAAAATCTACAACACCCTTGCTCGCGACAAGCAGGATTTCAAACCCATCGAAGCCAACACCGTGCGCATGTATGTGTGTGGCATGACGGTGTACGACTATTGTCACCTCGGTCATGCGCGTGTGATGGTGGTGTTCGACATGGTGCAACGCTGGCTCAAGGCGTCCGGTTACGATGTGACCTACGTGCGCAATATCACCGACATCGATGACAAGATCATCAAACGCGCAGCGGAGAATAAGGAATCCATCCATCAACTCACGCAGCGCTTCATCGACGCGATGCACGAGGATGCCGATGCGTTGGGCGTGCAACGCCCCGATCACGAACCGCGCGCGACACAGTATGTGCCGCAGATGCTGGAGATGATCGCGCAACTGGAAAAGAACGGCCTCGCCTACAAAGCGGCGGACGGTGACGTGAACTACGCCGTGCGCAAGTTCGATGGCTACGGCAAGCTCTCCGGTAAATCGCTGGAAGACCTGCGTGCGGGCGAGCGCGTGGAAGTGGCTACGGACAAGCATGACCCGCTCGACTTCGTGCTGTGGAAACACGCCAAGGACTCCGAAGCGGACGAAGTGAAGTGGGATTCCAAGTGGGGTAAGGGCCGTCCCGGCTGGCACATCGAATGTTCCGCGATGGGTTCGGAGCTGCTCGGCAAACATTTCGACATCCACGGCGGCGGCGCGGATTTGCAGTTCCCGCACCACGAGAACGAGATCGCACAGAGCGAAGGCGCGCACCAGTGCCAATACGTGAACTACTGGATGCACAACGGCTTCGTGCGTGTGGACAACGAGAAGATGTCCAAGAGTCTGGGTAACTTCTTCACCATCCGCGAGGTGCTGAAGAAGTATGACGCCGAAGTGGTGCGCTTCTTTATCCTGCGCGCGCACTATCGCAGCCCGCTGAATTATTCCGATGCCCATCTAGATGATGCAAAGGGCGCGCTGACGCGGCTTTATACGGCGTTGAAAAGCTGCGGGGACGGGGGAAGGGTAAAGGGGGAAGGGATTGACTGGAGTGAATCCTACGCTCAGCGCTTTCAGGTGGTGATGAATGATGATTTCAATACTCCGGAAGCAGTCGCTGTGCTATTTGATTTGGCCAATGAGGTGAATCGCACCCAGTCTGCGCAAGGAGCCTTGCAACTCAGGTCGCTGGCGGGTGTTTTGGGTCTGCTGCAACGCGACCCGCAAGAATTTTTGCAAGGCGGAGCGAGTGAGGGCGGATTGGATGATGCTGCCATCAACGCGCAGATCGAAGCGCGCATCGCCGCCAAGAAAGCGAAGAACTTCGCCGAGGCGGATCGCATCCGTAAAGAGTTGCTGGAAGCGGGTATCGTGCTGGAAGACACGCCGCAAGGGACGAGCTGGCGGCGCGCATGATGCGTAGGTGATGCCGGCGCATACGGCAAGGATCAAAGGAAACGGAATGCACGAGAACGAGATATCCATCGCTTACGACCATCCCGACACGGCGCAGACGAGTTGCAACACTGCGCTTGCCTGGGCAAAGCGTCCGCGCGAACCGGAGGCGGGTGAAAAAGCCGAGTTGATCGCGCGTATCAAGCGCATGCTGAAAGAGCAGGATGCGGTGCTGGTGTCGCACTATTACGTGCATCCCGATTTGCAGGATCTGGCCGAGGCGACCGGCGGTATCGTGTCCGATTCTCTGGATATGGCCAATTTCAGCCATCATCATCCGGCCAAGACCATCGTGGTGGCCGGTGTGCGCTTCATGGGGGAGACCGCGAAGATACTCAATCCGGAAAAGCGTGTGCTGATGCCTGATCTCACGGCGGAATGCTCGCTCGATCTTGGTTGTCCCATCGGCGAGTTCGCCGCGTTCTGCGCCGCACATTCCGACCGCACCGTGGTGGTATATGCAAACACCAGTGCGGCAGTGAAGGCGCGCGCCGACTGGATGGTGACCAGTTCCATCGCGCTGCCGGTGGTGAAACATCTGCATGAACAGGGCCAGAAGATACTGTGGGCACCGGATCGCCATCTCGGCAGCTACGTTCAGGAACAGACCGGCGCGGACATGTTGTTGTGGCAGGGCTCCTGCATCGTGCACGACGAATACAAAGCCAAAGAACTCATCGAGCTGAAAGCGCAGCATCCGGGCGCACTGGTGCTGGTGCACCCCGAATCGCCGCGTTCCGTGGTGCAACAGGCCGATGTGGTCGGTTCTACTACCCAGCTCATCAAGGCCGCGCAGCATTCTCCCAACAAGGAATTCATCGTTGCCACCGACAACGGCATCCTGCACAAGATGCGCAACCTGTGTCCGGACAAGCTCTTTCTCGAAGCGCCTACCGCCGGACGAGGTGCGAATTGCACCAGTTGCAGCCATTGCCCGTGGATGGCGATGAACGGCCTGCTCAATCTGGCCGAGGTGCTGGAGAGCGGCAAGAACGAGATCCATGTCGATCCGGCGATCATCCCCGATGCCGTGCGTCCTATCCGGCGCATGCTCGACTTCGCCAGACAGATTGATCTGCCGTCACGCAATCTGGGCAATGCCTGAGTCCGGCAGAGAGGCGGTTCGGGTTAGGGATATCTAGGCCGGAGAAAGTATTGTGGGGTGCTCTGGCATAAGGTAGATTCATGGCTGGGATGTGCGCGGAGCATTAAAGGATTTTTACCGAAAGGAGAGAGTGATGTTGAATATGAAGACAGGTACGGTATTGTTGATCGGTGCGCTGGCGCTGACTTTGGGCGGATGTGCCACTCAGGTGAAACGGGTCGGAGTGGAGCAGGTCAAGGATCTGTCCGGTGATTGGAACGATACGGATTCCCGTCTGGTGTCGGAGGAGATGATCCGCGATTCGATGTCCCGTCCCTGGATAGACAATCATGAGAAGAAGAGCAACAAAGCACCGGCGGTGATCGTCGGTAATGTGCGCAATCTTTCGCATGAACATATCAATACACGCACCTTCATCGCCGACCTTGAGCGCGCCTTCGTTAATTCCGGGCGTGTCGAGGTGGTCGCTTCCAAGGCCGAGCGGGAAGGTATCCGCGCGGAGCGTGCCGACATGGATCTGAATGCCAGCGAAGCCAGCCGCAAGGAGATGGGCAACGAGACCGGTGCCGACTATATGCTGATCGGTACGATCAACAGCATTATCGATGCCACCGAGGGCGAACAGATCCGCTTCTATCAGGTGGATCTCACGCTGGTCAGTATCGCCGATAACCGCAAGGTATGGACTGGTCAAAAGAAACTCAAGAAGGACATAAAAGAAGCGAAGTTCCGTTGATCCGCCATTGTCCGGTTAGCCGGATTCCGGAAAGGATTGAGGCATGGGGAAGAGCAAAATGAGCGTTGTAAAAGCGGGTGTATTGCGCGGGCTGTCGGGGTTGTGTGCGCTCGCGGCGGTAGCGGCATTGCCGGGCTGTGCCACGTATAGCGCGAATTTTGCCCAAGTGGAGAGTTCGGCAGCTAACCGTGATCTGGATAAGGCCGTCAAAACACTGGATGCTCTCAATCTGACCGGTCCGGACGAGACGCTGCATCATCTCAACAAAGGGGTACTGCTGCGCTTGCAGGGAAGTTATGCCGAATCCAATAAACATCTGGAAGCGGCAAAGCGGCTCATGGAAAGGTTGAATGCCATCAGTGTCACGGAGCAGGTGGCTTCGGTTACGGTGAACGATACCATGAAGGCCTATGAGGGTTTGCCCAGCGAACAGTTGATGGTCTATTCCTTCAAGGCACTCAATTATCTGCAGATGGGTGATGTGGATGCGGCAGCCGTGGAAGCGCGGCAGTTCGATGTCAAACAGAAATTGATCGCCGCGCGCAACAAAGACGCCGACTATCTGTCGGGCGCTTTTGTGCGTTACCTGAATGCGATGGTTTTCGAAGTGGTGGGTGAGCGCGATGCAGCACGCATCGAGTTGGAGAAGGCTGCGGCAGGATACAAAGCGCAGGGTTCCGAATTCTCCGTGCCATCGGGCGTGCGTGATGACCTGTCCAGAATACGCGCGGGTAAGCCGGTAGCGAGTGAAGTGGTGTTCATCCTGCACAACGGCCTGGGGGCTTCGGTGGATGAGGATAACATCCGGGTGGCGAATCCGATGGCGGGCAAGAGTGGTCCGCTGATGTTCAGTCTGGCCGTGCCGAAATTCGTCAGACGTTCACTGCCGGTGCATCATGTGGTATTGAGTTCTGCTTCGGTCTCATCCGACTCGGAGGTGGTGGAGAATGTGAATGGCATTGCGGAAAAAAGTTTCAATGACCGCTTGGCATCCATCATTGCACGGGGTGTGCTCAGGCTGGGGGTGAAGAACGCGGCAGCGCAGGAGGCGAAGCGGCAGATGCAGGACAATCCGTATTCCGCCCTGTTGAATTTTGCCGCCGATGTTGCGACCAATGTGTCGGAACGTGCCGATACCCGCACCTGGTCGCTGTTGCCGGGTAATATCCAGATGGCCAGATTGCCGTTACCCGCAGGGCGGCATGACGTGACTGCTACCTACTACGGAGCGCACGGGAATATCCTGGCCTCGCGTGAATTCAAAGGCGTCGAGGTCGCTCCCGCGCGCAAGACTTTTGTCGCCGACTATTTCTTGAATCCGCCCGCCGCGGCCAAAGCGGCGAATTGAGGCGAACAGTGTTGCTTATCGATCAGGAGTCCCCCATGAGTGTTGTGCGAACTTTCTTGAATGTGTTCTTTGCCGTATTGATCCTGTTGTCGTCGGCCTGTGTGATGGCGGGCGCGCCGACCTGGATCGCGGGTGAGCCAGCCGAATATCCAAACGAGCAATATCTGATCGGTCGCGGTGTCGGCGCTACCGAGGCCGAGGCGCAGAACCGCGCGCGCGGTGATCTGGCGACCATCTTCGAGGTGCGCGTCGCAGTGACGACCGAGAACAGGACGACGATAGCGCAGTCGGGCAAAAAAGCGCAGGTCGATAAACTTGCCACGCAACAGGTCTCCGCCAAGACCGACAAGGTGCTTAGCGGCGTGACTGTCGCCAAGCTGTGGCGCGATCCGCAGACCCAGGACTTTCACGCGCTGGCGGTGTTGTCGCGCGACCAGGCCGGAGCAGGGCTGCGCGAGGAGTTGCTCAAGATAGACGAAGAGGTACGCCAGCGCATGGCTGCGGCCGAAATATCCGCAGATCCTTTGCTTAAAGTCGGTGCGTTATCTCAGGCGCTGGCTGCCTCCGTTCGACGGGACGGATTCCAGGCATCGCTCCGGGTGGTCGATCCGTCCGGCCGCGGTATCGAAGCTCCGGTCGCGCGGGCCTCGATACAGGCCGGCATCGATGAGGTGTTGAAGAAAATCCGCATCACACCCGAAGTCGCTGCCGATGCCGGTCGGCAGGAGTTTTCCTCTCTGCTCAAAGGCGGGCTGGCAGCTGCGGGTTTTCTGGCAAGCGATCAGGCTGCGGCGGAACTGGTGCTGGTCGGCAAGCTGGTGCTGACCGACCTCGGTCGGCAGGCCAATTGGAACTGGGTGCGCGGCACGGTCGAAGTCGCACTGGTCGAGAAGGCATCGGGACGGGTGCGCGGCAGCAAGACCTGGCCGTTCAAGGCTTCCGCCCAAGATGCCGAGACGGCGCGTTCGCGCGCATTGATCGAGGTCGAGCGCCTGTTCCGCCAGGAGCTGCGCCCGGCCATCATCTCTTTTGCCGCCAGCTGAGCGGGGTGACCGTTATCCCCGCTATGGTCGAGCTATCCGTCGCGACCTACAATATCCATAAAGGCTTTTCGCAATTCAATCGCCGTTTTGTGCTGCATGAGTTGCGTGAACGCCTGCGCGAACTTGCGGTGGACATCATGTTCCTGCAGGAAGTCCAGGGCGCGCATTCCCGAGTGTTGCATCAGGAGGGTACACACGCGTTACACCCACAGCATGAGTTCCTTGCACATGCGACCTGGCCGCATCATGCCTACGGCAAGAATTCGGTGTACGAGGCCGGACACCATGGCAATGCCATTCTGAGCCGTTATCCGATCCTGAACTGGGACAACCAGAACATCTCCGCGCACCGCTTCGAGAGCCGGGGCGTATTACATTGTGAGCTGAAGTTGCCGCAACAAGATGTCGGATTGCACTGTCTGTGTGTGCACCTGGGGTTGTTCAGCCGCGGCCGCAAACTGCAACTTGGCGCACTGGTCGAACGGATTCGCCGTCATGTGCCCGATAACGCGCCGCTCATCGTCGCGGGCGACTTCAACGACTGGAACAACCGCGCCCGCCTCTTGCTGGCGCAGGAGCTTGGCTTGCATGAAGTGTTCGAAGTGGACGGCGGTGCACTGGCGCGCAGTTATCCGGTGGGTTTTCCGGTACTGCGTCTGGATCGTATCTATGTGCGCGGTCTCACGGTGAAAGCGGTGGTGCTGCATGCGCGCCATCCGTGGAACAAAATATCCGACCACGCGGCGCTTTCTGCGGAGCTGTGTCTGCCGTGAGCTCAGTGCATGAGGTCGGCGGGCATAAGCTCACCCTGCTGCGGAGCGGCACGGAGTATTTTCCGCAATTGTTCGCCGCGATCCATGCGGCACGTCACACCATCTATCTGGAGACCTATATCTTTGCGGCCGACCAGACCGGGCGTTTACTGAAAGCGGCGCTGGAAAGCGCCGCCGCCCGTGATGTGTCGGTGCATGTGTTATTGGACGGTTTTGGTTCCGCCGAGCTGCCGCCGGCCTGGTTGGGCGAGATGCGCATGCTGGGTGTGAAGGTGTTGTGGTTCCGCCCGGAGCTGGCGCGCTGGAGTTTGCGGCGTCATCGTCTGCGCCGCCTGCATCGCAAGCTGGTGGTGATCGACGGGCGTATCGCTTTTGTTGGCGGCATCAATATTCTCGATGAGTCGCAGGAGGCGCGTTTGGATTATGCCGTGCAGGTGCAGGGCGAAGTCGTGGCGCAGATCACCCATGCCGTGCGCAGCTTGTGGCGCCTGGTGTCATGGACGCATCTGCGCAAGAGCGGATTGCCGCGGGAGCGGATGGTGCCGTCCGCGCAGCAGCATGATGTCGCGTTTCTGATCCGTGACAATCTGCGCCATCGCAGGGACATCGAGCACGCCTATCTGCGCGCCATCAAACACGCACGCAGCGAGATCGTCATCGCCAATGCCTATTTCTTGCCGGGGCGGCGTTTTCGCCGCTTTTTGCTTGCAGCCGCCCGTCGTGGCGTGCGTGTGGTGCTACTGTTGCAAGGCAAGATGGAATACCGTTTGCAGCACTATGCCACGCTGGCGCTTTATGAGGATTTGCTGCTGGCCGGGATGGAGATATACGAATACACGCCGAGTTTCCTGCATGCCAAAGTGGCCGTCATCGATGGCGAGTGGGCGACGGTCGGATCTTCCAATATAGACCCATTTAGCTTGCTGATGGCGAGAGAAGCCAATATTATCGTGAAAGATAATGGGTTTGCCGCAGGTCTGCGCGGGGATTTGCTGGAGGCGATCACGCACGGCGGAAAACGGGTGATGTCATCCGATCTACAGCATCGCGCACTGTGGGGGCGTATCGTGTTGCGCATCAGTTATGCAGTGGTCAGATTTCTAACCGGAATCTCCGGTTATGCCCATAGGCGTGATGATTTTTGAATATATTCATACATAGAGCTGGATGAAAAGTGCCTAGATTTTGTACTGTAAAGAAAGTAAACTTGCGCCCCTCATGGTTATGCCCGTAGTCAAATACAGGGTGATTTGCCGGAAAAGCAGGCGCAATCCTCTTAGTCAGGGTTGTCGATTAATTTGACATGATGTGCAATAGACGATGACGGCTGAAAAATCAGATTTCGCGATATACAACCGCAAAGAGATCATCTTCATTCTTGAAGACTTGGCGAAGCATCGTCCTGCACTCAATTTGGATGCGCATAACGGCGCCAACCTGTTGACCGCCGTGTTGAAGGTTAATGCGGCAGATGAGACCGTCTATCTGGATGTCAGCGGGGATGATCGCATCAATAAAAAAGTCGCCGAAAGCGATAATCTGACTTTTTCCACGCAAACGGGAGTCCGGGTGCGCTGGAAATCGGAATATATCGAGTTGGTCTCATTGCCGGATGGGGCGGCTTTCTCCATCGAACTGCCCCAATCGATCGAACGTATCCAGCGCCGGGAATATTTTCGCCTGAATACGCCGCAAGGCAGCAAAGCGTTGATCTGCAAGATCCCATTGGGTGAGGAAGAAATCATCGAGATTCCCCTCGCGGACATGAGTGTCGGCGGTATCGGTCTGACGCTCAAGGGCAATGTCCCGCCGAACTTTTCCCAAGGTGCCATCATGTCGGGCTGTTCCATCGAATTTCCTGTGGTCGGTCCGGTTCCGCTCAATTTGAAGGTCTGTAATGTGTTCGTGACCAACAAGACACGCGGCGGCGAAGAGATACACCATGTTGGTATGGAGTTCGTCAATCTCAGCCGGGGCGCGGGTAACGTCGTGCAGCGCTACATGATCCAGCTTGAGAGCGAGCGCATCAGTCTCTCCTGATCTTGCGGCGTATCATCCCCGACTAAAAACTATCGTGTGGCGTTCAGTTCGAGCGCGCGCAAACGGCTCTGTTCGAGTTGGGCGTGATCTGTCTTGTCCAGCCAGCCGTGCAGATTAGACAAGACTAACTCTCCCAGTGCCTGTATCCAGTCGGGGCGCTGATTGAGGCAGGGAATGTAGTGGTAAGCTCCGCCGCCCGCGTGTTGAAAATCTGCTTTGCCTTCCTGCGCGATCTCTTCCAGTGTCTCCAGGCAATCCGCCACAAAACCGGGGCAAACGACATCCACGCGCTTCGTGCCCAGCCTGCCCAGTTCCTCTAGTGTCGCGGTGGTGTAAGGTTTGATCCATTCCGCTTTGCCGAAGCGGGATTGGAAACTGACGATGTATTGTTCCTTGTTCAACCCCAGTGCTTCGGCGATCAATCTGCCGCTCTTGAGGCATTCACAATGATAAGGGTCGCCTTTTTCCAGCGTGTATTGCGGCACGCCGTGGAAGCTCATCACCAGCTTGTCGGGTTGTCCGTGTTGCGCCCAGTAGTCGCGGATATTCTGGGCGGAGGCCTTGATGTATCCGGCATCGTCGTGGAAATGTTTGATGGTGCGCAGAGCCGGCATGTTGCGCATTTGCAGCAGTGTTTTGTAAGCCGCGTCGAAAGCGGTCGCCGTGGAACTGGCCGCATATTGCGGATAGAGCGGCAACAGCAGGATACGCTGGCAGTTCTGGGCCTTGAGTTTGGCGATCACCCCGGCGACCGAAGGATTACCGTAACGCATGGCGTAGTCCACCACCAGCGGGGCGTCGGTGTGCTGCTGCAAGTGTTGTTGCAACAGCTTGGCCTGTGCTTCGGTAAAGACTTTGAGGGGTGATCCGGCCCCGGTCCAGATACTGGCGTATTTCGCGGCGGACTTCTTCGGGCGCACATTGAGGATGATGCCGTTGAGGATCAGCCACCAGATGGCCCTGGGTATCTCGACCACGCGCGGATCGCTCAGGAATTCTTTCAGATACGGACGCACCGCCTGTGCGGTGGGAGCCTCCGGCGTGCCGAGGTTGATGAGCAGCACGGCGGTCTTTTCCGGTGTGCCGTGGGTGTGGGCGGGTTCGGTGAAGTAGCTCATTGTGAGGTTTTGTTTGTCGGTTATGTTTATTTGGGGAAGGGTAAAGGGAGAAGGGGAAAGGGTGGGCCGCAGGATGCCCCACCGTTTTTCACCCTTTACCCTTCTCCCTTTACTTTTCCCCGTTCTTAATGCTGTGAGAGCGCGTTGCTCAATAGTTTGGCCGTGATGTCCACGATGGGAACGATGCGTTCATAGTCCATGCGTTTCGGCCCGACTACGGCGAGCGTGCCGACAATCTGCTGGTTGGCCGTATACGGTGCACTCACCACGCTGCACTCGTCCAATCCGGCCAGTCCGGATTCATTGCCGACGAAGATATGCACACCGGGTGCGTGTCGGCCCGCGTCCAGCAATTGCAGCAGTTCGGTCTTCTGCTCGAACACGTTGAACAGGCCGCGCAACTGCTTCATATTTGCCGCGAGGTCGTTGCTGTGTAGCAGATTGCGCTCTCCGGTGATGACGTAATCTTCCTGCTTGCGCGCGATCACCGCGTCACTGGCCGCCATCGCCGCGCTCATCAGCGCGGTAAGTTCGTGTTGCAACTGGTGCAGTTCGTTCTGCACACGCTGGTGGATGTCGGCAAAAGCGCAATCGGCATAATGCTGGCTCAGGAAATTTCCGGCCTCGGTCAATTGCGACTGGCTGTAGTCCTTGTGTGTCACCAGCACGCGGTTCTCGACCTCGCCGTCGGGCATCACGATGATGAGCAGGACGCGGGATTCGGACAGGCGCAGAAACTCGATCTGGCGCACCGTGATGGAGGTGCGTTTGGGGGTGGCGACCACACCGGCAAACCGTGTGAGATCGGAGAGCAGGTTGGAAGCCTGCGTGATCAGGCGCGAGGTGTTGTCGGGTTGGAGCTGGCTCTCCAGTTGTTGCACATGTTTGGTGTCCAGGGGCTGCACCACCATTAGCTTGTCGATGAACAGGCGGTAACCCAATGCGGTCGGGATACGTCCGGCAGACGTGTGCGGACTGCATACCAGCCCCATCTCCTCCAGATCGGCCATCACATTGCGTATCGTGGCGGAACTGACTTCCAGTCCGGAATACTGTTGCAGTGCGCGCGAACCGACAGGTTGGCCGTCGCTGATGTAGCGCTCCACCAGGGTCTTCAGCAGGATCTGTGCGCGGTCATTGAGCATAGGCTGGTATCTTAACACCGCCCGTTCCGGCCCGGCACGAGAGGGGCGGGGTCAGAACAGTTGCAGGTCATCGGAATAATGCTCGCCGCTGAGTTTACCGGCCACCACCAGGTCTTCGTAGAAACAGACGCGATTGCGGCCATGGTGTTTGGCGTAATACAGAGCCTGGTCAGCGCGACCGATGATGGCCGACGGCACGTCGGGTTTATCCAGCCGCACGAAACCGATACTGATGGTGACCTTACCGATCTGCGGAAAATCATATTGCTCGATGGCAACGCGGAATCTGTCCAGTGCCGCTTTTGCGTTTTCCTCGCTGGTGCGGTCCAGCACCACGATAAATTCCTCGCCGCCGAAGCGGAACAGTTTGTCCCGCTGCCGGAAGATGCGCTGCATGTTGCGCGAGAGCAGGATCAGCACCTCGTCGCCGTACAGGTGGCCGAACTCATCGTTGATGCGTTTGAAGTGGTCGATATCGATGATCGCCAGCCAGTGTGGCAGCTCCGCTCCCAATACGCGCCGGGCGGGGCGCTGCCCGGCGGGAGAGCCGGACTCGTCATCCGGCAGCGCATGCTCAGCGATGATCTTTTCGATATTGTTGTCGAAGGTGCGGCGGTTGAGCAGACCGGTGAGTGTGTCGGTCTCGCTTTCATCGAGCAGCGTCTGGTAGTTGCTGTACACCTTCAGGAAGGCCGAAATGAGATGGCGCTCCATTTCGCTGTGGGCATCCGAAATCGTCTCCAGTAGGCCGACGGTGCCGTGCTGGCCGATGATAGGATAGACCGACAGATAGTCGTTCTTCACGATAGGGCTGACATATTCTTTTTCGGTGTGCCAGACAGTGCTGAAATCGGCCCGGCTGGCGATGGGGATACCGATCTCTGGGCTGGCGGAGGCATTGCCGGGATGCGAGCAAGCCTCGGCGACCAGAACTGCCTCGCCGCCGTGATCGTTGGACACGATGCGGTACATGCTGACACGGCTGCTGTGTATCAGTTCGGAGAGAGTGCTGACCAGCGAGTGCGCCAACAGATCGCGGTCGCGCAGACAGGTGATCGTGGCGACCGACTGCAATACACCTGTGGGAGTGTTGTTTTTCCGGGCAGAGAGGGGAGGCATGTCACACCGACTTTCTTAATGCGTTCGCAAGCGCGTCTTTTGGCGCAATCATAGCACCGAACAACCGGGCTGTAATGCCCGTCCCGTCGCTTTAAGCCTCTGTCGGGCGGCATGGCGATTGCTGCGCCGATGTGGTTTAATCGCGGCCATGAATTTTTCCTTCAAAACAGTCGCCCTGATCGGCAAATACAAGACCCCCGCCATTGCGGAACCCCTGCTGCGGCTCGCGGCTTTCCTCGCGGAAAAGGGTGTGTCCGTGGTGGTGGACAGCCTGACTGCCGAACACCTCGGCCAGCATCCGTACCGCGTGTTGTCGCTGGCGCAGATGAAAAGCGAAGTCGATCTGGCAGTGGTGATGGGCGGCGACGGCACCATGCTCAACATTGCCCGTACCCTGACGCCGTTCGGCATCCCGCTGGTCGGGGTGAACCACGGGCGGCTCGGCTTCCTGACCGATCTTTCGCTGGAATCGATGAAACGCAGCCTGTTCGCCATGTTGCAGGGCGATTACGTCACCGAGAAACGCATGTTGCTGTCCGTGAGTGTGATGCGCAAGAACGTGGAGGTGTCCCATGCCATCGCCTTCAACGAGATGGTGGTGCACCGCAGCAACATCGGCAGCATGATCGAGTGCGAAGTGCGTATCGACGGCGAATATCTCTACACCCAGCGCGCCGACGGCCTGATCGTCTGCACCCCCACCGGATCGACCGCTTATGCGCTGTCTTCCGGCGGGCCTATCGTGCATCCGGCGCTGGACGTGATGACGCTGGTGCCGGTATGTCCGCATACCCTGAGCAACCGCCCCATCGTGGTGAGTGGGGCGTCGCAGATCGAGATCCTGATGCATCGCACCGGCGACGTACATGTGCGTTTCGATAGCCATACCCATTTCGACCTGCAAGTGCACGACCGGCTGATCGTGGCGCGTCACGATCAGCCGGTGCATCTGCTGCATCCGGTGGGGCACAGCTATTACCACACCCTGCGCGAAAAACTGCTCTGGAACAAATCCCTCTGACGGGCAAAATTCAATGTTGAAAATGAATCAACCGAAGCCCGTCTCCCTCTCTCCTACCTCTCTCCCGCAAGCGGGCGAGAATGATTTCGCCGCGCTTTGCAAGCGACTATTCGATGCTTAAATTCCTCGGCATCCGCGACTTCGTCATTGTCTCCTCTCTCGAACTCGATTTCTCTCCCGGCTTCACCGCGCTCACCGGAGAGACCGGTGCGGGCAAATCCATCCTGATCGATGCACTCTCGCTGGCGCTGGGCGAACGCGGTGACGGCGGCATGGTGCGCGCGGGATGTGAACGCGCCGAGATCAGCGCCGAATTCGATACTGCCGCCTTGCCGTTATTGCAAACCTGGCTGCGCGAACAGGAGCTGGAAGGGGATGAGGGCGTGTGCCTGATGCGCCGAGTGCTGGATGCGGGCGGGCGTTCGCGCGGTTTTATCAACGGGCGCAGCGCCACCTTGCAACAGATGCGCGAGGCGGGTGAGCATCTGCTCGATATCCACGGACAACATGCGCACCAGTCGCTGTTGCGCCAGGATGCGCAACGCGACCTGCTGGACAGCCATGCGGGTTTGCAGGCCGAGGTGGAAAACGTGGCGACGGCGTACAAGGCGTGGCAGACATTACATCGCCGCCGTGTGCAACTGGAACAGAACGCCGAAGCGGTGGCGGCTGAACGCGAGCTGCTGGTGTTCCAGCGCCGCGAGTTGGAGACGCTGAATTTCTCCGCCCCCGAATGGGAAGCTTTGCAGGCCGACCATGCGCGCCTGTCGCATGCCGCCGCGTTACTGGAGACGGCACAGTTCGGGGTGGAAGTGCTGAGCGAAGCCGACACCGCCTGTTTGGCACAGCTCAATGCACTCACCGCGCGTCTGCGCGCCGGGCTGGAATTCGATAGCGGCCTGCAAGACACACTCACCATGCTGGAGAGCGCGCAGAACGAATTGCAGGAAGCCGTGTATGCGTTGCGCCATTACCAGCAGCGGCTGGATGCCGACCCGCAACAACTGCGCGAGCAGGAACAACGCATGGCCGACGTGGTGGAGGCAGCGCGCAAATACCGTGTCCCGCCCGAACAGTTGCCGCATGCCTTGCAAGGCATCGTGGCGCGTCTGGACGAGTTGGGCGGTGATGCCGATCTGGCCGCGCTGGCACAACAGGATGAAGCCGCCCGCAACACCTATCTAGCAGTCGCCAAAAAATTGAGCACGGTGCGCGGCAAAGCGGCGCAAAAGCTGTCGGACGAGATCACGACCGCGATGCAAACGCTGGCCATGCAGGGCGGCCAATTCGCCGTGCAACTGACAACTCTGCCCGAAGGCAATGTACACGGGCTGGAGGCGGTCGAATTCCAGGTCGCGGCCAATCAGGGCAGTCCTTTGCGCAGCCTGGCCAAGGTCGCTTCCGGCGGAGAACTGTCGCGTATCAGTCTGGCGATACAGGTCGCTGCCAGCCGCGCGGCAACCGTGCCGACACTGATCTTCGACGAAGTGGACAGCGGTATCGGCGGGCGCGTGGCCGAGATCGTCGGTGCGCTGCTCAAACAGCTGGGCAAGCGCCATCAGGTGATGTGTGTCACCCATCTGCCGCAAGTGGCCGCGCAGGCAGATGCACAATGGCAAGTGAGCAAAGCGGCACAGGACGGCACCACACTGAGCCGTATCAAGGTGCTCGCCCCGCAAGAGCGCATCGAAGAGATCGCGCGTATGCTGGGCGGGGTCACCCTCACCGAGACGACACGCAAACACGCCGCAGAAATGCTGGGCATCGCGGCTTGATGTATCATGCTCGCCGATTTATGGAAGGTATAAAAATGCGTATCAGTATCATCTTCATTTCATTGCTGCTGGCTTCGTGCGGCTGGCTCGCCCCGCACAAGATCGAGATCCGTCAGGGCAACCTGATCTCTCCCGAGATGCGCGCGCGGGTCAAAATCGGCATGACCCAGCAGCAAGTCAAGATCGTGCTCGGCACACCGCTGGTCAGTGATCCGTTCCATGCCAACCGCTGGGACTACATCTACCGCTTCGAGCAGGAAGGCAAACTGATCGAGTCGCAACACATGACCCTCTATTTCGATAAAGACGTCCTGCAGCGTATCGAAGAAGCTGCGCCATTCAAGCAGGCCGCACCATGAGCAAACTGAAGATCGTCATCGCCGGATGTTCCGGGCGCATGGGCAAGACCCTGTTGGAGTGTGTGGCGCAGGCCGATGACTTGGTGCTGCACGCCGCGCTGGAACACGCGGGCAGCGACATGCTGGGCAATACCGTCACCGCAGACGTGAAGATCACCGCCGACATCGACGCGGCGCTGAAAGGCGCGGATGCGCTGATCGATTTCACCCGTCCCGAAGGCACCATGCAGCATCTGGAGATCTGCCGCAAACACAAGGTCAACATGGTGGTCGGCACCACCGGCCTCAGCGCGCAACAAAAAGCCGCGCTGGGCGCGGGCGCACAGGATATCGGCATCGTGTTCGCCCCCAACATGAGCGTGGGCGTGAACCTGCTGTTCAAACTGCTGGAGACCGCCTCGCGCGTGCTGGACAAAGGTTACGACATCGAGATCATCGAAGCACACCACCGCCACAAGGTGGATGCTCCCTCCGGCACCGCACTGGGGTTGGGCGAAGTCATTGCCAAGACACTGGGCCGTGACCTGGAAAAATGCGCCGTGTATGGCCGCGAAGGCGTCACCGGCGAACGCGATCCTTCCACCATAGGCTTCGCCACCGTGCGCGGCGGTGACATCGTCGGCGACCACACCGTGCTGTATGCCGGTATCGGCGAACGCATCGAGATCACCCACAAAGCCAGCAGTCGCGCCACCTTCGCGCTCGGCGCACTGCGCGCCGCGCGCTTCCTCAAAGCCAATCAGGCGGGCATGTATGACATGCAGGATGTGTTGGGGTTGAAGTAAGGGGTTGTTTTGCTGGCTGCGGTAGTGTCACTGTCTGTAACTGAATCAGTTTCTATACCTTTAGTGTTGAGAGGATTAGATGAAGCTAGATCAAGAATGGCTGAACAAATTTCAGACTTTGGCGACGATCGTTTCTCTATTAGCAACACCAATTATCGTTGCTGTTGTCGGTTGGCATGTTCAATCAAGTATCTCGAACGAGAGCATTAAAAAAGACTACGTTCAAATTGCCATTGAAATACTGAAATCCCCTGAAAAGCAAAAAGACGATGAAATGCGTAAGTGGGCAGTTGCCGTGCTTGATAAGAACTCTCCGGTCCCATTTTCAAAAGATCTTCGAAATAACCTTGAAAAAGGCGCTCAGCGCATTTACTCCTCCTTTATGAGTCCGCCTGATTTGCTTATGACTCCGCCACTTTTGATTGAACCTCCGAAAGGAAGCTCTTTTGGTGATACAACTTTCGCACTTGTGGAGACTGTAGGTAGATGCCGTGAGAATTCGCTACAACTTGAATTGCTTCAAAAATGGAATAGAGAAATGAGTGGGATATCCGGGAAATAAGCGCAGCGCAATGTGCCGGATGTTTGGTTGTCTCGTGTGCGGCGCAATGCCCGTTGCCTTTCGACACGCTCAGGAGAGCGCTATCGCGCATGAGGTCACACCACCAGCATCTTCACCCCAATCAGAATCAGCACCACGCCGCCGAATATCTCCGCTTTGCTCTCCAGCCAGGAGCCACTCTTTTCGCCGATGCGAACGCCGAACCAACTGAAGGCGAAGGTCGTAAGGTTCCCCCTTACCATAAATATCTGCCTTGATTTATACTGCGTCCATGCCTACCCCTGCCGCCACTACTGAATATTTGAAGCTATCCGTTTCCGAGCGCATTCAGCTCGTCGAGGATATCTGGGATAGCATTGCTGCGGAGGCATCAAATACCATTGAATTGTCTCAAGCCCAAAAGGCTGAATTACATCGTCGCGTTGCTGCTCACCGTGCAGATCCTTCCACAGCTATTCCGTGGGAACAGGTTCGTTCCAAAATATTCCCGAGTAAACCTTGATGTTGGTCGTGCTCCGACCGGAGGCAGAGCAAGAACTTCTGGAGGCTCAGGCTTGGTATGAGTCAAAAGCATTAGGGCTGGGCTTTGAGTTTGCCCGCGCCGCTGACGCGGCGGTGGCGTCAGCGCTTCGCAATCCTTTTGGGCATTTGCGCATCGAAGATGAGTTTCGCCGGGTGCTATTTCGTAAATTTCCCTATACGCTCATCTATCTTCCAAGTTCGGAGGAATTGCTGGTGGTTTCATTCTTTCATCAACACCGTAAGCCGGACACTTGGCTTGGGCGGTTTAGTGCCTGATTTGCATGCCCCCTAATTCTGCGTTTGAGGGGGGCTTGAATGATGGGGTGGTTATTGCTGCCGTTGTGCTTAAATCACCAGCATCTTCACCCCGATCAAGATCAGCACCACCCCGCCGAATATTTCCGCTTTACTCTCCAGCCAGGTGCCGCTCTTCTCGCCGATGCGCACGCCGAGCCAACTGAATGCAAAAGTCGTCACGCCGATGATGAGGCAGGCAATATAAGCATTCACTTCCAGCAGCGTCAGGCTGAATCCGGCGGCCATCGCGTCGATGCTGGTGGCGACGGCGAGCAGTAACATCATCTTGTTGGTGATGGCGGCAATGTCTTCTTCGATGCCTTCCTGCAAACCCTCATAGATCATCTTGCCGCCGATCAGGGCCAATAAACCAAAGGCGATCCAGTGGGCGTAGGCATCGACCCAGCCGAGTACACCTTTGCCGCCGAGATAGCCGAGGAAGGGCATCAATGCCTGGAATGCGCCGAAGTAGAGTCCGGCCTTTAAGCCCAGCCCTTTGATGTTTCCTTTGGAGCCCAGCCCGATGGAAACGGCAAAGGCATCCATACTTAGCGCTACCGCCAACACGATCACTTCAAACATATTGCGTCCTTAAATTCATTTATTGAACCCGCCATCCTGATCGGGCGGGTGCCAGAGGCGCGGCATTCTATCGCACCGATGCGGTTACGGTGGCGGATGGGGATTTCTTTAATGCGCGCACCACGCCCAGCAGGTAAAATCACGCGTTATGAATTCTGCATTGTCTCCTTCCGCCCAGCGTCGTCTGGCGCGTATCCAGCAACTCTCCAGCATCGAATATCCTGCCGATCTGCCCGTGGTGGCGCGGCGCGAGGAGTTGGCGCAGGCCATCGAAAAACACCAGGTGGTGATCGTGTGCGGCGAGACCGGCTCAGGCAAGACCACACAATTGCCCAAGATATGCCTGAGTCTGGGGCGCGGTGTGTTGGGTGTCATCGGCCATACCCAGCCGCGCCGGGTGGCGGCACGCTCGGTGGGGGCACGTATCGCGCATGAGTTGAAATCCGAACTGGGCGGGCTGGTCGGCTACAAGGTGCGTTTCAACGACAAGGTGTCGGCTGATACCTGCATCAAACTGATGACCGACGGTATCCTGCTGGCCGAGATCCATCACGATCCGCTGCTGAAACAATACGACACCATCATCATCGACGAAGCGCATGAGCGCTCGTTGAACATCGACTTTCTGCTGGGTTATCTGCGCCAGTTGCTGCCGCGCCGACCTGATCTGAAATTGATCATCACCTCTGCCACGTTGGATGCGGAGCGGTTTGCGAAGCATTTTGCGGGAAGCGCCCTCACCCCAGCCCTCTCCCAGAGGGCGAGGGAGCAAGAGTTGCGGAGTGCTGGGGTTGGCCCCTCGCCCTCTGGGAGAGGGGAGGGGGTGAGGGAGAATTACCCATCAATCCCAGAAACTTTGCTTGTCCATGCTCGAGAGCTACGCAAGAGTGCAACCGACGTTGAACAGTTGCTCTGGAATTTATTGCGAGATCGCCAGTTGCTCGATTTCAAATTCCGTCGCCAGCACCCGCTAGGTTCCTACATTCTCGATTTCTACTGCCATGAAGCCAAGCTCGCCATAGAGCTGGATGGTGGGCAGCATGCAGAGGAGGTGCAAGTTCGGCATGATGAAAAACGTGGTGCATGGTTGCAGGAGCAGGGCATTACTGTTTTGCGTTTTTGGAACAATGAGACGCTGACGAATACTGAGGGGGTGCTGCAAACGATATTTGATTGGTTGAGTGCGCAAGCCCTCACCCCAACCCTCTCCCAGAGGGCGAGGGAGCAAGAGTTGCGGAGTGCTGGGGTTGGCCCCTCGCCCTTTGGGAGAGGGGAGGGGGTGAGGGATCACTCGATCAACGAAGCTCAACCCGCCCCCATCATCCAAGTTTCCGGTCGCACCTATCCGGTCGAGGTGCGTTACCGTCCGCCGCAGAAGAACGAAGAAGGCGATATGCAGGACGTGCCGCAAGCGATATGCAGCGCGCTGGATGAATTGAGCATCGGCGGCCTGCGCGGCGATGTGCTGGTGTTCCTGCCCGGCGAGCGCGAGATACGCGACACCGCCGAAGCCTTGCGCAAGCACCAGCATAAGGGTATCGAGATACTGCCGCTGTTTTCGCGCCTGTCCATCGCCGAGCAGGACAGGGTGTTCAAGCCCGCGTCCGGCATGCGCCGTGTGGTGCTGGCCACCAATGTGGCGGAGACTTCGCTCACTGTGCCCAACATCGGTTATGTGATCGACAGCGGTTTGGCGCGCATCAATCGTTACAGCGTGCGCCAGAAAGTGGAACAGTTGCGCATCGAAAACATCGCACGTGCTGCGGCCAACCAGCGTGCCGGGCGTTGCGGGCGCGTGATGAGCGGTGTGTGTATCCGTTTGTACGAAGAAGCGGACTTCTTGCAACGCCCCGAATTTGCCGATGCGGAGATCTTCCGCGTGTCGCTAGCGACGGTCATCCTGCGCATGAGCGCATTGGGACTGGGCGGCGACCGTGACACGTTACTGGCGAAGCCAGCCGATTGCGGGAACGGTCGCCCAGCAGCCCTTCCCGCACCAGAGGGCTCCGCCCCACCGGGTCTGGGCTGCGCTGTCGAGGAATTCCCGTTCATCGAGCCGCCGGGTTCGCGTGCCATCGCCGACGGTTACCAGTTGTTGCAGGAATTGAATGCCATTGACGACAAGCGCCAACTCACGCCGCTGGGTCACGAACTGGCCAAGTTGCCGCTCGATCCGAAAGTGGCGCGGCTGTTGCTGGCGGGGCGGCAATACCACTGCCTCAACGAGATCCTCATCATCGCCAGCGCACTGGCTTTGCAAGACCCGCGTGATCGCCCTGCCGAACGACGCGAGGCGGCGGATGCGGCGCACCAGCGCTTCAACGACGAGCGCTCTGATTTTCTCGCCTATATCAAGTTGTGGGCGTGGTTCCAGGATGCGATCAAACACAAAAAGACCAACAAACTGTGGGCGAACGAGTGCCGCGAGAAATTCCTGTCGGCGCTGCGTCTGCGCGAATGGCACGAGCTGCACCAGCAGTTGCATGCGCAGGTGAGCGAGATGGGTATGCGTTTCAACGAGCAGCCTGCGAGTTACGAGCAGATCCACAAAGCACTGCTCACCGGACTGTTGGGCAACATCGGCTGCAAAGGTGTGGACAGGGAGCCGTATTACCTCGGCCCGCGCGAGATCAAGTTTTTCATCGCGTCGAATTCGGTGCTGGCGAAGAAGGGCGCGAAGTGGGTGGTGGCGGCGGAGATCGTGGAGACGACCAAGCTGTTCGCGCGTTGCGTGGCGCGTATCGAACCGGAATGGCTGGAGGAGGTCGGTGCGCATCTCATCAAGCGCAGTTATTTCGATGCGCACTGGGAGAAAAAAGCGGCGCAGGTAGCGGCGTGGGAGCGCAGCACTTTGCATGGTCTGCTCATCAATCCCAAGAAACGTGTGCATTACGGGCCGATGAATCCGCAGGAGTCGCGCGCGGTGTTCATCCGTCAGGCGCTGGTGGAAGGGGAGTTCAACACGCAGGCACCGTTCTTCGCGCATAACCAAAAACTCATCGCCGATATCGAGGCGCTGGAACACAAGGCGCGCCGCCCCGACGTGCTGGTGGACGACGAGCTGATCTATGCGTTCTACGATGCGCGTATCCCGGACGGTATCCACAATGGTGCGGCATTCGAGTCCTGGCGCAAGGAGGTCGAGCGTGAACAGCCCAAGTTGCTGTACCTGAAAAAAGACGACCTGATGCGCCACGAGGCGGCGGGGATCACGACGGAGCAGTTCCCGCCGCAGCTGTCGATGAACAATGTGAGTTATGCGCTGGCGTATAACTTCGCGCCGGGCAAGAGCGACGACGGCGTGACGCTGACCGTGCCGCAGGCACTGTTGAACCAGGTGTCGGCGGCGCGCTGTGAATATCTGGTGCCGGGCATCTTGGCGGAGAAGATCGCGCAACTGGTGAAATCGCTGCCGCAGAAACTGCGCCGTCATTGTGTGCCGGTGCCGGAATTCGCGGCATTTTTTGTGGGTTCCGTAAAACCATCGGATACGCCTTTGCTACAGGCATTGGCTCGGTTTATTCGTGAGCAGCGGCAACTCGATGTGCCGCTGGATGCGTTCCGGCTGGAGCAACTTCCCGCACATCTGCTGATGAATTTCCGTGTGGTGGATGAGCATGGCAGGCAGTTGGGGATGGGGCGGAATTTTACGCAGTTGCGGAGTGAGCATGCATTGAAAGCTTCCCTCACCCCAACCCCTCTCCCGGAGGGCGAGGGGCTAAAGGCGCGTCGCAACTCGAACTCCCTCTCCCCCGGGGAGAGGGTTGGGGTGAGGGAGGGTTTGACTCGCCACACCGCTTGGGACTTCGGCGACTTCAAATCCACCAGCACAGAGCAACGCGCCGGGCAGACCATCACTGTGTTCAATGCACTGGTGGATGAGGGCGATGCGGTGACACGGCAAAGTTTTGATACACAAGATGCTGCGAAAGCGTCGCACCGTTTGGGTTTGCGCCGCCTGTTCCAGTTGGCGTTGAAGGAGCAGGTGAAATATCTGGAGAAGAACCTGCCCGGCTTGCAGGCGATGTCCATGCAGTGGCTGCCGTTCGGTTCGCAGCAGGATCTGCAACGGCAGATATTGGAGGTGACCTTTGACCGCTGCTGCCTGAACGAGCCATTGCCGGAAAGTGAGAAAGATTTCGCCACGCGCTGCAAAGATGCCAAAGCGCGTTTGAATCTGGTGGCGCAGGAGATTGCGCGGCTGGTCGGCGCGGTGCTGAGCGAGCATCAGGCGCTGCAAAAATCTCTGCCCGCTTTCAAAGCGCACGGGCAGGTGTTGCAGGATATCCGCAACCAGTGTGAAGCCCTGCTGGGCAAGGAGTGGGTGGGGCGCACACCGTATGAGCGCATGCAACATCTGCCGCGTTATTTGAAAGCCATCAACGTGCGGCTGGAGAAGTTGCGGAGCAACCCCGCGCGTGATGCGCAGAACATGGCGCAGATGAATCCTTTGCTGCAACAGTGGCAGCGCAGGCTGGCCGCGCAGCAGGGCGAGGCGGATGCGCGGCTGGAGGATTTTGCCTGGATGATGCAGGAGCTGCGTGTCTCGCTGTTCGCGCAGGAGCTGAAGACGCCTGTGATCGTGTCGGTGAAGCGATTGGAGAAGATATTGCTCGGACTTAACGGGTAGAATCCGCATAAGGCTCGGGACGAGGATAGAGAGATGTCGGTCAAGAAAGTGGATGTGTTGCTGGTCGGTGCCGGGGTGATGAGCGCGACGCTGGGAAAGTTGCTGGCGCAGCTCGATCCTTCGCTCAAGATCCTGATGGTGGAACGCTTGTCCAAGGTGGCGAGCGAGAGTTCACACGGCTTGAACAATGCCGGAACCGGACACGCGGGTTACTGCGAGCTGAACTACACACCGCAGCTTGCGGATGGCAGCATCAAGATCGAGCGCGCGCT
This sequence comes from Gallionellaceae bacterium, assembly GCA_030823955.1. Lineage (GTDB taxonomy): Bacteria > Pseudomonadota > Gammaproteobacteria > Burkholderiales > Gallionellaceae > PALSA-1006. The sequence continues at coordinate 126,169 of JAVBYO010000033.1, forward strand.
GGAGATCAATGCGGCGTTTGAAGTCTCGTTGCAGTTCTGGTCGTATCTGGTCGATCAGGGACTGTTACCGGCCTCGGAGAAATTCATCAATCCGGTGTGCCACCAGAGTTTCGTGCAGGGCGAGGCGGATGTCGCTTATCTGCGCAAACGCTATCAGGCCTTGCACAAACACCACCTGTTCGAAGAGATGGAATACAGCGAGGACCCCGCCGTGCTGCGCGAATGGATGCCGATGGTGATGGCGCAGCGCGATCCACGGCAGAAGGTCGCCGCGACACAAGTTAAACACGGTACCGATGTCGATTTCGGTTTCCTCACCCGCAAGTTGGTCAAGGCGCTGCAAAAGTTGCCCAACTTCGAGTTGAAGCTGAGCCATACCATCGTCAGCATGAAGCAGCACGAAGATGGCCGCTGGCATGTGCGGGTGAAAGACAACCATACGGATACGGTGCGTACCGTCAATGCCGGTTTCGTGTTCCTGGGGGCGGGCGGCGGTGCGTTGCCCCTGCTGCAAAAATCCGGCATCCCGGAAAGCAAAGGTTACGGCGGTTTTCCGGTCAGCGGGCAATGGCTGATCTGCAAGGATGCCAAGATCGTGCAGCAACACGCGACCAAGGTGTACGGCAAGGCTGCGGTCGGTGCGCCGCCGATGTCGGTGCCGCATCTGGATGCGCGCATCATCGATGGCGAGCCTTCGCTGTTGTTCGGGCCGTTCGCCAGCATCACCACCAAGTTCCTCAAGGAGGGGTCGGTGCTGGATCTGTTCGCTTCGCTGAAGTCCGGCAATCTGATGCCGATGCTGGCGGTGGCGCGGGACAATCTCGATCTGATGCGTTACCTCGTCGGTGAGGCGTTCAAATCGCACAAGGACAGGGTGTTGGCATTGCGCGAGTTTTACCCGGAAGCGCATGCGAGTGATTGGGAGCTGGCTTCCGCCGGGCAGCGCGTGCAGATCATCAAGGACTGCGACGAGAAGGGCGGCAAGTTGGAATTCGGTACCGAGATCGTCACTGCGCGGGACGGTACACTGGCTTCGCTGCTGGGGGCCTCGCCGGGAGCCTCGACTTCGGTGCAGGCGATGATCGAGGTGATCGAGCGTTGTTTCAAGTCTTCCATGCGTTCCGTCGAATGGAAGCGCAAGATGAAAGAGATGATCCCGTCCTATGGCGAGTCTCTGGACGAGAACGTGGCATTGTTGCACGAGGTGAGAAAACGGACGCTGAGCACGCTCAAGTTGGAGCGGGATGCCTAGTCCGCACACTATAATCCGCAGCAACGCAACAGACCCGCGCTGACAGCGGGGATACAAGGAGAGATGGGATGAACAAGCAGGAAGTCGAGTTGTTGAGCCGCGAGATCGAGATGCTAATGAATGAACGCACCTCGCTGTTGAGTGTGGTGGGGGCCGCAGCCGTGCTGGTGGCGAACACCCACGTGGGCGACTTGCCCAAAGAGGCTGCCGAAGCGGCGGATCTGTTGTCCAGATTCGTCAATGCACTTCCCGAAGAGACCCTCAAGGATGCGCTGGATGCGGTACACGCACTGGCGGCTTCCGGCAACTGAGCCGCACAAGTTCGGGCGATGGCGGCCATGCAGCGACAAAAGATCGGGCTGATCCTGACCGGGGGCGGCGCACGTGCGGCTTACCAGGTCGGTGTGTTGAAAGCTATCGCGGAGTTCCTGCCGCGCAATGCGGCAAGCCCGTTCGCCATCATTTGCGGTACTTCCGCCGGGGCTCTGAACGCGGCGACGTTGGCGATCAATGCCGCGCACTTCCGCAAGGGGGTGCGTTATCTGCTCAACGTCTGGAAGAACTTTCATGTGGATGAGGTGTATCGCGCCGATTTTGTCGGTGTGTCGCGCAACAGTCTGCGCTGGTTGGCCGGTCTGCTGCTGAGCAGTTTCGGCATCAACAAATTGAACCATGTCTCGTTGCTGGACAATGCCCCGCTGGTGGAATTGCTGGAAGAGACGCTGCCTTGCGAGAAGATACAGGAGAGTATCGACAAGGGCGTTTTGCATGCCCTGAGTATCACGGCCTCGGGCTACGGTTCAGGTCATTCGGTGGCTTTCTATCAGGGCGTGGAGGGGATAGAGCCGTGGAAGCGTGCGCGCCGTCTGGGGGTGCCCACGCAGATCGAGATAGAACATCTGCTGGCATCCTCGGCCATCCCGTTCATTTTTCCAGCGGTGCATATCCACCGCGAATATTTCGGCGACGGTTCGATGCGTCAGCTCGCGCCGATAAGCTCGGCACTGCATCTCGGGGCGGATCGTGTGATGGTGGTCGGCATGGGCCACGGCGGTGGCACCGACATCGATGACGCGGCGCGGCGCGGCAAGATAGATGACTATCCCTCGCTGGCGCAGATCGCCGGACATGCGCTCGACAGTATCTTTCTGGACAGTATGGAGGTGGATCTGGAGCGTCTGAAGCGCATCAACCAGACTGTCAGTCTGATCCCGGAAGCGATCCGTCCCGGCATCAAGTTGCGCCATGTCGATGTGCTGGTCATTTCTCCGAGCCAACCGATCGAAAAGATCGCCGAAGCACATCTGCACGGCATGCCCTGGACGATACGCATCCTGTTGCGTGCGGTCGGTGTGATGCGCAGACGCGGCGCGAATCTGGTCAGTTATCTGTTGTTCGACAAGGCCTATTGCCGCGCGCTGATCGATCTGGGTTATCAGGATGCGCGCAAACACAAGGCCGAGATCATGGCGTTTCTGGCGCAGCAGCCAGATGTGTCTCAGGACGAACTGCCGCAATGACGTTCACCGCTATCGCGGCTCCCAAGCCGCTGACCTTCTCTTTGTTGCGCGCGATGGCGGATGGCGAGTTCCATTCCGGCCAACTTTTGGCGCAGCGTTTTAATGTCTCGCGTGCCAGCGTTCATAACGCCTTGCAAGGTATCGAACAATACGGCCTGACCCTGTACAGCGTGCGCGGGCGCGGATATCGTCTGGTCGAGCCGCCGCAATGGCTGGATGTGGAACGTATCCGGGGGGCGTTGCGGACACCGGAGGTATTTCATCTGAACGTGTTCGACAGCGGTGTCTCCAGCAATAGCGCGCTGTTGCAGTCTGCCGCGCAGGGTGCACCCGGTGGTACGGTGCTGGCGCTGGAGTGGCAGAGTGCCGGACGCGGGCGTATGGGACGCACCTGGCATTCCGGTCTGGGGAATGCCCTTACGTTTTCATTATTGTGGCGTTTCGAATGTGGTATCGCGGCGCTGTCCGGCTTGAGCCTCGCGGTAGGGATCGCGATGATGCGTGTGTTGCGTGAATTGGGCGTGAAAGAGGTCGGTCTGAAATGGCCGAACGATGTGGTGGATGGGCAGGGCAAGCTTGCCGGTATCTTGATCGAGGCGCAGGGTGATATGTTGGGCCCCAGCGCGGTGGTGATCGGCATCGGCCTGAATCTGCGTCTGCCGGAAATGGTCGCGCAGCAGATCGGGCAGCCGGTGAGTGATCTGGCGCGTGTCATGGCTGTCATGCCGGAGCGCAATCGATTGCTGGCGTTGTTATTACAAGCGTTGGCGGATGTGTTGGCAGAGTTCACGCAGCGTGGCTTTGCCGGGTTGCGCGATGAATGGGAGCGTTACCATCTGTATCAGGGGCGCAAGGTGTGTATGTCTTTGCCCGACGGTTCCAGGCCTGTCGGTATCGTGCGCGGCGTGACGGATGACGGGGCGCTGCGTGTGGAAACGCAACACGGCGTGCAGGTGTTCAACGCCGGTGAGATCAGTTTGCGGGAGGCTTGATGTTATTGCTCGATGCCGGTAACAGTCGCTGCAAATGGGCCTACGTCGAGAACGGCGCGTGGGTGCATCATGGTGCGGTGGACAATGCTGAGATCGCCGCATTGCAACAGACTTTCGCCGGGTTGCCGCAGCCGGTGCGCGTCATCGTCTCCAATGTGGGGGGGCTTGCGCGCGAGCAGGAGCTGCGCCAGCTTTGCAGCCTTTGGCCGGTTCCGCCCGAATTCGTGACGGCGTGCCGCGAAGCATGCGGTGTGAGTAATCGTTACGAGGAACCTTCCCGCTTGGGAAGCGACCGCTGGGCCGCGCTCATCGCGGCGTGGCGGCGTGTGGGGCAGCGCTGTCTGGTGGTGAACTGCGGCACCGCGACCACGGTGGATGCCTTGTCCGAACGCGGCGAGTTTATCGGCGGGCTGATCCTGCCCGGCATCACGCTGATGCGGCAGAGCCTGTCGCGCGGCACGGCTCAATTGCCGGATGTGCAGGGGCAGATACGGGATTTTCCGTGCAATACGGCGGATGCGATCCACAGCGGTGTGTTACGTGCGACACTCGGAGCCATCCGGCATCAGTATGAATTGCTGGCCGCAGACGGTGTCGCGGTCTGTGTGTTGGGCGGCGGTGCCGCAGACCGGTTGCAGGCATTACTTGGCATGCCGCTGCAACGTGTAGATAATCTGGTGCTGGAAGGATTACAAGTGATCGGGGAAACAAGCGCATGATGAAGTTGATATTCGGGGTGCTGGTGTTGGTCAACATTATGTTCTTTGCCGTGATGCAATGGGGCGGCTCGCTCACACAAGAGGCGAATGATTTGCCTGTGCAACCGGCACTCAATGCCGACAAGATCAAGGTGATCGCTTTCGACCCCAATCCGGCGCCAGTATCCGCTGTCGCAGCTGCCAGCGCGGTCGCGGCATCTGCTGTGCATGCTGTCTCGCAGGCGGCGGAGGCGGCACATATACCGCCGCTCGCTCACGCTCCGGCAACTGCGGCACCGTCACCCGCGAAGTTGAGCTGTATGGAATGGGGGGAATTCTCCGGGGCCGATCTGACCCGTGCGGGGAAGAGTCTGGCACCGATGAAGCTGGGGAATCGTTTGAAACAGCGCGTGACTGAACACGCCAACGGTTATTGGGTCTACATTCCCCCGATGAAGACCCATGCCCAGACTGAGCAGAAGGTCGCGCAGCTCAAAGCGCTCGGGGTGGGAGATTATTTCGTCATACAAGAGGCGGGTGCATGGCAGAACGCCATCTCTCTTGGGGTGTTCAAGACAGAAGATGCCGCGAAGAAATATCTGGCCAAGCTGCAAGAGCAGGGTGTGCGAAGTGCGGTCACGGGGGAGCGGGCTAGCAAACTCAAGCAGACCGTTTTTGTGCTGAACTTTCTGGAACGCGGTCAGGCCTCCCAAGTCGCCGCGCTGCGCAAAGATTTTCCCGATAGTGAATTAAAACTCGTCCCCTGCAATTGACAGGTGCACCCAAAATCAGGAAAATCGCGCCCTCTTTGAAGTCGGCCAGTCCAGTTTCGGTGATATAGCTCAGGTGGTTAGAGCGCAGCACTCATAACGCTGAGGTCGGTGGTTCAAATCCACCTATCACCACCAAAAAAACGGTTCCCGGATGTGCGGGAACCTGCAAAACCCGCAAGGTATTAAAGCCTTGGCGGGTTTTTTGTTGCCCGCGTGAGCCCCAAGCCGTTCTTCTGCTTGCCATTTCTCGTTCAAGTGTCGTAGAATTCGCGCCCTTTGGCATTTGCCAGATAAACAATTATTGGGTTTTTGACTATGGTAATCATTCGTATGTCTCGCGGCGGCTCCAAGAATCGTCCGTTCTTCAACGTGGTAGTGGCTGATTCGCGCAATCGTCGCGATGGTCGTTTCATCGAGCGCGTGGGTTTCTACAATCCGCTGGCTGCTGAAGGTCTGGAAGGTTTGCGTCTGGATCTGGGTCGTGTGACTCATTGGCAAGAAAAGGGCGCGCAATTGAGCGACGCCGTAGCCAAGCTGGTTAAGCGCGCTGGTGCAACAGCAAAAGCCTGATGCCTTAGACCCCATGGTCGTCATGGGGCGTATCGTCGGTGCGCAGGGCATACTCGGCTGGGTGAAGGTGCAGACCTTTACCGAATATCTGGATGGCTTGCTCGACTACGAAGAGTGGTATCTGGGCAACGACAAGCAGCCGTGGCGCAAGGTACAGGTACTGGAAGCCAATGTGCATGGCAAGATTCTGGTGGCGAAACTGCCCGGTGTCCTTGACCGCACGACAGCCGAACAATGCAAAGGGCTGCTGGTCGCAGTGCATCGCGACAGTTTGCCCAAGCAGGAAGAAGGCGAGTACTACTGGTCTGATTTGATCGGCATGCAGGTGGTGAACCTCGCCGATGAAGCGTTGGGAGTGGTTGATACCCTGCTTGAGACCGGTGCGAACGATGTGCTGAGCGTGCGCGATGCGCAGGGCAAGGAGATATTGATCCCCTTTCTCGCCAGTGTGATACAGCAGGTGAGTTTGCAGGATAAAGTGATACGCGTGGATTGGCAGGCGGATTATCTTAAATGAGATTCGATGTCGTCACGCTGTTCCCCGAGATGTTCGACGCGATCACGAAATACGGTGTGACGCGGCGCGCGGCGGAGCAGAAGAAGTTTGAATTGCAGACGTGGAATCCGCGCGAGTTTACCGAGGATAACCACCGCACCGTGGATGACCGGCCCTTCGGTGGCGGCCCCGGTATGGTGATGCTGGTGGAGCCGCTGGCTAAAGCGATAGTCGCGGCGAAAGCGGCGCAGGCATCGAGTGGGATGGTCAAGAGCCGGGTGATCCACTTGTCACCGCAGGGCAGGCCACTCACGCATGAAGTGGTGAAAGAATTGCTGGCGCGGGATGAAGGTTTGATCCTGCTGGCGAGCCGCTATGAGGGTGTGGATGAGCGCCTGATACAGCGGCATGTGGATGAAGAGATTTCCATCGGCGACTATGTGTTGTCCGGTGGCGAGTTGGCAGCGATGGTGTTGATAGACAGTCTGGTGCGGCACTTGCCCGGTGTGTTGGGTGATGCCGAATCGGCACAGCAGGATTCGTTCGTACAGGGCCTGCTGGATTGTCCGCACTATACGCGCCCGGAAGTATATGACGGCGAGGGTGTCCCGGATGTGTTGATGTCGGGGCACCACGCCGAAATAGAGAAGTGGCGATTGAAGCAGTCTTTAGGTCGTACTGCGGAACGTCGCCCGGATTTGCTGGCACATCGCCAGTTAACAAAACAGGAAGCTCGGCTACTGGCAGAGTACCAGCAGGAACAAGCGTCCGTACAACAAGAGGAAACAAAATGAATCTGCTCGCCACACTGGAAAAAGAAGAAATCGCCCGCTTGGGTAAAAAGATCCCCAATTTCGCTCCCGGCGACACCGTGATCGTGAACGTGAACGTGGTCGAAGGTGACAAAAAGCGTACCCAGGCCTTTGAAGGCGTGGTCATTGCCAAGCGCAACAAGAGCCTGAATTCTTCCTTCATCGTGCGTAAGGTCTCTTCCGGCGAAGGCGTGGAACGTACCTTCCAGACTTACTCTCCCTCTATCGAGAGCATCGAAGTGAAGCGTCGCGGCGATGTGCGCCGTGCCAAGCTGTACTATCTGCGTGATCGTTCCGGCAAGTCGGCACGTATCAAAGAGAAATTGCCAGCACGCAAAGTCGCAGCGTAAGCGGCGATTTGGCAACAAACAAAACGGGGGCTTCGGCTCCCGTTTTTAGTTTTGGCCGCCGCTTTGCGGTTTCACGTCGGCCATGCCGACATGAGCCTGCACTGAAGCTGCGCTTTATTTGTGCGTTATCATGCGCGCATGAGTTTTGACGCCATATTCCCCACCCCATTCGGCAAGCTCGGCATCCGTTGTTCAGCGCAGGCCCTGAGCGGCATCGAATTTTTGCCTGCCAAAACGCGGGCTGTGGTGCCGCGTGATGCGCTGGCACGGGAGGTCTGTGTCCAATTGGATGCCTATTTTCGGGAGAGCGCTTTTCAGTTCGATCTGCCGCTCGAACTAAACGGGACGGAGCACCAGCGCAAGGTGTGGCGGGCGCTGGGTGACATCCCCTGTGGCGAAGTGCGCACTTACGGTGAGCTGGCGCTGATGCTGCATTCCAGTCCGCGAGCGCTCGGCCAGGCCTGCGGCAACAATCCGATCCCGGTGGTGGTTCCCTGTCATCGAGTGGTGAGCAAGGCCGGTATGGGTGGTTTCATGCATCGTACGGATGAAGGCGCGCTCAACATAAAGCAATGGTTGCTGATGCATG
>JAVBYO010000018.1 GCA_030823955.1 Gallionellaceae bacterium
GAAGGGAGAAGGGAGAAGGGAGAAGGGAGAAGGGAGAAGGGAGAAGGGTAAAACCGTGCTGCTGTTACCCTTGAGCACCGTAGGTGCGTTCCCTTCCCCCTTTACCCTTCTCCCTTTTGTCCCTATTTTCCGGTCAGATATTCATCCACGTTGAAATGCAGCACGGCTTCTGGTTTTGATGCCGCGAAGGCGGTGATGAACGCGCCGGTGACGAAGGCTTCGGCGAAGATGATGATGGGAGTGGCGACGAGGTAGTTGTGTTTGATGCTGACCCAGGTGTTCGGGCTGAGCCCGGCCATCAGTGCGACGGCGGCACACACGACCAGTATCATGGACAAGGCTCCGCACAGGAAGCCGTTGCACAGCACGAAGATGAAGAAGTTCTTGGGCAGGTTGCTCTGGATGGCGGCACGCAGCCATTCGCTGAAATAGACCGGAAGGGCGATCATCAGCAGGCCGTTCAAGCCCAACGCACTGAATGACATATCGGAACGCAGCCAGGTCGCCAGCATGATGCCGCTGAGGGCGACGAACGCCATGTGCCAGCCGAACATCAGTACGAACAAGGTCGCGCCGATCAGGTGGTAGTTATAGCCGGGGCGGAAGCCCACGTTTAATTGCCAGAACAGGAACAGGCCCAGCATCAGTCCGACCAGTGCGTTGCTGCGCGCCGGGTTGTCGAGCAGTTGCCGCCACGGCATGAAGCGCAATGCACGGTACAGCAATACCAGAAACACGATATTCGCCAGCCACAACAGGTCGCTGGCAAAAAGCTGGGCGGGCAGGTTCAACCGGCGCTTTCGTCGGGGAAGGGGTAGGGCAGTGCCTCAAAGTTGAGCTCGGGGCCTTCTGCCGAGCGCCAATGCACTGCGCGGTTTTCCTGCACTGTGCTGCTGTGCAGCGTGGCCAAGACATCATAACCACCCTGCGGCGCCGGAGCGGCGTTCAGGATGTGGCCGCTGGTCTGGTTGGGAAAATCATCGCTGTACAACACATCGTTCGGCTGTGGGGCTTCCGCGCTGTCGAGGTGGGCCAGATGGGTGCGTTGTTTGATCTTGCCCAGATAACGCACTCGCGCCACGATCTCTTGTCCGGGATAACAGCCTTTTTTGAAACTGACCCCGTCGAGCAGATCCAGATTCAGCATCTGCAACACGAACTGTTCCTGTGTGGCGGGCAGAACGGTGGGCCGCCCCGCGCGGATATCCAGCCAGTCCCAGCAGGACGAACCGACCGGGCGCGCTTGTGTGCTGAGGCGCGGCCACAGTGCGACCGCCTGTGCGGGGGAGGTGATGATCTGGAAACGTGCTGCGCCAAGCCGCATGATGTTAATTCCGCTATGCCGGGTCAGCGCCAGATCGGTTGCCGGGATATCTCCTATGGCGGCTTGCAACAGCGCCGCTGCGTCTGTTCCGGCGACACCCAGACAGACCTGCTGTGTGCTGATGTCTTCGATCTTTACCTTGGCGCGCAACACGTACATCGTGAGTTTTTTGCGTATCGGTTCGCACAGCGCCAGTGGCAGGTGTAATAGATAGCCGCTGTCGTCCTGGCGGATGAGGAAGGTCGCGATGACACGGCCTTTGGCGGTGTTGAGGCTGCTGAGTTGGGCCTGTTGCGGGCGCACGGCTTTGATGTCGTTGCTGCACAGGTTTTGCAGGAAAGACTGGGCATCTTCACCGCTCACCCTGAGCATGCCGGACTGCGACAGGTCGCACAATATCGTGCCGTCGCGGGTGCTGCTACGTTCTGCGGCGGCAGCGCCAAAATCCTGCACGGTATCGTTCTGGATATGTGCGCCTTGTTGTTCGAGGAAGTTCTGCCAGGTAGGATCAAGCATAGGTGTTGATACGGACGCGCGGTCTGTCCTCTGGTTGTGTTTCTTGCTGTTGTATCACGGGCGCTTCGGCGGCTTCGCGGGCGCTGTTTTCAGTGGCGCGGGCGGAGATCTTGTCGGCCTGTGTGCGTGGAGCCTGATCTACGCGGCTGGCACGGGGTTCGACCGGCATACGCAGCGCCTGTTCTATCTGGCTGGCGCGTGATTCGGTTTGGGCACGCGGGGCCGGTTCGGCCTGGCTGCTGCGCGTCTCGGCCTGTGCGCGGGGCGCCTGCTCCATGCTCATCTTTTTGGCCTGTGCGGACAGGGTGACGATGGCGGCCGGTTGGCGGTCTTCGCGTGCCAGTGTCCTGTTGCCTTGCGCATCACCGGCAGCCGGTGCGACCGGTTTGGTCGGGGCGAGCGGGTTGGTGGTGTTGACGTTGGAGATCGCCATGATGTCCTCCGAAAGAGTGGATGAGCGGCACCGTACTAGTTTTTGCCGCGCTTGGCAATCGCAACGGCCTGTTTATGCGGCTGGCAAACAATTTAATTTGCGGCGACAATGCCGCACTATTTTTTAAGGGAGCAACCATGTCATTGAACGAACTCAACCAACGTTTTGCCATCAGCAACCATGTGCAGTTCAAGGAGATCACCGACGGCATCATCGCAGCCGAGGTCTCCAACCAACATGCCAACAGCAACATCGTGTTGCAGGGCGCACATATCGCGACCTGGCAGCCGCGCGGTCAGGAACCGGTGATCTGGTTGTCGCCTTATGCCAAGTTCGCGGCGGGCAAGTCGATCCGTGGCGGTGTGCCGATCTGCTGGCCGTGGTTCGGCCCCCATGCCACGGATGGCAAGCTGCCGGGACACGGTTATGCGCGTACCGTGATGTGGGAAGTGCTGGAGACCAAGGCCTTGCCCGATGGCGCGACCTTTCTGCGTTTCGGTCTGGTCGAGACCGACGCGACACGTGCACAGTGGCCCCATCCATCTTCAGCGCAGTTGGAAGTGACGGTGGGCAAGAGCCTGCGTGTGGAGCTGGTCACCCACAACAGCGGTAAAGATTCTTTCGTGCTCGGTGAAGCGTTGCACACTTATTTCCAGATCAGCGATGTGGCGCAGATGACCATACGCGGGCTGGAAGGCTGCGATTATCTGGACAAGGTGGGCGAACCAGCTCGCCGTACCCAGCAGGACGGCATCGTCATCGAGAGCGAAGTGGACCGCGTGTATGTCGATACTCCGGCGGATTGTGTGATCGAGGACAAAGGTTTGAAACGCGCCATCCGCATCGCCAAACAAGGCAGCCTGTCCACCGTGGTGTGGAACCCGTGGACGGAAAAAGCCAACAAGATGGGTGACTTCGGCGACAACGGTTTCCGTGGCATGGTGTGTGTGGAAAGTGCCAATGCCTTCGACAACCTAGTCACCGTCAAAGCGGGCGAGACACACCGTCTGGTGGTGGAATACAGCGTCGAAGCGCTTTGATGCGGGGCGGGCGGATGTCTCCGCCCGTTGTTCAGCAGAGACTCTTGTCGCGTACCAGTTCGGTCAAGCGGATGACGCGCTGCGCCAATACCGAGGCAATGCGGTCAATGAGTATGATGCCCACGGCGGGGTGGGTATGGCAGAAATCGTAGAACTTGTTGCCGTGGATGCGGATGAATTTGCATTCGGTCTTGCAGGTCACATTGGCTGAGCGTTTGCTGCCTTGTATCCAGGCCACTTCACCGAACAGCTCGTTGTCGATGGGATGCAGATCGACCTCCACTGCCGCCGGAAGCGGCGAGAGTTTGGTTCCCACGCTGACTTCCCCCACCAGCAGTAACAACAGATCGGGATGTCGCATCTCGCCTGTATTCACTACCGGTTCTTCTCCCGCCTGATGGGTCACCAGTTCCGAGAACTTGGCGATCTTTTTCACTTCTTCTTTGTCGATGCCGCTGAATAAAGCGGTCTGATGCAATAGTTGATACATGGTTTTCCTTTGAATGGCTGAGCCTAGTTCGTGCAGGGCAGTATCGCGCAGCCCCCGTGGTTTTGCAATCGGCCCAGCACGGGACTGATTTTGCGTCGCGCTCCGCCGTGGTCCAATGAGTTGGCAAGCCGGACTTTGTCCGTACAATAAGCGTTTTCATCCTTACCTGCACAGACCCGACTATGAGACTTGGCATCGACCTTGGCGGCACCAAGATAGAGATCATCGCGCTCGACGATACTGGCGGCGAATTGCTGCGTCGCCGCGTGGCTACCCCACAGGGTGACTATCGGCAGACCCTGCAAGTTATCGCCCAATTGGTGCATGACACCGAAGCGGAGCTGGGGCAGCACGGTTCTCTCGGCATCGGCACCCCCGGCGCACTCTCGCGCGCCAGCGGATGCCTCAAGAACTCTAATTCTGTCGCCCTCAACGGCCAGCCCATCCTGCAAGACCTGGAATCACTGCTGCAACGCAAGGTGCAGATCAGCAACGATGCCAACTGCTTCGCGCTCTCCGAAGCGACGGATGGCGCGGCGGCAGGCGCTTCCGTTGTGTTCGGTGTCATCCTCGGTACCGGCGTCGGCGCGGGCATCGTCGTCAACGGTCGTATCCTCACCGGCCCCAACGGCATCGCGGGTGAATGGGGGCATAACCCCTTGCCTTGGCCGCAGCCGCACGAGTTGCCCGGCTTACCCTGTTATTGCGGTAAACACGGCTGTATCGAGACCTTTCTTTCCGGGCCGGGTATGGCGAAGTGGCATGAGCTGGAGGCCGGGGTAGTGCTGAAAGCCGAAGAGATCGTGGCGCGCGCAATACAGGGCGATGCCGTCTGTGAGCGCAGCCTGCAAGCCTACGAACACCGCCTCGCACGTTCCCTTGCGCACGTCATCAACATCCTCGACCCGGATGTGATCGTGCTGGGCGGTGGCATGTCCAATATCGAGCGGCTATATGTGAACGTGCCCAAGCTGTGGGGCGAGTGGGTGTTTTCGGACAGGGTGGATACCCGGCTGGTGAAGCACCAATTCGGCGATTCGAGCGGAGTGCGCGGGGCGGCGTGGTTGTAGCTTTAACTTATCTTGATGCCTAGATTTGATTCCCTGATGAAGCCGATTAGTTTTTGAATTTGCTTTTTCAGGTCGTGGCTGCAAAGGTCAGATGAAAATTCGCTGGTGATGTACTTCGCAATATCGACTTTGGATGCCTGAGTTTCTTTCTGCTTTTTGGTGGTGATGGTCAGCGTGTTTTCAAACTGACCGAAAGAGCCGGCAGGTGTTGCAGAGGGGTGGATTTTACTGAGGGCCGCCTTGATGTGGTCGATGGGAAGGTAATTTTCGATTTCCCTTCCTTCGGTTATCCATGCATATCCGGGGCCGGAGTCGAATTCTTCCTGTATTCGCTTCTTGGTGGGATTCAGACGCGCCCCCTTCTTTGCTTTATCGCTGTCGATGACGATCACTCCGCGTCGATTCAACCTGCGGAGCGAAATGAAATCATCGAGGTGTTTGGCGTCATCTTCTCCCGTGAGATGTGAGAGCAGCCGCCCCCCATAGAACATGATCGAATAGTGGATACCTTCGACCAATTCGGGCGCTATCGAACTGATCCAGGAATTGAGATAGATGCGGTCGGATGGTCCTTCGACCCAGATGATGCAATTGGATTGCAGTAAGTCTGAAGGATGGTAGCCGAGGTCTTCGCAAATTGCCGAGCGTTTCTTGTCGGATGTGGCGCGTTCAGCAATAGACTCCCCATTCTTCAGGCTGATGTGATAGACCTCTGCGTCGGGCGTATCCATCAGCGCAGCGGAGTGGGTTGTGATGAAGTACTGGTTGTTCGTCGAATTGGACAGATACCGCATGAGCTTTTTCTGTAATAGCGGATTAAGATGCAGCTCGGGCTCTTCCATGCAGATGACGTTGTTCTCTAGGATCGTCGAGGCGGCTGCAAGGATGATGACTTCATGGATGCCGGTGCCGAGAGAGTCCAGCGGAAGCGTCTTGCCATCCATGTGGACGAGGATGGTATCCCGTGCATGGGGCACTTCTATCGTGGCCTTTTCGTTATCGAGGACATTGCGCAGGAATGCATTGATTCCGTCAAACTTTTTCTTGTCCTTCTGATTCAGCACGTCTGGGTTTTGCAGTTTCGCCAGGCGTTCGATGATGCCTTCGCCGCTGAATTCCTCGGAAGTACTTCCATGCTTGCCGACTTGCCTGATGGCGGGAATCATTTTTACGGTAATAGCTTGGAAAGCAGGAGTAAGCCTTTTAAGTGATTCTGGATACCAGTGATTTTGGCGATCGCCTCCTGTTTGGGTCGTAAGTTGATTCCATAGTGCATATATCTCATCTCGATTTAGAGCGTCAAAAGCTGCACTCCAATTTGTAGGGGATAAATTGAAATTTTCGTCAAAGTCAAACCATACTCTTTTTGTGTCTGTTTGATCACGGAGGGATTTTTGAGAAAAAACGCGACGTACTAGTTCTTCGACTTGTTTTGGATTGGAGTTTAGTGTTTGGATTTTGCCACTCGATGCAGCCTTAAATTCATCAAGTTCATGTTGTTGATTGAATGTGACTGGAATCGAAGTGCCACTAAAAAAGCCAGCGCTATTGGGAATATGGCGATCAATTGGCGAAAGCCCTAGGCTGGTTTGCCTTAAGGAAAGTTTTGGGTAAATGTCATGGATGAATCGCAGGATGTTGGACTTTCCACAATTGTTCTGCCCGATGAATAAATTAATTTGGGCTAGATGACCAAAGCGTTGCACGCTTTTTCCGAAGCTGCGATATCCGCCGATGGCGAATGAGCGAAGAGGTAGTTCGTATTTGTCCATCGTCATTTCTTTATGGTAGGTTCCAAGAATATTCAAACATGCGCATGCGCCTTATCCGGTACCGCCGAGATGCGCAATCCAACTGCCTTCATAACAGCCATCAACGTTTTTAGCGTCGGATTGCCACTGGGTGAGAGGGCGCGGTACAGGCTCTCCCTTTGGATGCCAGCATCTTCCGCCACTTGTGCCATACCATAGGCTTCTGCCACGGTGCGCAGGGCGAGCAGGGCGGTGGCGCAGGTTTGCGGGTCTTCCATTTCTTCCAGCGCGACTTTGACGAATTCGGCAGCGTATTCCGGGTCTGCGCGCAGTTCGCGCAGCATGGCATCGTGGTTGCTGATGCCGGCTTTTTTGAGTTTGTTCATTTTGTCCTCCGTTTGAAATCGGCCAAGTATTGGATGGCCCGTTCTATGTCTGCGTCCTGTTTGCGTTTGTCACCGCCGCACAGCAGTAGTACGACGGCATCACCGACTTTGGCGTAATACACGCGGTAGCCAGAGCCCCAGTCTATGCGCAACTCCCACACGCCTTCGCGCAGCGGTTTGCAGTCGCCGAAGTTGCCAGTGGCGAGACGCAAGAAGCGCATCTCTATCCTTGCGCGTGCTTGTCTATCGTTAAGGGACGACAGCCATTCGGTCACAACTTCACGACCGGAATCAGTGATGTAGCGCAGCACGGTATTCATATTGTCAATGTAATCTATAAATCACAGAATGGCAACATCGTACAACTCGGAGGGGGTTATGCTTGGCTCAACAATATTTGCGGTTTGCCTTTAAAATGTCGTGTTCAAAGGATCGCCCATGAAAACCATCACTTTCCCCGACAGCCCCTATCTTCTGCATCTGCCCTTTGACCCGGCAGGCGATCAGCCTGCGGCTATCGAGCAACTGGTGGAGGGCATCAATGACGGGCTGGCGTACCAGACACTGCTGGGGGTGACAGGCTCGGGCAAGACCTTCACCATGGCCAACGTGATCGCGCGCACGGGGCGACCCGCCATCATCATGGCGCCGAATAAGACGCTGGCGGCGCAGTTGTATTCCGAGATGCGCGAGTTCTTTCCCGAGAACGCGGTGGAGTATTTTGTTTCCTATTACGACTACTACCAGCCCGAGGCCTATGTGCCATCGCGTGATGTGTATATCGAGAAGGATTCCAGCATCAACGAGCAGATCGAGCAGATGCGCTTGTCGGCCACCAAGTCTATGCTGGAGCGGCAGGACTGTGTGATCGTGGCGACCGTTTCGGCCATCTACGGTATCGGCGATCCGGTGGATTACCACGGCATGATCCTGCATCTGCGCCAGAACGAAAAGATGGAACAGCGCGATGTGATCCAGCGTTTGGTGGCTATGCAATACGACCGTAACGAGCTGGATTTTCAGCGCGGTACGTTCCGCGTGCGCGGTGATGTGATCGACATTTTTCCTGCGGAAAGCAGCGAGAACGCGATCCGTGTCACGTTGTTCGACGACGAGGTGGAATCGCTGGCGCTGTTCGACCCGCTCACCGGTCACATCCAGACCCGCGTGCCGCGCTACACCGTGTATCCCTCCAGCCATTACGTGACACCGCGCGAGACGACGCTGCACGCCATCGAGACCATTAAGGTGGAGCTGGCCGAGCGTATCGAGTTCTTCGTCAAAGAGAACAAACTGGTGGAGGCGCAGCGTATCGAGCAGCGCACCCGCCACGATCTGGAGATGCTGGCCGAGATCGGTTTCACCAAAGGTATCGAGAACTATTCGCGCCATCTCTCCCAGCGCGGGCCGGGTGAAGCGCCGCCGACGCTGATGGATTATCTGCCGCCGAACGCGCTGATGATCATCGACGAGAGCCACGTCACCATCCCGCAGATCGGCGGCATGTACAAGGGCGACCGTGCTCGCAAAGAGAACTTGGTCAACTACGGCTTCCGCCTGCCGTCCGCGCTGGACAACCGACCATTGCGCTTCGATGAGTTCGAGAAGGTGATGCGCCAGAGCATCTTCGTTTCCGCCACGCCATCCACCTACGAGGCCGAGCATCAGGGGCAGGTGGTGGAGCAGGTGGTGCGCCCGACCGGGTTGATAGACCCGATGATCGAGGTGCGTCCCGCCACGCATCAGGTGGACGATCTGATGAGTGAGGCCAATGCGCGCATCGCACAGGGTGAGCGTGTGCTGGTGACTACGCTGACCAAACGTATGGCGGAGGACCTCACCGAATACTTTTCCGAACACGGTATCAAGGTGCGTTATCTGCATTCCGACATCGAGACGGTGGAGCGCGTGGAGATCATCCGTGACCTGCGTCTGGGTATGTTCGATGTGCTGGTCGGTATCAACCTGCTGCGCGAAGGCCTGGATATTCCCGAGGTGTCGCTGGTCGCCATTCTTGATGCCGACAAGGAAGGTTTTTTGCGTTCCGAACGTTCACTCATCCAGACCATAGGCCGCGCTGCGCGCCATTTGCACGGCACCGCGATCCTGTATGCCGACCGCGTCACCGATTCGATGCGCAAAGCCATCGACGAGACTGGCCGCCGCCGTACCAAACAGATCGCGCACAACGAAGCGCACGGCATCACGCCGCAGTCGATCATCAAACGTATCAAGGACATCATCGACGGCGCTTACGATGTGGATGCCGAGCGCAAGACGTTGAAGGCTGCACAGACACAGGCGAAATATCTGGCGATGAGCGAGAAGGAAGTCTCGAAAGAGATCGCGCGCATCGAGAAAGAGATGTTGCAAGCCGCGAAAAATCTGGAGTTCGAGAAGGCCGCGCAACTGCGCGACCAGTTGAAAAAACTGCGCGAGAGCGTGTTCCTTTCCCCGTTGTGAGTCGAGTATGAAAGTCAAAGTTCTGTTCGTGTGTATGGGCAATATCTGCCGTTCACCCACTGCCGAGGCGGTGTTCCGTCGTTATGTCGAGCAGGCGGAACTGGCGCCACACTTCCACATCGATTCGGCGGGTACACACGACTATCATATCGGCGCGGGGCCCGATCCGCGCACGCAGCAGGCCGCGCGGCAGCGCGGTTATGACATGAGCAAATTACGCGGGCGGCAGGTGGAAGCGGCGGATTTTGCCCGTTTCGATTACGTGCTGGCGATGGACATGGCAAATCTGTCCATTCTCGAGCGCTTGCGTCCGCGCGATGCCCAAAGTCATCTGGGCCTGTTTCTCGAATTCGCCGCGCGCCATGTCGAACGCGAGGTTCCCGATCCTTATTACGGCGGGGCGGATGGTTTTGAGCGAGTGCTGGATATGGTGGAGGATGCCGCAGCAGGACTGTTGCAGCATATCCGGCGACAGCACATGTTATAGCAGCCGGAACGAATAAAAAAAGGCCACACGACTTGCATCGTGTGGCCTTTTTACTGTGTTGCATTTACTTCGGTTGCTGCGTTTCGATCATCACCAGCGGCTCATTGTTCTCTGCCGTGTAAATTTCACGCGGACGGGAACGGCGGCGCGGTGCGGGTGCACTGTTCTCTTGCGGGATGACGATGCTGGCAGCCTTGTTCGGATCGGTTTCGATCATGACCAGGCCGCTGGCTTCATCTTGCGCCGCAGCGATGACGGGTACCGGTGCCGGAGCGGGTGTGGCCGCTTCGAGCACGGGAGCCGCAACGACGGCTTCTTCCATCACCACCGGTGCCGCAACGCTTTCCAGCGGAGCCGCTGTTGTGACGGCAGCGGAAGTACTGGCTACGGCAACCGTTTCGACAGGTTGTGCAACGCTGACTTCGCTGATCGGTGCTGCCGCAACGATCTGTTCATTTGCGACGGTACCGGCTGCGTTCAAGGTGGTGGCGATTTCGCCACCGTTGGCTTCTTGTAGCTCACGGCGTTCACGTTCACGACGACCACCGCGGCGACCGCGTTTACGGCCTTGGGCATTGCCGCCTTCTTCACCGCCTTGCTCGTTGGGGGCAGCCGGTTTGGCTGTCTCCAATACGGGCTTCTCGGCATTGGCCGGACGCGGCTGGCGTGGTGGACGCTCGGCACGGCCTTCCTGTTGCTGCCCCTTGTTCTGCGGTGCGTTCTCGCCGCGCGGTGCATTGCCTTCTTCGCGGTCACGGCGCGGCTTGTTGCGTTGACGGTTGCCTTGCTGGCCGCCTTCACCGCGTTCGCCACGGTTGCTGTCGCGTTCACGGCGCGGATTCTGCGGACGTGTCTTGGTCACCGGGGCGGCAGGTTGGCTAGGCTCGCTTGGACCGAACAACCAGCCGAACAGTTTGCCGAACAGGGAAGGGGAGGCGGCTGTGGGAGCGGCTTTCTTCTCTTCGTGTTTCGGCGCGGGTTGGGCAGGTGTGATGCCTTTCACTGCCGCCTGCGGGCGCTGTGCCTTGATCTCTTCAGCACTGGCTGGTTTGGCTACTTTGGTCTCTTCCGGCTTCTCTACCAGTTTGTAGCTGGCTTGCAGATGATCGGAGGTGATGTCGTCCTGACGCAAACGGTTCACGCTGTAATGCGGCGTTTCCATGTGCGGGTTGGGGATCAGGGTGATGCTGACCTTCAGGCGCGATTCGATGCGGTGAATGTCGGAACGTTTCTCGTTGAGCAGGAAGGTGGCGACATCAACGGGCACTTGCACGTGGATGGCAGCGCTGCTTTCCTTCATCGCTTCTTCCTGAATGATACGCAGGATGTTCAATGCGGAGGATTCGGTACCTCGGATGTGGCCGATACCGTTGCAACGCGGGCAAGGGGAGAAGCTGCCTTCTTCCAGGCTAGGCGCCAGACGCTGGCGCGACAGTTCGAGCAGGCCGAAGCGCGAGATCTTGGCGGTCTGCACGCGGGCACGGTCGTAACGCAGCGCGTCGCGCAGACGGTTCTCCACTTCGCGCTGGTTCTTGCTTGATTCCATGTCGATGAAGTCGATGACGATCAAGCCGCCCAAGTCGCGCAGACGCACCTGGCGCGCGATCTCGTCAGCCGCTTCCAGATTGGTGTTGTACGCGGTGGTCTCGATATCGCTGCCGCGTGTGGAACGTGCGGAGTTGATGTCGATGGCGGTGAGTGCCTCGGTGTGGTCGATCACGATGGCGCCGCCGGAAGGCAGGTTGACCTGGCGGGCATGCGCCGACTCGATCTGGTGTTCGATCTGGAAGCGCGAGAACAGTGGCACATCGTCGTGATAACGTTTGATGCGGTTCACATTGTCCGGCATCACGGTGCCCATGAAGGCGCGGGCCTGTTCGTAGATATCGTCGGTGTCGATCAGGATCTCGCCGATCTCGGGATTGAAGTAGTCACGGATGGCGCGTACCACCAGACTGCTTTCCAGATAGATCAGGGATGGAGCTTTTTCGCTCTGTGCAGCGCCTTCGATGGCATCCCACAGTTGCTTGAGGTAGTTCAAGTCCCACTGCAACTCTTCCAAGTTGCGGCCAATCCCGGCGGTGCGGGCGATGATGCTCATGCCGTGCGGGACCTCCAGTTGGGCGAGTACGTCGCGCAGCTCGTTGCGGTCTTCACCCTCGATACGGCGTGAGACACCGCCGCCGTTGGGGTTATTCGGCATCAATACGATGTAGCGACCGGCCAAGCTGATGTAGGTAGTGAGTGCCGCGCCTTTGTTGCCGCGTTCGTCTTTTTCCACCTGAACCAGCAGTTCCTGGCCTTCTTTCAATGCTTCCTTGATGGAAGGACGGCTGCCCGCGCCGGACTGGTAATACTGCGGGGAGACTTCTTTGAAGGGGAGGAAGCCGTGGCGGTTACCGCCGTATTCGACAAAACAGGCTTCGAGGCTGGGCTCGATGCGAGTGATGACGGCTTTATAGATGTTGCTCTTGCGTTGCTCTTTACCGGCGGTTTCAATGTCGAGGTCGATGAGTTTCTGACCGTCCACAATGGCGACGCGGAGTTCTTCCGGCTGCGTCGCATTGAATAGCATGCGTTTCATTATTTTTCTCTCCCGCGCTCAGACACGGGGTAGGACTAAGCGTCTCGCGATTAGCCGCGAGCGAGATACGGTGTCGTGCAAACAGTGTTGAGATTAAGGTTCCAACGAATGTGCAAGGTATTGTTCTCGGTATGCTTGTCTAAAATAGTGCCGCCGATTTTGTCATAGGGGCGACACGCTAAAATCCACAGGTGCCCAAAATCCCGGGTGCCTAGAGCGCGTAAATCAATTACCATCACTGCTTATCCCGGTGAGTGACATTAACCGGATGGCGGTTGGAATGGTGCGGCGGCATTACTGCCTATTCTTCGCTGACGGGGAACACTATCATCCCGTTTCCATTTCCTGACACGCGCGCGGCGAAGTATATTCAAAATGAATGGTTTAAGCAAAGAATCTGTAACATGGACTGAAATCGATGAGGGGAGCTGCGAGCAGCGCATCGATAATTTCCTGTGTAAACACCTCAAAGGCGTGCCCAAGAGCCATATCTACCGCATTTTGCGTAGCGGCGAGATCCGCGTGAACAAAAAACGGGTGGATCAGACCTATCGGTTGCAATTGGGCGATTTGGTGCGTATCCCCCCGGTGCGGGTGGCCGAGAAGCCCGATACCGAATTCGTTCCGGCGCTCGAATTCCCTGTTTTATATGAAGATGATGCATTGTTGGCGATCAATAAACCGGCTGGAACGGCGGTACACGGCGGCAGCGGGGTAAGCTTCGGGGTCATCGAGCAGTTGCGCAGTGCGCGACCGCAGGCCAAGTTTCTGGAGCTGGTACACCGGCTGGATCGGGAGACTTCGGGGGTGCTGCTGCTGGCCAAAAAACGTTCCGCCCTTACCGCGATGCACGAGATCATGCGCGAGGGTAACAGCGACAAGCGTTATTTTGCGCTGGTGCTGGGGCAATGGAAGAACGTCAAGCAGCATGTGAAGCTGCCGCTGCACAAATTCGATACCCCGCAGGGTGAAAAGAGGGTGATGGTGCGTGAGGACGGTATGGCCTCGTACACCATCTTTACCCTGCAACAGAGCTGGCCGGACTTCACCTTGTTGGAAGCCCAACTAAAGACTGGGCGTACCCATCAGATCCGTGTCCATCTGGCGCATTTGGGTTTCCCCATCGCGGGCGACGACAAATACGGTGATTTTGCGCGCAATAAAGAATTGATGAAACAGGGGCTTAAGCGCATGTTTTTACATGCACACAGTATCACCTTCAAACATCCGCTGACGGGTGAACCCCTGAGCATCCAAGCACCGCTGGCACCCGAGTTGCAGAAATATCTCGATAAATTGAGCAAATCATGAATCAAACAGTCATCCCGCAGGCATCAGAACGCGCCATGTTGTTCACACTGGCTGCTATCCAGTTCAGCCATATCTTGGATTTTATGATCATGATGCCGCTCGGGCCGATGTTGATGCGCGAGCTGGGGATATCTACCCATGAATTCGGCCTGTTGGTGGCTTCATACAGTTTTAGCGCGGCTTTTTCAGGTTTACTGGGGGCGGTCTTTGTCGACAGGTTCGAGCGTAAGCGCTTGTTGCTCATCATATTCGCTCTGTTCGGGCTGGCGACGCTGGCTTGTGGTCTGGCCCCCGGTTATGTGACGTTGATCGTGGCGCGTGGTCTGGCAGGGGCGTTCGGCGGGGTATTGGGGGCATTGATCCAGACGGTGGTCGGGGATGCCATTCCCTTCGCACGTCGAGCCAAGGCAAGTGCCACCGTATCGGCGGCTTTCGCCTTTTCCACGGTGGCGGGGGTGCCGCTGTCATTATGGCTGGCGAGCTATTTTCACTGGCGTGCACCGTTCTTCTTTATCGTCGTACTGGTGATGATTTTCATGGTGATCGGCTGGCGGGTGTTGCCGGAACTGCACCAGCATCTGCACAAAGAAAAACAGGCGCATCCTTTCTCCGCCCTGTTCGCGGTGATGCGTGATGCCAATCACTGGCGCGCTATGACCCTGTCCGCTCTGATCATTTTCTCCGGCTTTACGGTCATTCCTTATATCACGGTGTATGCGGTGAACAATATCGCCATCAGCCAGCATGACATCGCTTACATCTATCTGGTGGGCGGAGCGGCGACCCTGTTTAGCGCGCGGCTGATCGGGCATTGGGCGGATGCACATGGCAAGGTGAAGGTCTATCGTTTGATAGCGTTCGCGGCGATGATCCCGTTGCTGGCGGTGACGCAGATACAATCGGCCTCGCTGGGCTGGTGGCTGGTGTGTACCACACTGTTCTTTGTGCTGATCTCGGGCCGTTTCATCCCGGCGATGGCGATCATCACCTCGGCGGCGCAACCTCGGTTGCGAGGTACCTTCATGTCGCTCAATGCCACGGTGCAATCACTGGCGATGGGGCTGGCGGCGACTCTGAGCGGTTTCATCATCACCCAGCAGGGTAATGGGCAGATCAGCGGCTACCAGAACGTGGGTTACGTCGCGATTGCAGCTAACCTGTTGGCGATATGGTATGTTTCGCGTATCGCGATGCATGATGCACATCCGAACCTGCCGGATATCGCGCCGAAGTAATTCGCTCATCTTTTCGCCGCTTTTGCCGATAACTCAGGCATAGGCTGTTCGTAAGGAGGTGCCATGCGTTACGTGACCAGTATCCCGCCCGCGACTACGAGTCCCAATACTCGTTACGTGACCGGACTGTCTGCCGCTCATGCGGTGCAGCCGGTACATCCGCATGAACAACCCGTTGTTACACAGGTGACTCCCCATGAGCACGCCTACCGGGTTGAGCCACAACATCGTCCCAGTGTGCCGCTCGAAGACCGTCGCAAGGCCTGTCGCCGTGTCAGTCACCAGGCGGTTCTGATCGAACTGCGTTCTGGTATAGACCGCCGCCACAACAATCTGTTGCAAGGTGACGTGGCGGAACATATCGACATCGAGGCCTAACGGCTGATCCTGGCCAGAAACACCGTAACCTCTTCGCGGTCGTGATAGAGCTGTTTGGCTTCCATGCGGTAACGTATCCCTTTGGCATCAAGTGCGGTATGGATGCTGTTCAGTGCGGTTTCCAGCGCGGCGACGCGTTTCTTCATGGGGAGTTTGAGGTTGAAGACGGCGCGTTGGGTGAATCCGCCGATGAACCATTCGATCATCAGTCCGGTGACGCGCTGCGGCTGTTCGACCATGTCACATACCAACCAATCCACCGGTTTTTGCGGACGATAACGGAAGCCGTCCTGGCGCAGATGGCGGATGGCGGGATGTGTGGCTGCCGCACCTTTGAGCGGACCGTTGTCCACTGCGATGACGTTCAGGCCGCGTTGCGCCAATTGCCAGGTCCAGCCGCCGGGAGCGGCACCCAGATCAACGGCGTTCATGCCCGGTTTTAGTTGCCGGGTTTGTTCCGACTTGCTGAGGAACACCTCGAAGGCTTCTGCGAGCTTGAGGTAGGAGCGGCTCGGTGCATCGTGTGCCATGCCGACCCGGTGTATGCCGTTGAGGGAGTTCGCGCTGTTGTGCGGATCGCTACTGCCGATCAGGGCGCGATGTTTATCCGGAAAAAAAAGGTGCAGGCGCGGCAGCGTCGGATCGTCCACCAGGCGGGATGTCGCGCGCAACTTGGCTTCGAGCAGAGGCTGGAAACGTTTGGTGAAGCCGGAAAGCGTCTTGCCCTCGTTACTGTCTGCCACTTCTAGCCATAACGCGCCGAATTGTGCCGGGCTGTCGGGGAGCGCCTGTAACAGCGGGGTGAGGCGGTCTCGTTCCGGCAGATCGCGAACCTCGTTATGCAACGCGATGAGTTGGCGCGCAAAAGCGAGTCGGGCGTAAGCCAGACGTGGCTTGCCTTGTAATACGACATAGCCGGAATCGGCGGTGGTTTCGACGGGTTTGGCCTGTGACTCTTCCACGCAGTCGCGTTCAAAACCGGGACGGCAATAGACCAGCCAGTGTGGCAGTTCAGGGCGGGTAAGGTGACTCACTCTGTGCCAAACTTGGTTTCTACCATCACACCGATCGATTTCAGGAACGGTGTCGGCAGGGTACCGCCCGCACACACGATCACCGCGTCGTTAGGAATCTCGCTTTCCTGATCTCCGTGTTTGATGATGAGTTTGGCCTTGTCGATGCTCTTCACGCCGGATTTCAGGTAGATCTTGACTTTGCCGCTGTCCGACATGGTTTGCAGGCGGTCACGGTTCTTCGCTTTGGCTCCGCTGAATGCGGCACCGAACGTGTCGCCTCTGGCTGCCAGGGATACCGTGGTGCCGGGCTGGTCGGCGATTGCCATCGCGGCTTCCAGTGCACTATCACCGCCACCGACCACCAGTACATGCATGTTGCGGTATTGCTCCGGGTCGATCAGGCGATACACCACTTTGGGCAGTTCTTCGCCGGGTACGCCGAGTTTGCGCGGGGTGCCGCGTCGCCCGATGGCGAGCAATACGGAGCGAGTTTCATAATTGCCCTTGGAGGTTTTGACGACGAAACCGGTGTCGGATGGGGTGATACCTTCCATACGTTCGTTCAGATTGAGCTTGATGCCGGTTTTGCTGATGACTCCGTGCCAGAATTCCAGCAATTTTTCTTTGCTGACTTCATACATCTTCACTTCGCCGATGATGGGCAGCTTGACCGGTGCGGTCATGGCGATCTTGTTGCGCGGATACTGGAAGATGGCTCCCCCCAGAGATTCTTCCTGTTCCAGCAGGACGTAGCGCAGTTTTTTGTCGATGGAGGCCAATGCGGCACCCAGTCCCGCCGGTCCGGCCCCCACAATGACGACATCCAGCGGTGTGTTAGCGTCCTTGCGTTTGCTGATGGTTTCTATCGCCTGAGTTCCTTGCGTGACGGCTTTGCGGATCAGTCCCATACCGCCCAGCTCGCCCGCGATGAAGATGCCGGGAATATTGGTTTCAAAGGTCGGTGAGACTTGGGGGATATCCATGCCGCGCTTCTCTGTGCCGAACACCAGTGTAATCGCGCCGTGCGGGCAGGCCGCAGCGCAAGCACCATGGCCGATGCAATGCGTCGGGTTTATCAGCTGAGCTTTGCCGTTGATCATGCCCAGCGCCTCTTCCGGGCAGGCGCGTACGCAGACACCGGCACCGAGGCAGCGTACCGGATCGATGACCGGGTGCAGTGAAGAGGGCTCCGTCAGACCGGCCTCGATAGATTCATTCATCTGTTCAACCGCGGCACTTTCTTTCTTGTTCCGGTTGCTCAGGTAGAAATAGACGATGATGACCAGCGGTACGAGGTAAACGGCGAAATCGAAAATATCCATGATCTTTGAATTGGGACTCTTAATAGTTAAGCGACGGGAGGCAGTTTACCTGCTTGAATGAGCCGGTGGGAAAATTTCCCACTTTAAAAACTTTATCGTATAATGCCAAAAGCGATGGGACATTTTATGTCGGCGGCGGTCGGATGACAATTGTGCTGTGGGGGATGTCGGGCTCTGACTATAATGCTCACGTGGCTGTTTCAAGCGCGGAACCTTTAAGGATTTGAGATGAATCAAAAGAATCGATCGGAACATGTGGGTTGGCTGATATTTATCAGCATCGTAGGTGTCGTCACGGTCGGTGGCTATTTCGTGTTGTATCCGCAGACCCTGTACAAGCCGGGGGAGGAGTTGTTCGATACCGGTTATAACCTGGGGCTGGCAGGCGGGCTGATGATGTTGGCGCTGCTGCTCTACCCGCTGCGTAAACGGATCAAGTTCTTCGAGAATCTGGGCGTTTTGCCGGTCTGGTTCAAGTGGCACATGGTGCTCGGCATCCTCGGCCCGCTGACCATCGTGTTCCATTCCACCTATCATGTCTATATTCCATTCATCCATCCGCAGGGTTCGGTGAATGCTGCGGTGGCGATGTTGTGTATGTTATTGGTGTCCGGTAGCGGTACCTTCGGGCGTTTTTTCTACACCAAGATCCACCACGGTTTGTATGGCCATCAGGCCTCTCTTACGGAATTGTCTTCCAGCGTGGATCAGGCGGGTGACATCAAGACGCTGTTGAGTTTTGCTCCCGAGGTCGAGCGCAAGTTACTGGAGTTTCGCGTGCGTGCAGAGGCGCGGGCGAAGGAATCCGGTCTGGGGCTGGGGCATTTCATCGCGGTAGGTTTTCAGGCGATGTCGCTGCGCCGTGCGGTGGCTAAAGAGTTGTGGACTGTCATGCTGGCGCAAGCGCACGAGCAGAAACTCGATAATGCGGAAGTGGCAAAGAAATATGTCGAGCACAAGACTGCGGTGGCCGATTACATCAATGCCGTGCGTGACGTGGCCCAGTTCCGTACCTATGAACGGTTGTTCTCGTGGTGGCACATCTTTCACATCCCGCTGGTGTATATGATGGTGTTCAGCGCGTTCTATCACGTGTATGCCGTGCATGCTTATTAATTCAACGACCTTCTGATCGAACATGAGTTTATTCATCCGCATCTTTTTGCTGGTCAGCCTGTGTTGCGGGCTGCCTATGACTGCTTCCGCGAACAAATTGTTGATGCCGGGCGATGTGATCAAGGGGCACGCCAAGGATGAGGCGGACTGTGAGAAGTGCCACAAGAAGTTCGACAAGGCTGCGCAGGATGGTCTGTGTATGGCTTGCCATAAAGATGTGGGCAAGGATGTCAACGAAAAACGCGGCTTCCACGGACGTTTGCAAGAACAGAAGGACTGCAAGAGCTGTCACACAGACCATAAAGGGCGCGATGCCAAGATCGTCGTTCTGGATACCGCGAAGTTCGACCACGCAAAGACCGATTTCGTTCTGAAAGGCGGGCACTTGAAAGAAAAGATCAAGTGCAAGGACTGCCACGCCGAAGGCAAGAAATACAGTGAAGCACCTTCCTTGTGCAACAGTTGCCACAAGAAAGATGACAAACATAAAGGCGGTCTGGGAACCGACTGTGCGAAATGCCACGTCGACAAGGACTGGAAGACTACCAACTTTGACCATAGCAAGACCAACTTCAAGTTGCTCGACAAGCACATCGACGTGAAGTGTGACAAGTGCCATATCAACGGCAAGTACAAAGATACGCCCAAGACCTGCGTCGCCTGCCACAAGAAGGATGACGAGAAGGCGCACAAGGGCAAGCTGGGGCCGGATTGCGCCAAGTGCCACAGTGAAAAGGACTGGAAGACCACCAAGTTCGATCACGACAAGACCAACTTCAAACTGCTGGGCAAGCATGATGAAGTGAAGTGCGACAAGTGCCACATCGACAAGAAATACAAAGACACGCCCAAACTGTGCAATTCTTGTCACAAGAAGGACGATGACAAGGCACACAAGGGCAAGTTCGGCCCCAAGTGCGAGACTTGCCACACCGAGCGTGACTGGAAAGAGATCCTGTTCGATCACGAGAAAAAGACCAAATTCCCGTTATTGGGCAAACATCGCGCGCCACTGAAATGTGTGAGTTGCCACAAGGGCGACCTGTACAAGGACAAGTTGCAGATGACCTGTGTGTCTTGCCACAAGAAGGACGACGACAAGGCGCACAAGGGCAATTTCGGGCCGAAGTGCGAGAGTTGCCATACCGAGCGTGACTGGAAAGAGATCCTGTTTGATCACGACAAGAAGACCAAGTTCGCCTTGCTCGGTAAACATCGCGCGCCGCTGAAATGCGTGAGCTGCCACAAGGGCGACCTGTACAAGGACAAATTGCAGATGACCTGCGTGTCGTGCCACAAGAAGGACGATGACAAGGCGCACAAGGGCAATTTCGGGCCGAAGTGCGAGAGTTGCCATACCGAACGCGACTGGAAAGAGATCCTGTTCGATCATGCGAAACAGACCAAATATCCATTGCTCGGTAAACACCGTCCGCCGGTGAAATGTGTGGCTTGTCACAAGGGGGACCTATACAAGGACAAGTTGCAGACCACTTGTATCTCTTGCCACGAAAAAGATGACAAACACAAGGGACAAGAAGGCAAGAAATGTGAGACTTGCCATAACGAGCAGGATTGGAAGAAGACTTCCTTCAAACACAACACCATGTCCAAGTTCCCATTACAGGGAGGGCATGCGCTGGTGGAGTGCAAGAAGTGTCACGCTGGGCCAACATTCAAGGATGCCAAGTCGGAATGTTTCTCCTGTCATGCAAAAGATGACGAGAAGGTCCATAAGCGTCGTTTGGGCACCGAATGCCAAGAGTGCCATAACGTGCGCAGCTGGAAGTCATGGGATTTCGATCATGACAAGACCGACTTCAAATTGACAGGTCCGCACAAGAACATCTTTGATTGTTACAAGTGTCACCAGCGTCCGATGGATGGCAAGGTGAAAGCATCGAAGACCTGCGGTGGTTGCCATGATCGCGACGATGTACACAACGGTGACTTTGGCCCGCAGTGTGACCGTTGTCATAACGGCGATAAATGGCGCGATGTAAAGGTCGGGGTCGGAAAGTAATCTGCCGTCCGTCAGAGAAAACGGGGGTTTTGTCGGTCATCGCTGCCTACTGGGTTATGGTGACCGAACGGACGGGAGGTTTTGTGGCGCATTTTGATTGTTGTTAGCATGTTCTCATCCTAGTGCGCGAGCCGGGATGGCCGATTGGAACGAAGTGAAGTGGAACCATTGTTGAGGAGAAGAAAATGAAGTCGAATCCATCGTACAAAACGTTGTTAATGCCCCGATTCTTGCTGTCGGCATTGGTGATGTTGTCGCTTTCTGTCTTCTCGGCACTCGCTTCTGCCGCCCAGCCGGATGCCGCCCAATCCGGAGGACGCGACTTCAACCATATGTCTACCGGCTTTCCGCTGGTCGGGTTGCACGCCAGCGCAGAATGCGGCAGTTGCCATGTGGGGGGAATATTCAAAGGCACACCGCGTAACTGTTCCGGTTGTCATGCCAAGGGTAAACGTGTCGTGGCTACCGCGATGTCATCCAAACACCTGATCACCACGGAGGCCTGTGATGTGTGCCATACCAATGCGGTGACTTTCTACGGTGCGCGTTATAACCACGGCAAAGCAGTAGCGGGACAATGTTCTACTTGCCACAACGGCTTGATCGCTACAGGTAGACCAGCGGGCCATCGTACTGCCAACAAAGCGACGAAATCTTGTGACAGTTGCCACCGTACAACGGCATGGTTGCCATCCTCGTGGAACCACTATGGCTCCACTTCCAGCTGTGTGACCTGTCACGTGACAGGGGGAGAGGGCGCCGCATTCGTGAAAACGGCTATATCAGGGACATCGTCTGAAGCATTCGCCCACAATGCCGCGAATGCAGCGATCACCTGTGAATCCTGCCACCACAGCTATTCGAGCTGGTCTGGCGCGATCTACTCGCCGCACGCAAGCGGTACTTGCTCAAGCTGCCATGACGGGGTCAGAGCGACAGGGACGGCTCAGAAGAGTGGGCATACCTCCGTCAGCGGAACCACGGATTGCACCGATTGCCATAGTGGAACAACAACTTGGACTGGTGCGTTAAGTGCCAAGCCCTCCACTCATATCGTCTACAACTCGGGCACTTCATGTACTTCGTGCCACGTCGGCAGCTCGACGACCAGCGGGGCAAGTTTGCATGGTTATGTCTCCTCTTACGCCTGCACAACGTGTCACCTCACCGGTGCCTCCAATACGTTGGGGGTGTCGGGTAAAAAAGCCGTCGGCCACGAAGGCATGGGATCGGGGGATGACTGCTCCAAGTCTGGCTGCCATAAACCTTTGGGTAACAAAGGTACTGCTTATACCAATTGGGATTGAGGTTTCCGGAGGACCGCACAGGCGGTCCCCCGGCCATAACTAGAACTTTTAGGCCTTTAAAGGCTTTCGGATACTGTGAAACAGGAGTTGAGATGAAAAACGTGTTTGGAAAAACTCGCTGGATAGGCGGTCTGTTGCTGGCCGGATTACCACTGCTCTCCCACGCGGCACCGCTGGATGAGGTCAGTCTGCAACAGCAGGGTGATGTCGTACAGGCGACCATCAAGATGACGACGCCGATCCATTTTGTGCGTTATGTTCCGGGGGAGAAATCGCGCATCGTTGAGATCTATTACGAACGCATTCCCAGTTCAGACAAGAACGAAGTCTGGCAGGACAAAGAAGTGCGCAACTCACCGGCCACCGCGTTGACCCCGGCCTTTACGGTAACGACGCGTGACCAGGCGACACAGCCCAAGCTGGTGGTCGAATTTGCCAGCGAGGTCAGTTTTTCCGTGAATGCGGGTAGCGACAGCCGCAGTTTTGTAGTCACCATCAAACCGGAAAAGGCCGATGCTGCACCGCTAGTCGAGTTGCCGCTATTGCCGACCGTGTTGCCGCCGGTGGCTGAAAAGGCCGGTACTTCGGCTGTGGAAGGTGCCGCATCGGCGGCCGAGAACAACCAGGAAGGTTATAAGCTGATGCTGGCCGGGCGCGATGCCCTGTCTGCCAAGAACTATTCAGCTGCGACCGAAGCGTTCAACAAACTACTGTTGTTGCCGCCCAACCAGTATTCACAGGATGCACAGGAATGGGTGGGCGTATCCCGCGAGCGGGGCGGGCAGACCGCCAAGGCCAAAGCCGAGTATGAGTTGTATCTGAAGCTCTATACATCAGGGCCGGGACCGGTTCGGGTCAAGCAGCGTTTGGCAGGTCTTGTGCTCCCCGTGGCGACTGTCAAGATGGATGCCGCTCCCAAGAAGATCGAGCCGCGCAGCTTCGTACAAGGCGGCATCTCTTCGCGTTATTACTATGGGAAGAGTGACATCGAGGCGACCTACCAATTCAATAATGTGTCGGAAACAACCAAGCTGTCTTTGCAGGATCAGTCTTCTTTGATTACTAACGTCGACGCTTCCGGACGATATATCAACGAGACCTACGACAATCGTATCGTGGTTCGTGATGTGCATACCAAGAACATGTTGTCCGGTCAAACGGACAGGAACCGGCTCAATTCTGCCTATATGGAAGTCAAGAACCGCGAGGTGGATTATTCCCTGCGCGTCGGACGGCAGACCAGCAACGGCGGCGGGGTGATGGGGCGCTTCGACGGCGTTGCGGCAGGGTATGGCTCTGCTCAGGACTACCGTGTGAATGGCGTGGTCGGGCAGTTGGTCGAATTTACTTCGACGACGCAACCGACCTTCTACGGACTCAGTGTGGACAGCGGCCCCGTGTCGGCATACGTGATCAACCAGACCATCGAGGGTGTGCAGGATAGGCAGGCAGTAGGTGCTGAGTATCGCTATTTTGAGGATGCCAAGACAGCCTATGCGATGATCGACTATGACTTCTATTTTAGTCTGCTCAATGCCGCAATGCTGACTGGTTCTTACGGAATAGAATCCACCGGAACAACATTTAATCTGATGGCCGATTATCGCAAGAGCCCTGCCGTGAGTACGCGCAATGCCCTCAACGGTGCAGCGACGACGCTGGTCGCAGATTTGCTGGCGGCGATGAGTGACGCACAGTTGAAACAACTGGCAATTGATCGTACCGGCAGCTCGACTTACTCCCAGTTCGGCGTGACCCAGAAGCTGAATGCCACCTGGCAAGCCGGGGCGGATATCAAACTGACGCAGACATCGGGATTGCCCGCGAGCGGAACGACCACGCTGCAAGGTGTATTGGCCGCGACGCCCGACACCGGTTTGGAGAAGACCGTGACTGGCCAGTTGATCGCTAGCAACCTGTATTCGGATGCCGACATCACCTCTATCGGCGGCAGCTATATCACCAGCGGTTATGTGCAGGGTGCGCAATCGATGTTTGTATATAACCGCACTTCACTGGATAAGGATCTGTACTTCGATACTTCTTGGAACTTCTACCGCCAATCGGATAACTATGGCGGCAGCATGTCCAGAAACATGCCGATGGTGCGTGTGTCATATCAGGTGCAACAGTCCTTGAATCTGGATGCGGATGTCGGCGTGGAATTGACTACTTCGGCCGGCACATACCAAACGACCACGACCCAGCGGGTATTCGGTTCGGTGGGCTTCCGCTGGGATTTCTAAGCTGACATAAGGGGCTGGCCTGACTGACAGGCCAAGTCCCAGCGGTCTTTTATGCCATTCCTCCGCAAGGGGAATGGCGTTGTTTTTATGGTGGAGAGAGATGGCAAAACGATACGATCTGATCGTGTTCGATTGGGATGGAACAGTGATGGATTCGACCTCGGTGATCGCGACCTCTATCCAGTCTGCCTGCCGTGACCTTGGCTTGACCGTGCCCAGCGATGAGGCAGCCAGGCATGTCATCGGCATGGGTTTGTTGCAGGCTTTGCAACATGCGGTACCGGATGCGCCCGCGCACATGCACGAACCCTTGGCCGAGCGTTATCGCCATTATTTCCTGGCGCAGGATCACGCCATCCCGCTGTTCGCGCAGGCTGCCGAGACTATTGCCGAGCTGCACGGTGACGGGTATCTTCTGGCCGTGGCGACAGGGAAGAGCCGCAAGGGCTTGGAGCGCGTGATGGACAGCAGCGGACTGCGCCGTTATTTCCATGCGTCCCGCACCGCCGACGAGACGTTCTCCAAGCCGCATCCGGCGATGCTGCTGGAATTGATGGATGAGTTGGGGGTGCCGCCCGAACAGGTGCTGATGGTGGGAGACACCACACACGATCTACAGATGGCCATCAATGCCGGAGTGGATGTGGTCGGGGTGAAACATGGCGCACACCCGGAAGAGCAGTTGCGCGCTTTACAGCCGCTTGCCTTGCTGGATGATTTCATCGAACTGCGTGCCTGGTTCAAAGCGCACGCTTAACCAATTTTGCAAAGGAAACACAATGTCAGAACCGAATAACTGGGAGCGCGGCGTGCTGGAAAAACTGGCGATGTCTGCCATTCAGGAACAACGCCGTGCCAGGCACTGGAGCATCTTCTTCAAGGTGCTCACCTTCGGTTATCTGTTCATCGTATTGTTCCTGTTCATGGGTTGGGTCGGCAGCAAATCGGACGGCGCTTTGTCGGGCGACAAACATACCGCACTGATCGATC
Source organism: Gallionellaceae bacterium (assembly GCA_030823955.1). GTDB lineage: Bacteria > Pseudomonadota > Gammaproteobacteria > Burkholderiales > Gallionellaceae > PALSA-1006. The sequence goes on from JAVBYO010000018.1 coordinate 25,489, forward strand.
TGAACGGAGTGATCTCTGCCGATAGCAATGCCAACGCGGACAACGTCATCGGCAGTCTGCAGGAGGCATTCAAAGACAGCAACACACAGGGCATCATCCTGCGTATAAACAGTCCCGGCGGCAGCCCGGTGCAGGCCGGTTATATCAATGACGAGATACGCCGTCTGCGCGTGCAATATCCTAATATCCCGCTGTATGTGGTGGTGGAGGATATGTGTGCTTCGGGCGGGTATTACATCGCCGCAGCGGCGGACAAGATCTATGTGAACAAAGCCAGCATCGTCGGTTCCATCGGTGTGTTGATGGACGGCTTCGGTTTCACCGGCGTGATGGATAAGCTGGGTGTTGAACGCAGGCTGATGACGGCAGGCGAGAACAAAGGCTTCATGGACCCGTTCTCGCCGCGTAATCCCAAACATGAGGAATTCACGCGCAAGATGCTGGCCGAGATCCACCAGCAGTTCATCGACGTGGTGAGGCAAGGGCGCGGCAAACGTTTGCAAGAGACACCGGAGATGTTCAGCGGCTTGTTCTGGACCGGTGAGCAGAGCATCAAGATGGGCTTGGCCGACGAGATCGGCAGTGTGGACTCGGTGGCACGGGATGTCATCAAGGCCGAAGATATCGTCGACTTCACCATGCACGAAGGCATCGCGGACCGTCTGGCCAAGAAATTCGGCGCCGGGGTGGCGAGTGCATTCCCCGGATTTGGCGCGCAAGTGGGCGGGATGGCGCTGCAATAGATGGGTAGCGCCGCGTAAGTTCTACCGCACTAAGAGCATCAGAGTAAGGGTTTGAGCACTTTCAGCACATTGCGCAACACCTGTGGCTGTGCCGCTCCATTCGGATGCAGATTGTCGGGCAGGAACTGTTCCGGCGGAACACCTTCCAGCATGAACGGCAGCAGCGCGATCCGGTGCCGTTGTGCCAGCTTGGGGTAGAGTGCGCGGAAACGCTGGGCATATTCCACCCCGTAGTTCGGCGGCAGTTGCATCCCCAGCAACAACACCTTGGCGTTCGCCTGTTTTGCTTCCGTGATGATCTGATTCAGGTGTCTTTCGGTTTCGGCGAGGGCGCTGCCGCGCAAACCGTCGTTCGCCCCCAGCTCCACGATCACCACAGCGGGCCGATGCTCCCGCAATGCCTTGCCGATGCGCCGCACACCGCCAGCGCTGGTTTCGCCGCTGATACTGGCATTCACCACCTCAAGGCGGGGATGACTTTTCTTCAGTTCTTGCTGCAACAGATACACCCATGAATCGTTGCGTGCAATTCCGTATCCGGCTGATAAACTGTCACCGAACACCAAAATGTTAGGCGCGGCCTGTAGCGCGCAGGACAACAGCAATGTCACGGACAACAAAAAGATTCTGAGAGGTAGTTTCATGGCAGCGATTGTGCAAGCAGCAGGCCTGGGCAAGCAAGTGTTAAGTGGCGACCAACCACTCGTCATCCTGCACGATGTCAGTTTCGCCGTAGCAGCGGGCGAGAGCCTCGCCATCGTCGGTGCCTCCGGCTCCGGCAAATCCACCTTGTTGGGACTATTGGCCGGGCTGGACGAACCCAGTACGGGCAGCGTGGCGCTGAACGGCACCGAACTGTTCAAACTGGACGAGGATGGACGGGCAAGATTGCGCGGTGAACTGGCCGGTTTCGTGTTCCAGTCCTTTCAACTGCTGCCCGCATTGAACGCGCTGGAGAACGTCATGCTGCCGCTGGAACTGGTGGGCGTAAAAGACGCGCGTCAACGCGCCGAAGTCTCGTTGCAGCAAGTCGGCTTGGGCGCACGCGCACATCACCTGCCCAAGCACCTTTCCGGCGGTGAACAACAGCGCGTGGCATTGGCGCGCGCCTTCGTCACCCAACCCAAGATACTCTTCGCCGACGAACCGACCGGTAACCTGGATGCCGCGACCGGCGCACAAGTCATCGAACTCATGCTCGAACTCAATCGTGCGCAAGGCACGACCTTGATCTTGGTAACACATGATGAGAGTCTGGCGCGGCGGTGCGGTAAGCAATTGAGATTGGCGGCAGGCCAAGTCGTGCAATGAATTTGTTTCGTTTATCCATCAATCTCTTGCGCCGCGACTGGCGCGCCGGGGAGTGGCGCGTGTTGATGCTGGCGCTGGTGCTGGCGGTGGGCAGTCTGGCTACCGTCGGGCTGTTCGCTGACCGCGTGCGGCAGGCCTTGCAGCAGCAGGCGCAGAGTTTGATCGGGGCCGATTTGCGCATTTCTTCTACACGCCCGTTTCCCTCTGACTATCGCCTAGCGGCTGAAGCGCGCGGTTTGCGCGTGGTGCAGAGTCGCACTTTTCCCAGCATGGTGGCGCAT
>JAVBYO010000013.1 GCA_030823955.1 Gallionellaceae bacterium
TTCTTGTGTAGGAAGTTGCTTCTCGGACTTTGTAGGAAAAAGTCTTATGACCCGGACGGGTGCTTGATGCCATTATCCCGATCTTTTCCCATTCCAATCGGATGAATAGCGGGGGGTTTACTCGTTTTTTCGTATGGATACTCGCCCCGTCCCGCATCTGTTTATGCACACCAGATGCGCGGTATCAACAGGCCAGCTACGATCAAGAATCCACATCTGCAAAATATTGGGGCAGACAATTGACCAAAAGGCGCTGAACGATTAGTATGCGCGCCTCATCAATTCCCTGATAGCTCAGTCGGTAGAGCGACGGACTGTTAATCCGCAGGTCCCTGGTTCGAGTCCAGGTCGGGGAGCCAAGTTTAGATTCAACCACTTAGACCACCCATCGCGGTGGTCTTTGTGTTTTTCACCTCCCGATGCACTGATCTATATTCTGAAAGTCCGCAGCTCGGCATCGCAGGCGCAGCTGGAGTCGGTATAAGCTCTAGTTGCATCTGAACTCGCTGTGGGTGCCCTAGGGCGCTGTTTTGTAGCCAGATGAGTCCCGGTTGCCTACTTACTGCTCCAAGCAACAAATGGGGTTATTACACAGTAAAATACCTACTTAAAGAGCGGATAAAATCCGGTATGCTGTTTTTCTAGCGTTATTATGAACTCATGAGCCATGCTTGCCGTAAAGCTATTTACTAACACGCCACATGAAGTCAACTCGTCGGCACTTTCACTTGCTGAGGATGGCAAAATCCCTTGCGGTATCGAGGTCGGGATTTATTCACCTGACAAGCTTTCTCCAGATCTTGAAGCGCGAATCAAGAACCTCCGTAACGAGACTAAGGTGCTACACAGCAATTGGCGGGAAATTGGCTTGGGCGAAATTTCCAATAGGCGCCCCGAAACATTGCGTCATCTTGAAAATGAAATGTTTGCGTCCCGACGCATGGGTATCTCTAAATCAATCATTCATACGTATCGGAATTCAAATGATACTGTTCGTGTCATATATCCAGACCCAAAATTAGCTGCTAATCAGTGGGCAGATTCAGCACTGCAGATGTTCGATATGGGGATGCGGCCGCTAGTCGAAAAAACATTTGAATCACTGCCATGGCTACAAGCATTTTATTCAGAATGGCATAAATTAGGCATTGCGAGCAAGACTGGGTTCTGTTTTGACATTGGTCATTCTCGCGTTTGGCATCGTGTGCAACTCGAACTTTGGCTTGACTTTACAAGGAGCCTCCGCGACCAAGGCTTTGCCATTCATTTCCACATTCATGGTAACGCTGGTGACTTTGATTGCCACAGACCACTGCACCTCGCACATGAGGAAGGCTTGCTCGCCCCATCAAAGGATTGGGCGCCACGCGGTGTCCTGCCGTGGCTCCGTGATGCTATGCGAGAGCATCCTGAAAGCCTTTTCACGCTGGAAAGTAAAACAGAATATGCAATCCCAGCTTTCAAGTTTGCAATCGATACCCTAAAAGAAAATCCAGCCGTACCAATGGAATTACAGTCCATAGAGACATCATAAAAATTACTGAGCAGACAGAAAACATTCACGGCTACTGTATGGCCGATTGGGATCGATGCAGAATGTCGCCAAGTAATTTTGTGCGCTATATCGACCAGCCAAGAGAGGCTGGAAGGTGTCTAAATATGCGGGGGGGATTCAATCTCAAAGTGGGATGAGCGCACAGCAAATATAACCAAGCTCATCCCACCAAGCAATCCGAAGAAAATATCAGAAAGGGTGTCACGTACTCCAAGATTCATTTTTGTGCCGAGCATAGCATCACATGTAAACTCGTAGAATTCCCAAATCACAACAGTCATGGCAGTGAGACCGATTGCAGAGACCGCCAGAATAACTTTAGGAACATGTCCAACTATACGCTGTGAATGTACGATAGCAATTATGAAAAAATATGTGAAAGCCAACCCACTGAAAAAGTGCGCCAACATATCAAGCCAAGGGTAATGAATGTAAACGTGCAAAATTTTCCCAGCTCCAATATCAAACAATAAATAAGCACTAACCGGAGCCCATGCGGCTTGTTTGAAGATGCTCACTAAACAATCTCTCAATAAAGGTTTCATCCTCTTTCATCTACCCAAAACTGGTTATTTTAAAATCGATTGCATTACGGCCTGTGGGAAAGCTGAATATTAATCCTGGAACTGGTACGTTCCAAGTTTCGTAGTGAATCAACCTTAGTTAGCTAGACACCCTCCTGCTACTCAAAACACTACCCATCGAACAAAACAACATTGCCGAGCAATCGATCAAGGTTAGCGTTAGACTTGTTTATATCTCTTTCGAGCCCTACAATCTTAATAATGACCAATTGCAGGATGCGGCATTGTTATGAATTGCCAATTAATTAGGTAGCTTTTTTCATAAATTTGGCTGGAAGTACAACTTCGATTTTTGCGGTTCGTAGTAAGAACTGCTCGGGGAGCCAGTTTAGATTCAAACACAAAGGCCATCCATCGCGGTGGCCTTTGTGTTTTTCTGCTTAGACAGCCCAACCCGCGTTCCAGAAATACGGTTCGTTGCTGGCTCAGAAGATATCCTGATAGCGGCAGATTTGAACTCCAGCTCATTGCCCGTTCAGCCGCAACACATCCTCAGCGTGGAATATATAACGGTCTAGTCCGCCTCTATATCCCGGCCCCCGATATCTACATATTCGTGTGATTGGATTAAGCCGTTTGGCATATACCAATTTCACATTTCTTCACCCATTATCTCATCATGGTTTTTATTGAAGAATTTACAAACTCACTCTTGAAGATCAGCCCTCCACAGAAAGGAAAATCATCATGGACTATTGCATTCTTTGCTGTAACTGCCGGGTACAAACAGCGCCAAATTTAGCCAAGAACTCAGGGATCTGCTGGCCTAAAGACAAGAAGGTCGTTCCGACCAATGTGCCCCATCAGTGTGCAAGCTGGAATAAGAGCTACGACTCTCAAGCGTCGAGGCCGGCAGCCTAGACCAAGTCCTCGCCATGCGTTTTATAACCAAGGTGTAATCCGGATTCAATCAACTAGCTGAAAGGAAAATAAGATGAGCTATCTATTCTTCATGTCGGTGGTTCTGGTGTTGGGAACTGTGGTTCTAATGGCAGGTAATCTGCTGATCCGAGATCCCCGGCTGTCCAAAAAAGAGGCTTTCGGCGATAGTGTCGCTTGGGGTTTGGGCTTCCTGTCCTTCTTTGCTGCCGAATTTCTAATTCTCGGGAATGCTTGACTCGCTACCAGTTCGTAGATCAACACCCCGGCTAGCCCTTGGCTCCATAGAAGTGCAAGGGCAGCTCTTTCCGCCCGGATTATTTTTAGACAAGGCACTTCGTTAGCTGTAGTATTGACGGGGGTTTTGGGATGTTGAAAACGGCAAGATTGTCGATTCGAAATGTTCTTGGTTCGAATCTAGGACGGAGAGCCGGAACATGTAAAGGCCTGTAGTGATACAGGCCTTTTTTATTTTGTGCTAGGGTACGCCCTGACCCTATACGGAGGGCCGTTGCGCCTGTCTTGCTACCATGCTGAGCGGTGAATCGTGAGGAGAGCACGTTGTTATTTAAGCTGATCAAATTTGGGCTTTTGCTTGCCGTCTTTGCCGGATTGACGGGCTGCGTGGTCAAGAGCAAGAAGAAAATCAAGAACACGGTCTCTATCGAGCAGTTGCGCCGCGGGAACAGCGATACTGCGTGGCTGATGCAGGTGTTGCCTGGTGATCTCTCCGAAAAACTGGTGTTGACTCCGGCGACCTACCGCAACGGGGTCTATGTCTGTGCCATTGAGAACCTGTCCAAACCCTGCCTGCCTAAACTGAGTGCGCTGGTCGCCGAGCGGTTGGAGCAAAAAGGCATTCTGGTAGTTCCCGATCAGAGCAAAGCCGTTGCCACGCTGTACTTTGAGACCTGGTTTGACAGTTTCTCCAGCCATACCAATATCCCCAAGGCGGAAAAAGGCGTTCCGATCAATCCGACCGTGATGGGCAAGAGCTTTGCGGCCAAGATCGAACAGAGTTTTACGACCGGGGCTCCGCCCGATGTGCACAAACGTTTTCGGGAAGCGTCCGATCCCTTTGCTTCGGTGACTGTCAATTCGAACGATGACCAGAAATATATCTATGCCGCGTTCATCGCCGTCGAGATGGAAGATGCTGTGGATTATCCGGGCGAGAACGGTGTCGGGGCGAGCACGAATCCTTGGGTGCGACCGCCTATCGGCAGAAAGGCCTGGATGAAAGAACGCGCCTCCCCGCCGAAACGCTCCTTGATCGGCAATTACAACGGCGAGATACCCACCGAAAAAGCCGTATTGCCGATGCTCAAAGATGCCATAGACCTGCTCATCATCCGTACCGGGCAAGCTCCAAGAAGAAAATAGGCTCGCTCCCGAATCAGCCTGCCTGCGGACGATAACGTGTTTGCGGGTATAATCCGGCCCGGACGGCAAGAGAAAATGCCGTCACAAACATTCATCCGAAGCGCCCATGAAAAGAATCGAAAATCCCGAGGTAGACGAACAGGTCCTGCTCGACAAAGTGTTGGATAGTCAGATCAAGATCCCTCCCCAGCCTGCTATCCTGCTGGAGATCGACAGACTGATCAATTCACCGAACAATCAGCTCACCGCAATCGGCAAACTGATCACCAAGGATGTCGGCCTGAGCGCCGCCATCTTCAAACTGGTCAATTCGTCGTTCTACAAGTCGCCGGCTCCGATCACCAGCATCCAGAAAGCGATCACCGTCCTTGGGCTGTCACAGGTCTCCAATCTGATCAAAGGACTCTCGTTACGCGGTGCGATAGGCGGGAATGAACTGGCCTACGAAAAATTCTGGGAACGCTCCGACGAGATCGCCACGCTCTGCGCGATCATTGCCAACAAACAACTCTCCGCCTGTAACATCCCCGTTGACCAGTCCTATATGGCCGGCCTGTTCCACGAGTGCGGCGTACCTATACTGATGCAGCGCTTTCCCCAGTATTGCCAGACGTTCCGCCTCAACCAGGGTAGCCATTGGCCGGATTTCTATGAGGAAGATATACACTTCCAGACCGACCACACCATTGTCGGCTTTCTGGTGACCAAACACTGGAATCTTCCTGAGTACATCTGTCAGGCGGTGCGTTTTCACCACGACCTGCTGCATGTCGATCATGCCGCACTGACATTGGTCTCCATCCTGCAGATGGCAAGGCACCTGCACAAGAAGCTCCACCACATCAAAGATACAGAGTGGGGACAGATGGGCGACCAGGTGCTGGAAGAGATCGGTGTGGGGCGCGAAGGCTCGATCGAATTCATGGAAGACGTGCTGGAGACCTTTACCCTCCGGCGTCCCTGACGCAGACTCACGCAGCCGGGGGAAAATTCAACGTGACACTTTCCGATTGGTGCGCCAATCCCAGATAACCCTTGGATTGCATCTCGACCAGACGGCTTGCAGTACGGGCAAACTCCCCGTTTTGCGCGGCATCGCTGCATATCTCGTGCGGCGAAGCTGCCGCCGAAACTACCAATTTGACACGCTTGTCATACAGCACATCCACCAGCCAGATGAAACGCCGCACTGCGGGGGCATCTTCTGCACTCATTCCGGGAATATGTGACAGGAACACAGTATGGAACTGGTGGGCGATCTCCAGATAGTCCGTCTGGTCGCGCGGCCCGCCGCAAAGATCCGCAAACTCGAACCAGACCACGCCGTGTGACAAGCGCCGCACCGGAATCATGCGTCCAAGGATCTCGATCTGGCGTTCATCCTGTTGCTGGAGCGGACTCAGGCGCTCGAACATCTCCGCCATGCGCGCATCACTCGCCGCATCAGCCGGCACCATGAACAACGAGGCATGTATCATCTCGCGCAAACGATAGTCGTTCCCCCCATCCACGTTGAGCACCCGCAGGTGGCGTTTGAGCAAAGTGATGGTGGGCAGGAATTTCTGCCGCTGCAGGCCGTTGGGATATAGACCGTCCGGCGGATAGTTGGAGGTGGTCATCAACACCACGCCGCGCTCGAACATCGCTTCCAGCAGACGACCAAGGATCATGGCATCGGCGATATCGTTCACATGGAATTCGTCGAAACATAACAGACGGGTGGAACTAGCGATCTTGTCGGCCAAAGCGAGCAGCGGGTCTTTTTCTCCGGCCAGCAGCTTCAGTTCGTGATGCACTTCCGCCATGAAGTTATGGAAATGGATGCGGCGTTTGCGGCGGTAAGGCACACAATCGTAGAACACGTCCATCAAAAAACTTTTGCCGCGCCCTACCCCGCCCCAGAAATATAAACCCTTGGGTACGTCCGGGCTGAGCAGGCTGCGCCCAAGGAAGTGATTGCGTTTGGCCTTGAAGTCGACCAACTGATGCCACAACACATCCAGCACCTCTATCGCCGTTTCCTGCGCCGCATCGTGGATGAAACCCGGCTGGGCGCGCACCGTCTCATACCAGTCCTTGGGGCTCATACTGCCGTCGGAGGGGGGAGAGAAAAGGTGTTGCGACATAATGTGCGTAACGTGAACGCGCCCTGTTCAGGCTCAGTTGGCACCGCGTTTGGCAAAATCCCGCAGCCGGAAGCCAAGCAGGAACAGCACCGCGAAATAGACTGCGACACCCAGCAGCACCAGCCAGGAGAGGTGCAGGATGCGTGTCCAGCCGTGGCTGGTGAGCCAATGCTGCTCGCTCCCCATGCCGAACCACAACGTCAGCCCCAGCGCCAGCAAGGCGACGCACAGTTTAAAAAAGAACTTGCCCCAGCCCGGCTCGGGACGATAGATGTCGTGTTTGCGCAAGAAATAGAACAACAGCACCGAATTGAAGCAGGCCCCTAGACCGATGGCCAGCGCAAGCCCTGCATGTTGCAGCCAGCCCACGAAAGCGAGGTTCATCAGTTGGGTGAACACCAAAGTCGCGACACCGATCTTGACCGGTGTCTTGATATTCTGCCGCGCATAGAAGCCGGGCGCCAGCACCTTCACCGCGATGAGGCCGATCAGGCCGATGCTGTAACCGACCAGCGCGTTGCGCGTCATCAGCACATCGTGCGCAGTGAATGCGCCATGCTGGAACATGGTGGCGAGCAAAGGCACGGCGATCATGCCCAGCGCCAGCGCAGCCGGCAGGGTGAGCATAAAGACCAGGCGCAAGCCCCAGTCCAGCAGTCTGGAGTATTCCTCCGTGCTGTTGTCGGCGTGATGTTTGGAGAGCGAGGGCAGCAGAATGGTGCCGAGCGCCGCCCCCAGCAGGCCGGAGGGGAATTCCATCAGGCGGTCGGCGTAATACAGCCAGGACACACTACCCGCCACCAAAAAAGACGCGAAGATGGTGTTGATGATGAGGCTGATCTGCGCGATGGATACGCCGAACAATGCCGGCCCCATCTGCTTGATGATGCGCCACACTCCCGCATCCTTCAGATTGAAACGCCACGTCGGCAACATGCCGATCTTCCTCAGGAACGGGATCTGGAACGCCAACTGCACGGCGCCGCCGATGAATACTGCCCATCCCATGGCCAAAATGGGCGGATCGCAATATGGTGCCAGCCACAATGCCGCAGCGATGAAACACAGATTCAGCAGGACGGGAGCAAAGGCCGGCACCCAGAATTTGCTGTAGGTATTCAATATGCCCGCAGCCACCGCGACCAGCGAGATGAAGAAGATATAGGGCGACGTGATGCGCAGCAGTTGCACCGTGAGCGCGAACTTGTCCGGTTCCGTGACGAAGCCGGGGGCACTGATGTACACCAGGATGGGCGCAGCGATGATGCCGATAAGGGTGATGATGAACAGGATGAGCGCCAGCAGGGTCGTCACATGGTCGACCAGCAGCTTGGTTTCTTCTTGTCCTTTGCGGCTCTTGTACTCACCGAAGATCGGTACAAACGCCTGCGAAAACGCGCCTTCAGCGAACATACGCCGCAGCAGATTGGGCAGCTTGAACGCGACGAAGAAGGCATCCGTCGCCATTCCGGCGCCAAAGATACGCGCGATAAGCACATCGCGCACAAACGCCAGGATGCGCGAAAGCAAGGTCAGGCTGCTGACCGCAGCGAGCGCTTTGAGTAGATTCATGTCTGATCGATTAAGTTGGGCGAGCCATGCCGGCCGCAAAACAAGGCGCGGGTGCCATGATACCACCGTCCACAACGTGCCCGCTCCGTCAGCTCCCCGTAAGCCAGCTTCCGATTTGGGCTACGGCAGGTGGTAAGATGGCGCCGCCTGCTTGACCAGTCGCAACATCCGAACAACGATTTGGTAGACAACCCGCACGTGCGGCGGATCGAACACATGACAGAGCCCATAAAACCCGAACACGGAATATTGAAGATCGTCCTCCTGTATGCCCTGTTCGCGGGTGTATGGATCTGGTTGTCGGATACTGCGGTCAGCATGCTCTTCCAAGAACCGGAACAGATCATCCGGGCGAACATGCTCAAGGGCTGGTTCTTCGTTGCGGTCACCTCGGCCCTGTTCTACGGGCTGATGCGCGGTGTCGTCAAAAGCAGATTGGCCTCCTCGATGCGGGAGAACCAGCTTCAGGCCGAGAAACTGCGCGCACTGCAATTGCTCGAAGCCATCGCGGAAGGTTCCGACGATGCCATCTTTGCCAAAGACATTCAGGGGCGTTACCTGCTGTTCAACAAGGCATCTTCCCGCTTTCTGGGCAAATCGCCACGGGAGGTACTGGGTAAAGACGATGCCGAGATACTTCCTCCCGCCGAGGCGGAGACCGTCATCCAGCTCAATCGCCGCATCATGAGCGAGAACCGGGTGATGCGTGCGGAGAACGTGGTCAATACCCAGAACGGCCCCACCTCGTTCCTCACCACACGCGGCCCGCTGCACGATACGCAAGGGAATACCATCGGTATCTTCGGTATTTCGCGCGACATCACCGACTTCAGAAACATCGAGAAAGAGCTACGGCGCCAGCGCGATTTCGCCGAGACTCTGATCGATACCGCCCAGGCCATCATTCTGGTACTCGACCCGGATGGACAAATCGTGCGGTTCAACACCTATATGGAGCAATTGTCCGGCTGGAAGCTGGCCGAGGTGCGCGGCAAAGACTGGTTCAGCACCTTCCTGCCGCAGCCGAATCAGGCTCGTACCCGCGAACTGTTCCTCTCTGCCATTGCCGACATCCAGAGCGTCGGCAATGTGGACACGCTGGTCACCCGCAGCGGCGAGATACTGTCCATCGAATGGTATGACAAGACGCTGAAAGACGAAGAAGGCCGGCTCATCGGGCTGCTCTCCATCGGCTTGAATGTGACCGCCCGCGCGCAAGCCGAGGAGGCCTTGCGGGAAAGCGAAGAGCATTTCCGCAGCGTATTCGAGCAGGTCGCCGTGGGCATGTCCATGCTCACCCCCGACGGAAAATGGATAGAGGTCAACCAGCGGCTATGCGACACGCTGGGTTATTCCCGCGAAGAACTGATGAGCATGGGATACCACGATATCACGCCATTCGAGGATGACCGTGCACTGGATGCAGCGAACGTCAGCCAGATGATCGCCGGGACGCAAAGATCGGCCTCATGGGAAAAGCGTTATCTGCGCAAGGATGGCCAGCATATCTGGGTGCGAATCACCACCACGCTGATCCGCGACAAGACCGGACTGCCCAAATATTTCCTCTCCATCACCGAGGACATCACGGCGCACAAGCGCGCGGAAGAGCAGATACACCGGCTGGCCTTCTATGACGCATTGACCGGACTGCCCAACCGCGCCCTGCTGCTCGACCGCATCGGTATGGTATTGCCCATCGCACAACGACAGCGCCGCAACGATGCCCTGCTGTTGTTTAATGTCGACCGCTTCAAAAATATCAATGATGCGAGCGGTCAGGCGGTCGGCGACATCCTGCTCAGAGCGGTCGGGGAACGGTTGCTCGGTGTGTTGCGCGAGGGGGATGTACTTGCACGACTGTCCGGCGATGAATTCGCGATCCTGTTACCGGACCTGGCCCATCCGCTACATGCCGCGGCGCACAAAACGATGCATGTGGCGGAAAAGATCCACGCCAGCTTGCGCGAGCCGTTCCAGGTCGGGGAAGAGATGGCGACCCTGACGGCCAGCATCGGTGTCGCGCTGTTCCCACGCGAAGACAACGATACCCCGCTCGACATCCTGCGCCGCGCCAACACCGCGTTGCACGAATCAAAATCGGCGGGAGGCGCGCAAACCACCCTGTTCGAACGCAGCATGGACGAGAACACCAAACAGCGTTTCCGCATCGAACGCGAGTTGCGGCTCGCCATTCCGGCGGGGCAATTGCGCCTCTACTTGCAACCCCAGGTCAATGCCTCTGGCAAGATCGTCGGGGCGGAAGCGCTGGTGCGCTGGCAACATCCGGAACGCGGCCTCGTCCCGCCCGGCAGCTTCATCCCCATCGCCGAGGAGTCTGACCTGATCATCGAGATCGGACGCTGGGTGTTCAGCCAAGTCTGCCAGTTGCTCACCCACGAAGCCCTGTTCGGCCGGCCATACCGCATTTCGGTCAACATCAGCCCGCGCCAGTTCCGCCAGCCCGACTTTGTCAGCTGGGTCAGGAACGAACTGACCGCCAGCGGTGCCGAGCCGACCCATCTCACTTTCGAAATAACAGAAGGCGTGGTGATCGACAACATCAACAGTATCGTCGCGAAAATGAATGAACTGACGGTCATGGGTATCCATTTCTCCATCGACGATTTCGGCACCGGCTATTCCTCCCTCGCTTATCTGAAGCTGTTGCCCATCCACGAACTGAAGATCGACAAGACCTTCGTGCAGGATGCTCCGACCGATCCTGATGATGCGGCCCTGGTCGAGACCATTCTCGCCGTGGCTAAACATATGCACCTTAAAGTGGTGGCCGAAGGCGTGGAGACCGTCGAACAGGCGGAATTCCTCAACCAGCGCGGCCAAGTCATCCACCAGGGTTATCTGTTTGGCAAGCCGGAACCGGCAGAACAATGGGAAGCGCGCGTCATTGCCCAAAACAACAAAGCCCCCTAGCGATACCGGCACGGGGCGCTGCGCCCTGCCCCGCCCAGAAAAAAGAGTTTGCAAAAGCTTGCTCTAGCCACTAGAATGCGCCCCTTTCTAGTAAGCCGAATTCTCAAGGAGTAGTCATGGCCAATACAGCACAAGCCAGAAAGCGTGCAAGACAAGCAGTTAAACAAAACGTGCACAACACCAGTCTGCGTTCCGAATTGCGTACCGCGATCAAGAAGGTCGCCAAGGCGATCGAAGTCGGTGACAAGGCTGCTGCCCAGGCCGTGTTCAACGCGTCCACCAGCGTGGTCGATTCCATAGCTGACAAGAAGATCATCCACAAGAACAAGGCTGCTCGACATAAGAGCCGCTTGTCCGCCGCTATCAAGGCGATGGCCTGATTTATTGCAGACGATAACGACTGCGACAAAAAAGGCCGACTGCTTCGTCGGCCTTTTTCGTTTGTAGTTTGAATATTTCAGAGATGTAACAAGACCGGAAAGCTTGCCCTTGGGGTACCTCTAGGAATCCAGAGTTCGCCCAAATGCAAGGCGCGGAAGCAAATTTTGCCGCGCCGCATATAACCTAATATGCAAGCAAAAAATTTACTTCCGCAACGCAGCCGTTGGGATGAAATCTGAATTTTTAGGGGTGCCCATGTCACATTTGATGAACACTTACGCTAGACAAAACATCACATTCACCCACGGTGAAGGTGCTTGGCTCTGGGATCTCAATGGCAAGCGCTATCTGGATGGACTCTCCGGCATCGCCGTCAACACGCTGGGACATGCGCATCCGCGCTTCACTGCCGCACTCACCAGCCAGATCGGCAAGCTGATCCACACCTCCAATCTCTATCAGGTACGCGAACAGGAGCTGATCGCGGACAAATTGTGCGAACTCTCCAAGATGGACGAGGTATTCCTGTGCAATTCCGGCTGCGAGGCCAACGAAGCCGCCATCAAGCTGGCGCGGCTATACGGCAACACGCGCGGCATCGACACCCCGACCATCATCGTGATGGAGAAGGCGTTCCATGGACGAACATTGGCGACTCTCTCCGCCACCGGTAACCGCAAGGTGCAGGCGGGATTCGAGCCGCTAGTAAAAGGTTTCGTGCGCGTGCCTTACGACGACCTCGAAGCCATCCGCCAGGTCGCCCAACACACACCAAACATCGTCGCCATACTGGTCGAACCTATCCAGGGCGAAGGCGGCATCCGCACACCGGACATCAGTTACCTGCAGAACCTGCGCAAAATCTGCGACGAACACGAGTGGCTGCTGATGCTGGACGAGGTGCAATGCGGCTTGGGCAGGACCGGAAAATGGTTCGCTTTCCAACACGCGGGCATCATGCCGGATGTGATGACGCTGGCCAAAGGACTGGGCTCCGGCGTTCCCGTCGGCGCCTGTCTGGCTGCCGGTAAAGCGACCGGCACGTTCAAGCCCGGCAATCATGGCTCGACTTTCGGTGGAAATCCGCTGGCTTCGACTGCCGCGCTGACTACGCTGAACATCATGGAGCAGGACAAGTTGCTCGCCCATGCCGACAAGCTGGGCGCATGGCTGAAGCAGCAATTCCAAGCGAAGCTGGGTGGCCTCCAAGGCGTGGTCGCTGTGCGCGGTCAGGGCCTGATGCTGGGTATCGAGCTGGATAAACCATGCGGCGCGTTGGTCGCCAAGGCATTGGAAAAAGGCCTGATCATCAACGTCACCGCCGACAGCGTGATCCGCTTGTTGCCGCCTCTCATCTTTTCGCAAGCCGAAGCACAACAGTTGCTGGATATCCTGTGTCCGCTGGTCACGGAATTTCTGGCGCAGGAGTGAATCATGAGCAGCAAAACCATCAAACATTTTTTGCAATTCAAAGACCTTTCCCGTGACGAACTGGAATACCTGTTCGAGCGTACCCGCATCATCAAGGAGCGTTTCAAGCGCTACGAGAAATACTGGCCGCTGGAAGACCGCACACTGGTGATGATCTTCGAAAAAGCCAGCACCCGTACCCGTCTGTCGTTCGAGGCCGGCATGCACCAGCTCGGCGGCTCGGCCATCTATCTGAACACGCGCGACTCGCAACTGGGACGCGGCGAACCGGTGGAAGACGCGGGACAGGTCATCTCGCGCATGAGCGACATCGTGATGATCCGCACCTTCGAACAGGACATCATCGAGCGTTTCGCGCGCAACTCGCGTGTGCCGGTGATCAATGGCCTCACCAACGAGTACCATCCCTGCCAGGTGCTGGCCGATATCTACACTTATGTCGAACATCGCGGCAGCATCACGGGCAAGACCGTGGCATGGATCGGCGACTCCAACAATATGTGCAACACCTGGTTGCAGGCCGCCGAGATACTGGACTTCAATGTGCATGTCTCCACCCCGCCCGGCTATGAAGTGGAGCCGGAGCGCGCCGGCCTGTACGGCCACGAGCACTACGAGGAATTCAAAGACCCGATGGAAGCTGCGCGCGATGCCGATCTGGTAACGACCGACGTGTGGACCTCAATGGGCTGGGAAGCCGAGAACGAAGAGCGTATGAAGGACTTTGCCGACTGGCAAGTGGATGAAGACATGATGCGTGTCGCCGCCAAAGATGCACTGTTCATGCACTGCCTGCCCGCGCATCGCGGCGAAGAAGTCTCCGCCGGTGTCATCGACGGAGCTCAATCCGTGGTATGGGACGAAGCGGAAAACAGGCTGCATGCGCAAAAAGCGCTGATGGAATATCTGCTGCTGGGCAAGTTGAGCAATTGACCCGGCTGGCGCGCGTATGAAAGACACCTTGAAACCGGGTATCCGTTACGAACACAAGTTCCTGATCCCGCCAACCAAGACCGTCCCTGCGCTGTATCCTGAATCGCCGGAATTTCAGGCCATGCCGGAAGTTTTCGCCACCGGATTCATGGTGGGATTTCTGGAATGGGCCTGCATCATGGCCATCAAACCGCATCTGGACTGGCCGACCGAACAATCACTGGGCACCCACATTAATGTCAGCCACGAAGCGGCGACACCGCCGGGACTGGAAGTGACAGCGACGGTCGAATTACTCGCTGTCGAAGGCAGGAAATTGACTTTCTCAGTCTCCGCGCACGACGGCATAGACTTGATCGCGCAAGGTACACACGAGCGTTTCGTGATCGACAAAGAGCGATTCGACAATAAAATACGCAACAAAAAACAGGCCCGCTAACCCATCATCAATCAACGGATATTCAACATGAGCGACATCAAAAAAGCCGTCCTCGCCTACTCCGGCGGACTCGACACCTCAGTCATCCTCAAGTGGCTGCAAGACACTTACCAATGCGAAGTGGTGACTTTCACCGCCGACCTGGGACAGGGAGAAGAACTGGAACCGGCACGCCAGAAGGCACTGCAATTCGGCATCAAGCCGGAAAATATCTTCATCGACGACCTGCGCGAAGAGTTCGTGCGCGACTTCGTATTTCCGATGTTCCGTGCCAACACCGTGTACGAGGGTGAATATCTGCTGGGTACCTCCATCGCGCGTCCGCTGATCGCCAAACGTTTGATCGACATCGTCAACAAGACCGGCGCACAAGCCATCTCGCACGGCGCCACCGGCAAAGGTAACGACCAGGTGCGCTTCGAGCTTGGCGCTTACGCGCTGAAACCCGGCATCAAGATCATCGCCCCGTGGCGCGAATGGGATCTGCTATCGCGCGAAAAACTGCTGGCTTATGCCGAGAAGCATGGCATCCCCATCGACATGAAACACAAGAACGGCGGCTCGCCCTACTCGATGGACGCCAACCTGCTGCACATCAGCTTCGAAGGCCGCCATCTGGAAGACCCCGCTGCCGAAGCCGAAGAGAGCATGTGGCGCTGGACCGTATCGCCGGAAAAGGCACCGGATGCCGCCGAATACCTCGACATCGAATTCGCCAAGGGCGACATCGTGGCATTGAACGGCAGCAAGCTGTCGCCCGCGCAAGTGCTGACCAAACTGAATGAACTCGGTGGCAAACACGGCATCGGTCGCCTTGATCTGGTGGAGAACCGCTACGTCGGCATGAAGTCGCGCGGCTGCTACGAGACCCCCGGCGGCACCATCATGCTCAAGGCACACCGCGCCATCGAGTCCATCACGCTGGATCGTGAAGTGGCACACCTGAAGGACGATCTGATGCCGCGTTATGCCAGCATGATCTACAACGGCTACTGGTGGAGTCCCGAGCGCATCGCGCTCCAGACACTGATCGACCACACCCAGAACAGCGTGAACGGCTGGGTGCGCGTCAAGTTGTACAAGGGCAATGTCATCGTCGTTGGGCGCGATTCCAAGACCGATTCGCTGTTCGACCCGACCATCGCCACTTTCGAGGACGACAAGGGCGCTTACGACCAGAAAGATGCGGGCGGTTTCATCAAACTGAACGCGTTGCGTATGCGTATCGCCGCCAATCTACAAAACCGGAAATAATAGGAGCTCCAATATGTCAGACAGAATCGACAACGTCAGTGTTGGCAAAAAATCCAATGTGTTCTTCGACGGCAAATGTGTGTCGCACTCGGTGTTTTTTCCCGACGGCTCGCGCAAAACCGTCGGTGTAGTGCTGCCGAACAGCAAACTCACCTTCAACGTCGGCGTTCCCGAACTGATGGAGATCACCGCCGGTGAATGCTCGGTCAAGATCGCCGGAGAGTCCGCGTTCAAGACTTACACGGCTGGCAGCAGCTTCAATGTTGCCGCCAACAGCAGCTTCGACATACATACCGGTGCCGACGCTGTCGATTACATTTGCAGTTTTGGTTCCGACTAACCTGAAGGTTAGTCTCCACCGCAACAAGCCGCTATGCGGCGTGTTGTGGCCAAGTTGATAAGGAGAACACAATGCCATCATTCGACATCGTTTCCGAAGTAGACAAGACCGAAGTGAAGAACGCGGTCGAACAGACCAACAAGGAGGTCAGCACGCGCTTCGACTTCAAGGGTTCCGACGCGCGTGTCGAACAGACCGAACTGGTACTCACCGTACATGCCGACAACGAATTCCAGATGAACCAGGTGCAGGACATCCTCAACGGCAGGCTGACCAAACGCGGCATCGATATCAAATGTCTGGATATCAGTGACAAGATCGAAAAAGTCAGCGGCAACAAAGTGAAGCGCAGTTGTACCGTGAAGGTCGGCGTCGAAACCGAGCTGGCGAAGAAGATCGTCAAACACATCAAAGATAGCAAGATGAAGGTGCAAGCCAGCATCCAGGGCGACACCGTGCGTGTCACCGGCAAGAACCGCGACGACCTGCAAGCCGCCATCGCTTTCATCAAGAAATCCATCACTGATTTCCCCCTGCAATATCAAAACTTCCGCGACTGACACCTAATATGAAAAATGCTTCCCCTCTGCGCCTGCGGGCACTGCTCTGCAGCGCCATACTCACCCTGATCCCGGCGCATCTTGCCCATGCCGCCGAAACGCCCGGACTGGGTTCTGTCATCGTGGAAGATTACAAACACGTCTTCACCGCACCAACACGCTGGGAAGCACAAGACTGGAAGAACGCAGGCTGGGCGGCGCTGGCTGTCGCCGGAGTCTCCTTCGTCGCCGATGCCGAGGTGCGCGACTACATGCGCAAACAGCCGCGAGGCACCGATACCCACGATTTTCTGAACAAGGTGGAGAACTTCGGACAGACCTACGCCTTCGGCCTGATGGGCAGTTATTATCTGGCCGGCGCGATCACCAGCGACGAGAAGACCGTACAGGTCTCCCAGGATCTGATCGCGGCCAGCATGATCTCGGCAACCATCAACCAGACGATCAAAACCACCACCTCGCGCTATCGTCCGCGTGACAATCAGGGCACCCGCAATTTCCAGGGCTATACCGTCCTCAACAACAACACCTCGTTCGCGTCCGGCCATGCCACGGAAGCCTTCACACTGGCCGCCGTGTTCGCCTCGCATTACGAAGCGGCTTGGGTGAGTTACGCGGCCTACTCCACCGCCGGACTGGTGGCGGTTGCACGCATGTATAACGACGCCCACTTTGCTTCCGATGTGACCGCCTCGGCACTCATCGGCACCCTAGTCGGCAAGAGCGTCGTCTCACACAACCGCTCTTTCCGCGGCAAGCAGCTCGTGTTGCTGCCGATGTTCGGCCCCGACCTGACTGGTGTGCAACTCGTCGGCAACTTCTGACCCGCACGTTAGCTATGCCCAGCGTCCTGGTTCCGCTCGCCCAAGGCTGTGAAGAGATCGAAGCGGTCACGGTGATCGACATCTTGCGCCGGGCCAAGATCGACGTGGTCTCGGCGGGACTCGATCATCAGCCGGTACGCGCCAGCCGCGGTGTGATGTTGCTGCCGGACATGACGCTGGAAGCCGCGCTGCAACAAGAATTCGACATGATCGTGTTACCCGGCGGGCAGCCCGGCACCAACAACCTCAAAGCCGATGCCCGCATCGCCCCTCTGCTCAGACAGATGGCGGGGCAGGGAAAATATATCGCCGCGATCTGCGCCGCCCCGTCGGTACTGGCCGCCGCAGGACTGCTTGATGGCAGAGCAGCGACCGCTTTCCCCGGCGCACTCGCCCCTTACCCCCAGGTAAACCAGCAAACGGCAGCCGTGGTGGTCGACGGTCGCATCATCACCTCGCGCGGCCCCGGTACCGCGATAGACTTCGCACTCACTCTGGTCGAGCTTCTGCTCGGGCAGACTCGCCGTGCCGAGGTCGAAGCCGGATTGCAACGCTGATGGGCAACGGCCTTGGGCGCTACCACTCGGCGGGCATCCCAGAATATCTGGCGCGCCATTACTGGTGGGCCTACCTGTCGCCGCGCGGTGTCTGGTTCTTTGACCACCACTGGATCATCGATCTGATCCTGTTCGGTCACTATCGCCGCATCCTGAACGAGGTGCTACGGCGTTACACGGCACGGCACGCCCTCTGCACCCTGCAACTCACCTGCGCTTATGGCGCACTGACCCCGGCATTGGTTCGGGCCGCTCCTGCGCAGCAACTGCATGTGATGGATGTCGCCCGTATCCAGCTTGCCGCGACCAAGGACAAACTGAGCGCGCCGGATCATGTATCGATGGCGCAGATGGATGCAGAAGCGCTGGCTTATGCCGCAAACAGTTTCGACACGGTGATCATCTTCTTCCTGTTGCATGAACTACCCGACGATGCGCGCGCACGGGTACTCGCTGAAGTGATGCGCGTGTTAAGTCCCGGAGGACGCCTGCTGATCGCGGAATACGGCCACAACCAAGGCCGCCACCCGCTGCACCGCTTCGCGCCGTTACGCTGGATGCAGGAAAGGCTGGAGCCGTTCCTGTCCGGCTTCTGGCACAGCGACTTGCATGTGTTGATACAAAACTGTGCGACAGGCCAGCACAAGACGGTACGCCTGGAAAGCGAAACCGCGCTATTCGGTGGTTATTACCGGGTGGCGGAATATCATGTCTGATACTCGCCGCCGCAAGCTCCCCCCTGCCGTACTCGCCCTGTTCCTGCAAAGCCTGGCGGTATCACTGGCAGTTATCACACAGATGCTCAGCCAGCGACTGTCGGCGCTAACCTTCGCACTCCTGTGCGGCGTTCTGGCGGCCTTGTTCAGCCACCTGCTCAAGATGGACCGATGGTGGTTGCCGATCCAGCTGTTATTCGTTCCGGCATTGCTGCTGACGTTATCTTTTTCACTCGCACCGACTTTTTTCCTCGTCGCCTTTCTGGTCATGCTGGTGGTGTACTGGAGTACCTTCCGCAGCCAAGTCCCACTCTATCTCTCCAGTGAAAAGGTATGGCAGGCACTGGCAGGCAGACTCCCCGCAGAACCGTTCACCTTCGTCGATCTCGGCTCCGGTATCGGCGGGGTGTTGACCTATCTCGCCCGGACCAACCCGCACGGGCACTATCACGGCGTGGAGGCCGCCCCGCTCCCATTCCTGTGGAGTTGGTTACGTGTAAGGTTCGCTGCTAGTCACAACTGTAGCGTGCATTGGGGCAGTTTGTGGGAGTGTGACCTGTCCCGTTATGACGTGGTATTCGCCTATCTCTCGCCCGTGCCGATGGCAGACTTGTGGCACAAAGCGAGACAGGAGATGCGGCCCGGCACACTGTTCATCAGCAACACCTTTGCCGTTCCCGATCATCCCCCGCACGAAACCATCGCTACCGAAGACCTGCATCATTCGCAGCTCTACCTCTGGCGCATGTGATTCAAAACACATCCCAATCAACCCTGAACATCCTAGATATTGCCTGCCGCGAGTCCATACGACACCCGAAAGCACAGCTTTTTACATTGATTATTATCGTTTTTTATTTCTTCTTCACAGCGGCACATTTTTTCGTTAGGATGCGGCTTGAATTTTAGCGACACATCACAAATTTACTTCCGCAGCGGCATTTTCCGATTTACTAATTAAAGCGAGAATCAAACATGAGCGAACACATCCGTTATGTCACCGATGACACTTTTACCGCAGAGGTGCTGCAAGCGCCCTTGCCTACACTGGTCGATTATTGGGCTGAGTGGTGTGGCCCTTGCCGTATGATCGCCCCCATCCTCGACGAAGTCGCCAAGGAGTACGCGGGACGTATCAACATCACCAAACTCAATGTGGACGAGAACCAGCAGACACCGCAAAAATACGGCGTGCGCGGCATCCCGACCCTGATGCTGTTCAAGAACGGCAACATCGAAGCCACCAAAGTCGGTGCCGTGTCCAAATCCCAACTCACCGCGTTTATTGACAGCCACATCTGAACCATTTAACCTCGCGCCTGCAACTTTCCTGTTTCGTCCCCGGCAGCACACTAAATAGCAATACCAAGACACTCAAGATAGTTCAGTCGCGCGGGTCGTTCCCGCTTAACCGTCACTTTTCCCGCACCGCCCCTTAAACCTCCGCACACCTCATCCATATGCATCTATCCGACCTCAAGACCAAACACATCACCGAATTAGTGGAAATGGCGACCACCAATCAGATCGACAACGCCAACCGTATGCGCAAACAAGATCTGATCTTTGCGCTGCTAAAGAACCAGGCCAAAAAAGGCGAGAGCATCTTCGGTGAGGGGACGCTGGAGGTACTGCCGGATGGATTCGGTTTCCTGCGTTCACCGGACACGTCCTACCTGGCCGGCCCTGACGACATCTACGTCAGCCCCAGCCAGGTACGCCGCTTCAACCTGCATACCGGTGACTCTATCGAAGGCGAGATCCGCACCCCGAAAGAAGGCGAGCGTTATGTCGCGCTGGTGAAAGTAGACAAGGTCAACGGCGAACCGCCGGAGAACGCCAAGAACAAGATCCTGTTCGAGAACCTGACGCCACTGTTCCCGACACAGCAACTCTCTTTGGAGCGCGACATCCGCGCGGAAGAGAACATCACCGGACGTATCATCGACATCGTCGCCCCTATCGGCAAAGGACAACGCGGCCTGCTGGTCGCCTCGCCCAAGTCCGGCAAGACGGTCATGTTGCAGCACATCGCCCACTCCATCTCCGCCAATCATCCCGACGCGATCCTGATCGTGTTGCTGATCGATGAACGCCCGGAAGAAGTGACCGAGATGAGCCGCACGGTGCGCGGCGAAGTGGTCGCCTCGACTTTCGATGAACCCGCCACACGCCACGTGCAAGTGGCCGAAATGGTGCTGGAAAAAGCCAAACGTCTGGTCGAACACAAGAAGGATGTCGTCATCCTGCTCGACTCCATCACCCGTCTGGCACGTGCTTACAACACCGTCATCCCCTCTTCCGGCAAGGTTTTGACCGGCGGTGTGGACGCCAACGCGCTGCAACGCCCGAAACGTTTCTTCGGCGCGGCGCGTAATATCGAAGAAGGCGGTTCGCTCACCATCATCGCCACCGCGCTGGTGGACACCGGCAGCCGCATGGACGATGTGATCTACGAAGAATTCAAGGGTACCGGCAATATGGAGATCCATCTGGATCGCCGCATGGCCGAGAAGCGCATCTATCCGGCCATCAACGTGAATCGTTCCGGCACGCGCAAAGAAGAATTGCTCATTAAACCGGATATTCTGCAAAGGATATGGCTGCTGCGCAAACTGCTCTACCCCATGGACGAGCTGGAAGCGATGGAATTCCTGTTGGACAAAGTCAAAGCGACCAAGAACAACGCCGAATTCTTCGACTCGATGAAGCGTTAAAGGGGAAGAGGGAAGGGATAAGGAAAAAGGGGGAAACCGCCGCTCCGCACCAAGGAACGAGGTTTTGCCCTTCTCCCTTCCTCCAAGTGGTCAAATTCAATCACGAGTCGAAAAAACAGTTTTGACGGTTAGCCCGATATATGTATAATGCGCGGCTCTGTAAAACCGCATTCAAGCGAGGTCGTTATGTACGCAGTAATCAAAACCGGTGGTAAGCAATATCGCGTCATCCAGGGCGAGACCCTAAAGATTGAAACCGTCGCCGGTGATATCGGCGGCGCGATCGTATTGGATCAAGTGCTGATGGTCGGCAACGGCGACAAGGTATCTGTCGGCAAGCCACTGTTGAGCGGCGCTTCCGTCAAGGCGACTATCGTCTCCCACGGTCGTCACGACAAGGTCAGCATCTTCAAGATGCGCCGTCGTAAGCACTATCAAAAGCATCAAGGTCATCGTCAAAACTACACTGAGATCCGCATCGACGGCATCTCGGCTTAATTCTGAAGGAGCTATAACATGGCATCGAAAAAAGGCGGCGGCAGTACCAGTAACGGCCGCGACTCACACTCAAAACGACTCGGCGTAAAAAGCTACGGCGGTGAACTGATCAGCGCAGGTAGCATCATCATTCGTCAACGCGGCACTCAAGTTCATGCAGGCGACAACGTCGGCATGGGCAAGGACCACACCCTGTTTGCCAAGATCACCGGCAAGGTGCAGTTCGCTATCAAAGGTGCGATGAAGCGCAAGACAGTCAGCATCGTCGCGGCTTAACTGCTTCCGACGAAGTGCAACAGGCCCTATCTCACCGGTAGGGCTTTTTTGTTTTAGCAATTCAGGTATCAAGCCATGAAATTCATCGACGAATCCAAAATTGAAGTCATCGCGGGCGACGGCGGCAACGGCGCAGCCAGCTTTCGTCGTGAGAAATACATCGCCAAGGGCGGCCCGGACGGCGGTGATGGCGGTTGGGGCGGCAGCGTCTACGCAGTCGCCGACCGCAACATCAACACACTGGTCGATTACCGCTTTGCCCGCCACCATCGCGCTAAGAACGGCGAGTCGGGGCGCGGAGCGGATTGTTACGGCAAAGGTGCCGATGACGTCATCCTGCGTATGCCGGTCGGCACCGTCATCACCGACATCAACAGCGGCGAACAGATCGCCGACTTGGCCCATGACGGGGAAAAAGCTCTGCTGGCCAAAGGCGGCAAAGGCGGTTTGGGCAATCTGCATTTCAAATCGAGCACCAACCGCACCCCGCGCCAATGCACGCCCGGCGAGGAAGGTGAACGCCGCGAACTACAGCTCGAATTAAAAGTGCTGGCCGATGTCGGCCTGTTGGGCATGCCCAATGCGGGCAAATCGACTTTCATCCGCTCCGTCTCCGCCGCGCGCCCCAAGGTCGCCGACTACCCCTTCACCACGCTGCACCCGAATCTGGGTGTGGTGCGGGTAGACACGGAAAAGAGCTTCGTCATCGCCGATATCCCCGGCCTGATCGAAGGTGCCGCAGAAGGCGCGGGCTTGGGACACCAGTTCCTGCGCCATCTGGCACGTACCCGCCTGTTGCTGCATCTGGTAGACATCGCCCCGATGCACGAAGGTGTGGATCCCGTGCATGAGGCGCATGCCATCCTCAACGAACTGAAAAAATACGACGAGGCGCTGTACCTCAAGCCGCGCTGGCTGATCCTGAACAAGCTCGACCTGCTGCCGGAACGCGAAGAGAAGATCGCCGCTTTCCTCAAGGCGTTCGGCGGGGACACGCGCTATTTCGCCATCTCGGCCATCAACGGTGAGGGCTGCAAAGAACTGACCTACGCTATCATGGAGCATCTGGAACAGATTGCCGAACAAGAGCGCGACGCAATCGCCGAAAGCGGCCAGGAATCCGAGATCAACATACACGAAGAATAAATCCACCCCGATGAGAACCGTACTCACCCAAGCGCAGCGCATCGTCGTCAAAGTCGGCAGCAGTCTCGTGACCAATCAGGGGCAAGGACTGGATACGGTGGCCATCGGCAACTGGGCCCATCAGATCGCCAGCCTGCGCTCGCGCGGCTGCGAGGTGGTGCTGGTTTCTTCCGGCGCTATCGCCGAGGGCATGCAGCGTCTGGGCTGGAAACAGCGCCCGAGTGCGGTGCATGAACTGCAGGCTGCCGCCGCAGTCGGCCAGATGGGACTGGTACAGGTCTACGAAAACTGCTTCAACGAACACGGCCTGCGTGCCGCACAGGTACTGCTCACCCACGCCGACCTGGCCGACCGCGAACGTTATCTGAACGCGCGCTCCACCTTGCGTACCCTGCTCACCCTCGGTGTCATCCCCATCATCAACGAGAACGACACCGTGGTCACCGACGAGATCAAATTCGGCGACAACGACACGCTGGGCGCGCTGGTCACCAATCTGATTGAAGCCGACGCGCTCATCATCCTCACCGATCAGGCCGGACTGTTCAGCGCCGATCCGCGCAAAGACCCCACCGCCACACTCATCAGCGTCGCCCAGGCAGGAGAGGCACGTCTGGAGTCTATCGCGGGCGGCGCAGGCAGCTCCATCGGGCGGGGCGGCATGATCACCAAAGTGCTGGCAGCCAAACGTGCCGCCCGTAGCGGTGCCCATACCGCCATCGCATCGGGTCACGAACACCATGTGTTGCCCCGCCTGTTGCAGGGCGAAAGCATAGGCACCCTGCTCACCGCTCCGGCATTGGCACTGGATGCCCGCAAACAATGGCTGGCCGACCACCTGCAAGTCAGCGGCAAGGTCAAACTCGATGCCGGAGCCGTACTCGCCCTGCGTAATGAAGGCAAAAGCCTGCTCCCCATCGGTGTCACTGAAGTCAGCGGTGAATTCCAGCGCGGTGCCGTGGTCGCCATCTTGGACGAGCACGGCACTGACATCGCCCGCGGCTTGGTCAACTACAACGCCGACGAAGCCCGCCGCATCGCCCGCCACCCCAGCAGCGAGATCGAGAACATTCTGGGTTACGTCGACGAACGTGAGTTGATACATCGGGACAATTTGGTATTGCTGTAATACAGCAATACCAAATTGCGGTGTAGGCTAACCTTTAGGTTATGTCGAAGCCACAACCTACTGCTGTGAAGCAGCAAGACTAGATTGCGGCATAGAACAAACCAATCGCATAAAACTCAAAATATCATCTCCGCTATCGAGCAGTTTCCGACCCGTTGCGAACATCGCAACTTTCAGAAAGCGGGCATTCAACGTTCAAGGTCAGGGTCGCTGCGCGACTTTATCGCGTCGCAGGGTTAGCCAGCATGTTTGTAGAGCTGGAAATTGCATATCTTGAGCACAACACTCCTTAGCTGCTCAATGGCATCGCGGAGAAACTCGTCGGAAAGCAGTATCCGAGCAACCGGATCGTCCTCCACATATTTCGTCAATGTCAGGTGGGGAACGTTGGCGAGACGGACACCAAGGGACTTCTTGTTTGACGGCTCGTTTGGAATTTCTCCGTTTCGATGTGCAATAGCATTTCGCACCTCGCCAAGTAGAACGGCGTGATGCCATTCCTTTGACTCGAATGGAGAGGGCACCTTTGCAACTTTAACGAGATAGTTCGCGGCTCTGGTAATTCCTTGGCCATCAAGATCCTTAAACGAAAGTGAAAAGCCAGATCGACGTTGAACAATGCGACATAGTTGGTTAAGAACGTCTTCAAATGTCGAGTAGACGATCAAGAATTGTGCGTACCACTGCAATCGAGGAAACGTGTCGGTGATTTCAATGTATTGGTCATGCATGTGCTCGTAATAGTCATCTCTTTCTTCTTTCGACATCCCCTTTACTTCCGCCGTAATCCGGGCGTCCAGCGCGCTAATGTGCTGGCTGAATGATCGGAGAGCGAATTTGCGATGCTCTTCCAACATGTCGAACTCGTAGAGAATCGCTCTATCGAAACCATTGGCAATGCGAGACTCATCTCCTCGGAGCCAAGACCATTTTCTAGGCGATGCTTTCTTCATGCTGGCTAACAGTTATTAGACAGACCCACCGATCTGTACTATTGATAATAGTGTGAAATGCATATTTTCGATAAGCAATTGATTCATGGAAATACCTCCAAATAATCGCTCTTCACCAAATTACGGCAGTTTCTGTTTAATCGCCAGTACCGCCTGATTGCGCAGCGTACGCAACAATGACAATTGCCGTTCGGACACCTGCAAGCTGTTGGCCACCTGCATGTCCGCATAGATCAAACCTACCGCTTTTTTGTTCACCATAACCGGCAATAACAGGAAGCAGCGCGCATCGATCGCGTCGCTATACCATTTGGGGATCTTGTCGGCGATGGTTCCGGCGCTCACATCCTCGATCACGATATCCAGCCCTTTGTCGACGGCCAGATGGAACACATCCGGGACAAAGGTCAGCGAGAATTTCAAATGGGGCAGGATGCTATCCACACTCTCTCCGAATCCGAACCTGGCCAACATGGCGTTCTGCTTGTTGTCGCGGATGAAGATCAGCGTGTGTTTGAAGCCCATGCTGCGATAGATGGTCTCCAATACCATCAGCAACACATCGTTCAGTTTGAAATCTTCGACCAGTGTATTGGTGACATCCTGGATGCCCGCGCTCAACACCGATTCGGGATCGCGCTGCACCACCGCTTCCGTTGCTTCCAGTGTCACCGTGTCGAGCAATGTCACGCCGTCCATGGAATTCGCTTCGGCGGTCGCCGGTTCGCCGCTCCATTGGCGGATGCGTTTCAGCAGCGGGCTCTTGCTCGATACGATGCCGAGAAAACTGGAACGCTGGAATAGGTCGTTCAGGCCGCTCTCCAAGGCGCTGGACAGCCGTTTCTCCGATACCTGTGCTGCCGTGGCATAACGTTGGGTGAGTTTTTGCAGCTCGCTGCTCTTCTGTCCGGCATCGGTGATCGCCGACACCCGGCACAGCTCGTTGGCCAGATTGACCGTGACACTCAACTGGTCAAGATCGTTATGCGGTTTTCTGACCTTGTCCGGCGGCAACCTGCGCATACCCGAGACGAGGCGGCTCGGGAACTTCCAGTTCTCCGCCACCCCTATACCCAACTGGTTGTACGACATTCCCAGCACCTTGAGCGAAGCCAGCTCCTCGCTGATGCCCTGATCTTCCATCAGACGGATGACCTGCTGGCTCTCTTCAAAGAAATAGAATGTCGCCAGCAGTCTGCCCAAGTTATGGAACATGGCGCAGATCATGGCCTCTTCCGCCTCGCCGGGATGACCACCCGACAGCTCGGCCGCCAGTATGCCGGCGAAGAAGGACGCGATGACCTCGTCCTTCAATTCCACCGCCTGCGCCTTGTTCTGCAAAAACTCCAGCAGGATCAGGGTCATTGCGATATTGCGCACGGTATCGAAACCGAGGATGACCACCGCTTTGGAGATGGTATTGATATTGCCGCCGAACTGCCCGAACGATACCGTGTTCACCAGCTTGAGCAGTTTATTGGTCAGGGCAAAATCCTGCAAAATGGCCTTCGCCAACTTGCCGGGACTATCCGATTCCGAGGAAACGATCTTGTTGATCTCACCGATGGTGCCCGAGAGCGCGGGAAAGTCGCTCTTGCTGCGCATGCGCCGCAACAGGAAATCGAGCGTGCTGTGGGTATCACCGGCGCCCTGTGCTGCCCCGCCCTCTTGGGAGGCATCCAGATAATTGAGCAATGCCTGGCGCATGACCAGCGCGTCCGGGTAACGGTCTTCCGGTTTCTTTGCCACCGCCTTGAGGATGATGACCTCCAGTCGCTCGTCTACCTGGGTGTTGATACTGGAAGGAGCGACCACGCGGTCGTGTGCGGCGCGGTGTAACACCTGCGCGACCGTCTCGCCGGAAACCGCCGGTTTGCCGGTGACCATCTCGTACAACATGATGCCCACAGAGAAGATATCCGAACGGAAATCGGCCCCCTGAGCCGTGATGCGTTCAGGGGCCATATATTGGGGGGTGCCCGAGATCCCGTCGCTGACATCGGCTGGATTGCCGACATGGCGGGCGATACCAAAATCCAGCAGCATCGGTTGTCCGTTCGCCGCCACGATCACATTGCCCGGTTTGATATCGAGGTGCATCACCCCCTGCTGGTGCGCATAGGCCAGACCGTCGAGCACCCCCGCAGCCAGACGGGCGGCATAAGCCACTGACAATATCCCGCAGCGCTTGAGCGCTTGGGCTACCGTCTCGCCCTCGATGAAGGCACAGACCAGATAGGGCACGCCCTCATGCTCACCCGCGTCATACAGGGTGACGATGTTGGGATGCTGGAACCGGCTGGTGATACGGGCTTCGTGTAACAGGTTTTCACGCTGCTGCTGGGAGGTGACGCGCAATACCTTGATGGCGACCGGGCGTTCGAGTTGCGGGTCGTCCGCCAGATAGACGGTGCCCTGCCCGCCGCTGGATATTTCGCGGACGATCTTGAAACGACCGATTGCTGAGGGTGCTGACATAGGGGAATACAGTCCTGACACCTAACGATCACAACTTGTTATAACCCGCAGCAGCGCAACGGATGCGGAATGCCGCAACACACGCGTGACGCGTGCGGCGAGGCGATCAGACCGCCTCAGCCCCTGTCTCGCCGGTACGGATACGGATAACCTGTTCGACCGAGGTGACGAAGATCTTGCCGTCACCGATCTTGCCGGTACGCGATGCCTTAATGATGGCTTCCACAGCCCGGTCCATCATCTCGGCGGTCACCACGATCTCGACCTTGATCTTGGGCAGGAAATCCACCACATATTCCGCGCCACGGTACAGTTCGGTATGCCCCTTCTGGCGGCCAAAACCTTTGACCTCGGTCACGGTCAGACCGCTGACCCCCAGTTCGGACAAGGCTTCGCGCACTTCGTCGAGTTTGAACGGCTTGATGATGGCTTCGATCTTTTTCATAGTAACTTCCCTTTTGGATGCTTACGGCAAGTATAGCCGAATCAGAATTCGGCGCACATTCCTTATCCGTTCTTCGCCGGGCAAGTTCCCCCGCTGCATTCGCCATACAACGTGAGGGCGTGGTCACTCAGGGTGAAGCCAAGGTTCTCGGCGATCTCGCGCTGCCTGTCTTCGATCACTTTGTCGTAGAACTCTTCCACCCGCCCGCAGCGCACGCAGACGATGTGGTCATGGTGCGGGCCACGTTCCAGCTCAAACACAGTCTGCCCGCCTTCGAACTGGTGGCGCGTGATCAGCCCTGCTGCCTCGAACTGGGCCAGGGCGCGGTAGACGGTGGCCAGCCCGATCACTTCCCCGCTCTCGCCCAACTGCCGGTAGATAGTCTCGGCAGTCATATGTTTGGCCTTGGCGTTCTCGAGCAGGCTCAATATCTTGAGGCGCGGTGAGGTCACTTTGAGGCCGACATTGCGCAGTTCTTCGCTTTCCATCAGGTTCACCTATTGGTCTGTTTCTACGGTTGCGACTTTAACAAAATATCTTGCACATGAGAATCATTATCATGTAGCATGAGAATCATTCTCACTTGCGAATCATTCTCATCCGCTTGCAATGAGTACATAAGTTAAACCATATCAACCACTTGAATAGGAGATTTCATATGCAACGCCGTCCAAACTACCTGCCTATCACCGCATTGACTCTGGCCTTGATGGGCATCCTGAGCACCCCCGTCGCCGCCGAAACCAATACCGATAATCGCCTCAAAGCGCTGGAACAGCGTCTGAACACGCTGGAAAGCGAGAACCGCACACTGCAAGATCAGGTGAAGCAGACCGAACAGAAGGTCGAAGCCACCGGCAACCAGATGGACAGGATCTCCAGCCAGGGCGGCTCGACCGACACCGCCACCAGCATCGGCGGCTATGGCGAGCTACACCTCAACAAGCTGAAGAACCGCAAAGCGGGTGGCAGCAACAAGGACGAGCTGGACCTGCACCGCTTCGTGCTGTTCATGGCCCACCAGTTCGATGAGAACACGCGCGTCTTCTCCGAACTGGAAGTCGAACACGGCGTAGCCAAGGACACCTCCACGGGCAGCTCGGGTGTGGTCGCGGTGGAGCAGATGTATCTAGATTTCAGCGTGGGCGATGCGATGTCGGTGAAGGCGGGTTTGATGGTCATGCCGGTCGGCATCATCAGCGAGACACATGAACCGCCCACCTTCTACGGCGTGGAACGCAACCCGGTGGAGACCAACATCATCCCTACCACCTGGCGCGAGGGCGGTGTCACTGTCACAGGACGGCTGGCGAACAACATCACCCTCGACGGCATGATCAGCAGCGGGCTGGCGACGACCGTAGCCAAGAACTTCGCAGTGCGCGACGGCCGCCTGAGCGGCGCCAGCGCCAAGGCCAAGGACCCCGCCTACACCGCGCGCCTGAAATGGACCGGCCTCCCCGGCATCGAACTGGCCACCACGCTGCAACGCCAGACCGATATCACCCAGAGCGTCGAAGCCACTGCGGGTGCGGCAATGCTGTATGAAGCACATGCAGTGCTGAACAAGGGGGCGTTCGGTCTGCGCGCGCTGTATGCCGCGTGGAGCCTGGACGGCAGCGGCCCCAAGGCAGTCGGCGCGGACAAGCAGAACGGCTGGTATGTAGAACCCGCGTGGAAATTCACCGAGCAATGGGGCGTGTTCGCGCGCCGCAGCTGCTGGGACAACCGCGCGGGCGATGTTGCGGACAGCCGTTACAGCCAGACTGACTTGGGCGTGAATTTCTGGCCGCATGCCAACGTGGTGGTCAAGCTGGATTACCAGATCCAGCAAGCACCGGGCGGACAGGATGAGTTCGATGGTTTTAACCTCGGCCTCGGTTACCAATTCTAAACATGATTTATCTGCGCACATTGCTGTTGCTCATGCTGGCCTTGCCAGCGTGGGCCGCCGACCAGAATGCGGAGATCGACCGCTTCCTCGGCGAAACGCTGGGCAAACCGCCAGCAGCTGAGATGTTGTGGATCGTCGGTGATTTGCAGCCCGCCGTGCGCGCCATCCTCGAACATGACTACCCCTCCGCACGCGTGTATTACTGGCGCGGTGGTACGCGCACCGCATGGGTACTGGACGAGATCGGCAAGGAGATGCCGATCACGGTCGGCATCTCGATCAACAACGGTGCGGTGGAACGCGTGAAGGTGCTGGTGTATCGCGAGAGCCGCGGCTGGGAGGTGAAGAGTCAGGCGTTCACGGCCCAGTTCTCCGGCGCGAAGCTGGCTGAAGGACAAAAACTGGATCGCCACATCGACGGCATCTCCGGCGCGACCTTGTCGGTGCGCGCGCTGAGCCGCTTGACGCGACTCGCCTTGCTGTTAGACCGGCAAGTGAACAGGGGAGACAAGCCATGAGTACATGGGGCATGCATCTTGGTCTGTCGGCACGCAGGCAGGTACTGGCCGCCTGCGGTCTCGTCGCGCTGAGCGGCGTGCTGTGGATGGTGATCGGCTGGAATCTGGATGCCGAGGACTACACCAACCCGCTGCGCGTATGGCGACACCGCATGCTGGTGCTGCACGGCGTGGCGGCGTATGTGCTGCTGTGGATAGTGGGCCGCCTGTTTACACTGCACCAGCAAGGCAACTGGCGAGCGCAGCGCAACCGCGCGAGCGGGCTGGCGATGTCGGCAGTGTTGTTGTTGCTTGCGGGCAGCGGGCTGACGCTGTACTACCCGCCGCACGAGGACTGGCGCGATGTGTTCAGCATGTTGCACCAGGCACTTGGGATAGCGCTGGCATTGCTGCTGCCGATGCATGTGTGGCTGGCACGAAAAGCCCGCCAGCTGCGGCGTACACAGCACTAGGTGTAAACAGCGCCTCCAAGCGTCGATGCAATCTGTTCCTAAAACTCGTCCTGATAACGCACCGTGATCGGATAACGCCAATCCTTGCCGAAACCGCGGTCGGTGATACGCACCCCGACCGGTGCCTGGCGGCGCTTGTATTCGTTGATGCGGATGAGTTTCACCACGCGCTGCACATCCGCCTCGGCGTAACCGCGCGCCACGATCTCGGCGATGCTGAGGTTCTTTTCCACGAAACAGGCCATGATGGCATCCAACACGTCGTATGGCGGCAGGCTGTCCTGATCGGTCTGATCCGGCCTCAGTTCGGCACTGGGCGGTCTGGTGATGATGCGTTCGGGAATCACCCGGCCCAAGCTGTTGCGATAGTTCGACAGCCGGTAGACCCAAGTCTTGCTGACATCCTTGAGCACCGCGAAGCCGCCCGCCATATCGCCGTACAGCGTGCAATAACCGACCGTCATCTCGGACTTGTTGCCCGTGGTCAGCACCAGCGAGCCGGTCTTGTTGGACAGCGCCATCAGCAGCACGCCGCGGATACGCGCCTGCAAATTCTCTTCGGTGGTATCGACCGGCAAGCCACGGAACAGCGGCGACAGGGTCTCCTGTAGCGCGGCGAAGGTCGGCTGGATGTCCAGCTCTTCATAACCCACACCCAGCAGCCTGACCATCTCGCGCGAATCATCCACACTCATCTGTGCCGTGTAAGGCGACGGCATCATCACCGCGCGCACCTTGTCCGCACCCAGCGCGTCTACCGCCACCGCCAGCGTCAACGCCGAGTCGATGCCGCCGGACAAGCCCAGCAACACCCCCGAAAAACGGTTCTTGGTGATGTAATCGCGTACGCCGAGACACAGGGCTCGGTAGATACTGGCTTCGTCCTGCTCGATTACCGCACATAGCCCCGGCACGAGCTTGCCGTCCCGCACCTCGACCAGCCCCTGCGTCTCTTCGAACGCCGGGAACTGATGTGTCACCTTGCCGCGCTCATCCATCACGAAAGAGCCGCCGTCGAATACCAGCTCGTCCTGCCCGCCCACCATGTTGGCGTACACCACCGCCAGCCCGGTATCACCGATGCGTTCGCGTATGGTGTCGTAACGCGTAGCCTGTTTGTTGAAGTGATACGGCGAGGCGTTCAACACCAGCAGTATCTGTGCTCCGGCCTCCTTGGCGCGGATCGCGGCGTATTCATGCCACACATCGGCACAGATGATGATGCCGAACTTGACCCCGTCCATCTCGATCAGGCAGGGGCTATCTCCGTGCGCAAAATAGCGCTCTTCGTCGAATACACTGTGGTTGGGCAGCGAGTGTTTGTGATAGGTGGAAATGATCCTGCCATCGCGCAACACTGAAGCCGCGTTATAGAACTCCCCTCCGGCCTCATGCGGATGACCGACGATGAGCGTGATACCCGACACCTGCCTGGCCAGATCGCGCAGTGCGACATCGCAGGCACGATAGAAACCGTCGCGCAGCAACAGGTCTTCCGGCGGATAGCCGCACAGACTCAGCTCCGGTGTCAGCAATATCTGCGCGCCCTGCTCTTTGGCGCGTTGCGCGTGCTGGACGATCTTCGCGGCATTACCTGCGAGGTCTCCGACGATACAATTGATCTGGGCGATAGCGATTTTCATAGGTTCACAAAATCCCGTTCATTCCGCATCCGGCAATAGCACCGGATGATCCAACTCCACCTGCTCGATGCTGGTGAAACGTTTGGATATCTTCTGGCTGGTGGTGCGCACATCCTGCGCGTCTTCGTGCGCCTGACGGATATGGTCGGCCAGCTTCTTCATGCGCTCGTCGAAACGACCGAATTCCTTACCCAATTTGCCCAACTCGTCTTTGATGATGTGTACCTGCTTGCGCGTCTCCACATCTTTCATCACCGCGCGCGCGGTGTTCAGCACCGCCATCAAAGTGGTCGGCGACACGATCCACACGCGGCGCTGCATGGCGTAATCGACCACATCGGAATGGTGCGCATGGATCTCGGCAAACACTGCCTCGGCGGGAATGAACATCACCGCACCGTCCGAAGTCACCTCGGGGATGATGTATTTGCTGCTGATATCGTCCACATGCTTTTTGACGTCGGCCTTGAATGATTTCTCGGCCAGCAGTCTTTCGGCAGGACTCGCCGCATCGAACATGCGGTGATAGTTCTCCAGCGGAAATTTGGAATCAACCGCCACCATGCCGGTCGGCTCGGGCAGCTTCAGCACGCAGTCGGCGCGTGTGCCGTTGGGCAGCGTGTATTGCATCTCGTAAGCCTGTGGCGCCAGGATGTTGCGCACCAGCCCTTCCAGTTGCACCTCGCCGAACGCCCCGCGTGAGCGCTTGTCACCCAGCAATTCCTGCAAACTCACCACGTTGGTGGTCAGTCCGTCGATCTTCTTCTGCGCCTCGTCGATGGTCGCCAGCCGCGCCATCACACTCACAAAAGTCTCGTTGGTCTTTTTGAAACCCTCATCCAGCCGCTCGTTCACCTTGCCGCCGATCTGCTCCAGACGGCCATCCACGGTCTTGGACAAGGTTTCGATGCTGGTCGCCAGATGTTGCGTGGCATTGCGGAAAGAATCCTGAATGAGTTTCTGGTCTTCGCGTCCCTGCTCTGCCAGTTTCTCCAGCGTCTTGGATAACATCTCGCTGCGCAACTCGTCCTGCTTGGCTTGCAGCGCATTCAGCGCATCGCGCGTGGCACGCAACTCCTCGCCCACCGCCGCGCGCAAACGCTCCGATTCCGCCGCCTGTGCCGCGATAAGACGATCCCCCTGCTTGTTCAAGCCGTCGTGCAGATCGTTGAGCATGGCGCGATGTTGCTGCTCCAGCACCCCTGCGGACCGCGCGGGAAGATTGCGCAGCATAACGAACACCAGCACCAGCAAAGCCAGCGTGAGTGCCGCCGCAACGATCAGGATAGTTTCAAGCATAGGTCAAGAACAGCGTCCAGAAAGACAGGACGCTATTTTAACGCATGCGGGGCTTTAGTTATTAGGCAAACAACTTCCGCAGCTTCTCCACATCCGGTTGCAACACCACCCCCTTCTCGGTGATCAGCCCCGTCACCAGTTCGGCAGGCGTCACGTCGAACGACGGGTTGCGTATCTTCACCCCCTCCGCCGCCCAGTGGGTGTCGCGAAAGCCTTTCACCTCATCCACCGAGCGCTCCTCGATGGGAATGTCTTTACCGGATGAGATAGTGAGGTCGATAGTCGAGAGCGGGCATGCCACATAGAACGGGATGTTGTGGCGCTTCGCCAGCACCGCCACCATATAAGTGCCGATCTTATTCGCCACATCACCGTTGGCCGCCACACGATCGGTGCCCACCACCACGGCATCCACCTCACCCTGTGACATCATGTAACCCGCCATGTTGTCGGTGATCAGCGTGACC
Organism: Gallionellaceae bacterium; assembly: GCA_030823955.1. Lineage (GTDB taxonomy): Bacteria > Pseudomonadota > Gammaproteobacteria > Burkholderiales > Gallionellaceae > PALSA-1006. The sequence goes on from JAVBYO010000013.1 coordinate 34,384, forward strand.
GGGATATTTTCCTGCACCATCTCCCACGCCGTCAGTCGTGCACCTTGCAGGAAAGGACGTGTCTCATCGGCGATAACGGATATCTTTTTGCCCGCCTCAACAGCAGAGCGGAACACCCCCAGCGCCGTGCCCCAGCCTGCCGTCGCCAATGCTCCCGCATTGCAATGCGTCAACACCCGCGCCCCGTCCTTCAGCAAGGCCGCGCCATACCCGCCCATCACCTTATTGATACGGATGTCCTCGGCCAAGACTTCATGAGCTTCGGCCAACAAGCTTTGTGCGATCTGCTGCGGCGCTTGTGTCGCCATGCCTTCCCAAGCCTTGCGCATGCGCTGCAATGCCCAGAACAGATTCACCGCCGTCGGACGGCTGGCTGCCAGCACGGTGAAACCGGTTTCCATGCCTGCATTGAACTCGTCCGCAGATTTATCCTGCAAGCGTAACGCCTCCAGCGCCACGCCATAAGCCGCCGCCACACCAATGGCCGGCGCACCGCGCACCACCATGCTGCGAATGCCCTCCGCGACCGAAGCTGCCGAGTAATAACTCAAGTATTCAAAGGCAGCAGGCAAGATACGCTGGTCTATCATTTCCAGCCGGTTGTTGAACCAGCGCAGGGTTTCAACTTTCATAGTCAATCACCCTCAAATTCACAAAGAGCAAACACTTTATGCCCGGCTTTCTCTAGCCTTGTCCGTCCACCAATATCCGGCAAATCGATGACAAAGCAACATTCAACGATCTCTCCGCCCATTTTCTGAATCAACTTGCAGGCAGCCTCCGCAGTACCCCCTGTGGCGATCAGATCATCCACCAGCAGTACTCTTTCACCCTTCTCAATAGCATCAATGTGGATTTCGATACGATCAGTACCGTATTCGAGCTCATAATCATGTCCTATGGTTGCGGCAGGCAATTTTCCTTTCTTGCGAATCGGAATAAAGCCCTTGCCCATGACATAGGCTAGCGGGGCCCCAAGGATGAAACCGCGCGCCTCAATTCCTGCGATCTTGTCTATTTTCATACCGGCATAACGCCGCGCCAACTCGTCTATCGTAAGACGAAGACCAATGGGGTCTTTAAGCAATGTTGTGATGTCTCGGAACTGGATGCCCTGTTTGGGGTAGTGGGGAACAGTTCGAATTTTTGATTTGATAGGCATGTGTATCCTTCCTTAATTAATGTTCCTAAATCTGGTATGTCCACGAAGTGAATTTTCCGGAATCATTGCCGCAATCGATCACCAGAAACACAAGAACCAAATGGCCGAAATCTGAATATTGAGAATATTTCATGCTCCACATGTGTGAAGCATTACTCTTATTTCTTCAATACCCTCCCGGCCACAGTATCAAGCTTCTCCACCATCGCCGCATCGCGGGCCTGGGGAGCGGTGATGATGGCATATTCCAGTGCGGTACGGCATGAGCAGTCCTTGCCGCACGCATCACTTATCACTTTCGGTGCCACCTGTTTTACCAGTGTGCGCGCATTGTCGGCATTCGCCAGCAGCACTTTTACAATCTGGTCTACCGTCACGTCATCGTGATCCGGATGCCAACAATCAAAATCCGTCACCATGGCCACCGTGGCGTAACATAACTCTGCCTCGCGTGCGAGCTTGGCTTCGGGCATGTTGGTCATGCCGATCACATCACAGCCCCAAGAGCGGTACAGCTCCGACTCGGCCAGACTGGAGAATTGCGGACCTTCCATCACCATGTAGGTGCCGCCGCGCAGTGCGGTGATGCCCGCCTCTTTCGCCGCTACCTCGATATGATCACCCAGTCTGGAACATACCGGATGCGCCATGGAGACATGAGCCACCAGCCCGCTGCCAAAAAAAGACTTGTTGCGCGCGAAGGTCCTGTCGATGAATTGATCGACGATCACAAACATGCCCGGCTTGAGATGCTCACGCAGCGATCCCACGGCACTCACCGAAATCACATCGGTAACACCCGCACGCTTCAGTGCATCGATATTGGCGCGAAAGTTAATCTCCGACGGGGGCAATTTATGCCCGCGCCCATGACGCGGCAGGAATACCAGCTGTTGCCCGTTCAGCTCCCCAAACAACAATTCGTCGGAAGGTGAACCGAACGGCGACGACACAGCCTCCCAGCGCTTATTAGTCAGACCGTCTATGTCATACACACCGCTGCCGCCGATAATGCCGAGTATGGAATTACCCATTTACATTCTCCTCAAATAACTCTGTCATTTCCACCATCCACCGGCAACCACGCTCCCGTTGTCTTGGCAAATAGCGGGCCGCACATTTCCGCAGTCAGTTCTGCCACATCACGACTGCTCACTTCGGTCTTCAGAACATTGTTGGTCTTGTATTCCGCAACACTCATTCCGTAATGTTTCGCACGCGCAGCCAGCACTTCCGGCGTCCACAGTCCTGTGTCAAACACGGCATTCGGATGCAGCGAGTTAATACGGATGTTGTCACCACCCCATTCCAGCGCGGCTACGCGCGCCAACTGGTTAAGCGCGGCCTTGGAAGCAGAATAGGCGGCCGCACCGGGGCCAGGCGCAGGCACATTCTTGGATCCGATCACCACCACCCGACCGCCGCGCGGCGCAAGTTTCAAAAATGGATGACATTCGCGCATCAGCATAAAGTTGGCGTCAAGATTGATTCGCATCACTTTCTGCCACTCCTCGGTCTTGAGCGAGTCGATTCTGCAACCACCCGGGAAAATACCCGCATTCAGTACCAGCATATCGAGACCACCGAATTTCTCGACAGCCCGCACCAAGGCCTGCCTGAATTGCTCTTCCGAAGTCAGATCGCATTGCAGTCCAAGGAAATTTGCTCCGCTCTTGAGGGTGGTCACCTTGGCATCAAGATCCAGAGCGACCACCGCCGCCCCCCGTGCCAACAACGACTCGACGCAGGCTCTGCCGATACCAGATGCAGCCCCCGTAACCAGTGCCACCTCTCCCGTAAACACAGGCGGATTCCCACCCTTGCGCAGCTTTGCCTGTTCCAAATCCCAGTACTCGACATCGAAGATATCTTTCGCGGGCAATGCGCGATACCCGCCCAAAGCGGTGGCCCGCAAAATAATATCCATCGTATGTTCGTAGATATCGGCAACGATCCCCGCATCCTGCGCACTCTTACCCACCGCACACAGGCCTAACTCACTGTCCAGCACCACACGTGGCGCCGCATCCAGCATGGTCTTGCGTTCTTTTGCCTGTGGCTCAAGGCTTTGAAAATAAGCCCGGTAGCTTTCGACATACCCGGACACATCACGCCCCAGCATGGGCAGGCGTTTGGTACGAATGACATGGTCCGGTGTGGCTGGGCCTTGTTGCGCAATGACAGACACGTCTGTTCGACGCGCGAAAGACAGACTTTTCTCGTCCGCATGGCGCGCGATAATCACTGGAAAACCCGCAGCTTTGGCAACATCGGCTCGCAGCTTCGCCTGCTCGTGCGCCAAACCGATACTGTGTGAGGCCGTTACAGGAGCGACCGTAAAATCCCACGCATTGTTGCGCTTGAGATAATCTTCGGCGCGTTGCACCTGCTCAATCATGCGCCCGTAAGATTCCTTTGCGTTCTGCCCGAAGGTGAAAATGCCATGGTTCAGCAGCACCATACCTATGGTGTTCGGCCCCGCTTCGACAGCAAAACGTTCCGCGCACAGCCTGGCCAGATCGAAGCCCGGCATGACATAGGGTATGACCACCATGGTGTCGCCGTAAATCTCGCGTATGCGAACCTCGCCATTCACCGCATTGGTAATGGAAACAATGGCATCAGCATGGGTGTGATCCACATAAGGATACGGGAGAATAGCGTGCAGAATGGCTTCAACCGAGGGCACCGGTGCCGAAAATCTGGTTTGATGCGTGACCAACTGATTGACCATTTCGGGATCGGCCAGAGCAGGAAGCTTGGCCAATTTCTTCAGGTGCTCCAGCTTGACGGGAGCAAAACCGGAAACTGAGATACTTTCCAAATCCCATCCGCTGCCTTTGACGTAAAGTATCTCCTCTTCTTCCCCGAAGATGTTTTTTTCGATACTTTTTAGCGAAGTATTCCCCCCGCCATGCAGAACCAATGAGCTATCTCGCCCCAATAGACGCGAACTATAGACTCTCCGTTCCAATTCGTTAGTACAAACAGCCGCATCATTGTCATTCCAGTTGTTATGCATCTATGCACCCATAAAAAATTGACCACGCCCCGCGATTCTCAAACCCGTCCATTATGCAGCATCATTCAGCCATGCCGCAAACCGACTCTGCTTAAATCTCATCGGATATCACCGGGCTTGCCCGTATCAGGCTGCTTGTATTCTTTAATCCTTGACTTGCATCCCTTGCGTATAAATCTTCACATTATCTCGCCCTGCCTCCTTGGCAATATACATGGCGATATCGGCGTTACCGGTGATCTCGTCTTCGCTCGTGCCGTGGTCCGGGTAGATGGCGATGCCGATACTGGATGAAAGTTTCAGGCTTTGCCCGGAAATTTCGAATGGCTGGCACAACACCTGGCGGATCTTCTCGGCCACGATGAGGGCATCTTCGTCGTTCTCGATGATGGGCAGCAGCACGATGAACTCGTCCCCGCCGATACGCGCGACAGTGTCGACTTCGCGCACACAACCCTGCATGCGTTCCGCCGCCTGCTGCAGTACCAGATCGCCGATGGTGTGGCCGAGGCTGTCATTGATCTGTTTGAACCGGTCGAGATCGACGTACATCAGGGCAAGACGGGCCTTGTCACGTTTCGCCTGCGCCAGCGCCTGCTGCAACCGGTCGAACAACAGTACCCGGTTGGGCAGATCAGTCAAGGCATCGTATTGCGCCTGATGACGTATATTCTCCTCGTTGGCTTTGCGCACCGTGATATCGGAAAAAGCCGCGACATAATGGGTCGGCTTGCCTTGTGCATCGGTGACCTGTTTGATCGATGCCCACTCGATATAGGCTTCGCCGTCTTTACGCCGATTCCATATCTCGCCGCACCAGCCTCCTTCCCTGCCAAGTTTCTCCCATAAATCATGATAGAAAACCTCGCCGTGCCTGCCGCTCGCCAGCATACTTGGATTTCTGCCGGAGACGTCCTCGAAGGTATAACCGGTGACCCGGGTGAACGAGGGATTGACCATAACGATGCGATTGTTGGCATCCGTCACCAGAAGCGCCTCATCCACCGTGTTAAACACCGTATTGGAGAGCCGCGACAACTCTTCGGCCTGCTTCAGCCAGTCGATATCGGTGAACGTTCCGATCATGCGCAACGGCTTGCCAGCGGCATCGCGGCTCACCACCTTGCCGCGATCCAGTACCCATTTCCACTTCCCGTTCTTGCAACGCAGGCGATGCTCTCTCGCATAGACCGGGCTGCGCCCCTCAAAATATGCCTGTACATCACTGTTCACCTGCTCCGCATCTTCCGGATGGATGCGGATCGTCCATTCCTCGATGCGGTCTTGCATTTCGTTTTCACCGTAGCCGAGCATCGCTTTCAGGCGGCTGGAATATTTGACCTCGCCGGTCAACACGTCCCAGTCCCATATACCGTCCCCTGCACCTTCCAGGGCAAAACGCCAACGTTCCTCGGCCTCGGACAACCGCTGCTCCAGTTTGGCCCGGCTCATCGCATAACGGATGGCGCGCACCAAATCATCGGCTTCGAAAGCGCCTTTGATGAGGTAATCCTGCGCTCCCGCCTCCAGCGTCTGCAAGGCAAAGTCGGCATCATCGTGCCCGGTGAGCACGATCAGCGGCAACATACCCGCCGCCGCCCGGCCCGCCTGGACCGTCTTCAACCCACTCGAATCCGGCAGGGTCAGATCGAGCAACACGATATCCGGGCCGTCCGTTTTCAGGTGATCCAGCGCCTCGGCCAGACTCTTTACCCAAATAACATCGAACGTCGAGTCGGCGACCTGTTTCAACAACTGACGGAGCAGATGGGCATCACTCGCGTCGTCCTCTACCAATAATATCCGGCAGGAAAAACTGTGCTTCATGTTCATTCTTTCTTGGGTAAACGCGTCAACATCCGCCAATACTCCAGCAGGTGACGCATAGCTGTGGTGAATTCATCCATGTCCACCGGCTTGGTGATATATCCGGAAGCATGCAGACGATAGGCATGCTCGACGTCACGCTCCACAGCCGAAGTGGTGAGCACCACCACGGGAATACTGGCCAGATTTTCCTGCGCTTTCACGGCGGCAAGAAACTCGCCCCCGTTCATACGCGGCATGTTCAAGTCGAGCAGGATCAGGTCGGGCTGCGGAACACCGTCATAACGCCCGGCTTCCCGTTTCAGGAATGCGAGCGCCTCGTGACCATCGGTAACATGGTGCAGAGTACAGGCGATTCCGCTCTGCCTGATCGCGAAACCGACCAGACGAGCATCCGCCAACTCGTCTTCCACCAGCAGAACATCAAATGGGCTAGGCGTATCTTTCAGCATGGTCATCACACGCTATCCGGCACTTCAAACACCACCATCGCGCCGCCATCGGGGTCATTCTCGATCCATATCCTGCCGTGGCGACTCTCCACGATGCGTCTGGCGATAGACAGACCAATGCCTGTTCCGCCGTCGCTGCCTGTCACATTGAGGCGCTCGAATATCTCGAATACCCGCTCCAGATATTCAGGCGGGATACCTCGTCCATTGTCACGGATACGAAAACGGCTCAGTCCCTCTTCGTGCTCACCGCTGATACGGATACGCGCAGTCACATCCGGATCGGGTGGCGCTCCGTGACGCAGGGCATTGTCAAGCAACGCGGCGAACATATCCGTCAGGCGCGGTCGATCCAGCATCACTTCGGGCAAGATACCGACTTCGAGCTCGACTTTCCCGGCTTGCAATTGCGCGGACAAACGCGGCCTCAGGGCTTCCAATACCGCATTGGCATCTTCCATGCGCAACTCGGCGCGAGGCGTTCCCGCAGCCAGATAGAGCTGTACATCGCGCACCATGCCACGCAGACGTGCCGCATCCTGCTCGATGTAGTTCAGAGACGTACGCAATTCTTCATCACGCATTGCATCGGGAAGATGGTCGACTCGCGCACGCAATTGCTGCGCGTAACTGGTCAGGCGGCGCGTCGGCTCCATCAGGTGGTGTGCCGACACGTCGGCGAAGCGGGTAAGATCGGCACTGGCACGTTCAAGTGCGGTACTGCGCAACCTGAGTTCGTTCTCGGCATTTTTTTGCTCGGTAACATCCAAGCGCAGATACAGATAACTCGCCACCTTGCCCTCGTTATCAAAAAGTGGCGAAACGCTGACCTGCTCCCAATACAGGCTGCCGTCCTTGCGGCGGTTGCGCAATATCCCGTTCCAAGTCCGTCCGGCCTGCAGTTGCGTCTGTACGGCGCCATAATCTGCATCACTCATCTCGCTGGAGATTAGCTCGCGCGGCGTCCTGTTCTTGGCATAGGCTTCGGCGAACGAGTAGCCGCTGATACGGGTGCAGGCGGCATTCATATACTCCAGCGAGCCATTCACATCCGTGATCAATACACCTGCCGGATTCTGTTCGACCGCCTGAGCCAGACGGTTGATCTCCGTCTCGAACAGATGGCGGTCCGTGATATCGGTCGCTATCCCGTCCCATATGACCTGACCGCTGTCTTTCTTGCGGGGACGCGATCTCACCTGTAACCAGCGCCATTCCCCGTCGGGCCGGCGCATATGCAAAGCCATGTCGAAGTCGCTCGACTCGCGCAGACTGAGTGCCTGTCCTGCGGCATATTCATCAAGCTGACGGGAATCGATCTGGGCCAGCAACAACATCGCATCCAGCATGACCGACTCGGCTTTGACAGCATTGATGCGCTCCACTCCCGAGCTGATATACAGAAATTTCGGTATATCGCCTTCCAATGTGTACTGGTAGAGAAAACTATCCGGCAGACTGTCGCCCAGGCTACGCAGCTGCGTTTCCCGATCCCGCAGCTCGGCGCCTATCTTCAGCAGCTCCTGGTTCGCCTCGATCAATTGCTTCGAACTGGGCAGGCTCACCAGCACCGGCAGGATGCGCCACAACATGAACGCCGCAATGATCGAAACCAGCGCCGTGGCGATATCCATCCAGGCTTCGAGGTAATAGACCGGATACCAGAGTTCGACCACATGCAACAGATGGGTGATGCCGCAGGTGATGATGAAGCCGGCGAACAACCAGTGCAGGTGCTGGAAGTCGATGTCCCTGCGCTGACGGATGAAACGCAGGATGACCAAGGGGATGGTGAAGTACGCGAGTGCGATCAGGAGATTGCCAATCACAAAGGCGGCCACCAGCTCAGGCTGCCACGAGATGCAGTAGCCGTGCGGGATAAGTGTGATGGGAGTCAGTGCATCTGGCATTTCAGTATCTTCCGTTCATTATCGGTTGCTCCGTTCACCGTCCTCCGCAGACTTGCGTTCGATCGCCTGCCGCAATGTCGCCTCCAGGTTCTCTAGGCCGACATCCAGCCAGCGCACCGGCAACCCGACCTTATTGCCGACCTCGTTGGCGGCGAGTTCAAAATCGCCGGAGCATGGCGTGCGCAGGCACAATATCGACTTGTTGGTAAGCTGGAATATCTCGCGTACCACCTCGGGCTTGTCTCCGAAGGTCTTGCCGATGGCTTCATCCCAGCGTAACGCCCAGTCTTCCAGCAAAAAGAACGCGCCGTTACTCAACTCCTCCATGAAGCGCTCCCGCCCCAACAACATCTCCACGCAATTCTGTCCTTCGGTACGGAAAGTGTGGGCGGTCTCCAGTATCTTTTCCATGCGCGGATGGCAGCAACCGTAGAACACCACAACATCACGTTTTTTATTGCGCAATATCCCGGTTTGCAACTCGTGCGCGAGCTTCTCGAAATTGACATGCAACGATGAGTCCAGCCAGTCGGTATCCAGCTCCCAGCCATTCTTCCTGATGAGGTATTCGACCTCACGCTGCAATATCCCGCAGCCCAACAGGACGCAGTTTGCGTTAGACATACCCACCCCCCGTCACACCCGGCCGTATTCTTTCGCAGCCTCTATCATCGCCTTGATGTTCTCGTCCGGGATGCCGTAAGGCATCACCACCGTACCGAAGAACAGCTTGTTTCCCACGCTCAATCCGCCCTGCACGATGCGTTTCACCTCGGCACGCACCTCATCCGGCGTCCAGTCCAGCAGCTTGATGTCGTTGATGACGCCGGCACACAAGGCCCGGTCGTTGATGATGCGCATCGATTCAGTGATGTCATCCAGCGGCCCGGGATAAAAGGTGGTGATACCCACCTCGCGTATCACTTCATCGGCCACGGTATTCAATCGTGCGCCGCCCACGTAATACACCACGCCGTTCAAGCCGCCCGGCTCAAGGTCGCGCTTGATCCATTTCAGAGACAGTTCTTTGAACAGTTTCATGGGAATGATGTCAGTCGACCCGTAGGGATCGGCATACACCAGAATATCCGCTCCCGCTTTGCGGTATGCCTCGATCTCTTTGCGGAAAAAATCGGAGCATTTCTCCAGCAGCATATCGCGCACTGCCGGGTCGCCTATCATCAGCAACTCCATCCATTTTTCCATGCTCATCAACAGCGCAGGCAAGGACATGGATGCGGTCAGATAGGCACAGATAGGCACCTTGCCACCCACCTCGCGCTTCAATATCTCCAGACATTTTCGCGTCTCGGCAAAAGCGGGGTGCGTACTGATATCGTCAGGCACTTGCAACCTGTCGATATCTTCGTAGGACTGGATGATGTAGTCCTCCACATTGGGCGGGCCATCCTTGGCGAACTTTATCTTCTTGCAGCCGAACAATTCGGCTTCTTTACCCACGTAGAACAGACTCCACACGTTGTCGTGACCGAACTTCTTCAACATGCGCAACTGCGCTTCGGCGACATTCGCGCCATTGGAGAAATACTCCTCGATGGACATGCCCATCTCGCGCGCGCCCTGATCGAGCAGATTGCAGAACACTGGGATGTGGTCGAGTATCCTGCCTTCGGCAGCGGCGACTAGCCGGTCCATACTGGTGATGCTTTTGACTTCTTGTATGCAATCCATGATGACCCTGAGGGCTGAGACGCCGTTCTCGGCCCAGGCATCCGCCTGCACCACCTTGTATAACTCCGAGTCATAACGGAATGGTGCGCCGCCGACCACCAGCTTGATCTTTCGTTCCAGTCCGCGCTCTTTGAGGATCTTGCGCACCTTGAGCGCACCATTCTCGCCGCGCGCGGTATGCACCATCATGGCCGAGACACCAATCACCTGAGCGCCGCGGGCAACGGCTTCATCCACAAAACGTTCCGCCGGCACATTCACCCCGAGATCGGTCACTTCGATCATCTGCGCTTTGAGACAGCCGATGACGATGCGTTTGCCCAAAGTGTGCAGATCACCCGCAGCAGTACCGATGACCACCGTGCCAAATATCTCGGGCGGTTTTTTGAACAGAACCAGCATCCTTTCCGTGACATCCGCCGCAATCTGCGAGGTCATGAAATGCTGCGCCAGATTGGTGTCGAAGCCTTCGCTCAGCGCCTTGACCATCATATCCATGCCGGGAATGACAACCTTGAACACGATATCTTCCGGACTGATCCCCTGTTCAACCGCGTCGGCCACCACTTGCAGCGCGCGAACCCGATCCGTATCCATCACGGCCTCGTTGTAATTCTTGATGACCTCATCCAGCATGGCGTCACTCCTTGTTTTTCACTCCCCTCGCCCACTTGTGGGAGAGGGGCTGGGGGAGAGGGCAAGCTCCAACCGAATCCGCCCTAACACTCCATCTAACTGCTGCATGACTTCATGATTCCAAAAACGCAATATCGCATAACCCTGAGCGCGCAGCCACGCATCCCTTTGCCGATCATATTCCACCTGCTCAGCATGCTGTCCACCGTCGATCTCAATAATCAGCCTTTGCTCCACGCATACAAAATCTACAATGTATCGACCAATAGGCTTTTGTCGCTTAAATTTCAAACCCATGAACCGATGAGCGCGCAGTTGATACCATAAACGATGTTCAGCTTCGGTTTGATTGGTGCGCAGAGTTTTCGCATTACTTAACGTTCTTGCTTCACTCATCACCCTCTCCCCCAACCCCTCTCCCGCAAGCGGGCGAGGGGAGAGATTTTTACAACATTCTATTCCTGCATGGCTTGCAGATACAGGTTTTCCACGAACAAAGATTCAAAATCGACATCCTCGGCAAGGTTATAGACCTTGCTCACTTTGAGGATCTCAGTCAGTGCCGCTTCGGCCTCATCCGCAAGCAACAAGGCCTCGCCGCCGGCAAGTGCCGAGTTTCCCTCCAGTTGCACGGCAGAGGATGGTAGACGGGGAAGCAACCCGATCTGTTGCGCATTGCCGACATCCAGCAGTCGCCCGAATGCGCCACAGGCATAGACCAGATGCAAACCGCTGAGCGGCAGGCCGGCTTGCCGACACAGCCAGCGCACGCCGCCACCGATGGCCGCCTTGGCACGCTGCAGAACATCGATATCACCGCGCTTCAGCACAATGCGCTGCTGCCCTTCAACCAGAACGAAACCCTCGCTATTCCGGTCCCTGAAACGGCCGACCTTATCCAGTTGCCCGTTGCGCAACAGCCAGGCCACCGCATCCACCAGTCCGGAACCGCATATCCCGGCAGGCGTCGCATCTCCCAGCACCCGGAGTGCGAAACCGCCGCCCGCCGTCTGATCCACATGGTAGATCGCTCCGTTCTCACCGGGCATGCCGCAACTGATACCACTTCCTTCGAAAGCCGGCCCGCCCGCCGTCGAGGTGACATGCAACGTGCGCCCATCCCACAATGCCATCTCCGAATTCGTGCCGAAATCGATCAGCAGAGAACCGGCTGGCTGCTCGATCAGGCGCGTGGCGATGACACCCGCCAGCAGATCGGAGCCGATGAATCCGCCCAGGGAGGTGACGAAACGGATGTTAGCGGTGTCACTGATCCCCCATCCACGGGCCAGGAATGCCGTGTCATCCGGCTGGCAGTCGATGCGCCGTGTCCAGTTCTCCGGCTGCAACAACTGTGCGGCGTTCTTTCTGCCCAGCAGACCGAGCATTGCGGTATTGCCGACCAGCAACACTTCACCCACTTGGTCCAGTTTGAGCGCGTATTGCTCCGCGATACCCGCCAACGCCTCGGCGATGGCATCCCGTACCAAGCCGCTCATCTCCGCCGCCACCTCTTCCGAGCGAGCGGCCTCCATCAGCCGGGTCAACACATCTGCTCCGTAACTCGCCTGCGGGTTAAGCCCCGCCCGCCCCGCGATCCGCTCACCCGTCGCCAGTTCCCATAAGGTAAGGCGAATATGTGTAGTGCCGAGATCGACCGCGACACCATAACGTGACCGGGAGGCGCGTCTCTTGAACGGTATGGATGCGGCATACTCATCGTTACGCAAAGGTCGCCACGCCATCTGCGCCACGCAAGGTTGGATCGAGACATGCAAGTCGGAGCGGGGAATCAATTGGCAGGAAAGTCGTATACCTTCGGCAAGTTGTGCCGCCGAGAGTCGCGCCCGCTCCCCTGTGGTGAACGGGATATTCCCGCTTTCAGCGACACGCACCTGACACTGACCACAGCTCGCATTGCCGCCACACGACGAACGCACTGCGATCCCGCCCGCAGCAAGGATGTCGCGCAAGGTAGCACCGGCTTGAAACGAGAGCTTAGATTCCCCGCTGGGGGTTAGGACAGTGAGGGTATGGGCGGGAGAGGAGAGCAAGTTCTGAACCCTTTTAACGCCTCTCGCCCGTTTTTTGGGAGAAGGAGCGTGGTGGACACTCTAATCTTTCTTGGGGAGCCGGGCCAAGACGAACCAATAGTTATCCAGTTGGCGCACCGCATCGATGAACTGCTCCATATCCACCGGCTTGGTGATATATCCCGCTGCACCAAGCTTGTATGAAGCAACCACATCGCGCTCCACATCCGAAGTCGTGAGCACCACAACGGGGATGACCGACAAGAGCGGATCTTTTTTGATCTCTGCCAGGAATTCTTTGCCGTTCATGCGCGGCATATTCAAGTCCAGCAGAATCAGATCCGGCTGCGGCTTGTCTTTGTAGCGTTCACCCTGTCGGCGCAGAAAAGCCAGTGCATCCACACCATCCAGCTCGTGGTGCAGATTGCAAAAGACCTTGTTCGTTTTAAGTGCCGAACGTACAAGGTTCGCGTCGGCCGGCTCATCTTCCACCAGCAGAATATCAAAAGGCTTGGCGCTCTCAGTCAGCATCTGCTCATCCTCCTCGTATTACCTCATGCACAACGGCTAATTCGTTATCATCTTGCGGATACTACCATGCTCCGGCTATTGGATTTTCGATGGCGCGGATGAGGACGTGACGGGTATCTCGAAGATGAACACACTTCCTTGGCCTTCGCCTTCCGACTCCACCCATATCCGTCCGTCATGGTGTTCCACGATGCGTCTGCACAAGGCCAGCCCCATGCCCGTCCCCTCGAAACGCGTACGCGACTGGAGACGGCTGAAGAACTGGAACAGTCGGTCGATCTGTTGCGGGTCGATACCGACACCGTGATCCCGCACCGCCACTCGCCAGAGTTCGCCTTTTACCGTTGAGTCGATCTCGATTTGTGCCGCTTGCCCGGCATCGCGGAATTTGATGGCATTGCCGATCAGATTCTGGAATAGCCGAGTAAGCTCGTCACGGCTGGCAAAGACCTGCGGCCACTCACCACGCAAAGCCACTTCCGCATGGGTCTCGCCAATCATTGCCTCCAAAAAGCCGAGCGCTTCATCCAGCGAGATACGGCTGGACATCCATTGTTTGGACTCGGTCTTGCGACCGACACGCGAATAATCGAGCAATGAGACAATCATGGAATCCATTCTGCGCGCGCCTTCCAGAGCGAAATTCATGTTCTCGCGCTCATCCTCATCCAGCTTGTCTTTCATGCTGCGCTGCAACAACTGTAGATGCCCGCTCACTGCACGCAAAGGTTGGCGCATATCATGCGAAACGCTATAGGCGAAGCGTTCCAAGTCTGCATTGGAGCGGCGCAATGCATCCTCGGCTTTCTGGCGCTCTGAGATGTCGCGGGTAACCGCAAGGTGCACGATCTTTCCATCCATCAGCATGGGAACTGCATGGCTCTCCAGCATGCGGCGACCACCTTTCAACCCCTGCACTTCGAATTTCAACTGCATCGCTTCACCGGCCAATACGCGTTTGTGCATCTCGGTGAACGCTGCCCGATATTCCGGAGCGATCACCCCGAGTACCGGACGCCCGACCACCTGAGCCTCACTATCAGCCTCTATCATCGCCAACCCTGCCGGATTCATCTGTATCAGACGTCCGTTTTCGTCCACGATCTTGATACATTCAGGCTCGTTTTCAATGATGGCTTTCAATCTGGCTTCGCTTTCCTGCAAAGCAATCTCGGTACGTTTATATTCCGTAATATCGCGGCTGATGCCGAAGATGCCAACCACAGTCTTGCCGTCTGCATCAAACACCGGCCACTTGTTGGTACTGACCCAGCCCTGATTTCCATGCTCATCGTAATAGGGATTGATACGGTTCAAGATCGCAACCCCATCGCGAAACACCGGCGATTCTTCTTCTTGATAGATGCGCGCCGTGTCTGGCGGAAATATCTCAAGATCGTGTTTGCCGATCAACTCTCGCCAGCTTCGATGATTGGTGATCGCTGCCATCGACTGGCTGCAAAAACGAATACGGCTATCTTTATCCTTGAAATAAATGAAGTCGGAAGTGCTTTCCAGCAACGTGACGAAATCCCGATTTAATCGCTCCAAATCCTGCTGAGCCTGCATACGCTCAGTCACATCGTCGTAGATGGCCACGATCTCGCCGCTGGGCAACCTGTACACGAAATTGTCGCGCCAGCCGGAGATGCGCCCGTCATGGTAGAAAGACAGCGGATAACGCTCGGCCATCCCGGTCTTCCACACGCGTTTGAATACGTCCAGCAGACCGAGTTCGACGACACCCGGAAATGCTTCGACCACATTCCTGCCGATCAAATCTTCGCGCCGCAGATTCTCGAAACGCTCGGCAGCACGATTCAATGCGCTGAATATGAACACCTCACCGTCTCCGGATACCCGATAGATCGCCACCCCGCTGCTCATGTTCTCGAACAATTCGTTTAAGCGGGTCTCGCTATCCAACAGAGACTGGTTCAGTTTGCGCTGCCGCATCCAGGCACGATAGGCCATGCCGCTCAGCAGCAGGCTCACCAAGACGAAGGTCGCCACCAGCCCGCTGATCTTCTTCGCCTCCAGACGGGCATCCGCCAGATAATCCACGCTGGCACGACCGACGACGACATACAGGGGATAGTCGCTCAATTTGTGAAAGGAAACGGTGCGCTCGACCTTGTCGGCCAGTTTGGCAGTCCGATAGGTACCGGAAGTCTGCCCTGCCTGTACCGATTGATACAATTCCGGTGCCGCGCTCTTGCTGCCGACCGCCATACTTCCCAGTGGCGACTCGGGGTAACGCGCCACCATCGCCAACTCTCCGTCACGTATCGCCACCACCCCGTTCTCGCCGACATCCATACTAACGAAGGTACGTGTCAGATGCGCCAACGGAATCGCCGCGAACACCATGCCGGCGAATGAACCATCCTCATGCGTAAGACGACGCGCCAGCACGATCACCATCTTGTTGTTGGCCCGACTGAGTTGCGGCTTGGAGATGACCAACCCCGCATTGGCATCATCACGCAAGTGGATAAAATGCGGCCTGTCGGCCAGTGATACTTTGGCTGCGGGTTTGACATCCGAGCCGTATCGCAGGATACCTTGCGCATCGGTGATGCGGATCGCGTCGATCCCCGGCAAGCGTGCCCGCACCTGTTCGATGTAGCGGTTCAGGCCGGACTCATTGATCTTTCCCTGCAACCGCTGCCGATAAAATTCATCCTGCACGGCGAACAGTGCCATCTCGTTCGCCCGTATCTGGCCGTGTAACTGGCTTTCCAACGCCTGTGCCAGATTAAAGGTGCTGACCTCGGCCTGTTCGTGGTGCAGGTCATACTGCTGCCGGATGGTCCACCAGGCCAGACCGATGGTGAACAGGTTGAACAGCACCACGCCGATCAGCAGGCGCACCAGAAAACCGCGCACCGTCAGGTTGAGTACCCGCTCATCAAGTTGCATCATAATCTGTTCCTTGCCCCAGGCCTTTCAGTCCCCACGGAGATCCAGCTGCTGTAGCCACTTTTCCACCGGCTCCGGGCGTCCGTACAGGTAGCCTTGATGGATGACGTTTGCCCGCGCATTCAGAAAATCAGCCTGCGCCTGTGTCTCCACCCCTTCCGCCACGATCTTGAAATGAAGATGCTGGGCGATGGCTAGGATGGTCTCGACCAGCGCGGCATCATTGGGATCGGTAGTGGAATCCTGAATGAAACTCTTGTCGATCTTCAATTCGTGAATAGGCAGACGCTTGATATAGGCCAGACTGGAATAACCGGTACCGAAATCATCGATGGAGAAATGGATCCCCAAAGTGGAGAGTGTGGTCATCTTGGCGATCACATCGCCGATGTCGCCGATCACGACACCCTCGGTCAGTTCCAGCACAAGGTGGCAGGGATCTGCCCCGCTCACGCGCAATTGACGCTTGATCTCCTCAACGAAATCCGGCTGCTGAAAGTGGCGCGGACTGATATTGACCGACAAACGCAGGGTCCGGCCTTCGGCATCAAGCTTCGCCAGCAGGCGACAGACCGCTGCCAGCATCCAGCGATCCAATGCCACGATCAGGTCGGAAGTCTCGGCCAACGGGATGAACAGGCCGGGCGGGATCAGGCCGCGCGAGGGATGTTGCCAACGCACCAGCGCTTCCGCCCCCACCTGCACTCCCTGCGCATCCACCTGTGGCTGGAGATACAGTCTCAGTTGCTCCCCGCTGATCGCCGCCCGCAACTCGGCTTCCATCTGAAAGCGTTCTTTCACCGTCTCACCCATCGCCGCCTCGAAGAACACCGTACGCGCCCGGCCTTCTGCTTTGGCCTTGTCCATCGCCATATCGGCCTGACGCAACACCTCGACCGAGCTTTCCTGCAGGGATTCCGGCAACATGGCGATCCCGATACTGGCATCAATATGGATGCGGCTACCATCGATCTCTACCGCTTCGTTCAACGCGGCACGCAATTTCTCCGCCACGGCCATGGCCTCTCGCCCCCCCATCTCGCGGGATCTGCGCAAACGGGGCAACAATACGGCGAACTCGTCCGAATCGAGACGCGCCAGCAGGTCGTCGGCATGCAGAACCTGGCTGAAACGTTCAGCCACAATACGCAACAATGCATCCCCGATAGCCAAGCCGCGGGCCTCGTTGATCTCTTTGAAGCGGTCCAGGTCGATCAGCAGCACGGCGGAGAATCCGCCATCCCGCGTTGCACTCACCAGCGTTTGTTCCACCTGACGCAGGAACAAGGAGCGGTTGGCCAAGCCGGTGAGCGGGTCGCGCCAGGAAAGTTGCTCGACCTTGTCCTGTGCATTCTTGATCTCGCTCATGTCCGAGAACACCGCGACATAACGCGTCGCTTTCCCCCCCTCATCCCTGATGGTGCTGACCGACTCCCATTGCGCATATATCTCGCCGTTCTTGCGCCGGTTCCACACCTCGCCGACCCATTCGCCTTTGCCCGTGAGCGCCTGCCAGAACTCGCGATAGAACTCCTCCCCGTGGCAGCCCGATTTGAGGATACGCGGATTCTTGCCGAGCACTTCCTCCTCGCTGTAGCCGGTAATGCTGGAGAACGCCGGATTGGCGGCGATGATATTGCCCGCCACATCGGTGACCAGGATCGCTTCGCCGGTCGTCTCAAAGACACGGGACGCCAGATTCAGGCGCGCCTCGATCAATTTGCTCTCGGTAATGTCGGAGACGAAACCGCTCCACAGGATGCTGCCGTCTTCCTGTTTTTCGGGACGCGATTCGCCCCTGATCCAGCGCAATCCCTGCGGCAAAACAATTCGGAACTCCTGCTGCCAGGTCGAAAGTGCGAGTGCCGATTCCTCTATTGAAGCGGCGATCCGCCCTGCATCTTCCGGATGTTCATAACGGAACAGAGCGCTGGCATCTTCCCGAGCCTGCTCCGGTGTCACACCAAATATATCGAAAGCCGCCTTGCTGACAAACGGGAAAGACATGCGGCCATCCGGCGTGCGCTTCATTTGATAAAGCAGGCCCGGCACCTGATCGGAAAGCTTGTGTAGCAGATCGTGACTTTGTTGCAGGTTGATGGCCAAACGTTTACGTTCGATGGAATAACCGATGGCACGTACTAGCGCATCGGTATCGAAACGCCCTTTGATCAGATAATCCTGCGCCCCCGCTTCCAGTGTCTGCAAAGCGAAACGCGTATCGTCGTGTCCTGTAAGCACGATAAGCGGCACATTCCCTGCATGTTGCCGAACGGCATGCACGGTCTGTATCCCGTTGGAGTCGGGCAGAGACAGATCCAGCAACAGGACATCGTAGCTGTCCTGCCGCAAAGCATTGACGGTTCCGGCCAATGTGTCCACCCATACGACATCGAACAGCGGCGTCTTGCTGGCACGCAAAGCCTGACGTGCCAGATTGGCATCTCCCGGATCGTCTTCGACCAGTAAAACGCGATAAGTGGCTTCCGTATTCATCTGGGTTCCTGCCGGAATTGGGCGCAAGGCCGGACATGCAGTCCGCTGACCGCCAAAGTATCCCGCAATATTCTGGTAAATACAGTTTTTTGCATACTCTCACCGACCGCCCCGCTTGCTGTTTTTTTGCGCGCTGAAAGCTGGGGTAGGTCGCCTGCTCCTTAGGGTGCATAATATGCCACTTTCTTCAATTCTGCCCTGCTTTGCGAACAAAAATGACCTCTCTACAACACGCCGAACTACAGATCACAGGGATGCGCTGCGCCTCCTGCTCAGCACGTCTGGAAAAATCACTTAACGAACTGCCCGATGTCACCGCGGTGGTGAATATCGCCACAGAAAAAGCCAGCATCACCTTCGACCCGACCAGAAGTGATGTTGCGGCCCTGCTCGATGCCGTGCGAAAAACCGGATTCGATGCCCACGTGGCACGCGACTTCGCCGCGGAGAAACAGGAGAAAGATGCGCTGTATCAGCGTGAACGGATGCAGTTCTATATCTCGGTGGCTCTCATCTCGCCGCTGTTGCTGGAGATGCTCTTGATGCTGGTCGGGGTACATCTCGCCTTGCCGATATGGCTGCAATGGCTGCTGGCGACGCCGGTACAGTTCTGGGCGGGCGCGCGTTTCTATCGCGGTGCCTGGGCCAGCATCAAGAGCGGCGGCAGCAATATGGATGTGCTCGTTGCGCTCGGCACCAGTGCCGCGTATTTCCTGAGCTGTGCCATCGTGCTGTTCGGAGTACATCAGCCGGTTTATTTCGAGGCCAGCGCCACCCTCATCACGCTGGTGCTGCTGGGCAAGTTGCTGGAAGCACGTGCCAAAGGCAAGGCCTCGGCGGCATTGGAATCATTATTCAGACTGCAACCCAAATTGGCGCATGTGGAGCGCGATGGTGTGATCGTGGACGTGTCGGTCGGACAGTTCCGTCCCGAAGATATTTTCATCGTGCGTCCCGGTGAGGCCATCCCCGTCGACGGGGTCGTGCTGGAAGGCAGTTCGAGTGTGAACGAAAGTATGCTCACCGGGGAAAGTCTGCCGCAAGAGAAAAAACTCGATGACAAGGTGTATGCCGCGACCCTGAACCAGCAGGGCCTGCTCAGATGCCGTGCCATCGCCGTCGGCAGCCAGACTCAACTCGCTGCCATCATCCGTATGGTGGAACAAGCGCAAGGCTCCAAAGCCCCCATCCAGAAACTGGCCGACAAGATCTCCGGCATCTTCGTGCCGGTGGTGCTGGTGTTGGCGGCGATCACGTTCGCCGCCTGGTGGAGTTTGGGCGGAGATTTCTCCGATGCCCTGATCAATGCGGTCTCGGTGCTGGTCATCGCGTGTCCGTGTGCACTGGGACTGGCGACACCCACGGCCATCGTCGTGGCGACCGGACGTGCGGCCCATGCCGGTATTCTGGTGAAAGATGCCGCATCTCTGGAACGCGCCCATCATCTCGATGTCCTCGTCCTGGACAAGACCGGTACGCTGACCGAGGGTGTTCCCGCCCTCACCGACCTGCTCCCCGCGAACAACCGCGACTCGCAGCATCTGCTCGCCATTGCCGCCAGCTTGGCCCAGCACTCCACCCATCCGCTGTCGCTGGCACTGACGGCCCACGCCCGCGTGCAGGGCATCACGCTTGATGCGGTGAATGATTTCCACGAGTTGGCCGGTAGCGGCCTGAGCGGTCTGATCGAGGGAGAGACCTACCGGCTCGGCTCGCCTGCTTTCATCGCCCAATCCGGCCATATCGCGATGAATGAGGCGGAGCTGCTTGCCCTGCAACAACAGGGCAAGAGCCTCATCGCCGTATCGTGCGGCGACACCCTGCTCGGCCTGATCGCCTTTGCCGATCGACTGCGCCCGAGCAGCCCGGCTGCTGTCCGCCAGTTGCGTGCGATGGGTATACGCGTCGTCATGTTGAGCGGTGACAACGATGCAACCGCCCGTGCCATCGCCCGGCAGGCGGGTATCGATGAATATCTGGCCGAAGTACGGCCGCAGGACAAGGCGCACCATGTCGCTTCGTACAAGAACAAAGGACGCGTGGTCGGCATGGTGGGGGATGGCATCAATGACGCGCCGGCACTGGCCGCCGCCGATGTGAGCTTCGCCATGAAGAGCGGCAGCGACATCGCCATCGAGGCAGCCGACATCACTCTGATGCATAACGACCTGATGTCAGTGGTCAACGCCATCGACCTGTCGCGTGTGACGCTGGCGAAGATACGCCAGAACCTGTTCTTTGCCTTCGCCTACAATATACTGGGCATACCGATGGCGGCTGTTGGCCTGCTCGATCCGGTCATCGCCGGCGGTGCCATGGCGATGAGTTCGGTATCGGTAATCAGCAATGCCTTGTTGCTAAAGAAGTGGGAACCTGCACAACACGGACAGACCGCTGTGCTGCGCGAATAAGCGACAGAGGATGTTCCATAGCGATGGAAGGCCACGCGATGACACCGGAAAAACAGGAACTGAACGACGAACACTACCTGCGGGCAGTCACCGAACTGGGTGACACACGCAAGATTATTTCCACTTGCGACATCTATGCGCACAACGGAACCAAGCTGGTCACGCCCGGGGTACATATCACCACCGAGTTATACGAGCGGCTGGTCAGACACAAACTGCTTGCCCCCATCGATCAGTCCCTGTCCATCGATGACATCCTCACCCCCAAACTGATAGCATCCGATGTCCTCGCATTGATCGAGCAGAACGACACCCTCAGGAAGATCTCCGCGATCATCGACCAGGGAGATCCCCTGCATCGCATCCTTGCGGATATCCATATCCCCCAGCCGCTCGCCTTCAAACTGACGGTCGCCAAAGAGCGTTTTCCCCACATCTACCAGCACAGTCTGTTGATGCTGCTGCTCAGCGTCTATCTGGCACGCTGCGACGGCATGAGCCCGCACGAGGAAGTACACATCGCCACTGCGGCGCTGCTGCTCGATATCGGACTGTTGCATATCGACCCCAGATTGCTTGAGCCGTCACACGTGATGAGTCCTCCCGAAAGACGCCATCTGTATGCCCACCCGCTGACCGCCTATTTGCTGCTGCGAGAATTCCCGGAACTACCCAAACAGATCGCCAACGCCGTGTTCGAACACCACGAGAAGATGGATGGGAGTGGCTATCCCAGGGGATTACATGGCGACAAGATCAGTCGCCACGGACAGATCCTCGGCGTGGTTGTGCTGGCTGCCAAGGCCTTCGATTCAGACAATCCCCATGTGCCATGGAAGGATCTGGATGTGATGCTCAAACTCAATGCCAAAAAGTTCGGGCCGGGATTGATCGGGCATCTCAATATCCTGCACGGCGGGGACGATACGGGACAGATGCCCGCAAGCAGGGTCGAACAGTTGGTGGAGCGGGTCAGGCTGATCTCGAAACTGTTCGAGGACTTCAACCGCAACGCCAACCCACCGCCGCACGATGATCCGGCCTTCGAGTTCGCCCAGGCCCGTTTGGCCGAGCTGCAATTGGGGCTGCTCGGTGCCGGATTCGATCCGCGCGACCCCGATGGGTTGATCCAGATGTTCACCGACGATCCCGGCTGTATCGTTGAATTCGTGCCCCTCATCTCCGAAGCGATCTGGCAGTTCAAATCCCTAGTACTCGAGATATCGCGGCAATGGCCGGAAGATGCCGAAAAGTCGAAAAGCGAACGTGAAGTATCGGATTACGCGTGGCTGAGCGAGATGCGTTTACTGCTGACTGCCGCGGAAATGATCGAGTGATCCGGGCTGTTTGACTGGTGTCCTAATGTGACTAGTCCCGATCCAGATTGGGCGAAGCGATGGTGATCGTCACTCGCCGGTTTCTGGCACGATGTTCTGCACTGTCGTTGGGGTAGAGCGGCTGGTTCGAAGCCAGACCGACAACCGACAGACGCTTTTCCGGCACCCCGTTCTCCATCAATATCCTCGCCACACTGCTGGCGCGAACCGAAGAAAGCTCCCAGTTCGACGGAAATCTGGGAGTGGCGATGGGCAAATCGTCCGTATGCCCCTCGACCTCGACCGGCAGCTCTTCCTTGCCCAGTACCTCGGCGACCGCACGCAACACCGGCATCGAATCGATATGCAGAATCGCTTCGCCGGTGTCGAACAAAGTGCTGGCACTGATATCGACCACCACTCCGCGCTTGGTCAGATCGACCCTGACACTGTTCTGCCTGATCATCGGCTCCATCACCCGGCTCAAACCGTGGGCCAGCCGCTTCATACGCTCCTCGATCTTACGTTGTTGCTCACCCAGCTGCGCAGTGTGTTTATCCACCAGCACCTTGTTCAGATAAATGGTCTGTTGACCAGTCGCACTCATCGGAGCGGGTGCCGTCCCCTGAGACACGATGGGAGTGTTCGGCGGAGAAGGCAGTGCCAAAGCGAAGCGGATCGAATCGCTGAAGAGTTTATATTTGGCTTCGTTCACCGACGAAATGGAATACATCACCACGAAAAAGGCGAACATCAGCGTGATGAAGTCGGCATAAGAGACCAGCCAGCGGTCAAGATGCCCTTCTTCGCTACGTTTGCTGGAACGCCTGATCATAGATAGTGATAAGGATCGATACCCCATTGGGCCGGGGATTCATACTGCACGATACTATCGAGCTGCGAGGACAGGTCAAAATCGTGCGGGGTGAGGGCCTGCGCCTTGTTGATGTCGTAGACGATGCGTACCGTGGGCCGCAGCAGACTCTCATGACCAGGACTGACGACCACGGCCAGCATCCCGCTCTCCAACTTGACCAATGTTCCGACCGGATAGATGCCGATCAGACAGATGAAACGCTCGACCAGCTTCGCATTGAAATGGAACCGGCTCCATTCGAACAGTTTCTTGAGCGCAGCGGTCGGCTCCATGCCCTTGTGATAGATACGATTGGAGGTCAGCGCATCGTAGACATCGACGATGGATGCCATCTGCCCCAGGGGGGATATCTGCTGGTCTTTGAGTTTTCCCGGATAGCCTGTCCCGTCGTAGCGCTCATGGTGCTGTCCGGTGATGATGATCGCGGCCTCCGGCACTCCCGGCGTGTGTTCCAGCAACTCTCGTCCGATCGCCGAGTGCGAGCGCATGATGGCGAACTCGTCTTCCGTCAACGGGGCTGGCTTGTTGAGGATATAGTCGGGTATCTTCATCTTGCCGATGTCGTGCAACAGACCGCCCATCCCGGCCTCCAAAATGACGTTCTTCTCGTATTCCATCGCCTGACTGAACGCAACCAGCAGCGCACAGACACTCACTGAATGCTGAAAAGTGTATTCGTCTTTCTTCTTGATCCGGGCCAGGCTGATGAAAGCATCCTTGTTGCGGAAGATCGAATCGGTGATGTTTTCGACCATGGGAGACATGTGTGCCACTTCGATCTGCTTGCCCATGCGCACATCGGACATCAGATGATGCACGACCTTATGCGCGTCCTGATGCACGACCTTGGCGACAGTCACTTCTTCCATCAGCGTGGTCGGATGGGCCCTGACCTCATGACTGGCGGCCAATGCGGTGATTTTCTCATGCAATTCCGCGTGGAATTCGTCGTGAGTCTGGGCATCTTCCACATCCAGCCCTCTGCTGGAATCGATGTAGAGCTCACGGATACCGGTAGCGATGATCTTCCCGATCTTTTCTTCATCCTCCACCGCGAACGAATTGAATACGAAAGGATGATCCATCCAGCCGCAATTCAGATCGTGGATATACATACCGGGACGGAGTTGGTCACTACGAATACGCTTTATCATCGACTCTCCGAAACTACCTCTCGTGCTCACAACCACTGTACGGATAGTATTATATCAACTGCCGCATCCAAACGATTGCAGCGATTCACCTCAATCGGCAGTCGCTTGCTCCCCGAAAGCGAATTCCGTGAAGGTATTCAGCCGGAACCGGATCATCTGGCGCTTCATAAATGAAGCCGAACAGGCTAGAATCACGCCTTCACGAAGTTCAAATTTAAGGGATCTCCACCATGTCAATGTCCGACCGCGACGGCTTTATCTGGCACGACGGCAAGCTCGTGCCTTGGCGCGAAGCCACCACCCATGTCCTCACCCATACCCTGCATTACGGCATGGGCGTATTCGAAGGGGTGCGTGCCTACAAGACCACGCAGGGTACAGCCATCTTTCGCCTGAAAGAACATACCGACCGCCTGTTCAACTCGGCCTACATCTTCAAGATGAAGATGCCGTATGACAAAGAAACGCTGATGGAAGCACAGCGCGAAGTGGTGCGTGCCAATAAGCTGGAATCCTGCTACATCCGCCCCATCGTGTTCTACGGCTCCGAAGCGATGGGCATCGCCGCCACCGCCATCAGCACCCATGTTGCCGTGGCCGCTTGGCCGTGGGGCGCCTATCTGGGCGAGGAAGGTATGGCCAAGGGTATCCGTGTGAAGACATCCAGCTTCACCCGCCATCACGTGAACGTCAACATGTGCCGCTCCAAATCGGTCGGCACCTACACCAACTCCATCCTCGCGCATCAGGAAGTGGCACATGACGGTTACGATGAAGCGCTGCTGCTGGATGTGGATGGTTACGTGGCCGAAGGTGCGGGCGAGAACATCTTCGTCGTAAAGAAAGGCAAGCTCTACACGCCAGACCTGACCTCCTGCCTGGAGGGGATCACGCGCGACTCCATCATCACGCTGGCAAAAGACCTGGGCATCGAGCTGATCGAGAAGCGCATCACCCGCGACGAGGTGTATTGCGCCGAGGAGGCTTTTTTCACCGGTACCGCCGCCGAAGTGACCCCGATCCGCGAACTCGACAACCGCACCATCGGTTCGGGCAGCCGCGGCCCCATCACCGCAAAACTGCAATCCCTGTTCTTCGACATCGTCGGCGGCAAGAATGCAAAATACGCGGGCTGGCTGGATCACGTGTGATCGACGTCTGACTATTTGAGGAGTAGATATGAAATCCGAAGTCCGCTACATCGAAGTCACGGCCGACGCATTGCCGCTGTTCTGTCCCACGCCCAACCATGAATTGTGGAATTCGCATCCCAGAGTCGCCATTCCGGTAGAGAAGCTGGGCACTGCAAGTTGCCCCTATTGCGGCACGACCTACAAACTGAAGGGCGATCTCCCCAAAGGCCATCACTGATCCGCCGCACTTTCATCCCATGACTAATATCCTGGTCGTCGCTCCCAGCTGGGTGGGCGACTGTATGTTGATGCAGCCGATGCTGCTGCGTCTCAAACAGCGTTTTCCGGATAGCCGCATCGACCTGCTCGCTCCGTCCTGGACGGTCGCTCTGCTCCAACAGATGCCGGAAGTGAGCGACGTCATCGTCAATCCTTTCCCGCATGGCGCGCTGCAACTGCAGGCGCGTTACCGGCTCGGCAAACAACTGCGGGCAAAACGATACGATGCCGCGTATGTATTGCCCAATTCGTTCAAGTCGGCACTGTTGCCTTTGTTCGCCTGCATCCCGCAACGGATCGGCTTTATCGGCGAGATGCGTTTTGGCTTGTTGAACGACGCGCGCCAACTGGACAAAGTGAGATTGCCGCTGATGGTGGAGCGCTTTGCACAACTCGCCGAAGCAAAAAACAACGATATCCAACGCCCCATTCCGCAGCCGCGCCTATCTGTCAGCGAAGAAAAACGCCGCCAGGTATTGGACAAACTCGGCCTGACTCTTGATCGCCCGGTAGCAATATTTTGCCCCGGTGCGGAATACGGCCCCGCCAAACGCTGGCCTATCCCGTATTTCGCCGAGTTGGCACAAAAGCTGCGCGAGCGCGGTTACACCGTATGGCTGACCGGTTCAGCCAAGGACCGCGAGGTCGGTGAAAAGATCGTCGCCCTCGGTAACGGACTCTGTCGTAACCTGTGCGGCGACACCGATCTGGGCGAAGCCATCGCCCTGCTCTCCTGTGCCTCGCTGGTGGTTAGCAACGATTCCGGCCTGATGCATCTGGCAGCTGCTCTGGACAGACCGCTGCTGGCGCTGTTCGGCTCTAGCAGTCCGCAGTTCACCCCGCCGCTGTCGGACAAGGCGCAGGTCCTCAAACTCGATCTACCTTGCAGCCCCTGCTTCAAACGCGAATGTCCGCTGGGACACTTCAATTGCATGATGCAACTGCCCCCGTCCCAAGTAATCCAACACATCCCTCCCCCCACGGAGAAACAGATATGAGTAACATGCCCAAAGAGATATTCAAGGCCTACGACATCCGCGGCATCGTCGGCAAAACACTGACCGACGAGATCGTCGAACAGATCGGTCACGCCATCGGCTCCGAAGCCGTCGCGCGTAAACAGCACAGCATCGCCATCGGTCGCGATGGACGCCTGTCCGGCCTGGGCTTCGCCAAGGCACTGGCACGCGGCATCCAGAAGAGCGGCATCAACGTGATCGATGTGGGCATGGTCGCCACGCCTATGACCTATTTCGCCGCATTCCAACTGAACACCGACTGCGCCGTGATGATCACCGGCAGCCATAATCCGCCGGACTATAACGGCCTGAAAATGGTTTTGGCAGGCGAGACCCTGTCCGGGGATACCATCCAATCGCTGCGCACCCGCATCGAAACTGGCGATCTGGCACAAGGCTCCGGCAGTTATTCCCAATACGACATCGCGCCGGAATACATCGCCCGCATCATCTCCGATATCAAACTGGCGAAGCCGCTCAACATCACGGTAGATTGTGGCAACGGAGTGGCGGGAGACTTCGCCGCCAAACTCTATCGCGGCATCGGCTGTACGGTGACCGAACTGTTCTGTGAAGTGGACGGCAATTTCCCCAACCACCATCCCGATCCATCCGACCCGCATAATCTGGAAGACCTCATCGCCGCACTGCGTGACAACAACAGCCAACTGGGCTTGGCCTTCGACGGCGACGGAGACCGCCTCGGCGTGGTCACCAAAGACGGCAAGATCATCTATCCGGACCGTCAATTGATGTTGTTCGCCGCCGATGTATTGAGCCGCAACGCGGGTGCGGAAATCATCTTTGACGTGAAATCCACCCGTAATCTGTTCACCTGGATACGCGCACACGGCGGTAAACCGACCTTATGGAAAACCGGACACTCGCTGGTGAAAGCCAAGATGAAGGAGACCGGCGCACTGCTGGCCGGAGAGATGAGTGGACACGTGTTCTTCAAGGAGCGCTGGTACGGTTTCGATGACGGTCTCTATTCCGGCGCACGTCTGCTCGAGATATTGAGCAAGGTGTCCGATCCGAATGCGACATTGAACGATCTGCCGGATGCGGTGAGCACCCCGGAACTGCATATCCATGTCCAGGAAGGCGAGAACCACAGTCTGATCGCACGACTCAAGCAGGAAGCTAAATTCGACGGTGCCAAAGACATCATCACCATCGACGGCCTGCGTGTGGAGTATGCCGACGGTTTCGGACTGATGCGCCCGTCCAACACCACACCCGTCATCGTGCTGCGCTTCGAAGCAGACACGGACGCCGCACTAAAACGGATACAGGATAATTTCCGACGCGTGTTGCTGGCCGCCAAACCCGAACTGAAGCTGCCGTTCTAGGCTGGACTATTGGGAAACGAACGCCAGCTTGCGCTGGCGCGGTTGCAACCAGTAGGCGGCCAGTTCGCGCAACAGCTCGCGATACTGGTCGATATCGACAGGCTTGTTCACAAAACTGTTCGCCCCGATCTGATAGCTCAACAGGATGTCGGACTGCTCGCAGACTTCAGAGAATACGATGATGGGCAGCTCCAGCGTGAGCTTATCCATGCGCAATCGGCGCAAGACCGCAAGACCGCTGAGTTTGGGCAGTTTCAAATCCAGCAGGATCAAATGGGGTAGTCGGTCTTTATCTTTGGCTTTGTGCGACAGCCAAGCCAGCGCCTCGATGCTGTCTTCGACAACGACCAACTGAATGGGCGGTTCACACAAAGCGCAAGCTTCCCGCGCGAATGCGATCCCGGTCGGTTCATCCTCTACCAAAAGGATGGTCTGTTGATTTGAGTTCACGGCATCCAACGTTTCTCTCCTGGGCAAAACGTCTTGCTTGCGAATCAGAAAATGCGCATCGCTCCGCACAGATTATGATTCATCCCCCTCACCTGCCGCAACACGATTCGTGCCGTGTCTTTATTGTCATCAACCACTGGATGCTATAACTTCGCCTTCATCCAAGCTGGAACGCCATCCAGTGCCTTCGCAAGATGCTCCGGTTGCGTGCCACCCGCTTGCGCCATGGATGGGTAGCGATCGTGCCAGAGCGAACGGGTCGCCGCAAAGCGGCGGGGAACCCGTCGGCCTACCCCATGCGGGTGCGGTGGCGGCGCAGCCGCTCTGGTGCGGGCACGACATGCGCGCCCGGAGTCACCGAACTACAACTTCGCCTTCACCCAGTCTGGAACAGAAGCCAGAGCTTTCGCCAAGTGCTCCGGTTGCGTGCCGCCAGCTTGCGCCATGTCCGGGCGCCCGCCGCCTTTTCCACCGACTTGCTGCGCGACGAAATTGACTAACTCACCCGCCTTCACTTTGGCTGTGGCATCGACGGTCACACCCGCGATCAAACTCACTTTACCGTCGCTTACCGAGGCCAACACGATGGCGGCGGATTTAAGTTTGTCTTTCAGCTTGTCCAGCGTTTCACGCAGAGTCGCCGCATCGGCTCCCTCCAGTTTGGCGGCCAGCACCTTCACGCCGTTGATGTCCTGCGCCTGCGTCAGCAACTCGTCGCCTTGGGCGGAAGCCAGTTTGGATTTCAAAGCGGCCAGTTCTTTTTCCAGCGACTTCATGTTGTCGAGCACTTGAGCGATACGCGCAGCAGCTTCATGCGGTTGTGCTTTGACGGCATCGGCCACTTGCTGCAACTGGTCTTGCTGTTGCTGGATCAACGCCAATGCCCCCTCGCCCGTCACTGCTTCCACGCGGCGCACACCGGCCGCCACGCCGCTCTCGGCCAAGATCTTGAACAGGCCGATGTCGCCCGTGCGCTGCACATGTGTACCGCCGCACAGCTCGATGGATGAACCGATGTCGATCACACGCACCACATCGCCGTATTTCTCGCCGAACAGCATCATCGCGCCGGTCTTCTGTGCATCTTCGATGCCCATCTCGCGCGCCTGACATGCCGCATTGGCAAGAATCTCGGCATTTACGATGTCTTCCACCTTGCGGATCTCGGCATCTGTCATCGGTTGGGTATGCACAAAGTCGAAACGTGTCTTATCACCATCCACCTGCGAACCTTTTTGCTGCACATGTGTACCCAGCACTTCGCGCAATGCCTTGTGCATCAAGTGGGTGGCGCTGTGGTTGCGCATGGTGCGACTGCGCGCCGCCACATCCACGCGAGCTTGAACACCGTTGCCTACCGTCAGCGTACCGGTCTTCACCACGCCGTGATGGCCGAACACCGTGGCCTGAATCTTCTGTGTGTCTTCCACCGCAAAAATGCCGTGCACACTGCGCAACTCGCCGCTGTCGCCCGCCTGACCGCCGGACTCGGCGTAAAACGGCGTGTCATCCAACACGACCACGCCGATGTCGCCTTCGTTCAGTGCGTTCACCGATACGCCGTCCTTGTACAAAGCGAGGACATTGCCTTTGTAATCCAGTGCGGTGTAACCATGGAAGGTCGTCTTCGGGCCTTCGTATTCAAGGTTCGCTGCCATCTTGAATTTACCGGCAGCGCGCGCCTGATCTTTCTGATGGGCCATCGCCTTGTCGAATGCGGCAGCATCCACCGTCACATCATGCTCACGGCATACATCCTGCGTCAGATCGAGCGGAAAGCCGAAAGTATCGTGCAACTTGAAAGCGGTCTCGCCGTTGAAAACTTTGTTGCCCGTTTTCGCCATCACAGCCAAATCGGCTTCCAGAATCGCCATGCCATTTTCGATAGTGGCGAAGAAGCGCTCCTCTTCCTGCTTGAGGATGTCCATCACGCGCACTTGCGCGGCGGCCAGTTCGGGATAAGCACTCCCCATCTGTTCAACCAGATCAGGAACGATTTTGTAGAAAAACGCGGCGCGCGCGCCCAGCTTATAGCCGTGGCGAATCGCGCGGCGAATGATACGGCGCAGCACGTAGCCGCGGCCTTCGTTGCCGGGAATCACGCCGTCTGTAATTAGGAAGGAACAGGCGCGGATGTGATCGGCCAGCACCTTGAGTGAAGGCGAATCCAGATCGGCGCAATTCGTTTCGCGCGCGGCGGCTTTGATGAGCGCTTGGAACAAATCAATCTCGTAGTTAGCATGCACGTGTTGCAACACCGCCGAGATGCGCTCCAAGCCCATGCCGGTGTCCACCGAAGGCTTGGGCAACGGGTGCATCACGCCCGCTTCGTCGCGGTTGAACTGCATGAACACGTTGTTCCAGATTTCGATGTAGCGGTCGCCGTCTTCTTCCGGCGTACCGGGCAATCCTCCGGGGATATGTTCGCCGTGGTCGTAGAAGATTTCGGTGCAGGGGCCGCACGGGCCGGTGTCACCCATCATCCAGAAATTGTCGGAGGCATAACGCGCGCCTTTGTTGTCGCCGATGCGAATCACTCGCTCGGGTGCCAGCCCCATCTCTTTGGTCCAGATGTCGTATGCCTCGTCATCCTCGGCATACACGGTGACATAGAGTTTATCTTTGGGCAGTTTGAATACTTCGGTGAGCAGCTCCCAGGCGTATTTGATCGCATCGCGCTTGAAGTAATCGCCGAAACTGAAGTTGCCCAGCATCTCGAAGAAGGTGTGGTGACGCGCGGTGTAGCCGACGTTCTCCAGATCGTTGTGTTTGCCGCCGGCACGCACACATTTCTGCGAAGTCGCGGCTCGGGTGTAAGGGCGTTTGTCGAAGCCGAGGAATACGTCTTTGAACTGGTTCATGCCCGCATTGGTGAACAGCAGTGTCGGGTCTTCGTGCGGAACCAGCGAACTGGAGGCGACCACGGTGTGGCCTTTGGAAGCGAAATAATCTAGGAATTTCTGGCGGATCTCACTGCTTTTCATCACACACCCTCGGTATCAGACATCACTCGAAAACGGTGTGTATCATACCACGCGGGGCTTGCGACCCGCACAAGAGGAATGCGGTCAGGGCAAGAACATGCGGAACACGGCGCCGCCCGCATTGCTCAACTCGACCCGGCCATGAGTCTCCTGCAAGCGATGCAGCTCTGCGATCTTGCGGGCCAGATAAAGTCCCAGCCCAGTCCCCCGCCCACTCACGGCGGAAGGCTCCGCCCCGCCGTCTTTCAACATCTCTTCCGGGTAACCCGTGCCGTCATCGGCCACTTCGAGCACCAGCATCTTGTCCTGTTCATAGGCAGCCAAGCGCACCGTTGAACGGGCCGCCCGGCAAGCGTTATGGACGGCGTTCGCCAATGCCATACGCACCAATGCGTCATCGAAAAAAGCCATGGCCGGAGCGGCTGCGGTATCCAGCTCGATTTTTAGACCGGGGAACAATTCGCGGTATTCAGCCGCCACGATCGCCAGGAAGTCGGCAGCATCCACCGAATCGGCATTCACCGTCAGTTGCGCATTGACCTGGCGGTGCATCAGCAACATCTCGGACAAGCGCCGCGATGCGTTCATCGCGATCACCATCTCCTGCTGTGCATCCGCGCGCGCGCCCAAACGGAGGGACAATTCGGCCAACTGGTTCTTGACGTCATGTACCACGGCGGCATAAAGATCATTCATGGAGCTGCTCCATCAGGGTTTCAATTGTTTGAGCAGTCCGTCTATCTGGGGCAATTTGGCATGGTTCGGGGCTTTCTTGATGAGCGCTTCACGGTAACGCAGACATTTGCTGAACTTCTCCGCATCCTTTCCGTTACGCGACAGGTCAAGTGCGATCACCAGCGCGGCATTGCTGACGATCTGAAGATTGTTGGGCAGGCGGTCGGCGGCCTCGCACAACGACGCGATCGCCTCGTCCAACTGCCCGGCTTCGGCCTTGCGCACACCGTCGTTGTTGAGCAGGATGACCTCTCTGCTGCTCTCTTCGATCATTGCGGTGGCTTCGGAGGCATCCTTGCCGGCCGCAGTCAACGCTTCGTGCACCTTGCTGCGGATCGATTCGTCTTCCTGATTGTTCTGGATGGCATGGCGCAACAGATTCGTCGCTTCGTCTTCCTTGCCCATGGCGAAGCAGGCATCGGCCAGCGCGACCACCGTATGTGCGGACAACTTGCTCAGATCGCTGACCGACATCGCCTGGGCCAGTGCAGCTTCAGCCTGTTCATGGTTCCCGGCGGCACGATGGGCGACACTCTCAGTCGCCGCCAACATCACACTGCTGTGCTCGTCATTGAAGCTTTTTTTGGCGTCGGCCACCACACTCAACGCCTCCGCCGTCTTGCCCTGATTGACCAGCGCCTTGGACAGCACGGCATAGTCGTTCGCCTGGCGCACCGGGGAAAACTTGTGTTTTTGCAACGCCTGACGCATCACCGCTTCAGCCACTTCCGGTTTTCCCGCGCTGACGGCCAAAGAGCTCAATTCACGGATGCGGCTCATCGTTCCCGGCGAGACTTCGCGCGCTTTTTGCAGGATGTCCAACGCAGCCTCTTTCTCCCCGGACTCGGATAGCAGCTTGCCCATCAGATCATAAGCAGCCATGAATTGGGGAGCTTCTGCCAATATCTCGCGCAGCAGCAACTGCGCTTCTTCTTTTTTGTCCAATTCAGCCAAGGCACGCGCCAAACCAAGTTTGGCCCAACCGATAGGACGCAAGGCCAACACTTCGCGATACAGGTCAGCCGCTTGCTGATGGCGACTGGCCGACATCAGTGCCGACGCTTTGATCTTGCACAATTCAATGAAATATTTATCTTTGCTTGCGAGCTTCTTGTCGCACTCGGCGATCACGCGCAGCCAGTTCTTTTCATCGGCGGCTTTGTCGATGACGGAGAAATACTCCTGCCGCCCGAGTAGCTTCTCCAGACGGGCATCGAACTGTGCTGCGGTGAAAGGTTTGAGCAGATAATCGTCCGGCGCGCATTCGGAAGCGGCGACGACTTTCTCGTAGGCCTGTTCGGCCGTGATCATGATGAAGATGGTGTTGTGGGCGATCAGGTCGTTCGAACGCAGATACTCCAAAAACTGCTGGCCATCAGTACTGTCCCCCAGGGAATAGTCGCACAGGATCACGTCGTAGCGATTGACCGCCATGCGCTCCAACGCGTCTTTGATACTGGAAGCCAAATGCAATTTTGCGAAACCGGAATTGGTCAGCGACATGCGCAGCTGCGAGCGCATCCCCTCCAGATCGTCAACCACCAACACCCACTTGTCGGACATACTGTTTGCCAAATTACCACCCGTTCACGATTCGGCAGGCTCAGCTTTCCATTTCCGCCGAGCGCAACACCTTGAAGATCACATCCATGGAAAATCCGCGCGATTGCAGAAAACGCATCTGTCTGGCTTTTTCCCTGGCATCCTGAGGAAGCGTGCCGAATTTCTTTTGCCATACCGCGTGCGCCGCTTCCAATTCACTCTCCTTGAGCGACGGCAAAGATACACTGATTAATTCTTCCGCGATACCCTTTTGGCGCAATTCGTGGGTGATACGTTGCAGGCCGAAGCGGCTCCGTTTGGCCGCCACCAGCTGGGTGGCCGCACGGGCATCGGAGAGCCAGCCGCGCCCCTCCAGTTCATCCAGCACGGCAGCAATATCTTCGCCCTCCTGAGCGTAAGGCGACAACTTGTCGTGCAGCTCGGCACGACTATGTTCGCGCCGCGCCAGATAACGCATGGCGCGGACACGCAAGCTCAGCTCAGGCCGCTTCACCACCGGCTTTGGCGCCCGTTTTGGCAGCAGCTTTGCCCGTCGTCTTTTCAGCCGTTTCGATCAGCGCCACCCCCAATACTTCACGCACCTTGTTCTCGATCTCGATGGCGATATCGGGATTGCTCTTCAGGAATTCACGCGCATTGTCCTTGCCCTGGCCGATCTTTTCACCCTTGTAGGCATACCAGGCACCGGACTTCTCCACCAGCTTATGCAACACGCCCAGCTCGATGACTTCACCTTCGCGCGAGATACCCTCTCCATACAGGATGTCGAAGTTAGCTTCCTTGAACGGTGGCGCCACCTTGTTCTTCACCACTTTGACGCGGGTCTCGTTGCCGATCACCTCGTCGCCCTTCTTGATCGCACCGGTGCGGCGGATATCCATACGCACGGAAGCGTAGAACTTAAGCGCGTTACCGCCGGTGGTGGTTTCGGGGTTGCCGAACATCACACCGATCTTCATGCGGATCTGGTTGATGAAGATGACCATGGTGTTGGAGCGATTGATGTTGGCCGTGAGCTTACGCAAGGCTTGCGACATCAGGCGGGCATGCAAGCCCATCTGCGCATCGCCCATCTCGCCTTCGATTTCGGCCTTGGGTGTCAGCGCGGCAACGGAGTCCACCACCACGATGTCCACCGAACCGGAACGAACCAGCATGTCGACGATTTCCAGAGCCTGTTCGCCGTTGTCGGGCTGCGAGATGAGCAGGTCTTCCACCTTCACACCAAGTTTCTGTGCATATTGCGGATCAAGCGCGTGTTCGGCATCGATGAACGCGGCAGTACCGCCCAGTTTCTGCATTTCGGCGATGACTTGCAGGGTCAATGTGGTCTTGCCGGACGATTCCGGACCATAGATCTCGATCACGCGGCCGCGCGGCAAACCGCCCACACCCAGCGCGATATCCAGCCCCAGCGAACCGGTGGAAACCACCTGAATGTCGCGCGCAACGTCGTGTTCGCCCAGACGCATGATAGAGCCTTTGCCGAACTGCTTTTCGATCTGGCTCAATGCTGCCGCGAGCGCCTTGCTTTTGTTCTCATCCATATCGGTTTCCTTTCAAGAATTGGTGCAGGATTGTTGCACATCAATTTGGAGTTGTACAGAACGTTCGTTCTATTTATTCCATTTTCTGATCTTTGCTGGCATCCAGCAGGTCGAGCACGCCTTGCAAGGCGACACGCACCGCCGCCGCCCGGATTCCCTCCCGATCACCGGAAAGATGATGGCAGGCGGCAAACACCCTATGCCCTTGCGCCCAGGCGAACCACACCGTACCAACCGGCTTCTCTTGGCTGCCGCCAGTGGGGCCTGCGATCCCACTCACTGCCAGAGCCACTTGGGCACGGCTGTACTGCAACGCCCCCTCAGCCATCTCCCGTACCGTCTTTTCACTGACCGCACCATGCGCCTCCAGCGTCTCGGGCGAAACCCCCAACACTTCTTCCTTGGCGACATTGGAATAGGTCACAAAACCGCGCTCGAACCAAGCCGAACTGCCCGATATGCGGGTGACTTCCTGCGCGATGCCGCCGCCGGTGCATGATTCTGCCGTTACCAATGTCATACCGCACAACTTTAATGCTTCGCCAACCTGACGCGCGAGCAGCCCGGATTCTGGAACACTGACACTGGCAACAATGTTGGTCTTGGCAACGGCCTTGGCCTTGGCATGACGTGCGGCTTTTTTCTTGGAGCGGCGCATTTTCACAGCCCCCGTATCAGATCGTTCTGAATATCGACCACCGCTTCCAAACCGACCGCGATGCGAATCAACCCATCGCTGATACCGGCGGCGGCACGTGCTTCCGGCGTGATGCGTGCGTGCGTGGTCGTCGCCGGATGGGTGATGGTAGTCTTGGTATCGCCCAGGTTGGCGGTGATGGACAGCATCTTGGTGTTGTCGATCACCTTCCACGCCGCAGCCTTGCCGCCCTTCACCTCGAACGCCACGATGCCGCCGCCGGTCTTCTGCTGCTGCAGCGCCAGTGCATGCTGCGGATGCGACGGCAGACCGGGATAGAACACACGTGCCACGTTGGGCTGTTGCTCCAGCCATTGCGCCAGCTGCAAGGCATTGGCGCTGTGTGCATCCATGCGCAGCTTGAGCGTCTCCAGTCCTTTCAGGAACACCCAGGCGTTGAACGCGCTCATGGTCGGGCCAGTGGTACGCAGAAAACCGTACACCGGTTCCATCAGTTTCTTGCTGCCCAGTACCGCGCCGCCCAACACGCGGCCTTGGCCGTCGATATATTTGGTGGCGGAATGGATCACGATGTCCGCGCCCAGCTCCAGCGGGCGTTGCAGGATAGGCGTACAGAAACAGTTGTCCACCGCCAGCAAGGCGCCGCAGCTCTTCGCCACAGCGGCAATTGCTGCGATGTCAGAGATCTCGGTGAGCGGATTGGACGGCGTCTCCAGAAAGAACAGCCTGGTGTTGGGCCGCACCGCCGCCTGCCACTCGGCCACATCGGTGGCGGAGACATAGGTGGTTTCCACACCGAACTTCTTGAAATAGTTGTTGAAGGTATTGGTCGTGGCACCAAACAGGCTACGCGATGCCACGATATGGTCGCCCGCCTTCAGCAAGCCCATGCAGGTGGACAGGATGGCAGCCATGCCGCTCGCCGTCGCCACACATTGCTCGGCACCTTCCAGCGCGGCCAGACGCTCTTCGAACATGGTGACCGTGGGATTGGTGAAACGCGCGTAGATGTTACCCGGCTCTTCGCCGATGAAACGCTTGGCCGCTTGTTCGGCGTTGTCGAACACAAAACTGGAAGTGAGGAACAACGCTTCACTGTGTTCGTGGAACTGGCTGCGCTCGGTACCCGCGCGCACCGCCAGCGTCTCTGGTTGATAGTTATCAGTCATTCTCTTCATCCTTGCGACCTGTCCACGCCGACAATGCCGCCAATAAAAAACCCGGAAAGCTTAGCGCTAAACCGGGTTTCCCTCGCTTTAGCTGTATTTGTAAAGCGCCCGCAAGCTGTTCCTCAAATCGGCGCAGACGGAAAGTAGCACCCTCCGTTGCAGTCCGTCAACTCACATGGAGGTCGCACTCATCGCCAGATCGAGCTCCATCTGCTCCTCGTCGGAGACTTTGTTGGCCTTGCCCGCCCCGCGCGCATTCTCGATACGCTCCAGATATTCCGGTGTGATGTCACCGGTGATGTATTCACCGTCGAAACAGGCACAGTCGAACCTAGTGATCGCCGGATTGCATTTCTGCACCGCCGCTTTCAGATCTTCGAGATCCTGATAGATGATGCGGTCGGCACTGATCTCGCGGCAGATCTCCTCATCGGTGCGTCCGGTCGCGATCAATTCGCGACCGGACGGCATGTCGATACCGTACACGTTGGGATATTTCACCGGCGGCGCGGCGGAAGCAAAATACACCTTGCGCGCACCGGCATCACGCGCCATCTGCACGATCTCGCGGCTGGTGGTACCACGCACGATGGAATCGTCCACCAGCAGCACGTTTTTGTCCTTGAATTCGACACTGATGGCATTCAGTTTCTGGCGCACGGACTTCTTGCGCATCGCCTGCCCCGGCATGATGAAGGTGCGCCCGATATAGCGATTCTTGACGAAGCCTTCGCGGAACGGAATACCGAGGCGGTTGGCCATCTGCAACGCGCTCGGACGACTGGAGTCGGGAATGGGAATGATCACATCGATATCGTGATCCGGCCACACACGCTCAAGTTTGTCGGCAAGGTATTCACCCATATTCAAACGGGTTTCGTACACCGAGATACCGTCAATCACCGAGTCGGGACGCGCCAGGTAAACGTATTCGAAGATGCAGGGGTTAAGCACCGGATTGGGCGCGCATTGCTGGCTGTGGAAGTTGCCGTTGAAGTCGATAAACACCGCCTCGCCGGGTGCGATATCGCGCATGAACTTGAAACCCAACGTATCCAGCGCCACACTTTCCGAGGCCACCAGATACTCCACACCTTGTGCGGTCTGATTGCTGCCGACCACCAGCGGGCGGATACCGTAAGGATCGCGAAAAGCCAGCAAGCCGTAACCCGCGATCATGGACACCACCGCATACGCGCCGCGACAGCGCCGATGCACGCCGGATACGGCGGCAAAGATCGCTTTGGTATCCAGACGCAATTGTTTGCATTCGACCTGCAACTCGTGCGCCAGCACATTGAGCAGCACTTCGGAATCTGAATTGGTGTTGACGTGGCGCAAGTCGTCGAGGAACAACTCTTTCTGCAACTGTGCGGTATTGGTCAGGTTGCCGTTGTGGCCGAGTACGATACCGAACGGGGAATTGACGTAGAACGGCTGTGCCTCGTTGTGATCCACCGCCGACCCCGCCGTGGGATAACGCACATGTGCGATACCGGCATTGCCGCTCAGCGCACGCATGTTGCGGGTGCGGAACACGTCATGCGCAAGCCCGTTGGCTTTATGCAGATGGAAGGCGTTGCCCTCTATCGTGGCGATACCCGCGGCATCCTGCCCGCGATGTTGTAAGACCTGCAACCCGTCGTACAACAACTGGTTGACGGGGGTTTGTGCAACGACGCCGAGAATGCCACACATGTCAGATTCCGATAGTCCGTAAAGTTAATAACTCACACTCTTCGCCACGTTCTCCGGCAGGAGATCCCTGCTGAACAACGCCGCGTTCTGCAACACCTGACTGGACCATGCCTCGCGCCAGAACGCCTGCTGCGGCAGATCGGTCAGGCCTGCCAGCGACACCAGCACCAACACCAGCAACACGCCGCGTAGCAGGCCGAACACCGCGCCCATGCTACCGTCCATCCAGCCCAGACCGACGAACTTGGTCAATTTCGACAACGACCAAGCCAAGATACCGCTGACGATCAGCGTGGCAACGAACAGGAGCGCATAAGCGATCGCCGTTTTGCCCACCTCCGAAGGCGCAACATCCGGCACGTAAGGCATCACCTCCGGCGCAAACAGCTTCGCCACGAAATACGCCGCCAGCCAACCCAGCAAAGACAACAACTCATACACAAAACCGCGCCACCATCCCAAACCGACCGACAAACCCACGGTCGACAGGACAGCATAATCGAACACCGTCATAACGCTACCGGATCAACCGCCCAGACTGACCACATTAGGATGCAGTCCCTGTGCTTCCAACTTATGACGCACCTTCTCAGCAGCTTCGCGGCTGGAAAAACCACCCACGCGCACGCGCACGTTGCTGCCTACCTTCTCGGTGTAGGCATGCAGCCCCTGTTTGTTCAATTTATTCTGCATCGCCTGGGCGGAAGCGGCATTGGAGAACGCCCCGACCTGGATCGCAAAACCGGACTTGGCGGGCGCGTGAGTCTCGGCAGCCGGTTTACTTTCGACCTTGGCTACGGCCTCCGCTTTGGGCTTGTTCTCGGGCTTAGGCTTGGCTTCCTGCTTGACCTCGACCTTGGCCGGCTTCACCACTTCGGCTTCAGGCTGTTTTTTCACTTCCGCCACCGGAGCCGGAAGCGGCGGCACAACCACGGGCGCTACAGCGCTGGCCGCAAAAGCTGGAGCGATAGCAGAAACTGCCATCACTTCGCTGGCCGCAGAGACTGCGGAGGCCGAAACGAATTCGGTGACAGTGTCTTTATTCGGAATGGCCAACTCGATGTCGTTCACCGTAGTGGTCGGCTCGCTATCGAACACCATCGGCAGGATCACCACCACCGCAGTGGTCAACGCTACCGCGCCGATCAGGCGGCGACGGGCTTGTTTTTTCAGGTTGGACGCTTCGTCCGCAGTCAATTGTTTAGCCATCGTGTGTTTATGGGGAACTCAGACAACACCCAAGCCTCGGGCGCGCATCACTTCCGCTACTGTGTAGAATGAACCAAGGGCGAGGATTCTATCATTTTCGCCCGCCTGATTACAGGCATGATGCAAAGCCTCGCTAGCCGTGGCAAAGCGCAGCACCTCGCCCGCTTGCGCCTCCAGCAACACCTGCCCGAGCTCGTCCGCCGATGCCCCGCGCGGCGCATCTATCCCGGCGACCAGCCACACGTCCACCTGCGGCTTGAGCGCCGCGACCACCCCCGCCATGTCTTTATCTTTGAGCATGGCGATCACCGCATAAGTCCTGGGACACGGCGGTAATGCCGCCAGATTCTGTGCCAAAGAACGTGCCGCATGCGGGTTATGCGCCACATCCAGGATCAAAGTCGGCTTGCTCGGCACCATCTGGAAACGCGCGGGCAAGACCACCTCCACCAGCCCGCGCCGCACCGCCTCCATACTGACCGGCAGCTTCCCTTTCAATACATCCAGTGCCGCCAATGCGGTACTCGCATTGTTCAATTGATACGCGCCGCGCAAAGCCGGCAAAGGCAAAGCGGCACGCCCTTTTCCCTTGCCAAAATAATTCCACTGCCCGCTCAATACCCCCTCTCCCGCAAGCGGGAGAGGGGGTGGGGTGAGGGGTTTTACTACGGAGATCGAACTAGCTTCGACTCCACGACCCTCACCCCCGGCCCCTCCCCCGCTTGCGGGGGAGGGGAGCGAAAAGCCGAACTCACTCCCGATACACCAAAGCTCCGCCCCTATCCTGCCAGCCTCGGAACGTATCGCCTGCGGCACATCGGGGTCGCCGAACACCGCCACCTTGCCCGCGCGAAAGATACCCGCCTTCTCGAACGCGATCTGCTCGCGTGTATCGCCCAAATAATCCGTATGGTCGATATCGATACTGGTCACCACCGCACAATCTGCATCGAACACGTTCACCGCATCCAGCCTGCCGCCCAAACCCACTTCGAGAATCGCGACATCGACCTTTTGCTCCACGAACATCTGCATCGCCGCCAGCGTGCCGAACTCAAAATAGGTAAGCGGGATATCAATTGCTTCTTGCGATTGCCCCCTCGCCCTCTGGGAGAGGGCTGGGGTGAGGGAGGAATTATCAGAGTCCGCCCCCCCTTTGCGAGCCCTTTCAATCGCCGCAAACGCGGCGCACAACTCCGCATCATTCGCCTGATGTTTGCTGACACGCACCCGCTCGTTATAGTCCAGCAGATGCGGCGAGGTGTAACAACCGGTGCGGTATCCGGCGGCATGCAGAATGCTCTCCAGCATCGCACACACCGAGCCCTTGCCGTTGGTACCACCAACGATGATGATCGGGAAATTAGCTTGCAGATTGAGGCGTTGTTTGACTTGAGCCACGCGCTCCAAACCGAGCGCGATGGTCTTGGGATGCAGGGATTCGAGGTAAGTCAGCCAATCGGCCAAGGTATCAGGCATGCTGTCCTTACGGAGTCAATTAAGAAAAGCGTATTGCATCGATCTACGGATACAAACGCGATTGATGAATAACCCTGACAACTCTAATCTTAGCTCGGGTAACTCTGTAAATGAGGTTGTAGGGATAGCGCGTAAAAACCAATTCGCGTGGCGCGCCCGGTTTGGGTATCCGCCCCACCAGGGGAAAGCGGGTGAGTAATTCAGCTTGGTCGATAATGAAATCGATGACTTCTTCAGCGGCGGCAGGATTGTCGGATGAAATATGCAAATCAATCGCCAACAAATCCCGCTCGGAACGAGCCGACCACTCAAGCTGCTTTTTTATTTGTTGCACCACGTTGTGCCCGCTGTTTAGCTAATGATTCGCGAACATGAGCTGTTGAAACCATCCTTCCCTTGTCCAAATCTGCCTGCCCTTGGGCAATCGCCTTTTCTTTCCATTCCAAATAATTCAACCGATCTTCAATCGCCGTTTTGACAATCGATTCGGGATTGACTCGTTCAACCATCGCCACTTTTCCCAAGCGGATGGCCAGTGCTTTAGGGAGTTTGAGTTCATCTAACATAGAGCTCTCCTGACTATATTTAAGGTTGCCGCAAAGTATAACGCTTAAACCTCAAAATCAATCCGAACCTGACCCTGTAAATTTAAGCCGCTTCCAGCTTCGTCACCGCCGCCTGCTTGGTCAACAGCGTGATCAGCGTCGCCAGTTGGTCGCGCATCTCGCGTCTGTCCACGATCATGTCGATGGCACCGTGCTCCAGCAGGAACTCAGCACGTTGGAAGCCATCCGGTAGCGTCTCGCGCACGGTTTGCTCAATCACGCGCGCACCGGCAAAGCCGATGAGTGCGCCGGGTTCGGCAATGACCACATCACCCAGAAAAGCGAAGCTGGCGGAGACGCCGCCCATGGTCGGGTCGGTGAGTACGGAGATGAACGGCAGTCTGTCCTGGCTGAGTTGCGTGAGTGCGGCGCTGGTCTTGGCCATCTGCATCAGCGACAACAAGCCTTCCTGCATACGTGCACCGCCGCTGGCAGCGAAGCAGATGAACGGACACTTCTGTTCCAACGCAACCTGTACGCCACGCACGAAACGCTCACCCGCCACCGAGCCCATCGAACCGCCCATGAAGGTGAATTCGAACGCGGCCACCACTACGGGCAAAGCATGGATGCTGCCCTGTTGCACGATGACGGAATCATCTTCGCCTGTGTTGCGTTTGGCATCGACCAGACGATCGCTGTATTTTTTCTGGTCTTTGAATTTCAGGGTATCGACCGGCAATACCTCCGCACCGATCTCGAAGCGGCCCTCGTTATCCAGCAGCCAGCCAAGACGGGTACGTGCGGTGATGCGGTGGTGATGATTGCACTTAGGGCAGACGCTGTGGTTCTTCTCCAGATCGGCGTGGTACAGCACCGCCTCGCAGGACGGGCATTTGTGCCACAGACCATCGGGAACACTTTTCTTGATGTCCGCATCTTCACGGCGCTTGATCTTCGGCGGCAATAGTTTTTGGAACCAGCTCATAGTGCTCTCCTCTTTGAATTCCGTAGGTCGGGTTAGCCGCAAGGCGTAACACGACATTTGCTTAAAATCTTTTTCCCGCAGATTACGCAGATTGACACAGATTAAAACTCAACGACCTAAAATGATTTTGCAGTTAATCTGCGTAATCTGCGGGTAAGGTTTTTTACTGATCGATTGCCAGTCTCAATTCTTTCACCAGCTTGCCAACATTGGCGACCACATTCTGTTCGGTCGAGTTCTCGACTTCCTGCACGATACGGCTACCCACCACCACACCGTCACACAACTTGGAAACCGCTTTTGCGGTAGCCGCATCGCGGATGCCGAAGCCCACGCCGATAGGCAGCTTGATATGTTTGCGCAGCTGCGGCAGTTTCTGCTCGATGGCGGACAGGTCGAGGTTGCCCGCGCCGGTCACACCTTTGAGCGAAACGTAATACACATAACCGCGCGCCAGCTTGGCGACTTGTTCGATACGCGCCTCGTTGGTGGTCGGCGCGAGCAGGAAGATGGGCGCGATGTTGTGGCGTTGCAGATGTTCGAACGCTTCATGGCTCTCTTCCGGCGGAAAGTCCACGGTCAACACACCGTCCACGCCGACTTCTTCGCAACGTTGCGCAAAGATTTCCCAGCCCATCGCCTCTATCGGATTGCCATAGCCCATCAGAACCACCGGAGTGGTCGCATCCTGCTTGCGGAACTCCGCCACCATGCCCAGCACGCCGCGTAGCGACATGCCATTCTTGAGCGCACGCTCGGAAGCGCGCTGGATCACCGGGCCATCCGCCATGGGATCGGAGAAGGGCACGCCGAGTTCCAGCACATCCGCACCCGCCGCCACCAGCCCGTGCATCAGCGGCACGGTGAGCTGCTGCGACGGATCGCCGGCGGTGATGAACGGGATGAGCGCTTTGCGCTGTTGTTGTTTGAGCTTGGCGAAGGTCATATCGATGCGGCTCATAGCGTGATCCCCTTCAACTTCGCCACGGTGTTCATATCTTTGTCGCCGCGACCGGAGAGGTTCACCAGCAGCACTTTATCTTTGCCCATGCCCGGCGCGATCTTGATCGCATGCGCCAGCGCGTGACTGGACTCCAGCGCGGGAATGATGCCTTCGAAACGGCACAACGAGTCGAACGCAGCGATAGCCTCGTCGTCATTGATAGCAACGTACTGCGCGCGCCCGATCTCCTTCAACAGGCAATGCTCGGGGCCGACACCGGGGTAATCCAGCCCGGCGGAGATGGAATGTGTCTCGATGATCTGGCCGTTCTCGTCCTGCATCAGATTCACTTTGTTGCCGTGCAACACGCCGACCTTGGCGTTCGCGGTCAAGGGTGCTGCATGTTTGCCACTGGCGATGCCGTAGCCGCCCGCCTCCACGCCGATGATCTGCACGTTCGGCACTTCGATATACGGATGGAACAGGCCGATGGCATTGGAACCGCCGCCCACGCAGGCGATCACGG
The DNA here is from genome assembly GCA_030823955.1 of Gallionellaceae bacterium. Classification (GTDB taxonomy): domain Bacteria; phylum Pseudomonadota; class Gammaproteobacteria; order Burkholderiales; family Gallionellaceae; genus PALSA-1006. The sequence continues at coordinate 79,102 of JAVBYO010000013.1, forward strand.
CATCGGGCTGACGACCTATCATCTCCGGCATCTGAACTTTGGCTTCATTGCCGATCACGCACTGGAAGTCGCGCACCATCATCGGATACGGATGCGGGCCTGCCGCTGTGCCGAAGATGTAGAACGTGCTCTCGACGTTGGTGACCCAATCGCGGATAGCTTCATTGCAAGCGTCTTTCAAAGTCTTGGAGCCACTCTCTACCGGCACCACCGTCGCACCCAGCAGCTTCATGCGGAACACGTTGGGCGCCTGGCGCTGGATGTCTTCCGCGCCCATATACACGATACATTCCATGCCAAAACGTGCCGCCACGGTGGCGGTCGCCACACCGTGCATGCCCGCACCGGTCTCGGCGATGACGCGTTTCTTGCCCATACGTTTGGCCAGCAAAGCCTGACCGATGGCGTTGTTGATCTTGTGCGCGCCGGTGTGATTCAAGTCTTCGCGCTTCAGGTAGATCTGCGCCCCGCCCAGACTCTCGGACAGGCGTTTGGCGTGATAGATCGGGCTGGGGCGGCCAACGTAGTGCTTCAGCTCGTAGGCGAACTCGGCCTTGAATTCGGGATCGTCGCGGAAACGCAGATACTGCTGGCGCAGCTCTTCCACTGCGGGGATGAGCGTCTCGGCCATGTAGATGCCGCCGAATTGCCCGAAATGACCACTGTTATCTGGATAGTTGTAAGTCAACGTCTTTAACCTCTTTGATGAACGCGGCGACCTTCGCCGCATCCTTGATTCCTTTGCTTGCCTCTACGCCGCTGGACACATCCACCGCGTAAGGCCGCACCTGCGCAATCGCTGCTGCCACATTGCCCGCATGCAAGCCGCCGGACAGGATCACCGGCAGCGGCAGATTCTGTGGAATGAGCGCCCAATCGAACGATTCGCCCGTGCCGCCCTGTGTGCCTTCCACATAGGCATCCAGCAATAATCCCTGCGCCCCGGCGTAAGCGGCCGCGCATTGTAGCAAATCCACCCCCGCCTTGACCCGTACCGCTTTCAAATAAGGCCTGCCGAACTGCGCACAGAATTCCGGCGTTTCTTCACCGTGGAACTGCAACACATCCAGCGGCACCTGCGCCAACACCTCGCGCACGTACTCGACCGACGGATTCACGAACAGCCCCACGACCGTCACGAACGGCGGCACGGCACGCGCCAGACGGACAGCCTGCTGCAAACTCACATGGCGCGGGCTTTTCTCGTAGAACACCAAGCCGATGGCATCCGCACCGCAGCTCGCTACGGCATACAGGTCTTGCTCACGGGTGATGCCGCAGATCTTGGTTCGGGTCATATCGATAGCCGCAAACGGGGATAGGCTGGCATTGTAAGAGTATTTGCAGCGTCGACCAAATGCACCGTTAAGGTTTATCGAAGTCCCGCTCTGATCTAGAATGGTACCCAGCATCGGCACCCCGCTTGTTTACTGGAGACTTTGAATGACCACCAATCTCATCATGCTCGGCATCACCGTTGTCGCCCTGTTCTACATCGTCACCCTGTACAACCACCTCGTGCAACTCAAACACGGTGTCGCCAAAGCCTGGGCGAACATCGACGTGTTGCTCAAACAGCGCCATGACGAGCTGCCCAAACTGGTCGAGGTGTGCAAACAATACAAACAGTTCGAACAGCAGACTTTGCAGCGCGTCATCGCCGCCCGCGCCCAGGTACAAACAGCACGGGAAGGACAGGATATTGCGGCATTGGGCAAGGCCGAAGGTATGCTGCGCATGGGGCTGGGCAACATCTTCGCGGTGGCCGAAGCCTATCCCGAACTCAAAGCCAACGAACATTTCAGCCAATTGCTCAGCCGCGTCACCGGGCTGGAGAACGGTATCGCCGACCGGCGCGAGTTGTACAACGAATCGGTGAATATCTACAACGTCGGCATCGAACAATTCCCCGCCGTGCTTGTCGCCAACATGTTCGCCTATTCCGAAAAACAATTGTTGGAGTTCGCCAGTGCGGAAAAAGCAGATGTGGATATGAAGACGCTGTTCAAATAACCTCCCGAAATATGGAACGCCATCCCTGTAGGAGCGGGCCATGCCCGCGAATGTAAAAGAAAATCGCGGGCATGGCCCGCTCCTACAAAACCCATTGATCATACAGGGCATTTTGAACAATGAGGCTCATCGCCGACATACCGCTAGACCACAACTTCTTGCCCTCGCTGCGGCGACACTACGCGCGACTCGTCACCTCCGGCACACAATTGCTGCTGCTGGTTGTCGCCATCCAGTTGCAGACCCGCACGGCCTGGCTGTGGTGCCTGGGACTCATGGCGGCGATCAGCCTGTTCGCCTGGCTCTCCGCCCTGCACCGTTTGCGCATGATTCGCGGTACACCGACCTCCCGCATCGGTTCGGCTGCGCAAGGTTATGTGGAACTCATTGGCGACGGAAGGCCACTCCACGACACTCCGGTCATCAGCATCCTCACGCAACTGCCCTGCCTGTGGTACCGCTACAAGATCGAGCGCAAGAACGGCAAGAACGAATGGCACACCGAAAGCAGCGGCGAAAGCGACACCCCCTTCCTGCTTGATGACGGCAGTGGCCCTTGCGTGGTCGATCCCCGTGGGGCAGAGATCATCACCACCAACAAGGACACCTGGACCAAGGGAGAGCACCGTTACACCGAATGGAAGCTGCTGAACATCGACACGCTCTACGCCATCGGAGAATTTAAAACAGAAGGCGGCAGCTCGATCACACGCAAGAGCAGCGAGGAGATCAAAGCCGTGCTGGCCGAATGGAAGAGCGACATGCCCGAATTACACAGACGTTTCGACCTGAACGGAGACGGAGAGCTCGACATGCGCGAGTGGGAACTGGCGCGCAGTGCCGCCAAGCGCGAAGCCGCGAAACGTCTTGCCCTGGCACGCGCGGAACCGGACGCCCACTATCTGGTGCGCCCCGGTGATGGCCGTTTGTTCCTGCTCAGCAACCTCGCCCCGGATCGGCTCGCGCGCCGTTACATCCTCTGGGCCTGGCTACATCTGGTCATTTTGTTCGGCGCATTGGCTGGCATGACTCAGATGTGGTGAACCCAGCGTTCACTTGCCTTCCAGCGCCTCCCAGCGCGCCATCAACTGTAGCAATTCATCCTCGATCAGCGCTGCCCGCTCTTGCAGTTGCTTGGCGTGGGAGGGGTTGTCGCGGTACAGCTCGCCCGAACCCAGCGCGGCGACCAGTTCCTCCTGTTCGCGCTCCAGCTTCTCGATACGCACGGGAATCTCATCCAGTTCTTTTTGCTCCTTGAAGCTCAGCTTGCCGGAAGATTTCGCTTTGGGTGTTTCGGCTTTGCTCGCGGCCTTGGCAGGTGGCGCAACCGCTTTGGTGGTGGCGTTTTGCGAGGCTTCATATTTTTTCACGCGCACCCAGTCTTCGTAACCGCCGACGTATTCCATCAGCTTGCCGTCGCCCTCGAAAGCGATCACCTGCGTCACCACGTTATCGAGGAAGGTACGGTCATGGCTGACTATGAACAAGGTGCCGTCGTAGTTGGCGAGCAACTCTTCCAGCAGCTCCAGCGTCTCGATGTCGAGATCGTTGGTCGGCTCGTCCAGCACCAGCACATTGGCCGGACGGGTGAACAACCTCGCCAGCAGCAGCCGGTTGCGCTCGCCGCCGGAACAGCTCTTCACCGGTGAACGCGCCCGCTCCGGCGCGAACAGGAAATCACCGAGATAACTGATGACGTGTTTCTTCTGCCCGGCGATCTCGATGAAATCGGAACCCTGACTGATGGTATCGGCCAGCGTGGCATTGTCATCCAATTGCGCGCGCAACTGGTCGAAATACGCCACACTCAGTTTGGTACCCAGTTTCACTTCACCGCTGTCCGGTGCCAGTTCACCGAGGATGATCTTGAGCAAGGTGCTCTTGCCCGCCCCGTTCGGCCCCAGCAAACCGATCTTGTCGCCGCGCTGGATGCGGCAGGAGAAGCCGTCGATGATCTTGCGGTCGCCGTAACGCTTGCTCACGTCGGTGAGTTCCGCGACGAGTTTGCCCGAGCGGTCACCGGTCTCCACATTCATCTCGACCTTGCCGACCTTCTCGCGCCGAGCCGCACGCTCCAACCGCAATGTCTCCAGACGCCGCACCCGCCCTTCGTTGCGCACACCGCGCGCCTTGATACCCTGGCGTATCCACACTTCTTCCTGCGCCAGCACCTTGTCGAACTTGGCATTCACCACCGCCTCGTCCGCCAGCATACGTTCCTTGATCTTCTGGTAAGCCGCAAAGTTGCCGGGAAAACTGGCCAGATTGCCGCGGTCGAGTTCGACGATACGGGTGGCGACGTTATCGAGGAAACGACGGTCATGGGTGACCAGCAGCACGCTGCCGCGAAACTCTTTGAGCAATCCCTCCAGCCATTCTATGGAGGAGAAATCCAGATGGTTGGTCGGCTCATCGAGGATCAGCACATCCGGCTCGGCCACCAATGCCTGCGCCAATGCCACGCGTTTGCGCACACCGCCGGACAAGGAACCGACCAGCGCTTCGGGATCAAGCTCGAGACGCTGGATAGCAGTTTCGATACGCGCCTGTACCGCCCAGCCGTTCTGGGCTTCAAGCCGGGTCTGCAAGGGCTGCATCTCTTCCAGCAGCTTTTCGTAATCCGCATCCGGTTCGGCGAGCAGATGCGACAGATGGTGGTAGTCCTTGATGATCTGCTGCAATTCGCCCAATCCGGCAGCGACCGCATCGAACACGGTGGCCGCCGCATCCAGCACCGGCTCCTGGCTGACATAACAGATGCGCGCAGTCGGCTGCCGCCACACCGTACCGTCATCCAGCAGCGCCTGTCCGGCCAGCACCTTCAACAGACTGGACTTGCCGCCGCCGTTGCGTCCGATGAGGCCGACGCGCTCACCTTCGTCCAGTTGAAAATCGATCTTGTTCAGCAATGCGACATGCCCAAAGGCGAGCGCGGCTTTGTCCAGCGTGATGTAAGGCATCAGGAATTCTTCTTTGCGGGTAAGGGCTGCGCGGATTGATAGATGAGAGAGAAACCGATCGCCCACATCGCCATCACCCAATAACCGAACGCTTCAGTGAAGCGGGAAAGGATATGGATCAGGTTGTAATCGGTGAAATAGGGACGGGTCACTTCGAAGCAGAACAGCAGCGTGGCCAGCACATTCGCGACCAGCAGCAAGCGATACCCCCACTGATAGCCGTTGCCGCCGGGTTTACCCACGGGCAACAGCTCGCCGCGCATGATCTGCACCACCGCCACCGCGCCGATCACCAGCAACAGCCCGACCAAACGACCGGGGATGCCCTCTTCATACGTATCCACTCCGGCCAGCTCCAGCAGCATGCGCCCGGCGAACGCCACCCAGCCCATCGCCAATATCTGCGGCAACAACACCCACGCCGCAAACAAGTTCCATTTATCAAACTTCATGTCTTTAGTTCCCACCGGTAAATTGTCCAAGCTGCCTGCGCATTTCACAGCACGCCATCAGCAGGGGCGCGATTTTACGTTAGAATGCGCGCCGCTGCCCTGGTAGTTAAATGGATATAATAAGCCCCTCCTAAAGAAATAATACAGAGGGGAATGCGCAGAATGGGCTAATGCGCTATTATTTGTTTTATATATATATTTATTGTTTTTATGTTGATTAAGACCTGACAAAAAACAACGCAAATATTCACACCCAATCTGTTTTGCTGTGAATATTTTGTGAATGCAGCTTTGTCCTCGTAGGTAAATGGATATACCGATTTCCTCCTAAGAAATAGTTACAGGTTCGATTCCTGTCGAGGACACCAAAATAGATGGAAGCCAAAACGATGTATGAAGAGATACTGAAAGACTTAAAGGCCGAGTTTGGCAAAAAGGTCATCTTGTCAACATCCGACATTGCGCCTTACATCTCAAAAAGTCCGGCGGCTCAATATCAACTGCGGCGGCGAGGTGGCTTCCCCTTCAAAGTTAATAAGCTGGGCGGGAAGTACCAAATCAGTATCTATCACCTCGCAAAATGGCTGGCTGACGATAGCGCAGAAGAAAAATCATCCTCACCAACTAAAACCACCGACACCCCATCACCAAAGAAAAAAACACAGCACCGAGGCATTTCGCTCGGAGCTACCCTGTTCCAGTTTGGCGAAAACATCAACAGCTTGAAACTTCAAGTTGATTTCCTCGACGACCTATATAGAGAACTTGAAGCCATTGAACTTGAAAAAATCATGTCAAAAAAACATGGCCGCAAAACAAAAATCCAGCTCTAGCGCTTCTTACCACCCATCACTTGAATCTTTCGGCAACTGTCAGCCGCTTTTCTCATCTCCCTCTCGACTTGCCTCGTCCCCTCTCTTACCGATTCCAGCTCTGACAGTTGAGCTAAAAAATATAAAGAGTTGAATTCTTCTTCGTCAATATAGGTAAGACCACCACCCCCACCTTTGGCCGCCTCCTTCTTTTGCCGTTTCAACTCCAGTTTTCGTGCTACCTCATCAATCGTTGGTATATTCATAGCTTCATCCCTTTCCTTGGTTTATTGATTCGCATTTGTGGAAGGTCTGGCGCTGGCTTGATATTCTCTTTGGGAACGCTGACCGCTACGGCTGGTTGAATCTCGGCCTTTATCAGACTCAACAAGGCTTGTTGGCCTTCTCCCTCGACCACGACTTCAAGATTCAATGCCAACGCCTGCTTGAACGCTTCGCGCAAAAAGTCGTTATCCCCTGAAAAACTGATGCGCTTCCAGTTCTTCAATCGGGCAAGCTCGACCATCCTTTCAGCATTGGCCTTTACTGTTCCCCCTTTTGCGGATATGAGATTTCCTTTATCAACGATGCTGGAACGGTCGTTGAACCATAGTGTGATGTACTTAGGATGCTTGAGGTTGATATAGGAAAGGCCAAGGATAGCGAAGCTCTCGTATTGCTTTCGCGCTAGCCTGTATTGGAAATCTTCTTGTATCGTCTTATCAATGTCCGAAGCATCGGGATTGCTACAAGTAGCGGTCATTGTTTGGGGGCGCAGTTCATTTATGTCAAAAGCATCATTAGGGATTGGCCTGATGAGCCGTGCTTTTATTTCTTGGTTCTTCTGCTTAATCGTGTCATTCATATTTTTTACCTCGCTATCAAAATAGGCCGCTTTCCCCTCGTGGAGTGAGGGCAACACACTTAGCCCTCGGTCAGCGTGGGAGCGACAATCCACACGCTGCTTGATTCCAGCCATCTCTAATGCGTAGTTGGTCTGGTCTTGCCATATCTCACGGCAAGAACTGACGAACTCCTCCCCGTTCCAATCTCGCCGCTTGGTCTTATCAAAGACGAAGGGCGAGAGCTGCTCTCGCTCGCTCATACAGATATGGACATGATTGTTGTTGTCTTTGGCGTGAATGGAATAATCAAAGAACGCCCTCTCACAACCGAATCGCTGCCGCACCTCGAACACAAAGGCGCGCACCAGTTCGACTTGCTGAAACAGATTCAACTCATGGGGCAAGGCAGCTTCGATTTCACGGCCTAGCGTTGCGCGAGGATGCTTCTCCCCCTGCTCGACTGCTTCATAAAGTTTGAGCAAGTTGGATAACTGGCTGTAGTCGATGGAGTCATTTTGCGCAGGGCTGAACTCTGAGAATTTAACTTCCTCTTTTGAGCGAAAGTTAAAGCGTCTGCCTGACACAGGACACGATGCTTTAAGCCCACGGCGATAGGCTGCGCCACCGATGGCAGTCCTGCCACGGCTGCGCCGATAGCAATCAATGTGGAGGTGAAATATCGCCATTGTGCTTTTTCCTTTCCCCAAGGTTTCAACCTTGGCGCTCGGCTACTCGTCAGAGTTGCGTAAGTGCGTCTAGCTTCATTTGTGCCGCTCTTACTATGCATATCAAATACAGAACACCAGTCAAGCTGGACAAACGAAAAAAATCTGCTTTCCTGATAAGAGGCAATCAACTCAGGGAGGAAAAATGGGATACACATACGCACAACGGCTCAATGTCATTGAGCAAAAACGGCAGAAGCTGGAAAGACAACTGGCAGATTTAGAACGAAAGGAAAAAACCATTTCTGCGCGAGAGCGAGAAATAGCCCGCAAAGAACAAGCGCGGCAAAAATATAGGCTAGGCGGATTGATTCTGCTTGCTAGTGAAAAGCTTGGCAGCACGCTTTCTGACGAAGCTTTGCTGGGGGCTTTGCTACAGATTTACAGCGAGAAAGACGACTACAAGTTGAAAGGATGGGAGAGATACGGCGCAGCGATACTGAAAACGCAGCGGCACGAAGTCAAGGAAAGCGCCGCAGCTCAGGGATTCACTCAAACAAATGTGCGCAATGAGAAATAGGTGTGATGCTCTACATCACGCACACTTTGTGATTAAAACTGTATGCCAAATGGAAGGTCATTTATATATCCCTCCATAAAATCCCAGTTAGGCTTTCCACTCTCGGTGACGGGCAGCTTAATAATCGAACTCAAAAGCCTTGAGTTAACCGACCATTTCAGACCGTAGTTGTAGCGGAACTTTTCTTTCCGGATTAGCGCAATCAAAAAGAAGGCAATCGAACGATTTAGCTCCTTGCCCCATTTCTTATTGAGGCGAAGCACTGCTATTTTCTCACTCGCCAAGAATGGCTCAGGTTGGTAAAAAGCCTCACCGATACTGCCATCATAGGCTAATGAAATCGCATTTCCCTCTTGATTCTTTATCGAGACATATGCTGTGACTCCATTGTTTTGTGCAGATGCGCTGACATACGGGAATTTTCCTTCTTTAAGGTCTTTCAAGTAGAAGGATTCTCCTCGCTCGATTGCGAAAATATCGTCGTACCGAAAATCTTTCCAGCTTGTTGTGTCTTCATTGCTGCTTGAAGTTGAGGGGGCACCAAGCAACTGAAAAGCAGCATAGTTGCGAACTACCGAGTCAAAATCCGATTTGAAAACGTTTGAATAATCCGTTTCCATGTATGCCTCAGCGCACCACTCATCATCCACACCTACTTGCTTCGTGACGCTTTCTCCTGCGTGGACTTCTCGGTTACGGAACATTTCGACCCACCTATCTCGAATCGCAGGCCATGCGCCGTTCTGGTCGATGCGGCCTAGATTTTTCGTCTTAATGAATCCATCATTCTTCCAATATCCAAACCAAGTCTTTTTATTTGATTGGGCGTGCGGTTTCCCCACCGTCCAAACCATAATACAAGTCACCGTACCTACCGGATAAAACAAATCGGCGGGCATCGACATGACTGCCTCCAGTGTGTGATATTTCATAAGCTCGTTACGCGAATCATTCGGCGAAATGGCGCACGACATTGGAACAATGGCAATCCCCGTACCACCTGGCTTCAAACAGTCGAGCATTTGCTTCACGAAATACAATTCATGAAGTTCCGCATCACTCTTAGACTGCGCATATGGTGGATTTAGCAACCCAACATTAGGCTCCATTTCTTTTATTGCCTTGATAATGGCATCATCAAAGCAACTACCTTGATGTAAGTTCGCTTTTCCATCGCCACGCAAAATCATATTGCTAGCAGCAAGGGCAAACATCTTCGGATTGTTCTCAATCCCAATCAGTCGATTCTTCTTAATATCAATCCGCTCTTCGTCTGTCGCGGCAACTTTAAGCATGTGTTGCATAGCTGAAATCAAGAAGCCACCGGTTCCGGCACAAATATCAAGTACCTTGTCTTGTGGGCATACATTCGACAGCAAAGAGAATAGTTCTGCGATGTGGCGAGGTGTTAATACAATCCCAAGAGCTTTCTTATCTCCTGCTGTGTACTTCAAAAACTCCCCATAGAACTGACCTACCACATCGAAGTCATGATAGATGCTGATATACGGCCAGACATTACTATTGATTTCGGTAATAATCGCCTTAAACACACCATCTGGATACTCTCTGGCGAGCTTGGAATCTGGCTTGGATAGGTTCGGATGAACAGCAATCGTTGAGTAAGGCTGTAGCATCGTATCTTTTTTTGCCTGAGGAATATCGGCCTTATCTAACTCCTTCTTGATTGCTCCAAGCCAAGCGCCTTGTAAATCCTCCGCAGGAATCGACTCGAAAGTTCTCATAAACCCCGTATTCATAAGCGCAATCAATGTCCCGCTGACTAGTAGAGGCTTGTCCTCTTCGGAGATTTTCGCTTTTGTCCAAATCAGTTCATGAAGCTCACGAGAAAAAGCGAGAAGGTCGGAATGGCGTTTCTTGGCCACATCTGGATCAAAGGATGCTAATCGGTAATAGTCCTCAAAAGGAAGAATGTCCTCAACAAGCACCCCAGCTTCATTGACTAATGCTTTCGGGCATTCCGCTCCGGCTGGATGAATATAGTTGGAAATCTTTAGGGAACTTGCTGTAGTTCCGCTCACGGCAATCGCAAGAACCGTGTACTGCTTCGCCAAGTGCTTCGCATAATGTAAAGCTCCATCGACTGCGAAATCCACAGCATTGTCACGATTTGCGCTCTCGTGCTTTTTTACATCTGCTTTACATTCAAAGATGATGAGAAAGTTGGGGTCTTTTAAGTTGGAGATGATGAACTCTGGCAGACCAGAATTTCCCTTCTGATTCTTGCTTGCTTTGGACAGCAACTCCTTTACTTTGACGATTTCTGATTTCTGCTCTTCAATGGTGATTCCATTACCGTGGGTGTAATAGCCATAGCTGCGAAGCTTATCTCTTACTAGATTTTCAGTCTTGCGTTCAGCCATTTCCATTCCCTTATGTTTTTATTGTGATGCTCTATGATTGAGCTTTACTTCTTCTGGCCTAATCTGGCTTAAAGAGTCTATATGATAATAGACGCAATACTCCTCTTTGATGGTCTCTTGCCCCCCACACTCTGGCCGAAGTCTCCCCTTACCGACGAGTAAAAATATTTACTCGCAAGCTCAGGACTTCGGCCACCCACATATTAGGCCACCAAGCTCGAACCGGATTATCCAGTCTTTTAGTCGTCTTGGCTCGACAGTTCAGGGTACTAACACCCCCGATACAAGGTCTGTCGTTTCGTCTCTCTTTGCGGCTGCGTATCGTTTCCATTCTAACCGCTCAACTACTCTAAAATCCGATGCCCGAACCGTGGCTCAATAGAACGCTGGAGGGGTCAAGGACAAGGTCACCCAGCATTCACGCGACGCATAAAACATCGAGTTTCTCCAATCGTCCCGCTAGGTCTCACGCCTGCGCATTTAATAAGGGGAGCGCTCGTCCTCTCTCCTAACGACTACACCTTACCCTCTCACAAAATAAATATTTGTCAACACCTCAACACTACCCCAGCTTGTCAGCCAAAAAGCTTGGCCTTAACTTCATCACATACGATTTGAGCGTATCAACAGAGCTATGCCCACTCATCAAAGCGATTTCAACAACAGTCAACTTCGTATTTTCAAATAAACGGCAAAGAGCCTCGTGCCTCATATCCCCAGCCACAATGTCCAGATTTGCTCGATGTGTGATTTTCTTAAAGCTTGCGGAAAATGTTTGAATAGGGAGCAAGTTAAATACGCGCTCTTCTGAATTTACCTTCCCGACCTTTTTCTTAGCCTCAAAAATCTCATTCAACACTTTGACCGCTTTTTTGGAAAGCGGAACACTTCGATTTTCTTTCATCTTGTTTGTGTCTGACATCACAGCTATGTATCGTTTTTCTTTCTCAAGAAATACCGCCCCATTTTTCAGCCTTATTAGCTCAGAGACCCTCAAAGCGGTTTCAAGGCCCAGCTGTATCAGCTGCCTCCACTGCTCTGGACTTTTAATCATCGCCTCGCAAGCTGTATATAACTTTTTTTCATCATCGGCACTTATTCTGCGCTCTCTTGGAATCCAGTTTTCGGGAGTGTTTTGTCGCTGAAAGCGATTGCCCAGCTCAAAGTTATGCTTGAATGCCCACCACTCAAGAATCGTCTTAAGGTCGTAGTAATACTTTCTGACAGTCGCAGGCGAATATTTCCTAGTCACAGCCCCCTTGTATAGCTTGTGAATCGTTTTGCGATTTGCCGGAGGTGGGATATCAGTGACTAGCAAAATATCGAAGAACTTCTGGATGCGCTCGTGCGTCAAGGTTTTCACAGTGAGTTTGCCCAAGTGAAAATCCAGAAAGCCAATCCGATACTCTTTCCCTTTGTTCAGCCCCTTCTTGTAGATGGAATTCCCCTTCCCATCGTCGATAGAGAATGTGCCTATATAACTTTGAAGAATCTCCCCGATTTTTACATTTTCAAGTTTTGACTTGCTGACGGGTTGGCCTAACTCAATCTTGGCTTCTTGCTGTGTAATCCAAGCTGCGGCTTTCTTTCGCGTTGAAAAAGTCTCGCTTAATGGTGGAACACCTTTGATGCGGATTTGTGCGTTATAGACCACACCCTTTGCTCGCTCAAACTTGCGTATAGTTCCCATGACCTCTCCCGATAAATGAGGCCAGATTATGAACCGGTGTGAATATTTTGTGAATATTTGGCTTTTTTATTTTTTCGTGTATTGATTTTAAAGTATTTTAATCATTTTTAAAGTTCCCTCCTAAGGGCTAGTTACAGGTTCGATTCCCGTCCAGGGTACCAAGCTCATACCCCGCCGCAACAGTGTTGTCCCGTAAACCATAACATTGCCGCCTCGGCAAGCTTATGCTTCCAAATCGCAGCCAAAGCTAGGGCGCTTCATCGGCCATAGCCGTCATCTAGAACTAAGCGAGTGTTACTTCCGCTTTCGACCGAAGCGGTCATCTATTGTAGGGTGCAATAAGCGTAGCGCATTGCACCGCAGAAGCTCCATGCGGCGCAATGCCCGTTGGTTATTGCGCCCTACGCGGGCTGAGTGCGAGCATCAACAGCGGTTAGTAATTATCTTCTAACGAACCGGTAAGACATATCCTCACACAGCCCATCGAGATCAGGGAATAGACTTGACGTAGTGATCCCATAAGTTGCGAGCATTGATGCTATCTCAGCAAGGCAATCTCTCTTCAGAATCCAACGCTCAAGACCTGGTGGAGAAAAGGTAAGTTTTGGGTCATGTTGGGCCACAAATATTCCACCTTGAGCTATGAATCTTTTCGAGGCATGTCTCGGGTTATAGATGGTATCTTCAGGATAAATGAATGGATCGCAAGCCTCATTGATGTGAGGAAGATCAAATCGATTTAAAACGTATATGACCGAATCGCCGAATGGGACGCCCTGTGTGGCAAATTTGGAAATACCTTGAGTCGCAAAGTGGGCGGCCACAAGTGGATTATTCGTCCAGTCAAGCAGTCGAGTTGGCAGACCATGGTGCTGTGCTATTGCAAGCCATTCCCAGTCACTCCTCGGCGTGTCATCAACAAGAGGAGCAGCTCGCCGCTTGAACTCCTCAAGCAAGCCTCTTTCATATTCTTGATTGTTCTTTGGGTTTTGGGTCTGGGCACGTCCGTACTTTGAGCAAAGTCTATAGGAGTCTTTATCTTCTCCACGATAAATCGCGTGAATATTCCATTTTTCGGTAACGGAGTCATGAAACTCGGCGACGGTTGAAATTGTTTTTGTCTTCATATTTAGCTAATAAAAAACAGAAAAGTTATTCATCGAAGCTCACCTATTAGTATATACGGAAGGGTATTAAATTCTTGCGAGGTGAATCGCCCCCAAAACAGTAGACACCTTTCAGCCTGATTGTCTGGAAAGCGTTCTAATTCTGTCGCTCAACAGCAAGACTCCATTTGACGGCTTTGGCCGAGGATGCGATGCTCAATAATTCCCCCCAAAAAGATGCCGCACGAAGACAGATGCAAGTTTGTCGGCTCAAGCTGGGGTAGAGTTATGATCCTCAGCACACACCGCGACAGCGCGGATGCAAGACATCATCTTTTCAGACAATCCCGGTAACGCCCGTCAACCTGCCGCGCATACAGCGCGGTGGTGAGTTTGCGCGCCACCTTCGCCCCCTGCACGGTGATCTCCGGGATACGCGCGCGCGGCATGATCACCGCCAGGGCGTACACCCGTGCATACAAAGGGCTTTGCTCAAAAGCAAAGGATTTTTCCAGCATCAGGTCGCGCAGGATGGCCGCTCTATCCATCTTCAACTGGGCCGATATCGCAAGTAGTGCTTGCAGCGTCTGGCTGTTGTCCGCCAGTGCGACACCGTCCTTGTAACGCAGCAAATCTCCGTCCGGTGCCACCGGGAAACCGCTCAACCAATGCACCGCACTCTGGAAGGCGGCATTCCGGCTGGAATAACGCCCCGCATTAAAATCGGCGAAACGGAAGGTCATGTTCGTGTAGTTCGCCGGATAGTCCAGCAGATAAGCGATACCGAAATACAGCCCGCCTTTGCGCGTGAACAGCTCGTTGCGCAATGTATCCGTGCTGCCGAAAGGATAAGGCTTGGCGGCCACATACGCTCTGGCGAAACTCAGACTCACCTGCATCGGGCCGCCGGTCTGTACCGGGTTGTAATCAGCGAGCAGTTTCTTGCCGAACGGAAGCTCCGAGGTCATATCGTCGTACAGACGGTTCACATCGTTCTCGGTTCTGAGCGCCTCGATACGTTCGTCATAACTGCGCCCGTCGGGTGATTTGAGTGCCAGCGTGCTTGCCATGAGCCACTGCGGAATGCCGTATCGCTCCCTGCGCATCTCCAGTTCGCGCCTGACGATCTTGCGCAAACCGGCCACCACCGGCTCGGACTGAAACGAAGACTCCTGCTCGATCTCCGCCAGCACCGCACACACCTGTTCTTTGCCGGGTACGATCCCGAGTGCCTCGAATGCCGCATGGATATCCGCCCCCCAGCCACTCCGGTCTGCCAGCGACGGCGGCAACACACTATTGACCAGAGCCAGACCAGTCAACGGTTTGGGCGAAGGAGCGGGAACGACCTTAACCACCGCTTTGCGCGGGGCCGGAGCAGTTTTGGTGACTGGCTTGGGAGACTCGCTGGCACAACCGGCCAGCGCGATCACAAGGAGGATGCAGAACAGGCGTTGACCAACGGGAAACAACAGCATGGTATGTACGGACATCAGATATTACACGCGCTCCAGATTCAGTATCTCACCGGCACCCGCGCCGTCAGCGCACACAGCAATTCATAGCTGATGGTTCCGGCGGCATGCGCCACTTCTTCCACCGGCATACCCTCGCCCCATAATGTGACGCGGCTGCCGACTTGTGCATCTTTGATGTCGCTCAAATCCACCCCGATCATATCCATCGACACACGGCCCAGCGTGCGCGTGCGCTGGCCATTGACCAGAATGGGAGTGCCTGTCGGCGCATGGCGCGGGTAACCGTCGGCGTAACCGCAGGCCACCACGCCGATGCGGGTGGCTTGATCGGCGCGGAACAGCCCCGCATAACCGACCTGCTCACCCGAGCCGATCTCACGCACGGAGATGATCTCGCTGGTGAGCGTCATCACGGGCTGCAAACCGATCTGTTGCGCGCTCATGTCGACGAAGGGTGATGCACCGTAGAGCATGATGCCGGGGCGCACCCATTCGCCGTGTGCAGCCGGATAACGCAACAGCGCGGCGGAATTCGCCAGCGAGCGTGGCGCGCGATAGGCGGAGCTGAGTCCGCTGAATCGCTCCAACTGTGAGGCGATACCCTCGGCCTCGTCGGCATGGGAGAAATGCGTCATCAGAACGACTTCGCGCACGGCACGGTGCGACTTGAGACGCTCCATCACGGCAGGCACTTCCTGCGGCAGGAAGCCCAGACGATTCATGCCGCTGTTCACCTTGAGCCATACCTGCAAGGCATGTTTGCGCGGATAGGCATCCAGCCAGTCCAGTTGCTGCGTGTTATGGATGACGCTAGCCAGATCGTATTCGGCGATCAGCGGCAGATCTTGCGGCGCGAAAAAACCTTCCAGCAGCAATATCGTTTGGCGATTACCCGTGTCGCGCAAGCTGATCGCGTCCTGTATGTCCAACAGCGCCAAGCCTTCGGCTTCATCCAGTGCGGCTGCGGCACGCATCAGTCCGTGCCCGTAGGCATTGGCCTTGATGACCGCCATGATGCGGCTGGAGGTGAGGCGACGCACCACGCGCAGATTATTCTTCAGCGCGGAAAGGTCGATATGGGCTTGGATCGGACGTGGCATAAATTACGCTGTGGCAAACTGGATAATTATCGGGCGAATGATAGCAGCCCTCCTCTTTTCATGTTATAAAACGCCTTCATAAAAACAGCTTCTCCCAATGAAACGCGGCTTTTACATCATCCTCGCAGCCCAGTTTTTCTCCGCGCTTGCCGACAATGCACTGCTGTTTGCCGCTATCGCCCTGCTGAAGCAGGTGGATGCCCCCAGTTGGCATACACCCATCCTGCAACAGTCCTTCATCCTGTCTTTCATCCTGCTGGCGCCTTTCGTCGGTGCCTTCGCCGATTCGCTGCCCAAGGGGCGCGTGATGTTCATCAGCAACGCAATCAAGATGGCGGGTTGCCTGGCGATGCTGGCCGGTATCAATCCCTTGCTCGCCTACGGCCTGGCCGGATTCGGTGCGGCGGCGTATTCACCAGCGAAATACGGCATCCTCACCGAATACCTGCCGCCGGAAAGACTGGTCTGGGCAAATAGCTGGATGGAAGGTCTCACCGTCGCCGCCATCATCCTCGGTGCGGTGGTCGGCGGCATGCTCATCACACCGGACATCGCCCACGCCATCATGCACAGCCTGCATGTACCGGAGTTCGTGTCGCCCGCCGAACTGGCCATCTTCATCATCTTCTTCATCTACCTGGTGGCGGCGCTGTTCAATCTCTACATCCCGCTGGTACCGATCGAACACAAACCGCTCAGCCGCAACCCGCTCTTCCTGATCAAAGACTTCTGGCACTGTTTCACGCTGCTGTGGAAAGACCCGTTGGGCCAGGTATCGCTGGCGGTGACCACTCTGTTCTGGGGAGCCGGTGCGACGCTACGCCTGCTGGTGCTGGCTTGGGCGGCGGTGGCATTGCACTACAGCATCGGTGAGGCCGCCAAGCTCACCGCCTGGGTCGCGGTCGGCATCGCCATCGGCTCTATCCTCGCTGCACGTTTCGTCAAACTGGAACATGCCGTGAACGTGTTGCCGGTCGGCATCGGCATGGGCCTCATGGTGCTGGCGATGATCCCGGTCTCGCACCCGCTGCTCGCCATCCTGTTGCTCATCACCATCGGCATGATGGCCGGTTTCTTCGTGGTACCGATGAATGCGCTGCTGCAACACCGCGGCCACCTGCTGATGGGGGCCGGGCGCTCCATCGCGGTGCAGAACTTCAACGAAAACATCAGCATCTTCCTGATGCTGGGGCTCTACGCGCTGATGGTCAAACTCGACCTGTCCATCTACTTCATCATCGTCGTGTTCGGTCTGCTGATGACCGGCGTCATGAGCCTGCTTTACAAGAAGCACGGCCACGACCAAGATAGCGGCAACATCTAAACTCCACTAAGGAGAGCTCATATGGAATTCTGGATACTCGTGCTGCTGATCCTGCTCAGCGGCTTTTTTGCCATGTCGGAGATGAGCATAGGCGCAAGCCGGGTCGCCATCCTGACGCAGATGGCCGAAGCCGGCAACGAAGGTGCACGCATCGCGGCTGAACTGCGCGGCCAACCCTCGCGCCTGCTGGCCGCCACCCAGACCGGCCTCACTGCGCTGGCCACCCTGCTCGGGGTGTTCGGCGAAGCCATGTGGGTGCCGCGTATCGAAACCTTTATCGAAACCAATGTCGTCTGGCTGGCCTTCGCCAAATACCCGCTGGCCCTGTTGCTGGTGGTTGGCAGCATCACCTTCGCTACCATCGTGGTTGGCGAAATCATCCCCAAACGTATCGCACTGGCCAAACCCGAGGTCATCGCTTCGCTGCTCGCCCCACTCATGGCGCTGTTCGCCAAATTCACCCGCCCGTTCATCTGGGCGCTGTCGCTCGCCAGCGAAAAAATACTCTCGCTGTTCCCCTTCAAAGAGAGCGAAGCCCGTGTCGCCGCCGATGAGATCCGTGCCATGATCACCGCCGGTCGTCGCAACGGCGGCCTGGATGATACTGCGGGCGAATTGCTCGGCAATGTGTTCCGCCTGGATGACCGCAAGGTGGCCGGAGTGATGACTCCCGCCAACGCCATCATCTATCTCGATCTGCAAGCCCCCAGTCAGACCAATCTGGACAAGATCAAAACGCACAGCGTATCTCGCTTCATCGTCTGCAAAGGTGGGTTATCGCAAGTGCTGGGCTATATCGAAAGCCGCGAATTGTTGCAACATCTGCTGGCAGGCAACCAATTGGATCTCGGCAAACTGCCCACCCATGCCGTACAGTTCATGCCCAATACCCAGTCGCTGATCGGCGTACTCGAATTCTTCCGCACGCAAAAGACCCATATCGCCATCGTCGTGAACGAATTCGGCCAGACCGAAGGACTCGTGACGCTGAGCGATCTACTGGCCTCTGTGGTCGGCGATGTGCCCAGTTCGGTGGACGAACTGCCGCTCGCGGTACAACGCGAAGACGGCTCCTGGCTGCTGGATGGTCTATTGCCCATCGACGAGATGAAAGAAAAACTCGATCTCACCGGACTGCCAGAAGAAGATCTCGGCAACTATCACACCGTGGGCGGCTTCGTCATCACTGCCGTCGGGCGTATCCCCAAGAAAGCCGAAAGTTTCGACTGGAACGGCTGGCGCTTCGAAGTGGTGGATATGGATAAGAACCGCGTTGACGAAGTCTTCGCCCGTCCTATCGGCACAAGTATTCCCAACGACTGACCACAACTATGAGCTACCGTCACCTCACCCTGAGTACCCTCCTGTTGCTCGCCGCCTGCGGTCAAAGTCAGCAGGAGAAAGCCGTCACCCCGCCGCCCAAACTGTTCGAGGAACAACAACAAGCGCTGGAGCAGGCGAAGACCGCCAATACGATCCAACAGGAACAGGATGAAAAGCAGCGCAAGGCGATAGAACAACAGACGCAATGAGGCCCTCTGCCGCAGAAAAAACCTAGTCGCCTCCGGTGACGATGCGGAAAGCCGGCGCGCTGCCATCCTTGTTCTGTCCGGCATACAGCGTCAGATGCGGATAAGGTATCTCGATCCCGCGCGCATCGAAGGCCTGCTTCAGGCAACGCAGATATTCGCGGCGCACATCCCATTGCGCCAGTGTCTCGGTCTTGAAGCGGCAACGTATCACCACGGCGGAATCGCCCCACTCCTGCACACCGGATATCTCGATGTCTTCCAGGATATCGTCACCGACCCCCTCCTTCGCGCATAATTCCGCGCCGACCTCACGCATTACCCCGATGACCTCGTCGACATTCTCGCGATAGGCGATACTGACATCGATCACCGCATAGGCAAAGCCGCGCGACTTGTTGGTGACCGTGGTGATAAGTCCGTTCGGCACGTAATGCACACTGCCCTCATAGTCGCGCAGACTGACGTAACGCAGGGTCACGTCTTCCACCGTGCCGGTCTTGCCGCATACCTCGACCACATCCCCCTGCCTGATCTGGTTCTCCAACAGCATGAAGAAACCGTTGAAATAATCCTTGATCAGACTCTGTGCGCCGAAGCCGACCGCCAGACCAACCACCCCGGCGGCTCCCAGGATAGGCGCGATGGAGATACCCACCTCGCTCAATGCCAGCATCCCTGCCACCAGAGAAATGACCACCGTGGAGATATAGCGGAACACCCGCGCCAGCGTTTCGATGCGGCGTTTGTCTTCCGCCGAATCCGTGCGCGAGTTCATGTAATTGCGGAACACCCTGACCAGGCGGCGACTCAGCCACATCAGCAACCAGGCCAGCGCCAGAATGACGATGACATGGAACAGGTCTTTGGAGATATGCAGGTATTCGCTAAAGGAAAAAGTGTTCATCTCGCCTCCTGATACACAATTGATGGTTGATGGCCGCTACCGGAATATCACGGTGCGGGATTGAAATAACGCAGATGTATCGCCGCGATGCCTTGAAGTATCTCGGCATCCAGCTCGACTTCCTGCAAGTTCTCGAGCAGTTGCTGCATCGTCGTTGCACCGACGATGGTGCTGGTGACGAAGGGGCGACTGCGCACAAAGGCCAATGCCAGCGCCGCCGGGGTAAGGCCGTGATCACGCGCCAGCGCGGCATATTCCGCCACCGCCAGCGGCACATTGGGCTTTTCGTAACGCCGCCCGAATGCCGGAAACAAAGTCATACGTCCCGCGGCCTGCGGCGTGGCGAGGTATTTGCCCGACAACAAGCCAAACGCCAGCGGACTGTAAGCGAGCAAGCCGACCTGCTCGCGATGGCACATCTCGTGCAGACCCAGCTCGAAGGTGCGATTGATCAGGTTGTAGGGGTTCTGGATGGAGACGATGCGCTGCAAGCCGAGACGTTCCGCCACTTTCAGAAACTCGGCCACACCCCATGCCGTTTCGTTGCTGATGCCGATATGGCGCACTTTGCCGCTGGACACCAGCTCGGTCAGCACCGCGAGTTGTTCTTCGATGGGGACGGTGGGCTTTTCCTGGCCGGGGTCATAGTCGATCCTGCCGAACATCGGCACGTTACGATCCGGCCAATGCAACTGATAAAGGTCGATGTAGTCGGTCTGCAACCGTTTCAGACTGGCCTCGACCGCAGTCGTGATATTGGCCCTATCCAGCGCGACCGGGCCGCCGCGTATCCAGCCGAAACCGCGTGAGGGACCGGCCACTTTGGTAGCGACAACGACCTGATCGCGGACTTTGCCCTTCAACCAATGGCCTACATATTCCTCGGTGCGCCCCTGCGTCTCGGCCTTACCCGGCACCGGATACATCTCGGCGGTGTCGATGAAATTGATGCCGTGCGCCACGGCAAAATCAAGCTGCTCGCACGCTTCCGCCAAGGTGTTCTGTTCACCGAAAGTCATGGTACCGAGGGCGACCTCGGATACCTTCAGTTCACTATTGCCAAGTTTTTTATATCTCATTGCGCCACACACTCAATGCCGCGTTGCGTTGCTTGTGTTCAACACCGCATCGGCGAATACCGCTTCGGCATCGATGGCATCGAACACATACCGTTCATTACAGAATTCGCAGAACACCTCGATCTCGCTGCGCTCGGCGAGGATATCCCCCACCTCTTCGCGCCCCAACATCTTCAACATCCGTGCCACATTGTCGCGCGAGCAGGTGCAGTTGAACGTCACGTTCTGCGCCTCGAACAAACGGATGTCTTCTTCGTGATACAGCCGATGGATCAGCTCGTCCGCAGGCAAGGACAACAATTCTTCGCGTTTGAGCGTGGCACCAAGCTGGCTGGCGCGCGCAAAAGCATCGGCATCCTCGCTCTTCTGCTCCGGCAATCGCTGTAACAACATACCCGCCGCCTGCTGCCCGTCCGCCGCCAGCCACATGCGGGTATCCAGTTGCTCGGAGCGCGCCATGTAGTTCTGCAAGATCTCGGCGACCGTCTCACCATCCAGCGCCACGATACCCTGATAAGCCTGATTACCGTCCTTGGGGTCCAGCGTGATGACGAATCGACCGTCTCCGACCAACTCGCGTAGCGTCCCCTGCCCCAGCTCACCTTCCCATTTCGCGGTGGCACGCAGCTCCAGATTACCGGTGCATTCCACCACCAACAGTTTCAGCACACCTTTGCCGTGTATCTGCAACACCAGAGAGCCTTTCAACTTGAGCGTGGCCGCCAGCAGCACCGCCGCCGCAGAAAGTTCGCCCATCAGATCGCGCAACACATCGGGATAGTTGTGACGCTCGATGACACTGCGCCAGGTCTGGTCGAGATGAACCAGCTCGCCGCGTACCGGCGCATGTTCGAACAGGAAGCGGCGTAAGGAATCGGAGTGGTTTTTCATGGCGCGCGATGATAGCACGCAAGGGCTACGTATCGCTCATGGCAGTCGCCCTGGAGGGCGTTAAGTGCGATTCAAGGCAATATATTCTTCCGTCACGAACTCAAACTGTCAGAATCGGCTCGTCGTCAATTTGAGATGCGGCAACCTCTCGAAATGCAGAAGACGGCGAACTCAAATCCTCTCAAGTTAGAGCCCAATTTCATGGGTATCGGCCTTGATCTGAAAAAGGCATATACGTGGCTCAAACAACAGTTCAAAAAGTAGCCAACAACACCGACAGTCATTTCAAGACGACTCCCGCATCCGTATCCAAGATGCAGAGCATCCTGCTCACTAAGGGCGCTCAGTTATCACAAGTATTAGGGGGCTATTTTTGGGCGTTAATGCGGCACGAATACAGCGGGACTAATGCCGAAAAACTTGCCGAGTTTTCCTGCCAGCGTTGCGCTGATCTTGCGCTTCCCTGCCAAGATTGCCGACAAATTACTTTGTGGCACAACTGCAGCCAGGTCATCTTGCTTTAAGCCGCGCGCCTCCATTAAAAAGCGCAGGGCATCGTTAGGTGTAGCTGCCTCGATGGCATGGTGTTCTTGTTCATATTTCGACACCATGTCCCCCACCAGATTTAGTAAACCATCCAGTGGATGGCCTTCATTATCGCCGACTGCATCCAGCAGTGAATTCATGAGTGCAACCATCCGGTCATACTCTTTTTCATTCTGGATAGGGCGAAGATGCGCCATCTCATCAAACGCCTGCCAAGAGGCTTGTATCGCTCGCATATCAAACTGAGTGTGTGTCGCACGCATGTTATCCCCTGCCTTTCCGGTACAACTTGTTCCAATCGTCGTATTCACGATGTGTCATCACTTTATGCAAAAAGATTTTCTTGAACCTGTATCTGACAATCACCACCAAGCGATAGTTATTGCCGCCAATATCAAACACCGTATACGGAGGCACGTAATCGGCAGAGTTGAAGAATTCCCGCACATGATTGAAATCCGCAAATTCGGCGTGCTCAACGACCGAATGCCACTCACGCAACACCTTCTCGGCTTCCGGGTGTTTTAGCCAGAACTCGCGAAGCATCTTGATAGAAATGATGTGCATGCACAAAGTATATCCAATTGATATATTGATGCAAGGATATTTTGCAATTCAGAGGCAGCTGACTGGGAAAAATTTGGTATACGTTGGTTATGGTTCGACGGGATATCATCGGCAAATGCCTCTCTGCTCAAGAGAGGCATTTCCAGAATCGAACTCAGCGAGGTGAAGAACGGGGCGCAGAACGCGCCCCGCAGGATCAATGCAGCAGTGACTGTTGTACCGAGACGGCGCACACCGACATCAGCGTGCCGGGCAAAATGCCCAGCGCCAGCACGGCCAAGCCGTTGATTGAGATGAGCAAGCTGCTGTCGGGTTGCATGTAGATGCGTTCGTGGCTTTCCGGCGCATCGAAGTACATCAGTTTGACGATGCGCAGGTAGTAGAACGCGCCGATCAGGGAGAACAACACCGCCATGATGACCAGGGGGATGTGTCCGGCTTGTACAGCGGCGTTCAGCACCGAGAACTTGGCGTAGAAGCCCACGGTCGGCGGTACGCCCGCCATCGAGAACATCAGCAGCAACATCATGAACGCGAGCCACGGGCTGCGCTGGTTGAGTCCCTTGAAGTCATTCAGGTTGTCGGCTTCGAAGCCTTCGCGTGACAGCAGCATGATCATGCCGAAACCGCCCAAGCTCATCAGCACATAGACCACGGCGTAGAACATGGCCGAGCCGTAACCCTCGATGCCGCCGCTCAACACGCCGACCAGCAGAAAGCCCATGTGGGCGATGGTCGAATACGCGAACATACGTTTCAGGTTGGTTTGCGCGATGGCGCTGATGTTGCCCACGGCCATAGACAACACCGCCAGAATGACCAGCATACCGGACCAGTGCACCATCAGCGGTTGCAGGCCTTCAACCAGGATACGCATGACAAAAGCGAATGCGGCCAGTTTGGGCGCGGTACCTATGAGCATGGTCATCGCGGTGGGTGCGCCCTGATAGACATCGGGCACCCACATGTGGAATGGCACTGCGCCGAGCTTGAACGCCAGCCCCGACACCACGAACACCAGACCGAACACCAGCAAGGCGTTGTTGGCTGTGCCTTCCTGGATGGCACCGGTGATGGCTCGCACATCCAGCGTGCCGGTGGCGCCGTACAACATGGACATACCGTACAGCAGCAGACCGGACGCCAGCGCACCCAGAATGAAATATTTCATCGCGGCTTCGGTGGCGACGGCGGAATCACGCTGCAACGCGACCATGGCATACAGGCTGAGCGACAACAGTTCCAAACCGAGGTAAAGCGTGATGAAGTGGCTGGCCGAGATCATCACCATCATGCCCAGCAGGGAGAACAGCACCAGTGCCAGGAATTCGCCGGAGAACAAGCCGCGCGCCAGCAGATAACTGCGCGAGTAGACCAGCATCATGGAGACGGCCAGATAACTCAACAGCTTGAGCACATCGGACATCAGGTCGTCCACGTACATGCCGTTGAACAGATAGGTAATGCCGTGTTGGTGGGTCGCCACGGTAATCAGGGAACATCCCAGCAAGGTCAGTTGCACCAGCAGGTAGGTCACCGTCTTGGTACGGCCGGAAGTGTACAGATCGGCGATCAGGATCACACTCACCATCACCAGCAGGAATATCTCTGCGTAGGCGGGAAACAGGGCGGACAAGAAACTCATATTTTCCTCAATTGCCAATGGCTCGATTTAGCGACAGGTTATAACTTGGAACGGGCAAGGTGGACCAGCAGGTCGTTCACCGACACATGCAGTACCTCGCTGAACGGCAAGGGATACAGCCCCATGCCCAGCACGGTGATGGCCAGTACACCCAGGATCAATTTCTCGCGCAAGTCGATATCGTGCAGATGCGCGACATGGTCGTTGGTGACCGCACCGAAGATCACGCGCTTGTACATCCACAAGGTGTAGGCTGCGCCGAAGATCAGGGTGCTAGCGGCCAGGAAGGCAAACCAGAAATTGGCCTTGACCGCGCCCATGATGACCAGGAACTCGCCGACGAAACCGCTGGTGCCGGGCAAACCGCTGTTGGCCATGGCGAACAGCATGAAGAACGCCGCGAACACCGGCATCTTGTTGGCCACGCCGCCGTAATCGACGATCTGGCGCGAATGCACACGGTCATACAACACGCCGATACACAGGAACAGCGCACCCGCCACAAAACCGTGGGAGATCATCTGTAGCAGCGCGCCTTCGATACCGTAGGCGTTGAAGATGAAGAAACCGAGTGTAACGAAACCCATGTGTGAGATGGAGGAATAAGCCACCAGCTTCTTCATGTCCGCCTGGGTGAGCGCAACGAGGCCGATATACACCACCGCGATCAGCGACAGGGTGATCATCACGCCGGACAGGCTATGGCTGGCATCGGGTGCGATGGGCATGGAGAAACGCAGGAAACCGTACGCGCCGACTTTCAGCATGATCGCCGCCAGCACCACGGAACCGCCGGTGGGCGCTTCGACGTGGGCATCCGGCAACCAGGTATGCACCGGGAACATCGGCACTTTCACCGAGAACGCCATGAAGAAGGCGATGAACACCAGTATCTGGGCCGTCATCGGGATCGCCATCTGGTGGTAGTCGAGGATCTCGAAGCTCCCGCCGGACTGGTAATACAGGTACAGCAACGCAACCAGCATCAACAGCGAACCGAGCAAGGTGTACAGGAAGAACTTCACGGCCGCATACACGCGGTTCGGGCCGCCCCACACGCCGATGATGATGAACATCGGGATCAGCATCGCTTCCCAGTACACGTAGAACAACACGGCATCCAGCGAGGCGAACACGCCGTTGACCAGACCGGACATGATGAGGAATGCGGCCATGTACTGCGCCACGCGCTTCTCGATCACTTTCCAGCCTGCGATCACCACCAGCGGTGTAAAGAAGCTGTTGAGCAGGATGAACAGCATGGAGATGCCGTCCACACCCAGGTGGTAATGGATATTGAAGCGGGTGATCCAGTCCTGCATCTCGACGAACTGCATCGCGCTGGTAGTCTTGTCGAAATCGGTATACAGCGGCAAGGTCACCAAGAAGCCCAGTATCGCGCCGACCAGGGCGATATAACGCGCCAGCGGCGCATTGCGGTCATTTCCCGTCGCCAATACCAGCACACCAAAAATGATGGGAAGCCAGATGACGACGCTTAACACGGGGAATCCAAAAATCATGCTCATATCCTTCAGTATTCTGCGGCGACTTTATTCAAACCAGGTTCGGACGGTCAACAGGACGAATACGCCTATGATCATCGCAAAAGCATAGTGATAGATGTAACCGGACTGCACATTGCGCAACGCGGCGGCGGCACGGCCGACCAGATTGGCGGTACCGTTCACCATCACCCCGTCGATCAGCTTCACATCGCCGAACTTCCACAGGAAACGGCTCGCCCCGCGAGCACCGCCCGCGAAGAACCAGTCGTTGAAACGGTCGAAATAATATTTGTTGTCGAGCAGGGTGTAGACCGCCTCGAAGCGATGTTTGATCGCGGCGGGGATGTCCGGACGCTTCATGTAGAAGAACCATGACGAGGCCACCCCGGCCACCGCCAGCCAGAACGGCAGCGTGGTCAATGCGTGGAACGCCATCGCGGTCGCGCCGTGGAACTCTTCGCGCAACTCGGCCATCGCATGATGTTCCTGACCGATGAAGACGGCACCGAGGAAATAGTCACCGAACAACATCGGCTCGATGGTGATGAAACCGATCAGCACCGACGGGATTGCCAGCAGGATCAGCGGCAGTGTCACCACCCACGGTGTCTCGTGCGGCTTCTGCCCCGGTGCCAGACCGTGATGCTCGTCATGGCTGGCGTGGTCGTCGTGTGCCTCATCGCTCTGGTGTGCATCCGCATGTTTGGCCGGAGCGTGGGCAGCATGATGCACCGCCTTGCCGAAGCGCTCTTCCCCGTGGAACACGAGGAAATACATGCGGAAGGAATAGAACGCCGTAACGAACACACCGGCCACTACAGCGAAGTAAGCGAAACCGGAGCCGGGCAGATGCGACAGGCCGACCGCCTCGATGATGCTGTCCTTGGAATAGAAACCGGAGAAGAACGGTGTGCCGATCAGCGCCAGCGAACCGATCAGCGAGGTGATCCAGGTGATGGGCATGTATTTCTTCAGGCCGCCCATATTGCGGATGTCCTGGTCATGGTGCATGGCGATGATGACCGAACCTGCTGCCAGGAACAGCAAAGCTTTGAAGAAAGCGTGCGTCATCAGATGGAACACCGCCACCGAGTAGGCCGATGCACCCAGCGCCACGGTCATATAACCGAGTTGCGACAGAGTGGAATACGCCACCACGCGTTTGATATCGTTCTGGATGATGCCGAGAAAACCCATGAACAGCGCGGTGATCGCGCCGATGACCATAACGAAGGACAACGCGGTCTCGGACAATTCGAACAAGGGCGACATACGCGCCACCATGAAGATACCGGCAGTCACCATGGTCGCGGCGTGGATCAGCGCGGAGATCGGGGTCGGGCCTTCCATCGAGTCGGGCAGCCACACGTGCAGCGGGAACTGCGCGCTCTTGCCCATCGCGCCGATGAACAGCAGGATACAGATGGCGGTGATCAAGTTCCAGGTGACGCCGGGGATAGGCGCGACATCGTTCACATAACGCTGCGCACTGGCGAACACAGTGGCGTAATCGAGTGTGCCGAACACCATCAGCACCAGACCGATACCAAGCAGGAAACCGAAGTCACCGACGCGGTTGACCAGGAAGGCTTTCAGGTTGGCGTAGATCGCCGTCGGGCGGGTGTACCAGAAACCGATCAGCAGGTAAGACACCAGACCCACCGCTTCCCAGCCGAAGAACAGTTGCATGAAGTTGTTGGCCATCACCAGCATCAGCATGGAGAAGGTAAACAGCGAGATGTAGCTGAAGAAACGCTGGTAGCCGGGGTCTTCCTGCATGTAGCCGATGGTGTAGATGTGCACCATGAGCGAGACGAAGGTCACCACCAGCATCATCATCACGGTCAGGCGGTCGATCAGGAAACCGATCTCGAAGCTGGTGTCACCGGAGGCCATCCATTTGTATACCGTGCCGTTGAACACGTGTCCGGCCATCACATCCTGGAATATCGCCAGCGAAGCCATGAACGAGACGGCCACCAGCGCGATGGTGATACGGTGCGACCATTTCCGCCCCAATACCTTGCCGAACAGTCCGGCGGCGATCGCGCCTACCAGCGGAGCCAAGGGAACCAGCAAATACAGCGTCTGCATATCCATGCGCATCAACCTTTCAAGCTGCCGAGATCATCTACATTGATGGTGCGCAGATTGCGGAACAGCACCACCAGAATAGCCAGTCCGATCGCGGCCTCTGCGGCGGCGACGGTGAGAATAAAGAACACGAAGATCTGCCCGGACACATCGCCCAGATAATGCGAGAACGCGATGAAATTGGTATTGACCGCCAGCAGCATCAATTCGATGGCCATCAGCAGCACGATGATGTTCTTGCGGTTCAAGAAGATGCCCACTACGCTGATGGCGAACAGCAGGGCACTCAATACCAGATAATGGGACAGACTTAGGTTCAACATACTTCCCCCTGAATTCTATTGCTCTAGTTAATCTGCCTTGGCAGCATCCGGCTGCGCAGACACTTTTTTGGATGACGGCATCGAGATCAGGCGCACGCGGTCGTTGCGTTTCACCCGCACCTGCTTGCTCGGGTCCTGTTTCTTGGGCACACGGCGATGGCGCAGTGTCAGGGCGATTGCCGCAACAATGGCGACCAGCAACACGACGGCGGCCAGCTCGAAGGGATAGACATAGTCGGTATAGATCAGACGGCCCAATTCTTTGGTGTTGCTGTAGTCAGCCGCATGTTTGGCGATCTGCGCCCCGGTCGTGGCGACCGCGCGGTCGCCCAGCACCGTGATCATTTCGAACACCATTAGTGCCGCCACCAAGCCACCGACCGGGAACCAGCGCCAGAATCCCTCGCGCAGACGCTCCAGATTGACATCCAGCATCATCACCACGAACAGGAACAGCACCATCACCGCACCGACATAGACCAGCACCAAGGTGATTGCCAGAAATTCGGCTTCCAGCAACATCCATATCCCGGCCATGCTGAAGAACGCCAGCACCAAGAACAACGCCGCATGCACCGGGTTGCGCGCGGTGATGACGCGCAACGCCGCGAAGATCGAGAGCGCCGCGAAGAGAAAGAAAACTACCGAGTCTAAACCTATCATGTCCTGTTCCTTAACGGTATTTGGCATCCGCCGCACGATCCTTGGCGATCTGCGCTTCGTGTTTGTCACCCACCGCCAGCAGCATCGGTTTGGTGTAGTACAGGTCGCCGCGTTTCTCGCCGTGGTATTCGAACACACGCGTCTCCACGATGGCGTCAACCGGGCAGGACTCTTCGCAGAAACCGCAGAAGATACATTTGGTCAGGTCGATATCGTATTGAGTGGTGCGGCGCGAACCGTCGCCGCGCTCGGCGACTTCGATCTTGATCGCCATTGCCGGGCATACCGCCTCGCACAGCTTGCAGCCGATGCAACGCTCTTCGCCGCTGGCATAGCGCCGCTGCGCGTGCAGGCCGCGGAAACGGAAGCTCTGCGGGGTCTTTTCTTCCGGATACTCCACGGTGATCTTGTGGGAGAACAAATGCTTGCCCGTCACTGCCATACCTTTGAGCAGTTCGAGCAGCAGAAAACTTTTAAAGAAGTTGAAGATGTTTGCCATTTTCTCTCTCACCACAGCCAAAAGGGTGTCTGCATCCAGGCGGCGACCACGACCACCCACACCAGTGTCAGCGGAATGAACACCTTCCAGCCCAAACGCATCAGTTGGTCATAACGGTAACGCGGGAAGGTCGCGCGGAACCACAGGAACAGGAACAGGAAGAAAGACATCTTGGCCAGCATCCAGAACAGGCCAGGGATCTCGTTGAACGGGGCGATATCCAGCGGTGGCAACCATCCGCCCAGGAAGAACACCGAGGTCAGCGCCGCGATCAGGATCATGTTGGCGTATTCGGCCAGGAAGAACAGCGCGAAGCCCATACCGGAATATTCGGTGTGGAAACCGGCCACGATCACCGACTCATCCTCCGCCAGATCGAACGGCGCGCGGTTGGTCTCGGCCACCCCGGCGATGAAATACACCACGAACATCGGGAACAACGGGATGAAGTACCAGCCCAACATGCCGTAGCCATTCTGTTGACCGCGCACGATGTCGCCCAGATTCATACTTTGCGCGGCCAGCAATACACACACCAGCGCGAAACCCATGGCCAGTTCATACGAAACGATCTGCGCGGCGGAACGGATGGCGCCGAGGAAGGCGTATTTGGAATTGGAGGCCCAGCCGGCGATGATGATGCCGTACACCCCGAGGGAGGTCATTGCCAGGATGTACAACAGTCCGGCGTTGGCGTTGCTCAGGATCATACCGTCCGCGAAGGGAACCACTGCCCACGCCGCCAACGCCGGCATCAGCGCCAGCACCGGTGCCGCGACGAACAGGAACTTGTTGGAGCCGGATGGAATGATGAGTTCTTTCATCAGCAGCTTGAGGCCGTCCGCGACGGGTTGCAACAGGCCGAAATAACCGACACGGTTGGGGCCGATACGGTCCTGCATATAGCCCAGCACCTTGCGCTCGATGAACGTCAGGTAGGCGACCCCGCCCATGATCGGCGCAACGATGACCACGATCTTGAGCAGTGTCCACAGCGGCAACCAAGCTGGGCCGAGCAGATCCTGTCCCATCTGTTCTAGGGTTTGCAGTAACTCCATCACGCGCGCTCCACTGAAATTGTTCCGAACATCGCTCCCAGCACGGCTGTCGCCGCATGGCCGTTTGCCACGCGCACCACGCCTTGGGGCAGTTTGTCATCTGCCGCAACCGCCAGCGTCACTCCACCCAGCCCTTGCACGACCCTGACCATGTCACCATCCTTCACCCCGAGTTTCTGCAATTCGCTACCGTGCATCCATACCCGCGGCACAGCCGCGTCGGCAGTGGCCTGCAACGGGGCGGAACGGCGCACCACCGCATCGGTGGCGTAGATCGGGACGTCGCTCACACGCTGCATGCCCGAGGATTGAGGCGTGGGGATTGCGGGTTGATCAGTTGCTTGCGATGCATTGCTCAACTGCGCCGCGATATCCATTCCGCCTATGGCTTCGTCGCGCACTGCTTCCGAGGTGTCCTGATCGAAACCGGAGAGCTTGAGCAGATTACCCAGTACACGCAACACCTTCCAGGCCGGACGTGCCTCGCCCAGAGGCTTGACCGCGCCCTTGAAGCTCTGCACACGACCTTCCGCGCTGACAAAGGTGCCGGAAGTCTCGGTGTACGGCGCGATGGGCAACAGCACATCCGCATAATTCGTCGCATGGTGTCTGTAGGCCGACATCGCGATCACCATATCGGCAGCCTGCATCGCGGCGAGCGCCTGTTGCGGATTGGCCGTGTCCAGTTCGGCTTCGACGTTCAGCAACACATAGGCTTTGCGCGGTGCTGCCAACATCGCGGCGGCGTTCATGCCTTTGCTTCCCGGTGTGGCCTGTGCCAGATAGCCGCCGACACTGTTGGCAGCTTCGCCGAGGAAACCGAACTTGCCGTTGGTCGCGGCGGCAATTTGTTGCGCCAGCGCTTGCAGCTGTGCGGCCTGCGGATGCTGTTGCGCGAAGTTGCCGAGCAGCACGGCGACACATCCGCCACCGGACAGGCTCTTGGCGATGGCAACCGCCTCGGCACTGGCTGTCTGTGCTTTACCATTCTTTTCTGCATCCAATGCCTGCGCAACCTGAGACAACGCGGTCACCAGCGCATCCGGCGCGACGATGGCCTTGTTCGCCACCTTCATCAGCAGGTCGTCATCAACGGAATGAATGATATTGGCTTGCGCACCCTTCTTCACTGCCTGACGGATACGTGAAGCGAATAGCGGATGATCCTTGCGCAGGAAACTACCGACGATCAATACGCTATCCAAGCGGCTGATATCGGCGATAGGCATGCCCAACCAAGGGGCACCTTGTTGTTTGCCATCGGCACTGAAGTCGGCTTGACGCAGACGGAAGTCGACGTTGTCGCTGCCAAGGCCGCGCATGAGTTTTTGCAACAGGTACAGTTCTTCCAGTGTGGAATTCGCGGTCGCCAATGCGCCGATCTGTTCCGCACCCGCACCGCTGGCGATGTGGCGCAAGCCGTTCGCGGCGTATTCAAGCGCGGTCTGCCATTCCACTTCCTGCCATTTGCCGTCCTGCTTGATCATCGGCTTGGTCAGGCGCTCGGGCGAATTCAAACCCTCGCAGGCGAAGCGGTCCTTGTCGGACAGCCAGCATTCATTGATCTCTTCGTTCTCGATGGGTGTGACACGCAACACATGGTTGTTCTTGGTGTGTACCGCGAGACCGGAACCCAGACTGTCATGCGCGCTGACCGAGCGGCGGCGCGACAATTCCCATGAACGCGCCTTATAACGGAACGGCTTGCTGGTCAGGGCACCAACCGGGCACAGGTCGATCATGTTGCCGGAAAGTTCGGAATCCACCGTGCCGGAAACAAAAGACATGATCTCGGCATGCTCGCCGCGGAACGCCTGCCCCAGCTCCATCTGTCCGGCGACCTCCTGGCCGAAACGCACGCAGCGTGTACAGTTGATACAACGGCTCATCTCTTCAGCCGACACCAGCGGGCCGATGTCTTTGGCCAGCACCGTGCGCTTCTCTTCGTGGTAACGCGAAGCGCCGCCGCCGTAGCCGACCGACATATCCTGCAACATACATTCGCCACCCTGGTCGCAGATCGGGCAATCCAGCGGGTGGTTGACCAACAGGAATTCCATCACGCCTTTCTGCGCCTTGACCGCCTGTTCGGAATGCGTGAACACCTTCATGCCTTCGGTGACCGGTGTCGCACACGCGGGCAAAGGCTTGGGTGCCTTTTCCACCTGCACCAGGCACATGCGGCAGCTCGCCGCGATGGACAGTTTTTTGTGATAGCAGAAATGGGGAATGCTGATGCCCGCTTGATGCGCGGCCTCAATCACGGTCGAGCCGTTTTCCGTTTCGATGCGCTTGCCGTCAATTTCGATGTTGATCATTGCTCACCTATTCCGTTCAGCTTCACACCAAGCAACGCTTATGCTCGATGTGGTATTCGAATTCCTTGCGGTAATGCTTGAGGAAACCCTGCACCGGCCACGCGGCGGCATCACCCAACGCACAGATCGTGCGTCCGGCGATGTTGTTGCACAAGTCGAGCAACAGATCCAGATCCTCCGGACGCCCTTCACCGTGCTCGATACGGTGGATGATGCGATACAGCCAGCCCGTTCCTTCACGGCACGGCGTGCATTGGCCGCAGGATTCTTCGTAATAGAAATAGGACAGACGTTCCAGCGCCTTCACCATACAGGTGGTCTCGTCCATCACGATGATGGCTCCGGTGCCCAGATAGGAACCGGCCTTCTGGATGGAGTCAAAGTCCATATTGAGATCCATCATGATCTCGCCCGGCAATACCGGCATGGACGATCCGCCGGGGATCACCGCTTTCAGTTTGTTTCCACCGCGCACGCCGCCCGCCATCTCCAGCAGTTTTTTGAACGGTGTGCCCATCGGCACTTCGAAATTACCGGGATTGTTGACATGTCCGGAAATGGAGAACAGCTTGATACCGCCGCTGTTCGGCACCCCCAAGTCGGCGAACTTCTGGCCGCCGTTGTTGATGATGTAAGGGATGCTGGCGAAGGTCTCGGTGTTGTTGATGGTGGTGGGTTTGCCGTACAGACCGAAGCTGGCCGGGAAAGGCGGCTTGAAGCGCGGCTGGCCTTTCTTGCCCTCGATGGATTCGAGCAGCGCGGTCTCTTCGCCGCACACATACGCGCCGTAACCGAGGTGATTGTGCAAGTCGAACTCAAAATCGGAGCCGAGGATGTTCTTGCCCAGATAACCGGCCTTGCGCGCTTCTTCACACGCCTCTTCCATGCGCTCATAGGCCTCGAATATCTCGCCGTGCACATAGTTGTATCCGGTCTTGACGTTCATGGTGTAAGCGGCGATCGCCATGCCTTCGATCAGCATGTGCGGGTTGTAGCGCAGGATATCGCGGTCTTTGCAGGTTCCCGGCTCGCCCTCGTCGGAGTTGCACACCAGATATTTTTCGCCCTGATAGTTGCGCGGCATGAAGCTCCACTTCAACCCAGTCGGAAAACCGGCACCACCACGACCGCGCAACCCGGAAGCTTTTACTTCGGCGATGATCGCGTCGGGCGACATCTTTTCGCCGAGTATCTTGCGCAGCGCCTGATAACCGCCCACCTTGAGGTAGTTTTCCAGTGTCCACGGCTGATCGAAATGCAAGGTGTTGAATATGATCGGCGTGCTCATTTTTTATCTCCAGAGCCGAGTTCAGCCAATATCTGGTCGATCTTTTCACCAGTCAAACGCCCGCACAGCTTCTTGTTGTTGATGGTGAACATCGGCGCATCGACACACGCTCCCATACACTCTCCCTCGCGCAGGCCGAACTTTCCGTCCGTGGTGATCTCGCCCAGACCGATACCGAGCTTGTTCTTCAGATGCAACAGGGTCTCGTTGACACCG
Organism: Gallionellaceae bacterium; assembly: GCA_030823955.1. GTDB lineage: Bacteria > Pseudomonadota > Gammaproteobacteria > Burkholderiales > Gallionellaceae > PALSA-1006. Next base: position 113,642 of record JAVBYO010000013.1, read on the forward strand.
CCCAACTGGCAGGAAAGATTGGTGCACACGGTCAGTGTGTATTCCCCCATCGGCTTGAGTTTGTACATATGGTAGAACGTCGCCACCTCGTACACGGCCATCTGCGCCATGCCCAGGTAAGCCGCGATGTCCGCCATATCCTCGGGAGCGATCCAGCCTTTTTCATCCTGCACGAAACGCAACGCGGCCATGACTGCCGATTGTTTCTGGTCCGCCGGATATTTCCGGAGTTCGCGGTCTATCTTTGCTTGAATTTGATCGGATAACATCAGCGGTCTATCTCTCCAAAAACGATGTCCTGTGTACCGATGATCGCCACCACATCCGCCAGCATGTGGCCTCGCGTCATCTCGTTCAAACTTGCCAGATGCGGAAAACCCGGCGCACGGATCTTCATGCGATAAGGCTTGTTCGCACCGTCCGCCACCAGATAGATACCGAACTCACCCTTGGGATGCTCCACTGCGGCATACGCTTCGCCTGCGGGAACATGGAATCCCTCGGAGAACAGCTTGAAGTGGTGGATCAGCTCTTCCATGTTCTGCTTCATCGCCTCGCGTTTCGGCGGGGCAAATTTGTGATTCTCGGTGATCACGGAGCCGGGGTTCTTGCGCAGCCAGTCGATACATTGTTTGATGATGCGATTGGATTGGCGCAATTCTTCGATACGCACCAGATAACGGTCATAACAGTCGCCTTCGACACCGACCGGGATATCGAAGTCCATGCGGTCATAGACTTCGTACGGTTGTTTCTTGCGCAAGTCCCACGCAACACCGGAGCCGCGCAACATCGGCCCGGTGAAGCCCAGCGCCAGGGCGCGTTCCGGCGAAACGACACCGATACCGACCGTACGCTGTTTCCAGATGCGGTTGTCGGTGAGCAGAGTCTCGTATTCATCCACGCAGGCCGGGAAGCGGTTGGTGAAGTCTTCGAGGAAATCGAGCAGGGAGCCGTGCCGGTTCTCGTTCATGCGTTTCACGGCGGACGCATTGTGGATCTTGGAAGCGGTATACAGCGGCATGCTGTCCGGCAGGTCGCGATAGACACCGCCCGGACGGTAATAAGCGGCATGCATACGCGCGCCCGTCACGGCCTCATACACGTCGAACAGGTCCTCGCGCTCGCGGAAGGTGTAGAAGAACATCGTCATTGCGCCGAGGTCGATACCGGAAGCACCCAGCCACAGCAAATGATTCAGGATACGCGTCACTTCGTCGAACATCACGCGGATATATTGGGCGCGCAACGGAACCTCGATGCCGGCCAGTTTTTCGATGGCCATGACATATGCGTGTTCGTTGCACATCATGGACACGTAGTCCAGACGATCCATATACGGAACGGATTGCAGGAAGGTCTTATGTTCGGCCAGCTTTTCCGTAGCACGGTGCAGCAGACCGATATGCGGGTCGGCACGTTCGACCACTTCGCCGTCCAATTCCAACACCAGACGCAACACGCCATGCGCCGCAGGGTGCTGCGGCCCAAAGTTCATTGTGTAATTTTTAATCTCAGGCATTACGGATTCCCTTGAACGTATCTCAGTGACGACTGTAATTCTCTTCGCGGATCGCGCGTGGTGTCACTTCGCGGGGCTCCACGGTGACCGGCGCATAAACCACACGTTTCTGTTCCGCGTCGTAATGCATCTCCACGTGCCCGGAAACCGGGAAATCTTTGCGGAACGGATTACCCACGAAACCGTAGTCGGTGAGGATACGGCGCAGATCGGGATGCCCGAGGAACACGATGCCGAATAGATCGAACGCTTCCCGTTCGAACCAGTTTGCGGACGGCCACAACTCGGCCACCGAACTCAATGTGGGAGCGGCATCGTCCTCGGCGAACACCCTGACACGCAAACGTGTGTTGTGCTCGACTGAAAGCAGATGGTAGACCGCAGCGAAACGCAGCTTGAACGGATTCATGGCCGCTTCATCGACCTGATAGGCACCGGCCTCGGTGAGCTCGCTGCCGTAGGTCGAATAATCCACTCCGCACAGATCGACCAATTGCTCAAAATGGAATCCGGTATCGTCGCGCAAGCGCAAAAACACCGCCTGCATGTCCGCAGAAGCGACCACCAAGGTCAATTCATCCAAACGATTTTCCAGACTGATCACCTTGTCGGCAAAAACTTCGCGCAGTCTGTCGCCCAGCTTATTCAAATCATCAGCCATGTTTGTCCTATCGTGCGATGGTATTCGTACGCTTGATCTTGTTTTGCAATTGGATCACGCCGAACAGCAGGGCTTCGGCAGTCGGCGGGCATCCGGGAACATAGATATCGACGGGAACGATACGGTCGCAGCCGCGCACGACAGAGTAGGAGTAATGGTAATAGCCGCCTCCATTGGCGCAGGAGCCCATGGAGATCACCCAGCGCGGCTCGGCCATCTGGTCATAGACTTTGCGCAAAGCCGGTGCCATCTTGTTGCACAAGGTCCCGGCGACGATCATCAGGTCGGACTGGCGCGGGCTGGGGCGGAAAGCACCCGCACCAAAACGGTCCAGATCGTAACGCGGCAACGCCACGTGCATCATCTCCACCGCACAACACGCCAGACCGAACGTCATCGGCCACAGCGAACCGGTGCGCGTGTAGTTGATGACCGTGTCCAGCGAAGTGGTGACGAACCCCTTCTCAAGAACGCCTTCTATTCCCATTCCAACGCCCCCTTCATCCATTCATAGATAAAACCCACAACGAGGATCGCCAGGAACACCATCATGGATAAAAAACCGAACAAACCGATCTCCTTCAGCACTACGGCCCAAGGAAACAGGAAAGCGATTTCGAGATCGAAAAGGATGAAGAGGATGGCCACGAGATAGTAGCGCACGTCGAATTTCATACGCGCGTCCTCGAAAGCCTCGAAGCCGCACTCATAGGGCGACAACTTGGCTTCATCTGGGCGATGAGGCGCGGCAAAACGCCCGAGAAGCAAGGGCGCAACACCGACAGCTAGGCCGACAAAAATAAACAGCAAGACTGGAAAATAGTTTTCCAACATTCTGAGCTCCCCCCGCATTAAATGCCCGGTGACAGGCACGCGATGCTTCTCAAGTTTATTTTAATTCACCAAAATCTAATGCTTTGGCTAGATATTCTGGTGCGGGGCAAGGGACTCGAACCCTCACGTCCTTTCGGACACAGCCACCTCAAGGCTGCGCGTCTACCAATTCCGCCAACTCCGCATGATGCTATTTTTTGTTATCTTGGTATTTCCTTGGACTTCGATGCGGCTTCGTCAGCATTCATCGGGACAGGCGCGACGGTCTGCACCGCTTTATCTACCTGCACTCTATCCATCACGCCTTGTTCTTGCGACGGCGTGGCATATATATAAGTCAGGGAAAGGCTGGTGACAAAGAAGACCGTGGCAGCCACAGCGGTGCTGCGACTCAAGAAATTGGCCGAGCCGCTCGATCCGAACAGACTTCCGGCCGACCCGGTGCCGAACGCCGCACCCATGTCGGCTCCTTTACCATGCTGAATCAACACGAGACCGATCAGCACGACCGCCGTAATTAAATGAACAACCCAAACCAATGTTTCCACTCACCACCCCAAACTAATTCAACTCAATGAAAATACGATCATTTACCTGCTGCTGCGCGGCAGATGGCGACAAAATCCTCGGCCACCAACGACGCACCGCCAATCAGACCACCGTCGATATCCGGCATCGCGAACAATTCCACCGCATTCGCCGCCTTGACGCTACCGCCGTAGAGTATACACAAAGCCTGTGCGACCTGGCTATCCTGTTGTGCGACCCGCCCGCGAATGAACGCATGAACAGCTTGCGCCTGCTCGGGTGATGCCGTCTTGCCGGTGCCTATCGCCCAAACCGGCTCATACGCCACAACCGCCTTGGCCAAACCAGACGCCCCGGCGCGGTCGAGCACCGCATCCAGCTGAGTCGCGACGACCTGCTCAGTCACTCCCGATTCGCGCTCTGCCAATGTCTCACCGACGCAGAAGATCGGCGTCAGACCGGCCTTCAACGCCGCATCGAACTTGGCTGCTGCGATTTCATTGCTTTCATGGAACAGGCCGCGGCGCTCTGAATGTCCGATGATGACAAAACGGCAACCGAAATCAGCCAGCATTCCGGGCGCTACTGCACCGGTGAAAGCACCTTCCTCGTGCTGGCTCAGGTTCTGCGCCCCCCAGACAACATTGCTGTTCTGCAATAGCGACTGGGCCTGGGCCAGATAGGGATAGGGGACACAGACCCCAAAATCTGCTGTTTTTAACGCACCGACACCCGCCACCACCCCTTCGAGCAGCGCTTTATTGCGAGCCAACCGACCATACATCTTCCAGTTACCGACGACTAATTTACGGCGCATCCGAGCACTTTCCCAATCCGTTAAGGAGCCGAATCCTACCGGCGAAAACCCGAACGGTCAAACTTCTTCTACACCCCTCCTCCAACCTCGGCCCCTCCCGCCTCTCCTCACGGGGATCGCATTCTAAATAATCAACGGCAGCTTCTTCGTGTAATAATTGTGTAACACGCCATCGCTATGATGGTCTTCGCTGACACACGGCAAGCAACCGAACATTGCAACCTAAACATCACATTTGGAGAATCCATGAGCAAATTGAATCGTCTTCTGGGCAGCATCGGGCTAACGGCGGCACTACTCTCTGCCGGTAGCGCATTGGCTGTCGACATCACTGGCGCTGGCGCGACCTTCCCCTACCCGATCTACGCAAAATGGGCTGAAGCCTATAAAGCGCAGACTGGTGTCGGCCTCAATTACCAGTCCATCGGTTCGGGCGGCGGCATCAAACAGATCACCAAAAAGACCGTTCACTTCGGTGCCTCCGATAAACCGCTGTCCATCAACGAGCTGGGCATGGCTGGTTTGACCCAGTTTCCCACAGTTCTCGGTGGCGTTGTTCCCGTTGTCAATCTTGAAGGTGTGGCACCTGGACAACTGAAACTTACTGCCGACACACTGGCCGGTATCTATCTGGGCAAAATCACCAAATGGAATGATCCCAAGCTGGCTGCGGACAATAGCGGTGTTGCACTGCCCGATGCCGCCATCAACGTCGTTCACCGTTCCGATGGTTCCGGCACGACCTACATTTTCGTGCATTACCTGACACAAGTGAATTCCGAGTGGCGCGGTTCGGTCGGTGCAAATACATCGGTAGCCTGGCCGACCGGCATGGGTGGCAAAGGTAACGAAGGCGTCGCTGCCAACGTGAAGAGCATCAAGAACTCTATCGGCTACGTTGAATATGCCTATGCCCAGCAGAACAAGATGAGCTATGCACAAATGAAGAACCGTGACGGTCATTTCGTCAGCCCGAATGATGACGCCTTTCAGGCTTCAGCAGCTAACGCCAAATGGAAAGCCGAAGAGGGTTTCAATCTGATGCTGACCAATCAGCCAGGCAAAGACAGCTGGCCTATCAGTGGCGCAACCTTCATCCTGATGCACAAACAACAGGATGATGCGGCGGCAGCCATGGAAGTACTCAAGTTCTTCGACTGGGCTTACAGCAACGGCGACAAGCTCGCAACCGATCTGAATTACGTGCCTTTGCCGGAAAACGTTGTTAAACTGATCCGCGATTCTTGGAAGGATCAAATCAAGGCAACTAACGGAAAAGCTATTTGGTAATCAATCAGATAAATGGCATGCTCGATTTATGTGTGCCATTTAGATGACGACTCGAGGGGGCTTGCCCCCTCGAATTTTGAAAATCGATTCCATCATCAGGGTTAAACAAGAATCGATTTTCAAAATTCGGATGACTCAAATACCAAAGCGACCATGCACACCTTAGACAACCGATTAAAACGACAGAATCTGCTGGATATCCTGTTCCGCAATATCACTCGCCTTTCTGCATTTGCGGTATTGGCGCTACTTGTCGGCATCATCATTTCGTTGTTCCTCGGCAGTCAGTTGGCGATCAGCGCATTCGGCTGGGGCTTCCTGACCAGTTCGGAATGGAACCCGGTCACTGAAGAGTTCGGCGCCTTGGTACCCATCGCGGGCACTATCGCCACAGCAGCGATCGCGTTGCTGATCGCGGTACCGGTCAGTTTTGGTATCGCCATCTTCCTGACCGAACTCGCACCACAATGGATGCGCCGTCCGCTCGGCATCGCCATCGAATTGCTGGCCGGCATTCCCAGCATCATCTACGGCATGTGGGGCTTGTTCATCTTCGTGCCGATCTTCGCCGAACATGTCGAGCCGTGGATCAATGACCATCTGGGGCAGACCTTTCTGATCGCCCCCCTGTTCTCCGGCCCGAATCTGGGAATAGGTGTGATGGCTGCCGGCATCATCCTAGCCATCATGATCATCCCCTTCATCGCTTCAGTGATGCGCGATGTGTTCGATATCGTCCCTTCGCTCCTGAAAGAGTCGGCTTACGGTCTGGGGGCCACCACCTGGGAGGTGATGTATCAGGTTGTACTCCCCTACACCAAGATCGGCGTGGTCGGCGGCATCATGCTTGGCTTGGGACGGGCTCTGGGAGAAACCATGGCGGTCACCTTCGTCATCGGCAACGCACACCAATTAACTGCCTCGCTGCTCAATCCCGGCAACAGTATCGCTTCCGCGCTGGCCAACGAGTTCACCGAAGCCGTGGGTGATCTGTACACGTCGGCACTCATTGAGCTCGGCCTGATCCTGTTCTTTATCACCTTCATCGTTCTGTCGCTGGCGCGCTTCATGCTCTACAAGCTCGGCCAGAACGAAGGTCGGAGTGCCTGATATGTTTACATTGTATGGACGTCGCCGCCTCATCAACGGAATCAGCCTCTCTGTGTCGGTGCTGGCCATGGCATTTGGCCTGTTCTGGCTGGGCTGGATATTGTGGACATTGCTGGAACATGGCATCCCCGGACTGAACAGTACCCTGTTCACGCAATCCACCCCGCCGCCCGGTAGTCAGGGAGGATTGGGCAATGCGATCTGGGGCAGCCTGATGATGACTTCGCTCGCCACTTTGATCGGTACTCCCATCGGTATCCTGGCCGGAACCTATCTGGCGGAATTCGGCCAGCGCGGCTGGCTGGCTCCGGTGACCCGTTTCATCAACGATATCCTGCTGTCTGCCCCGTCTATCGTCATCGGCCTGTTCGTTTATGAAGTGTATGTAGTCAAAGTCGGTCACTTCGCCGGCTGGGGTGGCGCACTCGCCCTCTCCATCATCGTCATTCCCGTGGTCATCCGCACGACCGAGAACATGCTCCGCCTGATCCCCAACAGTCTGCGTGAAGCGGCGGCAGCGCTCGGTACCCCGCAATGGAAAGTGATCAGCTTCGTCACCTTGCGCGCGGCGCGCGCCGGTATCCTCACCGGTATTTTGCTAGCAGTCGCCCGCATCAGCGGCGAAACAGCTCCGCTGCTGTTCACAGCGCTGAACAATCAATTCTGGAGCAGCAACATGAACCAGCCGCTGGCCAACCTGCCGGTGGTCATCTTCCAGTTCGCCATGAGCCCCTACGATGACTGGCGCAGCCTGGCCTGGGCCGGCGCACTACTCATCACTTTCAGCGTGCTGACGCTCAACATCGTCGCCCGTGTGCTGTTCCGCCAAAAAGCCAATACCTATTAAGGATAATCGCAGATGAATGCCGAACCCGTCACTACGCCCAAACTGATCGTCAAGAATCTGAATTTCTATTACGGCGCCGATCGTGCACTGAAAGACATCAATCTCACCATCCCGGAAAAGATGGTCACCGCCTTCATCGGCCCGTCCGGCTGCGGAAAATCGACGCTGCTGCGCACCTTCAACCGCATGTATCAGCTCTATCCCAAGCAGCGTGCCGAAGGAGAGATCCTGCTGGACAACCAGAATCTGCTGGACAAACGGCAAGACCTGAACAAGTTGCGCGCCAAGATCGGTATGGTGTTCCAGAAACCGACTCCCTTTCCGATGTCCATCTACGACAACATCGCGTTCGGGGTGAAGCTGTATGAGAATCTGAACAGCCATGACATGGCCGAACGGGTGGAGTGGGCTCTGAAAAAAGCCGCCTTGTGGAACGAAGTGAAGGACAAGCTAAAACAGAGCGGCACCGGTCTTTCCGGCGGACAGCAACAACGTCTGTGCATCGCCCGCGCCATCGCGGTCAAACCACAGGTGTTGCTGCTGGATGAACCGACCTCCGCACTCGACCCTATCTCCACGGCACATATCGAGAAACTGGTCGATGAGCTGAAAAAAGATTTCACCATCGTGATCGTCACCCATAACATGCAGCAAGCTGCCCGTGTATCCGATTTCACTGCCTATATGTATCTCGGCGACCTGATCGAATTCGGAGACACCAGCACGGTGTTCACCAATCCGAAGCGCAAAGAGACAGAAGACTACATCACTGGACGATTTGGCTAATCGTCCAGTGATGTAGCGGTGGAAGCTAATGCGCGCAGCGCGTTATGCTGAAACCACTACATCACCGGCAGGTTTGGATAAGCTCGTGCGCTGTAACGGCCAAGGTCTTCCCTTTGGCTGTAATCACGGCTTCACGTTTCCCGGCTAATCACCCGAATGGTTAATTAGCCGGGATATCTCCTGTTCGATCCTGGCAGCATCCCATCCTAAGATTCCGGAAACGGCACCAGTGATCGTGCGTAATTCCATCTCTGTCAGTTTGGACAGAATCAGCAAAGGCATGCGGCGACGCAACAAGTCTTCCAGATGTTCGACCATCTCTTCCCGCGCACAAAACAACAGATCGGCATAGATGATTGGCAGCGTCGGAACGATACGTTCAGCCAGCGCATGGTTATTTCCTACATCACGCAGGATCTCGTGCGCATGCTTTCCATGCCTCCGCATGAGCCACTTGCTACTTTCCGCATCGATACCCAGCTGGCCAGCCCGCTCGACAAAAGCGACAGACCACGCGAAAAAATCCTGCGGCGCCCAGGGAAAACTGCGTCCTTTGGTACGACAGGACACAGTCTTACCCAGTCGGTCACAGACTGCATCAACAATTACGGCAGCATCTTCACGCGCCGAGGTGATCTTGCCGCCAATGGAATAGAACACGCCTTCTTCATTTGTTTTCAACTCCCAATCGCGGCTCACGGCAGTGGGTGAATTTGCATCGCTTTTACGCATCACCCGCAAGCCAGCATAACTGCCGATCACATCGCCAGTCGTCCAGCTCATGTTGAGGTAATGATTGATTTCGCGCAGCAGATAGTCGATTTCACCCTGTTCCACCGCCACATGCTCGATGTCACCACCATAGTCGGTATCGGTCGTGCCCACCAGAGTGACTCCATACCAGGGGATGATAAAGAACACACGGCCATCTGACCTCGCCGTCAGTAACAAGGCTTCTTGCATACCGATATCGGGCAGTAGCAGATGGATACCCTTGCTGAGGCGGCACCACTCGCGCCCCTGTTCCGTATCGACCAGCCACTGCCCGGTCGTATTTACGATCACCGACGCCCGCACCTGAAATTCTTTCCCATTGCGCTTGTCGCTCACGGTGGCGCCGATCAACTTACCACCAGATTCTTGACGCTCGAGTAGTGCGCAGTAATTCAGGCAACACGCGCCGGCATCCATCGCTCCGGCAACCAACTCCAACACCAGGCGAGCATCGTCAGTTTGTGCATCGGCATAGGTGAAGCCGCCCCGCAATCCTGCGCCTGCCAGCATCGGAAAACACTGTGAAAATGTCTCTGAAGCGAAATAGCGGTGCTTCATGGCCTTGTCCGGAATACGCGCCAAACCATCGTATAACATCAACCCTGCTTTCATTTGCAGCCTGCTGATGCGACTGTCGGCATATACAGGCACCCCGAAACGCAAGGGCCACACGCGATGCGGCGCAGTTTCGAGCAACATGCCGCGCTCATTCAATGCCTTCCGCACCAGCTTGAAGTCGAACGATTCCAGATAACGCAGACCGCCATGAATGAGTTTACTGGAAGCGGATGAAGTCGCGCCGGCCCAGTCACCCTGTTCGATCAGCGCGACCTTCAGACCGCGCAATGCCGCATCATAGGCGGTCCAGGCACCATAAATTCCGCCACCGCAGACCAACAGGTCGAACTGTTCCGTCTCCAGTGCTGCCGCATCACGCTTCATGCATCCCTCATGCGCAAAGCCTTTTGCGGCAGGTCGCTGATCAGGATATCCACACCAAGATCCAAGGCCTTACGGATCTCCTCCTCGCTATTACAGGTGTAAACGGCGATACCTTTGCCGCGTGCACGCAATACGCTGACAAATGATTCATCCAGCGTGGTGATAGGCAGACACAGGCCGTGCAAAAAGGCATGTTCTGACAACACGCGCTCAGCCTCCGCCAAGGTCTGCTCCGTTTCAAGGTTATATACCAGAGGAAATCCAGCCCGATACTTTTGCGCGTAGACCAGACTGGGCAGGTCGAATGAAGACACTAGGATGGCATCACCACGGGGTGCACCGATCATATCCAGCGTCTGCCGTACCTTGATTTCATGCCGTGCACGCGCCTCCCAATCGCGGTTTTTGATCTCAATCAGCAAACGGCAACGACTACGGTATGCGTCCAGGAAGTCCTGTAGGCGCATGACACTTTCCGGAGTTTTTCCCTGACCAAAATGGCCCGCAAAATCCATGGCGCTCAATTCTGAGTAGCTATAGTCGTCGATGTGATTGTTTTCATGTCCGGAAAGTTTGTTCAGGAAACGGTCATGCCACAACACCGCCACCTCATCTCGACTCAGTTGTACGTCTGTCTCCATACCGTCGATGGCATAAGCCAAGGCGCACTCGAAAGCGCTGCGCGTATTCTCAGCCGCTTCCCTGTTGGCTCCACGATGAGCAAAGATCAAACTGCGCTTGGACGAACCGGGGTATTTGATTTCCATCATGTATCATCATCAGACATTATTTTCACAGTGTAATCCGAAATTCTTGTCTGGTTATTGAAGCTGGAAAAATATTGACGTACCATCCCCCTATTGAGAATCAATCCGAGTATCAGACACGATGAGTTTGCCCCCTCCAGCAAAAGCCCCCCAGGACATGGCCCAAGATGATAAACCAGTGATCAACTTCGATCTCGGCGCTTCCATGGCTGACATCGAACGACGGCTAGAGGAGGCTCGGCTCGGCACGGCATCCGGCTTCGTTACACCAGCGCCACCGCAAGCCGCGCCACCGGTCGATGTCCCCCAAACAGCCATTCCTCAGGCATCTCAGCCGCCGTCTTTTGAATCTGGTTTTTTGGCTGAACTGGCACAAGCAGCCGCGCAGAAACAGGGGGCGAATCTGTCCGCCACTCAGAAATTGCAGGCTCGCTCACAATCTCTGCACGATGCACTGAACCGTATATCCGGATTCTTCACCCCATTCATTCAGTTTGCCAACGGCCTGGAACCTGACATTCCCAGGATATACCGGCTGGATGCCCGAACCGTGTTCAGTGATCTGAAATGGCATAACGCTTCTTTTGACGCAAGAAAACAGGACCTTTCCGCTGCCGCCCTGCTTGCGCATGTCACCTTCAGCGTGAACTATCAGGCCCCCGAACCGGTTTTACTCACGCGCCCTTGGAACCAGCTTGATGCATTAAAAAGCGAACTGTGCAGCCTTAAACTGCGCGTCATTGATGAGACCGAACTGGATAGTAAGCGCCCCAAGCAGGAATGGCTGAAAGTGCGGCTTGCGGCGGATTTTCCGGTATATCTGAGATTCATCGCCAACTATGACAAAGGTCACATTGATGTATTAAGTCGTAACCTGCTTGAGTTCGGCATCTCATCTTTCAGGATCGCACCAGAGGAGATTAACACTCTGCTATTAGAGGATCTTGGCCGTGTCCTGTTAGGACGGACAGATAAATTACCGCCTCCTTTGCAGCCCCTCTGATCGCGTTGCGCCTCAACCTTTTCCACTCCCGGCCCTACCACGCCACCGGGCCAAGCGCCAAACAGATATGGCCCTTCGTGGCACTTGCAGTGCTGGGACATATATTCATCCTGCTGTTTTTTTTATCGCGCCCATCATCACCTGCGCCGGTGCATATGATAGAGATCGACATATCACTGGAAACTTCGTTATCCGACAGCCCGCCAGCGCCACGCCCCACTCCAGAGGTCAGGCCGCAGCAGCCTCCCGTGATTGAAGTACCAGCCCCTCAAGTGCAAGACACACCGCCGACAGAGACGGCTCAGCCTCTCGCTGCCCAGCAAACAGCTGCCGCGCCACCACCGGAGGAAAGTCAGCCATTGGCCAGACTGTCACGCCTGCCCAGATTTTCAAGGAAGATCGAAGCAATCTATCCTGCAACGGAACGGCGTGCCGGAATACAGGCAAACGTATTAGCAGAGATAGCGATTGATGCCGAAGGCAACATCCAGGAAGTGCGTATCGTGAAAAGTGCCGGCGCGGCCTTTGACGCTGCCGTAGTCGAGGCCTTGAAGAAAAGTCTGTTCACTCCCGGCTACATTGGCGACAAGGCGGTACCGGTAAGATTCCAAGTTCCGTTCCGTTTCAATTTGAATTGAATAAATTCAAGTCAGCGAGTATCGAAGGCACAAAGCAAAAAGCCCCACCATTACTGGAGGGGCTTTTTGCTTTATAGGAGTCTGACGATGACCTACTTTCACATGCGAGGTGCACACTATCATTGGCGCGAAGTCGTTTCACTGTCCTG
>JAVBYO010000001.1 GCA_030823955.1 Gallionellaceae bacterium
AGATGGACGAGGTCACCCAGCAGAACGCCGCTTTGGTGGAAGAAGCTGCTGCCGCTGCCGAGTCGCTGGAAGAAGAAGCTCAGAGCCTCACCCGTTCTGTCAGTGTGTTCAAGATGGATGACTCACAGCAGACCCGTGCGCCCGCCGCTCCCCGCGCCTTGGCAAAACCTGCCGTAAGACATCCCGCAGCTCCCGCCAAGAAACACGCCGCAGCTCCGACCGGTGCAGCCAAGCCCAAAGCCCTGCCAGCCAAATCGGCTAAAGAGGGCAAAGACGGTGAAGAATGGGAAGAGTTCTAAGAATCAGGATTTAGGAACCGGGATTGGGGATTTAGCGGCGCTGAGGTTGTTCACCGCACGCTCAACCCTGATCCCTCAATCCAAAATCCTCAGTCCTAGATCCTCATTCCAGAATCCTAAAAGGAGACCAACATGGCAACTGAATCCAATACAGCCAACACCAGCGGCGCAGCGGGAGGCGAGTTCCTGACCTTTACGCTGGGCGCTGAAGAGTACGGCATGGATATCCTCAAGGTGCAGGAGATCCGCGGTTACGACGCGGTCACCGCCATCGCCAATACGCCGCCGTTCATCAAAGGTGTCATCAATCTGCGCGGCATCATCGTGCCTATCGTGGACTTGCGTATCAAGTTCAATCTGGGCAATGTGACCTATAACGAGTTGACCGTGGTCATCATCCTGAATCTGGGAACCCGTGTCGTCGGCGTGGTGGTGGACAGTGTGTCCGATGTGCTGACCCTCACACCCGACCAGATCAAGGCCGCACCTTCGCTTTCGACCACGCTCGATACCCGCTACATCATGGGCCTCGGCACCATCGACCAGCGCATGCTCATCCTCGTCGATATCGAAAAACTCATGTCCTCCAAAGACATGGAACTCGTCGATCAGGCCGTCGCTTAATAATAATTAGTATTTATTGGATACCTCAGGAGGAGTAGATGAATAATCTAACAATCAAAACACGACTGATATTCGTCATCGGATTCTTGTCTGTGCTGCTGGTAGTAATCGGCACTTACGGCCTCTGGGGCATGGCGCAAAGCAACGCAGGCCTGCGCACGGTATATCTGGACCGTACCGTGCCGCTGGATCAGATCGCTGAGATCACCGACTTGATGTCGGAGAACATCCAGCAATTACATCTCGCCAGCATGCACGACCCGCGCATGGAAGAAAGCAAGCTGCATAACCATCCGATCACCATGCACACCGACAAAGTGGAAAAGAACATGGCGGAGATCAGCAAGGTATGGGAGGGCTATGCCGCAAGTTACATGACGCCCGATGAAAAGAAACTGGCCGATGAATATGTCTCTGCGCGCAAGGAATTCGTCAAGGACGGTCTGCAGGTCGCAATGGCGCTCTACAAGCAAGGGAATTTCCCCGAGGCCAACACCCAAATGGTCAAGGTTGTCGGCCCCACGGGAACCAAGGCAATGGGCCTGGCCGATGATTTAAAGACTCTGCAAGTCACCGTCGCCAAGGAAGAGTTTGAAAAAGCCGATGCAGCCTACGATACCGAGTTTACCGCTTCGATCAGCCTGATTCTGATCGGCATCGCACTGGCTTCATTGATGGGTTTCATGTTGGTGCGCGGCATCGGGCGCGGCCTGCAATCGGCGATGGATGTGGCGAGCAAGATCGCTGCGGGTGACCTTTCCAGCCAGATCACCATCACCAGCCAGGATGAGACCGGGAAGTTGCTGGTCGCGATGCGCACCATGCAGGATAATCTGACCAAGATCGTAGCCGAGATCAAGAACATCGTAGAAGCGGCGGCGATCCGGGGTGACTTCAGCGTGAAGATGGACCTGAACGGCAAGGCGGGCTACACCAAAGAACTGTCCGACCTGCTGAACAGCCTGTCCAACGTTTCCGAGACCGGCCTGAACGACGTGTCACGCGTCGCCACCGCCCTGTCGAACGGCGACCTGAGCCAGAAGATCACCAAAGAATATGCCGGTGTGTTCAACCAAACCAAGCTGGCCGTCAACAGCACCGTTGATTCGCTGACCAAGATTGTGGAAGAGATCCGCAACATCGTTGAGGACGCGGCGGTACGCGGCAGCTTCGCCACCAAGATGGACATGAACGGCAAACAGGGTTACACCAAGACCCTGTCGGAGTTGTTGAATCAACTGTCCAATGTGACCGACGAGGCGATGAACGACATCATGCGTGTCGCCAAGGCGCTGGCGGATGCCGACCTGACCCAGACCATAGACAAGCCCTACCCCGGCCTGTTCGGCCAAACCAAAGATGGCGTCAACACCACGGTGCAGAACCTCAAGACCCTGGTGAACGACGTCAGAGTATCGGTGGACTCCATCGGCACCGCCTCGAAAGAGATCGCGTCCGGCAACACCGACCTGTCGCAGCGTACCGAAGAGCAGGCCTCCAGTCTGGAAGAGACTGCCGCCAGCATGGAAGAGCTCACTTCGACCGTGAAACAGAACTCCGAGAACGCAAAACAAGCCAACCAGCTGGCGCACAGCGCCAGTGCCGTGGCCGAGAAGGGTGGTGCCGTGGTGCAGGAAGTGGTCGGCACCATGAGTTCCATCAACGAGTCTTCGCGCAAGATCGTGGACATCATCTCGGTCATCGACGGTATCGCCTTCCAGACCAACATCCTGGCTTTGAATGCCGCCGTTGAAGCCGCACGTGCCGGTGAGCAGGGTCGCGGCTTCGCCGTGGTCGCCGCCGAAGTGCGTAACCTCGCGCAACGCTCCGCTGCCGCCGCCAAAGAGATCAAGACCCTGATCGGCGACTCTACGGAAAAAGTCGAGATCGGCACCAAGCTGGTGGACGACGCGGGCAAGACCATGGAAGAGATCGTCAATGCGGTCAAACGCGTGACCGACATCATGAGCGAGATCAGCGCCGCGTCGGCTGAACAGAGCCAGGGTATCGAGCAGGTGAATCAGGCCATCACCCAGATGGACGAGGTCACCCAGCAGAACGCCGCTTTGGTGGAAGAAGCTGCTGCCGCTGCCGAGTCGCTGGAAGAAGAAGCTCAGAGCCTCACCCGTTCTGTCAGTGTGTTCAAGATGGAT
>JAVBYO010000012.1 GCA_030823955.1 Gallionellaceae bacterium
CGTTGCAAGGAAGTCTGCATCGCACCTTGAGATGCATTCAGGTTGCGCTGAGCGTTCAGCGATGCAAGGTTGGTATTGATATATGAGGGCATTTTAATTCTCCTTTTGACTCGATTGAAGTTCAGTCCTTCTTAATCTCTTTGGCCCGTACTTTTTATTAGCCACGTTTGCCTCCGATGACTCAGTTATCGGAGCCGTTTGGAAATGCTTTAGTGTGAATTGAAAATATATTTACGCTTGGATCGAATTACTGGCCGTCGGCAGCCTCATTCGCGTGCGCTAGGCGATTTGATTTTTTTGGAAAGACCGGATCAAGACAAGCAACTGATACGGACAGTCTTTGACGCAGAAGAGCGCAATAGACGAGCCGGGAAAGAGATCAAGCGGTGCGACGCCTACCCGAACGGAAATAATCCTTGTTGTCGTAATATTCTTCCCGTTCGTTATCGGCCGACCATCCCGGTATGCCCAGCAGTGGTACCGGACTAAGTTCGTGGGTATCCATACAATGTTTCGGATCATTCAGATAAGCAGCTACACGCTCATCCAGATGCTGCATCCGCTCCGCCAGAGGCCAGGTGAAGAATTCACGCCCGACCGGCAACAACAATCCCTGCCCGGTCATTCCGAGATAAGGCTGCATGGCTTTCTCATGCAGCCCGTGTCCGAAGATGTAGAAGCCCATGCCCGCCCTCGCCTCATCCCGGCGGGAGTAGAACAGCTCTTTCCATCTGAATCCGTGCAACAACTCCGCCAGGCAGGCATCGGCACAGGCAACGATCACGCCCGACTCGTCGAATAAGGTCGCCATATCGCGCACACTGCCGCGCTGGCTGGACAGCGGTGTTCCGATCTCGGTCAGCGCCCGATAATGCCGCTGATTGATGGCTGCCTTACTCTGCGGGAATGTGAGCCAGACCAAGGCATTGAACAGATCATGCAGATTTTGCTCACGTGTCTGCACTTCACCGCTCAGGTAACAGCGCGGCTCGTATTGCGACTCAAACGCCAGCTTGCCCGTACCCTGCGCGACGAAGCGCAACGCTTTGCCGCTGTGCACCGATATCTTCTGGCTGGCTGGCAATAGCGCATTGAGCGCGTCCAGATCGGGGAAGTGCGCATTCTCCAATTGTCGAAGAACGGGATACAAAGGCTCAAACAGCGGCGAGCCCAGCAATCCATCCCTATCCCATAACGGCAGATTTTCCATGCATATCAGTGTAACCCAGTGTCATTAGAATATTTCCTCGCCATCGCTTCGATAGTGGTTTATCTCATGCTAAAAAATGGCGTAAGATGCCAATGACTGGCGATGCGCGGCACCGATCCATTCAATCATCCACAGGAGTCCAGTATGGCAAAGAAGAACGCGTTTTATGCTCAATCCGGCGGCGTCACTGCCGTCATCAATGCCTCCGCCTCCGGCGTGATCGAAACGGCACGCAAACATAAAGACAAGATCGGCAAGGTGTACGCGGGACGCAACGGCATCATCGGTGCGCTGACCGAAGACCTGATCGATACCGGCAAAGAGTCGGCCAAAGACATCGCCGCCTTGCGCCATACGCCCTCCGGCGCATTCGGTTCGTGCCGCTACAAACTCAAGGGACTGGAAGAGAACAAACTCCAGTACGAACGCCTGATCGAAGTATTCAAAGCCCACAACATCGGCTATTTTTTCTATAACGGCGGGGGTGACTCCGCTGATACCTGCTACAAGATCTCGCAGCTTTCCGAAAAGATGGGTTATCCGGTACAGGCTATCCACGTTCCCAAGACCGTGGATAACGACCTGCCCATCACCGACTGTTGCCCCGGTTTCGGTTCGGTCGCCAAATATATCGCCGTCTCCACTCTGGAAGCCAGCTACGACGTGCGCTCCATGGCCAA
The DNA here is from genome assembly GCA_030823955.1 of Gallionellaceae bacterium. Taxonomy (GTDB): domain Bacteria; phylum Pseudomonadota; class Gammaproteobacteria; order Burkholderiales; family Gallionellaceae; genus PALSA-1006. Next base: position 1,891 of record JAVBYO010000012.1, read on the forward strand.
GACCTCGACCAAGGTGTTCGTGCTGGAAGTGATGGGGCGCCATGCAGGCTGGATCGCCGCCGCAGGCGGCCTTGTGGAAGAACAGGGTATCCCGGTGGTCATCCTGTTCCCCGAGATCGAGTTCGACCAGAACAAATTCCTCGCCAAGGTCGATGCGATGGTCAAGAAACACGGCTTCTGTAGCGTGGTGGTCTCCGAGGGCTGCCACTATCCGGACGGGCGTTTCCTCGCCGAACAAGGTAGCCGCGATGCCTTCGGCCATGCGCAACTGGGCGGTGCCGCGCCGGTGGTCGCCAACATGGTGAAAGAGGCACTGGGTTACAAATTCCACTGGGCTGTGGCGGACTATCTGCAACGCGCCGCGCGCCATATCGCTTCCAAGACCGATGTGGAACAGGCTTATGCGCTGGGCAAGGCGGCCGTCGAACTGGCGCTCAAAGGCGAGAACGCGGTGATGCCCGCCATCGTGCGTGTCTCGGACAAACCCTATAAATGGAAGATCGGTGTCGCCCCGTTGAGCAAGGTCGCCAACGTCGAGAAGATGATGCCGCGCAACTTCATCAGCAAAGACGGTTTCGGCATCACCGACAAATGCCGCGCCTATCTCACCCCGCTCATCAAGGGTGAAGACTATCCGCCGTTCAAGGACGGCCTGCCCCAGTATGTGCAACTGAAGAATGTCGCGGTGAGCAAGAAACTGAAAGCGTTCAAGGTGTGACGGAAGAACGAGCCGACTGCGTCAGTCGGCTCTTTACTTTAAGAAGGGGAGAATAATATGTCGAACGGCCTGATCTTTGCGTTGTGCTGCTCTATCCTCGCCATCCTGTATGGCGTTTTTTCCATCAAATGGATCATCGGCCTGCCGACCGGCAACGACAAGATGCGCAGCATCGCCGCAGCCATCCAGGAAGGTGCGACTGCCTACCTGAACCGGCAATACGCCACCATCGCCATGGTTGGCGCAGTGTTGTTCCTCGCCATCGGCCTCGCCCTGTCGTGGAAGACCGCCATCGGCTTCCTCATCGGCGCACTGCTGTCGGGTGCCGCCGGATACATCGGCATGAACGTCTCTGTGCGTGCCAACGTGCGCACCGCACAGGCCGCCCATGACGGTCTGAATGCCGCGCTGAACGTGGCGTTCAAGGGCGGTGCCATCACCGGCATGCTGGTCGTGGGCTTGGGCCTGCTCGGCGTGGCCGGTTATTACGCCTTCCTCGCCGCGACCGCCCCGCTCGGCGCCAGCACCACCGAGATCATCGAGCCCCTGATCGGCTTCGGTTTCGGCGGCTCACTCATCTCCATCTTCGCGCGTCTCGGCGGCGGTATCTTCACCAAAGGTGCGGATGTCGGAGCCGACCTCGTCGGCAAGGTGGAAGCCGGTATCCCAGAAGACGACCCGCGCAACCCAGCAGTGATCGCCGACAATGTCGGCGACAACGTCGGTGACTGCGCCGGTATGGCCGCCGATCTGTTCGAGACCTACGCCGTGACCATCATCGCGACCATGCTGCTGGGCGGCCTGGTGCTGGCCCATGCCGGAGCCAATGCGGTGATCTATCCGCTGGCTCTGGGCGGTTTCTCCATCATCGCCTCCATCATCGGCACCTTCTTCGTCAATGCCCGCGCAGGCGGCAAGATCATGAACGCGCTGTATCGCGGTCTGGCCGTTTCCGGCGTGTTGGCGTTGATCGCCTTCTACCCCATCACCTCATGGCTGATGTCGGATAACGGCAGCTACAGCGTGAATGCGCTCTACGGTGCAGCCGTCATCGGCCTCATCCTCACCGCCGCGATGGTGGTCATCACCGAGTATTACACCGCGACCGAATATGCCCCGGTACGCCATATCGCGGAGGCCTCCACCACGGGCCACGGCACTAACATCATCGCCGGCCTCGGTGTCTCCATGCGCGCCACCGCCGCCCCCGTGCTGGTGGTCTGTGCCAGCATCTATGCGGCCTACGAGATGGCCGGGTTGTATGGTATCGCCATCGCCGCCACCTCCATGTTGTCGATGACCGGCATCATCGTCGCGCTCGATGCCTACGGCCCCATCACCGACAACGCGGGCGGTATCGCCGAGATGTCCGGCCTGCCGGAAGACATCCGTAACATCACCGACCCGCTCGATGCCGTGGGCAACACCACCAAAGCAGTGACCAAAGGTTACGCCATCGGCTCCGCAGGGTTGGCCGCGCTGGTGTTGTTCGCCGACTATACCCACGCGCTGGAAGCCCATCTGGGCCATGCGACTTTGTTCGACCTGTCCGACCATACCGTCATCATCGGCCTGTTCATCGGCGGCCTTGTGCCTTATCTGTTCTCGGCGATGGGTATGGAAGCGGTGGGACGCGCCGCCGGCAGCGTGGTGGTCGAAGTACGCCGCCAGTTCAAAGAGATCCCCGGCATCATGGCGGGCACTGCCAAACCGGATTACTCCAAAGCCGTGGACATGCTCACCAAGGCCGCCATCAAGGAAATGATCATCCCCTCACTGTTGCCCGTCGCCGTCCCGATCATCGTTGGCCTCACACTGGGGCCCAAAGCACTCGGCGGTGTGTTAGTCGGCACCATCATCACCGGCATCTTCGTGGCCATCTCCATGACCACCGGCGGCGGTGCGTGGGACAACGCCAAGAAATACATCGAAGAGGGCAACTACGGCGGCAAGGGCTCGGAAGCGCACAAAGCCTCCGTGACCGGCGACACCGTGGGCGACCCCTACAAAGACACCGCAGGCCCTGCCGTCAACCCGTTGATCAAGATCATCAATATCGTGGCGCTGTTGATCGTTCCGCTGCTTTAAGCAGGATGCATGTATTCACCGGGGGGCTATTCATAGCCCCTCTTTTTTGTCCCCGAATGCTACAATTCGCGCCTTTCCATCCTTACGCAAAGGCAGCGCATCATGAGTTTGAACAAAGTCCCTTCCGGCAAAGACCTTCCCAACGATTTCAATGTGGTGATCGAGATCCCGATGCACGGTGAGCCGATCAAATATGAAGTCGACAAAGAGTCCGGCGCGATTTTCGTGGACCGTTTCATGAGCACTGCGATGCACTATCCCTGCAACTACGGTTATATCCCGCACACACTGTCCGACGACGGCGACCCGGTGGACGTGCTGGTGATCACCCCGATCCCTTTGCAGATCGGTGTGGTGGTACGTTGCCGGCCACTGGCCGTTTTGAAAATGGAAGACGAATCCGGCTTCGACGCCAAAGTGCTGGCCGTTCCCGTGGACAAACTTTCCACCATGTACCGCGGCATGAAATCTCATTCCGAACTGCCCGATATCCTGCTGAAACAGATCGAACACTTCTTCGCGCACTATAAGGATCTGGAGCCGAACAAGTGGGTCAGGATCGGCGGCTGGGCTGACATTGAGGCAGCACGCACCGAGATCATGGACGGCGTGGCCAACTATCAAAAAGCCGAAGTCAAACCGGAGTTCTGATCGCCATGAGTGCAAAGATCATTGACGGCAAAAGCATCGCGCAGGAAGTGCGGGCCGAATGGAAGCTGCGCGCGGATGCCTTAAAAACACGCGGTATCACCCCCGGACTCGCGGTCATCATCGTTGGTGAAGACCCCGCCTCCAAGGTGTACGTGGCCAACAAGGTGAAGGCCTGCGCCGAATTGGGATTGCACTCTGAACATATCGCCCTGCCCGCTGACACCAGCGAGGCGGATCTGCTGGCGAAGATCGCCCAGCTGAACGCCGACCCGAAGATACATGGTCTGCTGGTGCAATTGCCGGTACCCAAACATATCGACAGCGACAAGATATTGAACGCCATTAGTCCTGACAAAGATGTCGACGGCTTCCATCCGCTCAACGTCGGTGCCCTGGCCACGGGTAATATGCGTTTCGCGCCCTGCACACCGTATGGCTCGCTGGTGCTGCTGCAAAAGAGCGGCGTAAGCATCGAAGGCAAACATGCGGTGGTGATCGGGCGCAGCAACATCGTCGGCAAACCGATGGCGCTGCTGTTGCTGCAGCACAATGCCACCGTCACCATCTGCACTTCCAAAACGACAGATCTCGCCAAACACACGCGCGACGCCGATATCCTGGTGGTGGCAACCGGCAAGCCCAAGATGATCACCGGCGACATGATCAAACCTGGCGCGGCAGTGATAGACGTGGGTATCAACCGTATGGAAAACGGCAAACTATGCGGCGATGTGGATTTTGATTCGGCGCAAGAGGTCGCGGGCTGGATCACCCCGGTACCCGGTGGTGTCGGCCCTATGACCATCACCATGCTGGTCGCCAACACCATACAATCGGCGGAACGGGCGGCGGCTAAATAATCCAAGTCGCTTACCCATCAAAAACGCCCGCATTTAGCGGGCGTTTTTGTATAAGAAACGTCGATCACACACTCAACGCCTTTGTGATCGCTTCACCCACTTTGTCCGGATCAAAAGGCTTCAGGATAAACCCTACCGCGCCATATTTAACTGCGCTCATTACCGCTTCGCGCTTGGAATTCCCGCTAATCATCATCACCTTCGTGCCGGTTACTTTTTGACGGATTTCCTGTAGCGCATCCAGCCCATGCATACCGGGCATATCTATATCCAGACAGACAATATCCGGACGATGCTCTACAGCTTTAGCCACCGCATCTGTTCCATTGGTCACTTCCGCGATGACCTCGACATTCAGATTGGAAATGATCAGCTTCAACAGCTCCCGCATCGTTCTACTATCATCCGCGATGATGGCGGTTTTTTTAACCGGCAGTTGAGAATCTCTCCCTGTTGATTCGGCCTTTGATGTTTGTTTTTTGGTGCGTGCGTATAGATGCTTGGTATGAATAACACTATGGATTTCATTGACCACCTGATCATGAGAAAAAGGTTTCTGGACGAAACCCGCAGCACCGGCTTCGGCAGCCGCACCCCGAAGGGTTGAAGACATCTCTCCTGTAATCATCACCACCGCCACTTTCGGAAATTCTGAAGCGATGGATTTAAGCAGCTCGAGACCGTTAGTGTCCGGCAGGTTGTAGTCGAGACAAACGATGTCCGGGGATATTTGAGAAATAGCCTGCAACAAATTAACACCACTGGCCATTTCTCCAACAACGCTAATACCGGCAGATGATAAAAAAGCTTTGAGAGTCCCGCGTATGGTGGCGGAATCATCCACAATAAGGGCTGTTGCTGATTTTACAGATTCGGCGTTCATTCTTGATTCTTGTTATGGATAATCAAAACCACTATTCGTACGGGAAGTATCCGGCTGCATCTTTCAGCCAGCTTCACTTTCCGGTTAAATATGGCTTCATCTGCATATCTTCCTTGACCAGATGATCTAGCAGCCAATGGCGAAATAGCTGGGCAAGCGACGCGCATTCCTCATCAGAAAACTCCTCCTCACCCTTTGCCTGGATTTTTTGCTGAATATCACCGAGCTCCTGAATCAATAATTGATGCTGCTGCTTATGCTGATAATAACGGGGATAGTTCATTAGCAACATGATCGACTCTTCCCGCTTAAAGTGCGCGTGGGTGTATTCAACCAGTTGCTCCAAGGTGGCGGGCAACAAGTCTCGGTGCTCTGGAGTGCGCATGGTCAACTCAACGGTATTGATCATGCAGACGAGATATTTGTGATCGACATCAATCGTTTCGTCACCGATTTCCAGCTGCTTTCTCCACATCAGCGTCATGTCATTTCCTTCCTGATAGGCCATCAAAAATTATTTCTGTGGCGACCAAGGTTAGTGTAAACGAATATGGGGAGAACACACAGAACCATCCTGCTTTACGGTTGTCCGGTTTGAAGAGCTAGAAAAAACGCGGAATCTGCATCATCTTGCGACCGGATATTTGCTTATGTTAAAGCGGCAATATAGCACTGTAACCGGCCTTGTCCGCAACTTTAATCGGGCAATAAAAACCGTGCCGGACAGCGGTAAAAATCCCCCGAACCGGAGTGACTCAAGGAGTGTTGGGAGCAGCCTTCGCAGCAGCGGCTGCCGACGCGGCCGGATGGTCGCCCACGATCTGGAAGAACACCTCATCACGCTTGACCATGCCCAGCTCGCTGCGGGCACGTTCTTCGATCGCCTCACTGCCCTGCTTGAGGTCGCGCACTTCGCCATCCAGCCCTGCGTTGCGCAGCTGCGTTTGCTGGTTGATCTTCTTCTGTTCGTCGACCTGCCGGTCCACGTCCCACACCTTCAACCAGCTGCCTTTACCCAGCCACAGCGGGTACTGCAACAGCAGGATGATGATCGCCAGGACCAGGGTGATGGGACGCAGCTTCAAGCCGGGTTTAGCCTAGCTGATAGTAGGCACCGCGACCGGGGTAGGATGCGCTGTCGCCCAGATCTTCCTCGATGCGCAACAACTGGTTGTATTTCGCCATACGGTCGGAACGGGAAAGAGAGCCGGTCTTGATCTGCAAGGCGTTGGTGGCAACCGCCAGATCGGCGATGGTGGAATCCTCGGTCTCGCCGGAACGGTGCGAGATTACGGCGGTATAACCCGCACGTTTCGCCATCTCGATGGCCGCGAACGTCTCGGTCAGAGTACCGATCTGGTTCACCTTGATGAGGATGGAATTGGCGATACCGCGTTTGATACCTTCGCTCAGGATCTTGGTGTTGGTGACGAATACATCGTCGCCCACCAGCTGGATGTTCTTGCCGAGGCGGTCGGTCAACAGTTTCCAGCCATCCCAATCGTGCTCGCTCATGCCGTCTTCGATGCTGATGATCGGGTACTTGTCCACCCAAGTCGCATACAGATCGATGACCTGCTGGGTGTTGAGCACCAGACCGTCCGCCTTGAGATGGTATTTGCCATCTTTGTAGAACTCGGAAGCAGCGCAATCCATACCGATAGCCACATCCACACCCGGCACATAACCGGCAGCCTCGATGGCTTCCACGATCACTTTCAGCGCGCCCTCATTGGAACCCAGAGCCGGAGCAAAACCGCCCTCGTCTCCCACGGTCGTGGCCAAGCCGCGGTCATGCAGAATCTTCTTCAGGTTATGGAACACCTCTGCGCCGCAACGCAATGCCTCGCGGAAACTGCTCGCGCCCACCGGGATGACCATGAATTCCTGGATGTCCGCACCGCCTTCGGCATGTGCACCGCCGTTGATGATGTTCATCATCGGCACCGGCATCTCCATACGTGCGGCGCCGCCGAAATAGCGGTACAGCGGCAGACCGGATTCTTCCGCAGCAGCTTTGGCGACCGCGATGGAAACAGCGAGGATGGCATTCGCGCCGAGACGCGATTTGTTCTCGGTACCATCCAGATCGATCATGGTCTGGTCGATGAAAGCCTGTTCTGCGGCATCAAGACCAACGATGGCCTCGGCGATCTCGGTGTTCACGAACTCGACCGCCTTGAGCACACCTTTGCCGAGGTAACGGCTCTTGTCGCCGTCACGCAACTCGACTGCTTCCTTGGTACCGGTGGATGCGCCGGAAGGCACGGCCGCACGGCCCATCACGCCCGATTCCAACAACACGTCCGCTTCCACTGTGGGATTGCCACGGGAATCCAAAATCTCACGCGCTACGACATCAACGATTGCACTCATCTCTATTTCCCTCAATATTTAATATTACACATTACGCAAATCGATCTTTTCTTCAATCAAACCCTGTTGTTTCACTGCCGCATCGAGAACCTGCATCGTCCGCAACAGCGTCTTCAAATGTCCCAGAGGGAAGGCATTCGGGCCGTCCGACATCGCTTTGGATGGGTTCGGATGTGTCTCCATGAACACCCCCGCGATACCGGCGGCAATGGCGGCTCGCGCCAGCACCGGCACGAATTCGCGCTGTCCGCCCGAGCTGGTTCCCTGCCCGCCCGGCAGTTGCACCGAATGCGTGGCATCGAACACCACCGGACATCCGGTGTTGCGCATCACCGCCAGCGAGCGCATATCCGACACCAGATTGTTGTAGCCGAACGACGCGCCGCGTTCGCACACCATGATGTTGTCGCCCCCGCTCACTTCGCGCGCCTTGTCCACCACGTTCTTCATATCCCAAGGCGACAGAAACTGTCCCTTCTTGATGTTCACCGGCTTGCCGGACTTCGCCGCCGCATGGATGAAGTCGGTCTGGCGGCACAGGAACGCCGGGGTCTGCAACACATCGACGACGGCCGCGACCGGCGCGATCTCGTCTTCGTCATGCACATCGGTCAGCACCGGCACACCGATCTGCGCCTTCACCTTCTCCAGTATCTTTAAACCCGCCTCCATGCCGAAGCCGCGAAAGGTCTTGCCGGAACTGCGGTTGGCTTTGTCATAGGAGGACTTGTAGATGAAGTTTATCTGCAATTCATTGCAGATCTCTTTCAACTGTCCGGCGGTATCCAGTGCCATCTGCTCGGACTCGATCACACAAGGCCCGGCGATCAGAAAAAACGGCTGATCCAGACCAACATCGAAGTTACATAACTTCATGCAACCGCCTTCTTGTGTGCGACAGCTGCCTCGACGTAAGCCGAGAACAGCGGATGCCCCTCACGCGGCGTGGAAGTGAACTCGGGGTGGAACTGCACACCGACGAACCAGGGGTGCATGGACTGCGGCAATTCCATCATCTCCGGCAAGTCTTCCGATGGCGTACGCGCCGAGATGACCAGACCGGACTTCTCCAGCGCGGGCACGTAATGATTGTTCACTTCGTAACGATGGCGATGGCGCTCGTTCACTTCGTCGCCGTAGATCGCTTGTGCCTTGGTGCCGGGCTTGACCGGGCAGCGTTGCGAACCGAGGCGCATGGTGCCGCCCATATCCGAATCGGCGCTGCGTTTTGCGACCTTGCCATCCCGGTCCAGCCACTCGGTGATGAGCGCGACCACCGGATGCTCGGTTTCCAGATTGAACTCGGTGCTGTTCGCGTCGGCCATGTTCGCCACATGACGCGCATATTCTATGACCGCGAGTTGCATGCCGAGACAGATGCCGAGATAAGGAATCTTGTTCTCGCGCGCATAACGGATCGCGGCGATCTTGCCTTCCGTACCGCGCACGCCGAATCCGCCAGGTACCAGAATCGCATCGAGCTGGCTCAGGCAGCCGGTACCTTCGGTCTCGATCACTTCGGAGTCCAGATATTCGATGTTCACCCGCGTCGAGGTATGGATACCGGCATGACGCAGCGCCTCGATCAAGGATTTGTACGACTCGGTCAGATCGACATATTTGCCGACCATGCCGATGGTGATCTGGTGTGTCGGGTTCTCCTGCGCGGTGATGAGCTTCTTCCATACCGACAGATCGGCAGGCGGCGCGTCCAGCGCCAGCTCTGTGCAGATGATGCGGTCCAGTCCCTGCTCGTGCAGCATTTGCGGCACCTTGTAGATACTGTCCACGTCCCACATCGAGATCACGCCCTCTTCGCGCACGTTGGCGAACAGCGAGATCTTGGCGCGCTCGTCATCGGGAATAGGCCTATCCGCGCGGCACACCAAAGCGGTCGGGAAGATACCGATCTCGCGCAGCTTCTGCACACTATGCTGGGTGGGTTTGGTCTTCAGTTCGCCGGCGGTGGCGATGTAGGGCACCAGAGTCAGATGCACGTAAGCGACCTGGTTGCGTCCCATGCGCAAACCCATCTGCCGGGCCGCCTCAAGGAAAGGCAACGACTCGATGTCACCGACTGTGCCGCCGATCTCGACGATGGCGACGTCAGCCTTGCCGTCCAGCGATGCGGCTGCTCCGCGCTCGACAAAAGCCTGTATCTCGTTGGTGATGTGCGGGATGACCTGCACCGTCTTGCCCAGATATTCGCCGCGACGCTCCTTGCGGATCACGCTCTCGTAGATCTGTCCGGTGGTGAAATTGTTGGCCTTGCGCATCTTGGCCGAAATAAAACGCTCGTAATGGCCCAGATCCAGATCGGTCTCGGCACCGTCTTCGGTGACGAACACTTCGCCGTGCTGGAAGGGACTCATGGTGCCGGGATCGACGTTGATGTACGGATCCAGCTTGAGCATCGTGACCTTGAGACCGCGTGATTCGAGGATCGCTGCGAGGGATGCGGCGGCGATACCTTTGCCCAGTGAGGACACCACGCCACCCGTAATGAATATGTATTTGGTCATGGGGCGCCATGATACCGTAAAACCCAGCGCCCTCAAAACGCCCATCGACCCCGTGCGGCGAACGCCGGACAAAAAAAGCCCCTTCCCCAAAAAGGGGAGAGTGGAATGGGAAGGGGGGAGGGAAACAAAGACCGGATAAGCTGCCTATCCGGGGTTTAAGGGAGCGGCGACCGGAGCGGATGCCCAATCACCGCACCGCCTTGAATTACGACTAATTACCGCCTTTTTCTGCTAACTTACGCCAAGTCTCGACCACCGTATCCGGATTCAGCGACATACTCTGAATACCGACACTCACCAGCCATTGTGCGAAATCAAAGTGGTCGGATGGCCCCTGACCGCAGATACCGACGTATTTATCCAGGCGGTTGCAGGTAGTGATCGCCATCTTGAGCAGCGCCTTGACTGCCGGATCACGCTCGTCAAAACGGTCCGCCACCAGACTGGAATCGCGATCCAGCCCCAGCGTCAATTGGGTCAGGTCGTTGGAGCCGATGGAGAAACCGTCGAAATATTGCAGGAAATCCTCTGCCAGCAAGGCGTTGGACGGTATCTCGCACATCATGATGAGACGCAGACCTTTGTCGCCGCGCTTCAAGCCGTGTTTCTCAAGCATGGCGACGACCTCGCGCGCTTCACCGACCGTGCGCACGAACGGGATCATCAGCTCGACATTGGTGTAACCCAATTTTTCGCGCACGCGTTTCATGGCACGGCATTCCAGCTCGAAACAATCGCTGAAGTTCGCCGCCACATAACGGCCCGCACCGCGGAAACCGATCATCGGATTCTCTTCCATCGGTTCGTAGATCTCGCCGCCCAATAACTTGCGGTATTCGTTCGACTTGAAGTCGGACATGCGCACGATCACCGGCTTCGGCCAGAACGCTGCCGCCAGCGTCGCCACACCTTCGGTGATCTTTTCCACGTAGAACTCTTCCGGGTCGGCATATCCCGCCGCACGTTTCATCACCGCCTCATGCAACTTGCCGGGCAATTTATTGTGCTCCAGTACCGCTTTGGGGTGGATACCGATCAGATTGTTGATGATGAATTCGAGACGTGCCAGACCCACACCGGCCGACGGCAACTGGGCGAACTCGAACGCCAGCGTGGGATTGCCCACGTTAAGCATCAGCTTGACGGGAATAGGCGGCAAGGCGTTTTCACTATGCACCACCACTTCGAACGGCAGTTTGCCGTGATAGACATAACCGGTATCACCCTCGGCGCAGGAAGCCGTGACAACTTCGCCGTCCTGCAACGAGGTCGTGGCATGACCGCAACCGACGATGGCCGGGATACCCAGCTCACGCGCGATGATCGCGGCATGGCAGGTGCGTCCGCCACGGTTGGTGACGATGGCGGAAGCCTTCTTCATCACCGGCTCCCAGTTCGGATCGGTCATGTCGGTGACCAGCACATCACCGGCCTGCACCTTGTCCATCTCGGCGGTGCTGGCGACGATACGCACCCGCCCCGTGCCGATCTTCTGGCCGATGGCACGTCCTTCCGCCAACACATCACCGCGCTGTTGCAAACGATATTTCTCGGTACTACCGCTGCCCGCATTCGACTTCACCGTTTCGGGACGCGCTTGCAGAATGTAGAGCTTGCCGTCCAATCCGTCTTTACCCCACTCGATGTCCATCGGACGACCGTAGTGCTGCTCGATGGAAACGGCATAACGCGCCAACTGCAACACGTCTGCATCACTCAGCGAGAAGCGCGACTGATCGGCGGCCGGCACCGGTTCGATGCGGCAAGAACGTCCCGCGGAACGCTGCTCGTCGAACACCATACGCTGCTGCTTGGAACCCAGCGCGCGGCGGATGACCGCCGGAAAACCGGCCGCGAGCTGCGGCTTGTGCACATAGAACTCGTCCGGGTTGACCGCCCCCTGCACCACCATCTCGCCCAGACCATAGGACGAAGTGATGAACACCGCATCGCGAAAACCGGATTCTGTATCCAGCGTGAACATCACCCCGGAAGCCCCCAAATCGGAACGCACCATGCGCTGCACACCCGCCGACAGCGCTACATCGGCATGGGTAAAGTCTTTGTGCACGCGATAGGAGATGGCGCGGTCGTTATATAACGAAGCGAACACTTCACGGATGGCATGCAGGATATTTTCGATGCCGTGGATGTTGAGGAAGGTCTCTTGCTGGCCGGCAAAAGAAGCATCCGGCAGGTCTTCCGCCGTGGCCGAGGAGCGCACCGCGAAACTACCCTCGCCCGCTGCCGCGAGTTTGTCGTAATGACTGCGGATCTCATCTTCCAGACGCTTGGGCAGCGGCGCCTCGACGATCCAGCCGCGTATCTTGCGCCCCGCTTCGGCCAGCGCGGTGACATCGTCCACATTCAGGGTGGCAAGCGCCTGCTCGATACGTTTGTCCAGCCCGTCGTTGGCAAGAAAGTCACGATAAGCCTGCGCCGTGGTGGCGAAACCGCCCGGCACCTGCACGCCGGACGAACTCAGGTTGGAGATCATCTCACCGAGTGAGGCGTTCTTCCCGCCCACCTCGGGAATGTCCGCGATACCCAGAGACTGGAATGGAATGACATAAGCTTGCATGTTTTTCTCCCCGGTTAAAAATCGTTTTAATGCTCTGCCGAGCTGCTTTCGCAATGCCCGGAACAATGGTTGCCACATCCCCCGCAGCCGGTCTCGCCGTCCTCGCGCACGGGACCGAATTCGGGATGACGTGCCGCGTACCCCCTGGCCAATTTCTGCACGACTATCCAGGCGGACAACAAGGCGATCAGGATGGCAATGGTGATCAGATAAGTCATCGCGACACCCCGACACCGGCAAAACCCATAAAGGCGAGTGACAACAATCCTGCCAGCATCAGCGACAGTGCCGTGCCCTGCATCACACCCGGCACATCCGATAACTTGAGTCGTTCGCGCACCCCGGCCATCAGCACCAGGGCCAGCGTGAATCCGGCACCACCGCCGAGGCTGAAAGCCACCGATTGCCCGAGGTCATAACCGCGCGCGGTCTGGAACAATGCCACACCAAGCACGGCACAGTTGGTGGTGATCAGCGGCAGATAGATACCCAGTGCGCGGAACAGGGCCGGCGAGAATTTCTTCATCACCATCTCCACCAATTGCACCGTGGAAGCGATCACCACAATGTAGGAGATGAGCCGCAGGAACTCAAGATTGAAATGGGTCAGCAACAGGTTCAAGCCGTAGCCGCATAACGAGGCGACCAGAATGACGAAGCTGGTGGCGATACCCATAGGCACCGCCGTCTCCAGCTTGCCGGATACACCCAGAAACGGACACAAGCCGAGGAACATCGCCAACACGAAGTTGCTCGATAGCAGCGTGATGATGAATATCTGGCCGAGTGACTCATGCTCCATGATGGCCTCGCTTATCAGAAGTCCCGCGCAGCGGTACGTTTGCCCCCTCGCCCTCTGGGAGAGGGTTGGGGTGAGGGGAACGCGGCCCCGCGTTCTTTCTTCTCGCCCACCAGGCGAACAGTAACAGCCAGCCGCCAAGCACAAAGAACCCGCCGGGGGGCAACACCATCACCACCCAAGGCTGAAAGTGTTCGCCGAACAGCGTGATACCGAACAGTTTGCCCGCCCCCAGTATCTCGCGCACGCTGCCCAGCGCCAGCAGGCCGATGGTAAAACCGATACCCATACCCAGTGCGTTCACCATCGCCGGTAACGGAGGGTTCTTCGCGGCATGCGCCTCGGCGCGACCCAGGATGATGCAGTTCACCACGATGAGCTGGATGAACGCACCCAGCGCATCGTACAGCGCGAGACTAACCGCCTGGATGATGTAATCGACCAGCGTCACGAAGGTGGCGATGATCACGATATAAGTGGCGATGCGCACTTCTTTGGGAATCTGTTTGCGTAACAGCGAGATCAGCCCGCAGGAGAACACCAGCACAAAACTGGTCGCCACGCCCATGCCCAGCGCGTTGAATGCCGATACCGTCACGGCCAGTGTCGGGCACATGCCCAAAACCATGACGAACACCGGATTCTGTTTCCAGATGCCTTCGAGCAACTGCTCCATGTTGGTGACTTGCTTCGTGCTCATAGTCATGAGGAAGCTCCTTGAGAGGAGAAGGGGGAAGGGTGAAGGGGGAAGGGTGAGTGCAGCGCCGCGCCAAGGTTTTGGCCCTTCTCCCTTCCCTCTTCTCCCTTCTCCTGCTTCTCTAGTTTTTCAAGATGCGGCCGCAGACGCGGCAGCAACATCTGCACACTGTCGTTGATGCCGCGCCCCACCGCCTTGGAGGTGATGGTCGCACCGGTGATCGCATCGATCTCCCAGCCGAACTTCTTGCTGCCGTGTTTCACGGTCTTCAGCGCATTGAACAGACTCTTCATGTCGGGAGCCAGTGCCACATCCAGATTGTCGAAGTTCGCCACGAAGGCGGCATCGGTGATGATCTTGTCGCCAATTCCCGGCGTCTCTTTCATCTGCACCACCTTGATGCCGAAGATACATTCGCACTCGGGACGGTAGCCGTACAACACACGCACCACATCGGCATAACCCCGCGCCGCACCTTCGGCAGCGATGGCTTGCAGCTTGCCCGCGCCATCGTAAGCCGCGTAGAAACGCACCGCCCCAGCCACCGGGTCACCCTTGGCCGGAGTGATACCCCCGACAGTCGCATCATATTCGGTGACACGCTCGGCATCCGGCACCAATGCGCGCACGCCGCGTTCCAGCACCAGCTTCTTATTGGCGGCGATGGCAGGCAAAGTCCACTGCCATACCGCAACAATCAGCACACCGCATAACGCAGTGACAGACCCCAGCGTGGCGATCATGCGGCCACTACCGGTAACGGCAGGCTGCATGACGACCATCTTGACCGGTTTCTTCTCGTCGCTCATTTTTTGCGCGCTCCGAACACTTTCGGTTGTAAGTATTTGTCGATCAACGGCGCAGCCGCATTGCCAACCAGGATCGCGTACATCACCCCTTCGGTCAGGCCGCCGAAATAACGAATCAGGATGGTCAGCACTCCGATCAGCGCACCATAAACCCATACCCCCATAGGCGTGACCGGAGAGGTCGCCATATCGGTCGCCATGAACAAGGCGCCCAGCATCAACCCCCCGGACAACAGGGCCAGATGCATGGGCGGATAGGTTTCGGCATCGTATAGCTGAAAGCCCCACGCCATGATCATCGCGCTGCCGACCACTGCCACCGGGATGCGCCAGTCCATGAATTTTCGCGCGATCAGGTACAAGCCGCAGACCAGTAACAACAGCGCCGAGGTCTCGCCGGATGAAGCGGAGGCCGCGCCGGTGATCATGTCTTCCACCGGATAAACAAAATGCTCGAACTTCCAGCGCGCCAACGGTGTCGCACCGGTGAAGCCGTCCACCATGTTGGCGGCGACCCAGGCACTGATGTCGTTCGGCACCATGAACGGCAGTGTCAGACTCGAAGGAATGAATTCCGAAAATCGCTGCGGCGCAAACGCCGGTGCCCAAGTGGTGATCGCGGTGGGGAACGCGGCCTGCACGAAGGCACGCCCGACCAGCGCAGGATTGAACGGATTGTGCCCCAGACCGCCGAACAGCGACTTGCCCAGCCAGATCGCGGCAAAACCAGCCACCGCCCCCATCCACAACGGGAACGCGGGCGGCAAGGTGAGTGCGAGCAACACGCCGGTGATGGTCGCGCTCCAGTCCGATAACGTGTTGACCGTACCGGACATACGGTTGGCGATACGCTCCGCCGCCAGACAGGACAGGGTGACGGTGACGATGAGTGCCAACGCCGACAGTCCGTATTGCCAGATCGAGAACGCACATACCGGAAACAGCGCATACACCACATGACGCATGATGGTCGGCACATCGCGGCCGCTGTGCAGGTGGGGGGAGGGACGCAGCTCGATGCTCACAGCGGCTTTCTTTCGCGCAGGAACGCCTTGGCGGCGCGGAACTGTTGCACCAGCGGAATGTGCGACGGACATACATAGGTGCAGCAGCCGCACTCGAAACAATCTCCCAGATGATACTGCTGCGCCATCTCGTCGAACTCCAGCTTGCCGGCCAGCATGCCGAGCTGGGACGGATTCAACCCCATCGGACAAGCGTTGACGCATTCGCTGCAATGGATGCACGCCCAACTGTGCTGCGTGATCGGTTCCAGCATACGTTTGTCGAACACCAGTATGCCGGAAGTACCCTTGGTCACCGGGATATCGAGTGAGGAAGCCGCCTGCCCCATCATCGGCCCGCCGAGAATGACCTCACGCTCGCCGCACTCGGGATTGCCCGCCCAGTCGAGGATGCTGCGCAGCGTGGTACCGAGCGGTATCCAGTAATCGCCGGGACGTTTGATACCGGGACCGGCCAGTGTCACCACGCGTTCGATCAGCCCCTGCCCTTGCGGCAACAGACGTCCGAGCAGCGCCAGCGTGCCGACATTGTTCACTACGATGCCGAGCTGCACCGGCAGACCGCCCGCCGGCACATCCAGACCGAGCAGAGACTTGATCAGCATCTTCTCCGCACCCTGCGGGTATTTGGTCGCCACCGCCTGCAGCGTGATGCTGCCGTCGGCGGGCAGATGGGGGCGAATGGCTTCCAGCGCGTCCAGCTTGTTGTCTTCGACGCCGATGACAGCACGCTGCGCGCCGCTGGCGCGCATGGCGATGCGCGTTCCCGCAATCAGATCCTGCGGCCATTCGCGCATCAGTTTGTAATCGCAGGTGAGATACGGCTCACACTCGCAACCGTTGACGATCAGCGTGTGCACGCTGTGTTGTGCGGGCACATCGAACTTGGCATGACTGGGGAACGCCGCACCGCCCAGACCGACCAGCCCGCTGGCTTGGATCGCCGCGATGAGCTGCGCGTGGTCGAGCGCGTCGATGTCCAGCGGCTGGCTCCAGCCCATCTCCTGCACCGATGCCTCAAACACCCGCAACACGATGGACTCGGTCCACGCGCCGCGCGCGGAAGGTTGCAGCGCGATGGCCTCCACCACACCGTCAGCCGGCGCGTGGATAGGCACCGACAGCGGGCCGTTGGCGCTGGCGATGGGTTGTCCGCGCAGCACTTCCTGACCGACCGCGACCAGCGGCGTGGCCGGCTTGCCGATGTGCTGCGCCAACGGCAGCACCAGCTTGCGCGGGAACGGCATACGCCGTATCGGCTGATCCAGCCCGCCCTTGTACGAGGCCGGATGGATGCCACGCGCGAAATCCTTCTTGGAGAAGAGCGAAGAGAGAAGGGAGAAGGGGGATGTCCACCCCGCGCCTTCGGCGCGCCCCTCCCTGCCGGGAGGGTTACCCTTCTCCCTTCCCCCTTTTCCCTTGACCAAGATCTCTTCGACTATCACGTCCATCTCCGTTAGTTGAGCTTCGCCGCGCGTTGTTTCAGTTTATCCAGATTCGACTCGTTCATGTTCCAGGGAGTGCCGGGATGGATGACGCCCGCCGTGCATTTTTCCGCCGCTTTAACGATATCCAGATAGCTGCCCGCCTTCGGATCGAGGATGATGGCTTTCTTCGTTTCATTGTAGGCAAACACTTTCGGGTTGATGTTCATACATTCGTCACATGCGGTGCATTCCGGCGTGTCGATCCATACCGCCTCGTAATCCTCGGCGGATGCCGCAGCTACCGCAGTTGTGGCCGGGGCGGAAGAAACCGCACCGCCACTCAGACCGGACGAGAGCTGACGGATCAGATCCTGGCGCACGCGGTCGGCGATGGCGCTCTCGTCTGCGCGGCTGACACCGGCCACATCCTTGAGCTGCTTCCAGAACTGCAAACGCTCTTCGCAGGAACGCACCATCTCCACCGACACCAGCACACGCACAAGACGGTTCTTCTTGTCCACCGTCCAGATGAACGGGAACTTGCCGTCGCGCTCGTCTTCGGACAGTTTCAAGAAATCGGCCAGCAATACCTGATCGTCGTTCCAGCTATCCGGTGCAGCCTTCTTGAACTGCTTGGCGAAACGGCCTTCGCTCAGCGCAAAGTCGGCGAAGGTCATCGCCAGCGTCATCGACTGCGGACCTTGTTCATCCACATAGTCGAGCTTGTAGCTTGGCCAGTCGGCATCCAGCGATGGATTGCCTTCCAGCGTGGTGCACTCGGAGAAAGTGTCGCCCAGATCGGGGTCGTAGCGGAACAACGGGAAAGCGCGCGACTCCACCGCCATCTTGCTCTGCGCCACCGCGCTGTTGTCGCCCACGCCATGCTCCGGCGGGCACACCGCATACACGTTGAACAATGCCGGACGGCGGCTATTAAGGCCGTCGATGAAACTCTCCAGCAGATGCGTGGTGTTGGATAACGAACCCTGCGCCACGAACGAGGTGCGGTGCGCCATGCCGATCACGCTGATCTCTTTGCGCTTCTCGGTCTTGCCGTGTTTGCTTGCGCCGTAGGGTGACATGTCCGCCACTTGGCCGATGAAGCCGGAGGTGCAGGCTTGGCCGCCGGTGTTGGAATACACTTGTGTATCAACGATCATCACCTTGATCGGCATGCCTGACATCAGCGCGCGCGACAGGTTCTGGAAACCGATGTCGAACATCGCGCCGTCGCCGCCCATCGCCACCACTGGCGGGCACAAACGCCATTCTTCTTCACTCAGTTGCTCCCAGTTGAAATGCGCAAGGGCGGCACCGTCATCGGCGGGATCGAAGCCTCCCGCCAATTCTTTCTCGACCATACGCACGATCTTGAAACCTTCCACCATCTTGGCCATGTGGCCCTCGAACACCCCCATCGCCACCGAGGGTGAATCCTGGAACAGGTGCGAAGTCCACGGAAACGGATAGGGATTGAACGGGAAGGTGGAAGCCCACACCGAAGTGCAACCGGTGGAGTTGATCACGCCCATCTCGGCGCGGCCTTTTTTGCTCGGACCTTCCATATAACGCCAGCGCAGGTCTTTAAGCTTCTCCAGCATCTGGCTTATACGCTTGAGCCATTGCGGATCGATTGGTTCGCTCGGGCTCTTTGCCAGCAGACTCTCCGACAGATTCGCCAATGTCAGATCGTGCCCGCTGTGCGCCTGTATCGCCTGCATCAGCGCCTTGGTATCGGTGAGATCGACGGTGCTACTGAGCTGCATGCGGAGGTGGTTCTCCAGACCTGCGATCAGAGTATCCAGCTTGGCCAGAAACTTCTTCACACGCGGCTGCATCAGCGCGGTGACCGTGCCGGTGAACAGGTGGATGGTCGCTTTCTCGCCGCAGCCCAGACAGGCACCGTCACCACTGGCCAGCGACTGGTAGTTGTGTTTATCCAGCAACAAGGTCTCCAACGCGCCGACCTTCTCGTCCAGATCGTCTATGCGGCTGAATTGCGCCGGTGTGGTCGGCAGGTCGAGCCAGAAATTCCAGTCGTCGCGCAGCGTCTGGATGCTCTCCTGCGTCTGCGTGACCATGGTCAGTGCATTATCCGCACAGACTTGTACACACAACTCGCAGCCCTTGCAGGTGTACGGGTTGATGGTGATGGAGAACAGGCCGCCTGCGCCCTTTTCTTTCTTCTCCTTCTGCGTCCAGTACGGCTTGGTGGTGGCGAATTTGAAGCCGCCGAGCTGTTCGCGCAACAGGTTCAATTCGGCTTCCAGACGGCCACGGTCTTCGCCCTGCGTAGTGTCTTCGGCGAACGCCTCGGTGATGGCGTTGGCCAGCAGCGCACGCACATCCAGACCGTCGCGGTCGAGTGCGTTGTGTAACTTCTTGTCGATGGCGCGGCTGAACTTGCGCAGAAAACGCGTCGGGCGACCGCCGATCTCGATCTTCTGGATCGCGGTGTTGAGCACATCGGTGGTGGTCGAGACCAGCCCGGGAATGGCGCTGTCCGGGCATTGCGTGAAACATTCGCCGCAGGCAGTGCATTTCTCCGCGTGCCATTCGGGATGCTCGAAACGCACACCGGTCATATCGCGATACACACCGGTCACGGCGGGGATCACCGACAGCCCCATGAACGGATCGACCAGATTGTCCGAGCCTTGCCCCTTCATGTAGAAGCTGCCGGTCTGTTCCCAGAAACGGTGGATATCGGACAGACCGCCGTCGCCTTCCGGAATCTGTTTGAGCATGATGGGCAATGCGGGCGCTGCCTTGCCGACGAACTTGGCGCGCTGGCCGACCTTCATGAATTCCGGTTTGATCTCGAACAGCTCTTCATAACCGCGACGCACCACGCGCAGGTTGTCCTCGACGATGCGTTTGCCCTTCTTGCCGAACTTTGATTCGAGCTGATTTTCAATCGCGGTGAACAAAGTCTCTTCAGACAACCCAGCTCGTTCCTTCACGTCGGAAGCGCGGAAGAATGCCCCCTGGAAAGCGTTGCCCTGCATACGTAATTGCAGGTCGGTGTTGCTGGATTCGGCACGCGCGATCTTAAACGCGTCGAGGTAAAACACACGGATCTTCTTGTCCACGATGTATTGCTGGGTGCGCACCGGAAAGGTCTCCCACACTGTTTCCGGCGTTTCCAGATTGCTCTGAATGATGAACACGCCGCCCTCTTTCATGCCTTCCAGCGCGTTGGTGTGACCGAACACTTGCGGGTCGGGCGACAGCACCACATCGACGTTGGTGTATTCGCAGTTGATGCGGATAGGCTCGGGTGCTGCGGACAGATAATAAGTGGTCGGCTGGCCCTTCTTCTCCGAACCGTATTTCGGATTGGCCTTGATGTCCCAGCCCAGCAACTCGAACAGCGTCATCGCCAGATTCTTGCCGGTGGTCACCGCGCCCCAACCGCCGATGGAGTGCATACGCACTGCGATGGCATTCTTGGGCAACAGGTTCGGGTTCTCGGAACCGCGCAACGCCAGCGCCTTGATTCCCGGATAAGCGGCTTGCAGTTCCTGCTGGCGTATCTCCTGCTTGGGATTGGCGGATTCGTCGCGCACGAAATCGACGGACAGATAATAGAACTTGCAGTGTGCCGCGCCGGGCAGCATGTTCTCCACGGCGGCGATCAGACCTTCCGGTTGCAGGTCGCGCGAGCCCAGACCGTAACAGCCGGAGTACAGCGACGGCATCTCTTTGGCTGTTTCGTAACAGGCGTAATCGGCATAGGAATTTTCTCTGGCGTTCTCTACACATTTGGTCACGGTAGAACGCACCTCGCGCATCAGCGGCAGGTCTTCCGACAGCGGCTGGTCGGTGCGCTCCAGCACGGCCACGCCCTTCTTGCCTTTCAGTATCTTACCCAGCACATCGCCGGGGAAAGGACGGAACATGGTGATGTTGACCACACCCACTTTGATCTTGCGTGTCTCGCGCAGCCAGTCAGCCACGGCGGCGGCCTGCACCGTCATGCTGCCCTGACCGAGGATGAGGTAGTCGGCATCGTCGCAACGGTAGGCATCGACACGGTTATAACGACGACCAGTCAGCTCGTAGAACTCTTGCGCGTTCGTGTCGAATAACGCGGGGATATGGTCGAAAAAATACGGGCGCTGTGCTGCCACTGCCTGCATGTAAGCGTCCTGGTTCTGCACCACGCCAGTCTGCATCGGATTGTCCACGTCCCAGTTGGACGGCACACGACGGCGCTTGGGGCCGTACAACATCTGCTGCGCCGGAGTCGGTGTGTCGATGAGATCGTCGGCGTCGCCCAGATATTCGGCGACCAGCTCCTTTTCCGGCACCTGCATCGGTTCTATCAGGTGGGTGGTGAGAAAGCCGTCCTGCGCCACCATCGCGGGGGTCAGCGCCAATTCGGCGGTCTTGCGCGCGATCATGTTGAGGTCAGCGGCTTCCTGCGCGTTCTTGGCGAACACCTGGATGAAGCCGGTATCGTCGGCACAGTGGTAGTCATCATGCGCGCAATGCACGTTGAGAGAAGCCTTGGTGATGGCGCGGCAGCCGAGATTCAATACATAAGGCAGACGCTTGCCAACAGCGGCATACAGCGACTCGTGCATAAAAGCCAGCCCCTGCGACGAGGTGAAATTCACCGCGCGTAATCCCGTCATCGACATACCCGCAGTGACACCTGCCGCCGCATGTTCCGATTCCGGCTCGACGAAGATCAGCGGCTTGCCTGCAGCATTGAGATGTCCCTTGGCAACTTCTTCCGCCCAGTATTCACCCATCTGCGTCGAAGGCGTGATCGGATATGCTCCCGCGCCCTGCGAAGCTTCGCGCTCCACCATGATGACGGCGGTATTGCCGTCGATAGCATCACGCGTACCGGGGTATTTGAATTTGGTCTTGCTGCCGTCCGTACTGGTGTCAGCGCCGAGCAATTTGAATTGTTTGAGTTTGTTCAACATGATTTCTCCTTGGGGGGCCCCTTATGCTTCTGCGGTGACAGGTAACGGTTCGATACGAATGATCTTCTTGGCGTATTTGCCTTTACTAATGAGGTCGCCCTCCAGCCAGACGATGGCGCCGGTGGGGCAACGCTCGATGGCTTCCCGTCCGGCGGATTCGTTCTTGGTGTAGTCGATCACAGCAAGGTTGCGTTGCAGACTGATCAGGCCGGGTGCGGCATCGGCCACACAGCGCCCACAGGCAGTGCAGGACACCTCGCAGGCATATTCGGATGCATCCGGGTCGGCCTGATTCTTACAGGCCAGCCACAGCCGGTGCGAGACAGGTTGCAGCGAGAACAGTTGTTTCGGGCAGATATCGACACAGTCGCCGCAGGCGGTGCATTTCGCGCTATCCACTACCGGTATGCCGTGCCTGTCCATATAGATGGCACCGAAGTCGCACACCGTTGCGCAATCACCCAAGC
>JAVBYO010000009.1 GCA_030823955.1 Gallionellaceae bacterium
TCGTCGGTCACATTGGACAGTTGATTCAACAACTCCGACAGGGTCTTGGTGTAACCCTGTTTGCCGTTCATGTCCATCTTGGTGGCGAAGCTGCCGCGTACCGCCGCGTCTTCAACAATGTTGCGGATCTCTTCGACGACCTTGGTCAATGAGTCAACGGTGCTGTTGACTGCCACTTTGGTTTGGTTGAATACACCGGCATATTCTTTGGTGATCTTCTGGCTCAGGTCGCCGTTCGACAGGGCGGTGGCGACGCGTGACACGTCGTTCAGGCCGGTTTCGGAAACGTTGGACAGGCTGTTCAGCAGGTCGGACAGCTCTTTGGTGTAGCCCGCTTTGCCGTTCAGGTCCATCTTCACACTAAAGTCACCCCGGATCGCCGCCGCTTCTACGATGTTCTTGATCTCTCCGACGATGCTGCGCAGGCTGTCCTGCATGGTCTTCAGTGAGTACAGCAGGCTGGTGGTGTCGCCCGGCTTGATTTCCAAGTCAATGGACAGGTCGCCTTGGGCGATCTTGCCTACGGCATGGGCCGCATAGTCAGGCTCGCCACCCAGTTGTTTCATCAGGTTGCGCACGATCAGGAAGCCAATGATGATTGCTACGATTAGGGCGATGATGGACAGGATGATCGTGGTTAATATCGCGCTATCCGCAGTTGCCGCAGACGCTGCCCCGATTTCGTTCAAACGCTCCGTTTGCAGGCTTATTAATGCCCCTACCTTATTGATGTAGTTGGCTTGGAGTGGGCGAATGTCAACCAGCAGAAACGCTTTGGCTTCGTCTTGTTTGCCCTCTTTCATCAATTGCAGGAATTTATCTTGCGCTCCAATGTATGCATTGCGTGCATCGTCCACGGCCCCCAGTGCTTCCTTGCCAGCTTTGGAGGTGATTTTTTCATGCAGTTTATCCAGATTCTCTTTGATGATGATGCGTTGCTCGCCGATTCTTGCAATTTCCTTGTCGATTTTGCCTTTTTCCGATTCCAGCAAGGCATTACGCATCGACCAAGCAATGACGTTAACACCATCAACTACATTATTCGCCCAGACGGTCTTGGGAAACTCGTCTTCGACGATATCCATAAGCTCGTCGTCCAGAGTACGCATGCTTGTGATGGAAATCGTGGCGATGATGATTAGCAGTGCTATCACCGCGCCGAATCCCAGAGCAAGCCGGGTTCCTACTTTCATGTTGGTTGCTGACATTTTCATTCTCCCTTGCAAAAATTAAATCGAATCGATCAAGCTGGCTATACTGCTAATAATTTTGCGGATCAAGTGTTGCGAGATTTGTGTTGTGCTGCCAAGGCCATGACGTCCAGAATCAGGGCGACTTTCCCGTCGCCCATGATGGTCGCACCCGAGATGCCGTGTACCTTGCGGAAATTGGATTCCAAGCTCTTGATGACGACCTGGTGCTGGCCGAGTAACTCATCCACCATCAATGCGGTCTTCTTTCCTTCCGACTCGATGATGACGACGATACCTTTGGTGAAATCCGTGACGGCATTTTCAATATGGAACACTTCATGTACGGCGACCAAAGGCAGATATTCGCCGCGCACACGCAACAGGTGGCCTTCGCCGCTGACCGATTTCAGGTCTTGCGGATCGACTTGCAGCGATTCCACGATGGAACCCAGCGGTGCGATGAAGACTTGTCCGCCGACGGAGATCGACAGGCCGTCGAGGATGGCCAGGGTCAACGGCAGGCGAATAGTGGTGCGGGTACCGTAACCTTCCGCCGAATCGATCTCGACACGGCCGCCCAGTTCGGCGATGTTTCGTTTCACCACATCCATACCGACACCACGTCCGGAGACATCGGTGACCACCTCTGCGGTAGAGAATCCGGCCTCGTAGATCAGCATCCAAACTGCGGCATCCGGCATATCATCGCTGACGTTCATGCCGCGTTCTTTGGCCTTGTTAAGGATCTTGTTGCGGCTCAAGCCGCCGCCATCGTCGGCCACTTCAATGACGATGTTGCCGCCCTGATGGAAGGCGTTGAGGGTGATGGTGCCGCTCGGTGATTTACCCGCAGCGACACGTTTTTCCGGCATCTCGATGCCGTGATCCAGGCTGTTGCGGATAAGGTGGGTGAGCGGGTCGGCGATCTTCTCGATCAGTCCTTTGTCCAGCTCGGTACCTTCGCCCAGTGTCTTGAGTTCGATCTGTTTGCCGAGTTTGTTCGCCATGTCGCGTACCACGCGCGGGAAGCGGCTGAACACGAAGGAGATCGGCAACATGCGTATCGCCATCACGGCTTCCTGTATGTCGCGCGTGTTGCGTTCCAGTTGGCTGAGGCCGCTCTGCAGGCGTTCCAGTATCAGCGGGTCGAGTTGCGAAGCGGACTGGGTAAGCATGGCCTGGGTGATGACCAACTCACCGACCAGGTTGATGATCTGGTCGACTTTTTCCACGCTGACGCGGATCGACGAATCGGCTGCCGCAGGTGGCGGCACGCGATCCACCGCACGACGGGTGGGGTGCGCGTTCTCGGCGACCAGATGCGGAGCGGCTTGTTCGGCGGACGGGGCCGACGTATTCGCCGGAGATGCGATCGGAGTGGCTGCTGTTTGGCTATCTGGGTTGGGTTCTTGCAGGAAGCCGTAGCCGCGCTGATTCTCGCGCTCGGTCTTTTGTACCGGCGTTTCCTCAAAGAAGCCGTAACCTTGTGCGTTTTCAGCCGCAGCGGGGGTTTGCGCCGTGGCAGGCGCCTCGTCAAAGAAGCCGTAGCCGGGGTCTGCCGCAGGAGTCGTTGCCGGTTCATCGGCAAAAAAGCCGTAA
>JAVBYO010000007.1 GCA_030823955.1 Gallionellaceae bacterium
GCGACAGGCTCCGGGGTGGTGGCGCAGCCGCTCACCAGCACCAGTGCGACGAAGGTCGAAAAGCACTTGATTGCGACTGAAGCGTTGCTGGGCGTATGCGGCACGGCTATCCAGTGGTAGTGTCTCGGTGGCGCGATTCTACTTGAAAACAATGCGGTATATCGTGTGACGAACTGGCATAGACGAGCGATTCCCTTTACCATTCGCCGCCGTTGATAACCGGATCGGGGAGAATTGAAACATGGGCATGATCTCGCAACCATTGCTGGTGACCGCGCTGATGCTCATCGTCTCCAATCTGTTCATGACTTTTGCCTGGTACGGGCATCTGAAGAATTTCGCGCAATCGCCTTGGTATGTGGCAGCGTTGCTGAGCTGGGGAATCGCGCTGTTCGAATATCTGCTGCAAGTCCCGGCCAATCGCATCGGCTACACGACGATGGACCTCGGCCAGTTGAAGATATTGCAGGAGGTCATCACCCTGTCGGTGTTCGTGCCGTTCGCGGTGTTGTACATGGGGCAACCGTTGAAGATGGATTATCTGTACGCGGCGTTATGCATGATGGGCGCGGTGTATTTTATTTTTAGAGCGTAAACAAATGAGCAAACCAAAACATATTCACATCCTCGGTATCTGCGGCACATTCATGGGGGGTATCGCGGCCATCGCCAAGCAGGCGGGCTATCGCGTCACCGGTTGCGACGCCAACGTCTATCCGCCGATGAGCACACAACTCGAAGCACAGGGCATCGAACTCATCGAAGGTTTCGGTGTGGAGCAACTCGAATTGAAGCCGGACGTGTTCGTCATCGGCAACGTGGTATCGCGCGGTAATCCGCTGATGGAAGAGATATTGAACCGCAACCTGGCCTACGCATCCGGCCCGCAATGGCTGGCGGATACCTTGCTGCGCGACAAGTGGGTGCTGGGTGTGGCGGGTACACACGGCAAGACCACCACTACCTCGATGCTGGCGTGGATACTGGAACATGCGGGACTGAATCCCGGCTTCCTCATCGGCGGCGTGCCGCAGAATTTCGGCATCTCGGCGCGTATCACCGACTCGGCGTTCTTCGTCATCGAAGCGGACGAATATGACACCGCGTTCTTCGACAAACGTTCCAAATTCGTGCACTACCATCCGCGTACCGCGATCTTGAACAACCTCGAATTCGACCACGCCGACATCTTCCCCGACCTCGCCGCCATCGAGACGCAGTTCCATCATCTGGTGCGCACTGTGCCGGGCAACGGTTTGGTGGTGAGCAACGGACGCGAGGATTCGTTGGTGCGTGTCATTCAGCGCGGCTGCTGGTCGCCGGTGGAGAAGTTCGGCAGCAATGACGGCTGGAACATCGATGACAACGAGCAAGTGACGTTCAACGGCAAAGCGCAGGGCAAGCTGCAATGGGACTTGATGGGCGAACACAACCGCATGAACGCACTGGCGGCTTTGTCCGCCGCGCGCCATGCCGGGGTGCCCGTGGCGCTGGGATTGGAAGCCTTGTCCGGATTCAAGAACGTGAAGCGCCGCATGGAAGTGCGCGGCACGGTCAACGGCATCACCGTGTATGACGACTTCGCGCACCACCCCACCGCCATCGACACCACTGTTGCCGGGCTGCGCCGCAAGGTGGGTAAGGTGCGTATCCTCGCCGTGCTGGAGCCGCGCTCCAACACCATGAAGTTGGGGGTGATGAAAGATGCGCTGCCCGGCAGCCTGAAAGATGCCGACCTGACTTTCTGTTATGCCGGAAACCTGGGCTGGGATGCGCGCGGCGCACTGGCTCCGCTGGGTGACAAGGCGGTGGTGAAAGACGATCTCGGCGAACTCATTGAAGCCATCGCCAGCGTGGCGAAGTCGGGTGACCAGATCCTGGTGATGAGCAACGGCGGCTTCGGCGGCATACACGAGAAATTGTTGAAGCGTCTTGCCTAGAGCGTAGCCATGTCCGGTTGAGTAGTCGGGGTTGTTCCATAGATGCAATTTAATTTGCTTAGGGGAGATACACATGGCAGGTCAACCGGAAATCACCAACATGGCATTGTTCTGCGATTTTGAGAACGTGGCGCTGGGCGTGCGCGACGCCAAATACGCGCAGTTCGACATCAAGAAAGTGCTGGAACGCCTGTTGCTCAAGGGCAGCATCGTGGTCAAGAAAGCCTATTGCGACTGGGACCGCTACAAGGAATTCAAGGCCACCATGCACGAGGCCGCCTTCGAGCTGATCGAGATCCCGCATGTGCGACAAAGCGGCAAGAACTCCGCCGACATCCGTATGGTCGTCGATGCCCTCGATCTCTGCTACACCAAAGCCCACGTCGATACCTTCGTCATCATCAGCGGCGATTCCGATTTTTCGCCGCTGGTGTCCAAGCTGCGCGAGAACAACAAATATGTCATCGGCATCGGCGTGAAAGATTCGACCTCGGACTTGCTGAGTGCCAACTGCGACGAATTCATCTTCTACGACGACCTTGTGCGCGTGCAGGAAGCCAAGAAGAAACAAGCTGCGAAAAAAGCACCGGCCAAGAAAAAGGCGGAAGCAACCAAGCCTGCGGAAGACAAAGGCGACGAAGACAAGAAACAGGAAGCGATGGACTTTTTGGTCGAAACCGTCGAGGGACTCATCTCCGAACGCGGATCCGACGAAAAGCTCTGGGGTTCCATGGTCAAACCCACCATGCAACGCCGCCGCCCCGGCTTCAATGAAACCTACTACGGCTACCGCTCATTCAAAGAGCTGATCGAGGACGCGCAGAAGCACAAGCTGGTCGTGCTGGTGAAGGATGAGAAGTCGGGGCAATACACGATTCGGTTGCCTGCGGCGGATTGACGAAATACAGCAACTAAATTTTTAACGAATTAAGGATTAAAAACGATGTCAGAGCCTTGTCCTGTATGTCATTCACCACTTAAGGAGAAGCGTCCCTATATCGACGGTCGGGATGGAGCGTACTTCTCTTGCCCACTATGTGGCGAGTTTGTTCTTTCTGAAAGCCTTATTGCTACACTTCCATATACGCATCAAGAACATAAAGAGGCGGCAGCAAAAATTAGCCATGCACTTAGAACAATGCAACAGACAAATGAAGGAGCGGAGCTATATACAAATACAGTCCAAGAAATATTGAAAAGACCGCTGCCTCGACCAAAAGAACAAGCCGATTTGCTGATTCGGTGGCTAGCCGAAAACGTTGAGGGTCCAGGCAAGACGAAATGGATTGAACCTAGTACGCATAGCTCAATAATAGGGGCAAACTCGCCAGAGGGTTTTGCGATGATTGTTCGTCACCTATTTGATATCGGATTGGTAACGGGGAATCTCTCTGAGGCTATGGGCGCTCCAGGAAGAGCGCACGCCACGCTGTCATTTGATGGCTGGGACTATTACGAAAGATTGCTACAAGGTGGTACTGGATACCGAAAGGCATTCATGGCAATGAAGTTCGGTGATGCTGTCTTAGATCAAGTTCTGGAAAATATTTTTAAGCCAAGTGCGAAACAAGCGGGCTTTGACCTGTATCGACTTGATGATCAGCCAAGGGCGGGGCTTATTGATGATCGTTTGCGAGTTGAAATTCAAGCATCAGACTTTTTAATTGCAGACTTAACTCATGACAATCTTGGTGCATATTGGGAGGCCGGATATGCAGAAGGACTAGGTAAACCCGTCATCTATACGTGTGAAAAGCATAAATTTGAAGAGCAAAAAACACACTTCGATACAAACCACCACCTGACGATAATCTGGAATAAAGATTCTCCTGAGGAGGCTGGTGAAAGATTGAAGGCAACTATCCGAGCAACGCTTCCGCAATTCGCTAAGCAGGAAGATTAATCAGTCTTCCTCAGATGCTATAATCCGCGCCTCTTTTGAAGGCGTAAAGCAATGTCCGCAGTCCTGAATTTCAAATCCCATTTATCTGATCTGTTCGCGCAGGCTTTGCGCGAGGTTGCGCCTGACCATGAAGGTGCGACCGTCCTCATCGAACGTCCCAAACAAGCCTCGCATGGCGATTACGCCTGTAATCTGGCGATGCAACTGGCCAAGCCCCTGCGCAAATCACCACGTGACATCGCCAATGCACTGATTGCGGCGCTGCCGAAATCCGAAGTGATCGAGAAAGTCGAGATCGCGGGGGCGGGTTTCATCAACGTGTTCATCACCACCGCTGCCAAGCAGGATGTGGTGCATGGCGTGTTGCAGGCGGGCGCAGGTTACGGTCATGTGCATGTCGGGCAAGGGCGCAAGGTGGGGGTGGAGTTCGTCTCCGCCAACCCGACCGGGCCATTGCATGTCGGCCACGGTCGCGGTGCGGCGGTGGGAGATTGTTTGTGCAATGTGTTGCACGCGGCGGGCTGGAACGTGACGCGCGAGTTTTACTACAACGATGCGGGTGCGCAGATCGACAACCTCACGCTGTCGGTGCAGTTGCGCTGCAAAGGCGTCACGCCGGACGATGCGTCCTGGCCGGAGTCCGGCTATCGCGGCGATTACATCATGGATGTGGCGCGCAGCTACATGGCGAAAGAAACCGTGGAAGCGGACGATCAACATACGACGGGCAAAGGTGATGTGAACGACGCCGAAGCCATCCGCCATTTCGCCGTGGCCTATCTGCGCCGCGAGCAGGACTTGGATTTGCGCGCGTTTCAGGTGGAGTTCGATGTGTTCTCGCTGGAGTCCGCGCTGTACACCGAGGGCAAGGTGGAAGCGACAGTGCAGAAGCTCATCGCCAGCGGCCACACTTACGAGCAGGAAGGCGCGCTGTGGTTGCGCACCACCGATTTCGGCGATGACAAAGACCGCGTGATGCGCAAGAGCGACGGCGGCTACACCTATTTCGTGCCGGACGTGGCTTACCATCTGGAAAAATGGAAGCGCGGTTTTGTGCGTGTCATCAACGAGCAGGGTTCCGATCACCACAGCACCATTACCCGTGTGCGCGCCGGTTTGCAGGCGCTGGATGCGGGCATCCCCAAAGGCTGGCCGGACTATGTGCTGCACCAGATGGTGACGGTGTTGAAGAACGGTGAAGAGGTGAAGATCTCCAAGCGCGCGGGCAGCTATGTCACGCTGCGCGATCTGATCGACGAAGTAGGTTGCGACGCGACGCGTTATTTCCTCGCCGCGCGCCATCCCGATTCGCAACTAGTGTTCGATATCGATTTGGCAAAATCGCAGAGCAACGATAATCCAGTGTATTACATCCAGTACGCCCACGCCCGTATCAGTACGGTACTGGCGCAATGGGGTGGGGAGCGGAACTCTTTGCTGGTTGCCGATGTCAGTGTGCTGGATAGCGAATACGAGACTGCGCTGTTGCAGCGCATGATCGATTATCCGCAGGTGATCGAAGCGGCGGCACAAGAGCTTGCGCCGCATCTGGTTGCTTTCTATCTCAAAGAATTGGCAGCAGATTTTCACAGCTACTATAATGCCTCGCGCTTTCTGGTCGAGGACGAGAAACTCAAGCTGGCACGGCTGGCATTGATCGCCGCCGTGGCGCAGACGATCAAGAATGGTCTGGCGCTGCTCGGTGTGAGTGCGCCGGAGAAGATGTAGGCGTTACAGGTTTGGGCTGTAGGCGCGTTTAACTTGAAGGATGGTCAATGAGCAAGAGCACTAAAGGCGGTGGAGGTTCGGGCAAGGGCGGTTCATTGTTCGCCGGCATCGTGCTGGGCATGGTGCTTGGTCTGATGGTGGCGGGTGCGGTGGCGTGGTACATCACCGCCAAGAATCCCGCCTCGTTCGCGGATAAAGGGGTGCCAGAGGCGGGCAAGCCGGAGGTGAAGGGCGAACCGCTGCCGGCGCAGGCCAAATCCGTATCGGCCAGTGCGCCGGTGGCGGCTTCCGGGGTGAGAGAACAACCCAAACAGCATTTCGAGTTTTACAAAGTGTTGACCGATAACAGGGCGGACGGCGGTGTGCCGCGCAGCGCGGAGAAGGCGCCTGTTGCGGCCAAAGAACCGGCCAAGGCAGCCGTGAGCAAAGAGACGTTCTATGTGCAGGCGGGATCGTTCAGCAATGTGAGCGATGCCGAAAAGTTGAAAGCGAAGCTGGCATTGCTGGGGCTGGAGGCGAGTCTGCGTTCGGTTGAACTGCCCGACAAGGGTACGTATCACCGTGTGCGTCTGGGGCCGTTCAAAGGCGGCGACGAGCTGGACAAGGCGATGGCATTGTTGAAACAGAATGGTGTGGCGAATGCCACGCCGATGAAGGCACAATAAACCCCAAGGAGATGATATGAAACTCTTGCAACGATTGTTCGCAGTGGCACTGTTGGTGTTGTCCGCGCAGGCTTTGGCCGAGGCGCAACTGGGACGTGACTACAAGGAACTCAGTCCCGGACAGCCCACGCGCAGCGGGGACAAGATCGAAGTGCTGGAATTCTTCTTCTACGGCTGTTCACATTGTTACCATCTGCATCCGCAGTTGAGCGCATGGGAGAAGAAGATGCCCAAAGATGTCGATCTGCAATATGTGCCGGTCATCTTCCGCGATTCTTGGGAGCCAATGGCGCGAACGTTCTACGCGATGGAAGCGCTGGGTCAGCCGTTGCGTCTGCACGACGAGCTGTTCAGCGCCTGGAACGTGAGCAACATCGTGCTGGATAAAGAAGCGGATATTCTGGACTTCGTCGCGCAGCGCGGTATCGATCGCGCCAAGTTCTCGGCAGCCTACAATTCGTTCGCCTTGAGCAGCAAGATCAACCGTAGCAAGCAGATGCTGCAGGATTATGGCATCCGTGGCACTCCCACACTGGTGGTGGGCGGCAAATATGTCATCACTGGTCTGACGCCTGAAGTCACCATCCAGGTGCTGAACGATGTGATCGCCAAAGTGCGCAAGGAACGCAGCAAGCACTGATGAAGGTCGTCATCACTGGCGCGTCGAGTGGCCTCGGTCTGGCCCTCGCGCGCCATTATCTTGAGCGCGGCGCAACCGTCGCCGCCTGTGCCCGCCGCTCCGAATTGCTGCAAAGCCTGGCGGCGGAATTTCCCGGAAAAGTTTTTTGTTACGCGCTGGATGTGCGCGATATCGCCGCCCTCCAACATGCGGCGGAAGATTTCATGGCGCGCGTCGGTGTACCGGACATCGTTATCGCCAACGCGGGCGTGAGCCGCGGTACGCTCACCGAATATGCCGAAGACCTCGACGCCTTTCAGCAAGTGATAGACATCAATGTGCTGGGTATGGTGAAGACCTTCCAACCGTTTCTGGCAGCGATGCGTGCGGCAGCCCTCACCCCCAGCCCCTCTGATGAAACTATTAGCCATTCGACTAAGCCCGCAAGCGGGCAAGTCGCTGGTTATCCCAGAGGGCGAGGGGGGCACTTCACGCTGGTGGGCATCGCCAGCGTGGCGGGCTTTCGCGGCCTGCCCGGTTCGGGCGCTTACTCCGCTTCCAAGGCGGCCGCGATCTCGTATCTCGAATCGTTGCGTGTGGAGTTGCATGGCAGCGGGGTGAACGTGGTGACGCTGTGCCCCGGCTACATCAAGACGCCGATGACCGATGTGAACACCTATCCGATGCCGTTCATTCTGGAAGCCGATGAAGCCGCACGCCGCATGGCGCGTGTCATCGAATCCGGCAAGTCGTTCGCCGTGGTGCCTTGGCAGATGGGAATGGTGGGATGGTTGCTGAAGTGCTTGCCGAACTGGCTGTATGACTTTGCCTTCAGCAAAGCGCCGCATAAATCGAGAAAAACCAGTATCTAAGACCGTGCGGAACAAGTCCTCCGTTCGTGGTGAGCTTGTCGAACCATGAATGAATGTGCTTCGACAGACTCAGGACGAACGGTTGCCTTAACCTTCCAGTTTTTTCTTCAAGATATCGTTCAGCTGCGCCGGATTCGCTTGGCCTTTGCTGGCCTTCATGGCGAGGCCGACGAAGAAGCCGAACAGCTTGTCCTTGCCGCTGCGGTATTCCGCGACCTTGTCGGCGTTGGCCGCCATGATCTCGTCCACGATCTTTTCGATGGCGCCTGCATCAGAGACCTGTTTCAAACCTTTGGCTGCGATGATGGTATCCACTTCACCACCTTCCGCCCACAGAGTACGGAACACCTCTTTCGCACCTGAGTTGGAGATGGTGCCGTCGGCGATACGTTGCAGCATATTGCCGAGTTGTTGCGCGGAGATGGGGCAGCGTGCCATGTCCAGGCCGTCGCGGTTTAACTGTGCGCTGACTTCGCCTATGAGCCAGTTGGCGCAAACTTTTGCTTGTCCCTTGTTGTTGCCTAGTGCGGCTTCAAAAAAGTCCGCCATCTCGCGCGAGGTCGTAAGCAGGCTGGCATCATAAGCGGACAGACCCAGATCGTTCACATAACGGGTTTGTTTGGCGAGTGGCAATTCCGGCAGCGTGGCGCGTACTTGCTCGATCCAGTCGGATGATATCTCCAGCGGTAGCAGATCGGGATCGGGGAAATAGCGGTAGTCGTGCGCGTCTTCTTTGCTGCGCATCATGCGGGTCTCGCCGGTATCGGGGTTGAACAGCACTGTTGCCTGCTGCACCTTGCCGCCGTTTTCCAGCGTGTCGATCTGCCATTGCACTTCGTAGTCGATGGCCTGTTGCATGAACTTGAACGAATTGAGGTTCTTGATCTCGCGGCGTGTGCCCAGCGGCTGGCCGGGCTTGCGTACCGATACGTTCACGTCGCAGCGGAACGAACCTTCCTGCATGTTGCCGTCGCAGATGCCGATCCAGCGCACCAGTGTATGCAGCGTTTTGGCATAGGCCACAGCTTCGGCGGCGGAACACATATCCGGTTCGGACACGATCTCCAGTAGCGGGGTGCCTGCGCGATTGAGGTCGATGCCGGTCACGCCTTGCGAATCGCCGTGTACCGATTTGCCCGCGTCCTCTTCCAAGTGGGCGCGCGTAATGCGCACCGTCTTCTCATAAGGTTTTGCGTTACCCGACAATGGCTCGACCTGGATGGTCAGTGCGCCCTGTCCCACCACGGGCAGATCCATCTGGCTGATCTGGTAGCCTTTGGGCAGGTCGGGATAGAAGTAGTTCTTGCGCGCGAACACCGAACGCGGCGCGATGTGTGCGCCTGTGGCGAGGCCGAAGCGGATGGCGCGTTCCACCGCGCCTTTGTTCAGCACCGGCAACACGCCGGGCAAAGCCAGACTCACCGCATCGGCCTGCGTGTTCGGTTCCGCGCCGAAGGCGGTGGATGCGCCCGAGAATATCTTGCTGTTGGTGGAGAGCTGGGTGTGTACTTCCAGTCCGATGACGATTTCCCAAGTCATGTGATTTCCTTACAGCCCTTGTGGCGCGCGGCTGTGCCAGTCGGTCGCCAGTTGATATTGGTGCGCCACGTTCAGCATGCGCGCTTCGTCGAAATAATTGCCGATGATCTGCAAGCCTACCGGCATATCGTTGTCGCCGAAACCGCAGGGGATGGACATGCCGGGCAGTCCCGCCAGGTTCACCGCGATGGTGTAGATGTCGGACAGATACATCTGCACCGGATCGTCGCCTTTTTCGCCGAGCTTGAATGCGGTGGAAGGCGAGGTCGGTCCCATGATGACATCGCACTGTTTATAGGCTTCGGTGAAGTCCTGCGCGATGAGGCGGCGGATCTTCTGCGCCTGCAAATAATAGGCGTCGTAATAACCGTGGCTCAACACATAGGTGCCGATCATGATGCGGCGTTTCACTTCCGCACCGAAGCCCTGCGCGCGGCTCTTCTCGTACATGTCGGCGAGGTCGCTGTACTCGGGGGCGCGGTAGCCGTAGCGCACGCCGTCGAAGCGCGACAGGTTACTCGACGCTTCGGCTGGGGCCAGCACGTAATACACCGGCACGGACAGCTTGGAATTGGGCAGGCTGATGTCGACGATGGTCGCGCCGAGTTTCTTGTATTCGGCGATGGCGGCTTCGACCGCTTTGGCCACATCCGCGCCCATGCCGGCGGCGAAAAACTCTTTCGGCAGGCCGATACGCAAGCCGTTCAGCGGCTTGCTCAAGTCGCGCGCGTAGTCTTCCTTTTCGCGTTGCAGCGAAGTGGAGTCGCGTTCGTCGAACCCGGCCATCACGTTCATCATCAGCGCCAGGTCTTCCGCGCTGCGCCCCATCGGCCCAGCCTGATCGAGGCTGGAGGCGAAGGCGATCATGCCGTAGCGCGACACCACGCCGTAGGTCGGCTTCAAACCGGAGATGCCGCATAACGCGGCGGGTTGGCGGATGGAGCCGCCGGTGTCGGTGCCGGTAGCGGCTGCACACAGGCGTGCCGCCACCGCAGCAGCGGTGCCGCCGGAAGAGCCGCCGGGTACACGCGTCGTATCCCACGGATTTTTTACCGTGCCGTAGTAAGAAGTTTCGTTCGACGAGCCCATGGCGAACTCGTCCATGTTGGTCTTGCCCAGATTGACCGCTCCGGCGCTGTTGAATTGCGAGATGACGTGAGCATCGTAGGGTGAGGCGAAATTGTGCAGCATCTTCGAGCCGCAGGTGGTGAGCCAGCCCTGGGCGCAGAAGATGTCTTTCTGCGCGAACGGGATGCCGGTGAGTGCTTCGGCTTTGCCTGCGGCGATGCGGGCATCGGCGGCGCGCGCCTGCGCCAGCGACATCTCCGGATTCAGCGTGATGTAGGCGTTGAGTTGCGGGTTGAGCCGAGTGATGCGGTCAAGATAACTTTGGGTCAGTTCGACGCTGGATATTCTTTTGGCGCGCAGGGCGTCGCCGAGTTGTTTGAGGCTGGATTCGAACATGGCGGTTTACTCTATGACCTGCGGAACCAGATACAATCCGCCTTCGGTTTGTGGCGCGATGGCCTGAAATGCCGCGCGCTGGTCTGTTGCAGTCACTTTGTCTTCGCGCAGGCGCTGGGCCAGATCTTGGCTGTGTGACATCGGTTCGATACCACGGGTATCGACGGCCTGCATCTCGGCGATCAGCCCGAAGATGTTCGAAAGCTGGGCTTGGGCGGCTTGCATCTCCTGCTCGGTCATCGCCAGGCGGGCGAGGCGGGCGACTTTTTCTACATCGGCTAGGCTCAAAGACATGGTGTGTAACGCTTTATCAAAACGAGCTTAATAGGTTATCATAAACACCTTTAGAGGCGCACCCCTTCTACACTTGAGGCTCGAATATGTTGAATTACTTTAACGGTTACTTTTCCAATGATCTGGCGATTGACTTGGGTACGGCGAATACGCTGATCTGGTTGCGCGGACAAGGTATCGTTCTGGATGAACCGTCGGTCGTGGCGATCCGTCAGGAAGGCGGCCCCAATGGCAAGAAAGTGATCCAGCAAGTCGGTCTTGCGGCAAAACAGATGCTGGGGCGCACACCCGGCAATATCACCGCCATCCGTCCGATGAAAGACGGCGTGATCGCCGATTTCACCGTGACCGAACAGATGCTCAAGCAGTTCATCCGCCGCGTACACAAGTCCAGCATCTTTACACCCAGTCCGCGCATCGTGATCTGTGTGCCGTGCGGCTCCACTCAGGTTGAGCGCCGCGCGATCCGCGAATCGGCGTTCGGCGCCGGTGCGCGTCGCGTCGAATTGATCGAAGAGCCGATGGCGGCCGCCATCGGTGCAGACCTGCCGGTGGAGGATGCGACCGGCTCGATGGTGGTGGACATCGGCGGTGGCACCACCGAAGTGGGTGTGATCTCCTTGGGCGGCGCGGTTTACTCCGGCTCCGTGCGTGTCGGCGGCGACAAGTTTGACGAAGCCATCATCAACTACATTCGCCGTAACTACGGCATGCTGATCGGTGAAACGACTGCCGAACAGATCAAAAAAGAGATCGGCTCCGCTTTCCCGGGCAGCGAAGTGCGCGAGATGGAAGTGAACGGCCGTAACTTGGCCGAAGGTGTGCCGCGCAGTTTCACCATCTCCAGCAACGAGATTCTTGAAGCATTGACCGATCCGCTCAACAGCATCGTCAGTGCGGTGAAGACCGCGCTGGAACAAACTCCGCCGGAACTCGGCGCGGACATCGCCAGCAAGGGCATGGTGCTCACTGGTGGCGGCGCGTTGCTGCGCGACATTGACCGTCTGCTTATGGAAGAGACCGGTCTGCCTGTTGTGATCGCCGACGATCCGCTCACCTGCGTGGTGCGCGGCTCCGGCAAAGCGCTGGAGCGGATGGACAAGTTCAGCGGCATCTTCGCAAGCGATTGATCAGTAGTTCCCCCTTTGGACAGCAATCCTTCTTTCCGCTTCTTTAATCGCGGCCCAAGCGCGGCTGTGCGCTTGGTGTTCTTCGTTGTTCTCTCGCTGCTGCTGCTGTTCATCGATGCGCGTTTCAAATATCTGGAGTCCACGCGCACGGTCATCTCCATCATCGTCTATCCCTTTCAGCGCCTGACTACCCTTCCGGGTATGGTGTGGCAGGAGGTCAGCGTTCATTTTGAGACGCAGAGCCATCTGCTCGGCGAGAACACGCGTTTGCGCGAGCAACACAGTGTGGATGCGGCCCAGCTCAACCAGTTGCAGGTGTTGCAGGTGGAGAACGCGCAGTTGCTACGTTTGTCCGAAATGCCGCAGCGTGTGGGTTATCCGATGCAGATGGCGGAAGTCATCTATGTGGAGCGGGACATCTTCAAGCGCAAGGTCATCATCAACAAGGGCGCACAGGCCAATGTCCAGATGGGGCAGGTGGTGATCGATGATGTCGGCGTGGTCGGGCAGGTCACCCGTGTCTATCCGTGGCTGTCGGAAGTCACCCTGTTGACCGACAAGGATCATGCCGTGCCGGTGCAGGTCCTGCGCAACGGCATCCGCTCGGTGGTATTCGGTTCCGGGGATATCGGCCAGTTGGCACTGCGTTATATGCCGATCAGTTCCGATATCCAGAGCGGCGATGTGCTGGTCACTTCGGGTATCGACGGCACCTATCCGGCCGGTCTGCCGGTGGCCAGGGTCATCAAGATCGAGCGCGATCCGGCCTATCCGTTCGCGCGCATCACGTGTGAGCCGATGGCCGGTGCGGACAGGCACCGTTATCTGTTGATCGTGTCGGGGCTGCCGCAATTGCCGCCGCGTCCGGAAGCGGAAAGCAATGAAAAAACCAAAGCTGCGGGCAAGCCGGAGAAGCCATGAGTAACGACTTTCCCAAAGATCGGGAGTTCCTGTTGCCGGCCAGCGGCCTGTTCATCACGTTCAGTCTGTTCGTCGCGATCCTGCTGGAGTGGTTGCCCTGGCAGGGATGGGGCCTGATCCTGAAGCCGGATTTTGTGGCACTGGTGTTGTTGTACTGGTGTACGCACAAGCCGTATCACGTCGGCATCGGTATCGCCTGGACAGTGGGCATTTTCGCCGACGTGGCAGATGCCAGTCTGTTCGGCCAGCACGCGCTGGCCTATGCAGTGCTGGCGTTCGGCGGAACGGTGTTGCACCGCCGTATCCAGATGTTCGATCTGCGCCAGCAGACCATGCAGATATTCCCGCTGTTGCTGATCAGTTACGCCGTCTATGCGGCTGTGCATTGGCAGGTGCGCGGTGTCGTGATGTGGGAATACTTTCTGGGTTGTGTGGTCTCCGCCGTGTTGTGGATACCGCTGACCATCCTGTTGCAGACATTGCGCCGCCCCCGATCTGACCCGAACGAGTTATGAGCCGCCGCGTCGAGCTGAAGAACCATCAGCGCGAAATCTATTATTTCCGTTTACGCCTGATGCTGAGCCTGGGCTTGGTGTTGGTTATGCTCGTCATTCTACTGCTGCGTTTCACCTACCTGCAGCTAATCAAACACGATCATTTCGAGACCATGGCGGAGAGCAACCGCATCGCGGTGGTGCCTATCGTACCCAACCGCGGTCTGATCCTGGACCGCAACGGTGTGGTGCTGGCGCGCAACTATTCCGGCTATACGCTGGAGATCGCTTCGCGCAAAGTGGCCAATCTGGAAGCGACCATCAATGAGCTGTCCACACTGGTCGATATCCAGCCCAAGGATCGCAAACGTTTCAAGAAGCTGCTGGCGGAGAGCCGCAACTTCGATACCTTGCCGATCCGCAACCGCCTGAGCGACGAGGAGGTGGCGCGTTTTGCGGCACAGCGCTACCGCTTTCCGGGGGTGGAGATCAAGGCGCGCTTGTTCCGTGAATATCCTTACGGCCAGGGCACTTCGCATCTGATCGGTTATATCGGCCGTATCAACGAGAAAGACGTCGATCAGTTGAAAGAGGACGACATCGCGTCCAACTATCTGGGTTCCGACTATATCGGCAAGACCGGACTGGAGCAGAGCTACGAGAAAGAGCTGCACGGCACTACCGGCTTCGAGCAAGTCGAGGTGGATGCGGGCGGACGTGCGGTGCGCGCGCTGTCGCGCAGTGCGCCAAAATCCGGCAATACGCTCGTGCTGACGCTGGATGCCAAGTTGCAGGAAGTGGCGGAGCAGGCTTTCGGCGCTTACCGCGGCGCGCTGGTGGCGATCGATCCGAACAACGGCGATATCCTCGCTTTTGTCAGCAAGCCCGGTTACGACCCCAACCTGTTCATCGACGGTATCGATACCGAGAACTGGGAAGCATTGAACAGTTCGCTGGATGTCCCGCTCAACAACCGCGCTTTGCGCGGCCAGTATCCGCCGGGTTCGACCATCAAGCCGTTCATGGCCCTTGCGGGTCTGTATAACAAGCGCTCGCCGAGCTACACCATCGGTGATCCGGGTTATTACACTTTGCCCGGCAACCGGCACCAGTACCGCGACTGGAAGAAAGGCGGACACGGCAGCGTGGATATGTTCAAGTCCATCGTCATCTCCTGCGATACCTACTACTACGGGCTGGCGACCGAGCTGGGCATAGACAAGATACACGGTTACCTGTCGCAATTCGGTTTCGGCAAAAAAACCGGCGTGGACATGGAGGGTGAAGTTTCCGGCTTGCTTCCGTCGCAGCAATGGAAGATGAATCGGCACAAACAGATCTGGTATCCCGGTGATACCGTGTCGGTGGGGATCGGGCAGGGATACAACCTGGTCACGCCGCTGCAACTGGCTTCGGCGACCGCGACGCTGGCGAACGGCGGTGTGGGTTACAAGCCGCATTTTGTGAAGCATATCGAGCGGCCTTCCGGCAATGCTTCCGAGCGGGAAAATGCGCCTTCGATCGACATCCATATCGATCCGCAACATATCGATCTGGTCAAGCGCGCGATGGAGGCGGTCACCAAACCGGGCGGAACGGCGGCGGGAGCGGGTTCCGGCGCTCCTTACCGCATGGCTGGCAAGACCGGGACGGCGCAGGTGATCGGCATGAAGCAGGGGGAGAAATACGATGAGAAGAAGATCTCGGAATATTTCCGCGACCATGCCTGGTTCATCGCTTTTGCGCCGGTAGAAAAGCCGACCATCGCGCTGGCGGTGTTGGCCGAGAACGGCGGTCACGGTGGCTCGACCGCCGCGCCGATCGCGCGCAAGGTGCTGGATTATTATCTGCTGGGCAAGCTTCCCCTGCCGTTGCAGACCGTGGTGGAAAAAGAGGGGGCTGAAGATGACTGAGCGTCGGCATCGAACCATCGCGGCCTGGCAGGTTGTCGCAGCGGAGGAGATTGAGTGATGAACAGAAAAGAACTGCAGCGCCGTTTCATGGCGCATCTCGATCCGGTGTTGTTATTGGCGCTCGGCCTGCTGTTGCTGGTGAGTCTGGTGCTGATATACAGCGCCAGCGACGGTGACTGGATGCGTGTCTCCGGCCAGTTCGTCAATATCCTAGTTGCATTCGCCGCCTTGTGGCTGGTCGCCAATATGCCATTGCATTATCTGATCCGCAGTGCGGTGCCGATCTATATCTTCGGCATGGTTTTGCTGATCTGTGTGGCCCTGTTCGGCGAGATCAGCCACGGCGCGCGGCGCTGGCTGAACATCGGTGTTGCCACCATCCAGCCTTCGGAGCTGATGAAGATCGCGGTGCCGCTGATGATGGCTTGGTACTTTGAGAAACACGAAGCGACACTGACGCTGAAGAATTATTTTGTCGCGGCATTGCTGCTGCTGTTGCCGGTGGCGCTGATCGCGCGCCAGCCCGATCTGGGAACCTCCATCCTGATCGGGGCGAGCGGGTTCTATGTGTTGTTTCTGGCCGGTCTTAGTTGGCGCATCATGCTGGGCATGTTGTTGATGGCCATCGCCAGTGCCCCGTTCCTGTGGTCCATGCTGCACGAGTACCAGCGTCACCGTATCCTTATGCTGTTCGATCCCTCGCAGGATGCGCTGGGCAAGGGTTATCACACCATCCAGGGCATGATCGCGGTTGGCTCGGGCGGGTTCCTCGGCAAGGGTTATCT
This sequence comes from Gallionellaceae bacterium, assembly GCA_030823955.1. Classification (GTDB taxonomy): domain Bacteria; phylum Pseudomonadota; class Gammaproteobacteria; order Burkholderiales; family Gallionellaceae; genus PALSA-1006. The sequence continues at coordinate 16,268 of JAVBYO010000007.1, forward strand.
GAACGGCACGCAGACCCATCTGGACTTCCTGCCGGAACGGACCACCGATTTCATCTTCGCGGTCTGGTCGGAGGAGTTCGGATTCATTGGCAATCTGATCCTGCTCGGCCTGTTTATCTTTGTCATCGGGCGCGGGTTCGTCATCACAGCCAACGCTTCGACCTATTTCACGCGGCTGATGGCCGGTAGTATCACGCTCACCTTCTTTACCTATGCCTTCGTCAATATGGGTATGGTCAGCGGCATCCTGCCGGTGGTTGGCGTGCCATTGCCGCTGGTGAGTTACGGCGGTACGTCGATGCTTACCTTGTTGCTCGGATTTGGTATGCTGATGAGTATTCACACCCACAAGCAGTTGGTCAAAACCTAAGGAGTTCACCGATGAACAAGCAGATCGCTTTGCTATTAATTGCAATCTTCAGTCTGGCAGGATGTGCAGGCGGAGCCAAACAGAGAGCGGGAAAGAGCAGGGCCCCGGTAGAGGATTTGGCTTCCGGCCCGGGAGGCAGCGTGATCGCGCCGGCACCGGAGCCTGCCACGGGATCGGTCTATCAGGCCGATCCTGCCCCTGCGCCAGCAGCGGCTGCGGAGCCCCGTTCTGAAGCTGCGGCTGCAGTTATACCGGCTCAAACGGGTTCGGGGGGTTATCTGGCTGGCGACGGCCCCGGCGCGGAGACACCTGTCAATCTGGATGAGGTTCCCGATGCCGTGCCCAAAGCGGAGCCCCTGCATCGTTATGCCAACCGCGAATACACCGCATTGGGCAAGACCTACAAACCACTGGATAGTACCGGTACCTATAAAGAGAGAGGTGTCGCATCCTGGTACGGCAAGAAATTCCACGGGCAACGCACTTCCATCGGCGAGACATACGACATGTATGCCATGACGGCGGCCCATCCCACTTTACCCATTCCGAGTTATGCGCGCGTCACCAATGTCGCCACCCAAAAGTCTGTGGTGGTGCGGGTGAATGACCGCGGGCCGTTCCTGCATAATCGCATCATCGACCTTTCCTACACGGCGGCCCATAAACTCGGGATCGTGAATAGCGGCAGCGCCGAAGTCGAGGTGGAGAGCATCGCAGTGGACGGGTCTTCCACGCTTACTGTTTCGACGGAGCTGAGTGTGCCGGGCAAGGCGGCTGCGCCCATTATCGAACCGGCACTGATTGCCGCGGCATCCGCGCCTGTTCCGGCTGCGGCACCTGTCGCGTCGGTGACAGGCAAAGTGTATCTGCAACTTGGCGCATTCAAATCGCCGCAGGGGGCGGAAAGTTTTCTGGCCAAGATGCGCGCCACTCTCGGCGAGGGCGGGAGGCCGCTCAGCCTGATCGAGAAGGACGGACTGCAAAGGGTGCATCTCGGCCCCTATGCCACCCAGAGCGAGGCCCGTGCCGCCAGTGAAAAGCTGAAGTCCCGCTTGGGATTCAAACCCTATGTCAGCGTGCGCTGAGCTGATCCAGATAAAGACAAGATGAAAAAAAGAAACCTGTTGCGCGTTCCCGTTACGGCCGGCCTGAAGGACATCTACGCGATGGACATGCATTCGGCCTATCAGGCCGCGTGCCTCGGTCAGTTCAACGTCACTTTGTTCGGGCGTCTGGCGGCTGCGGTCTCTGTGGTGCGTACCGCGCTCGTACGACATCAGACCAGGATCGAGAATGCGGTCGAAATACTCGATGCGGCCATTCTCGTCCTGCAGCGGGTGCGGGCAAAAGGTGATGAGACCGGCATCTGGGAGATTCCCGAGGCTGACCGTGCAGCGGTGTCGGACGGCATCGAAGTGGCCGAGCAATGTATCGGTACGCTCGATGTCGCGCTACTGGCTGAGACGGCGGAACAGTTATTGCGCGACATCAGCGACGAAAGCTGATCATTGCGGGGGCCAACCCCGGTAGGTCTCATAGTGTTCCGATCAGACACAAATCATCGGTTCATCACTCAAGTTTTTCGATGTACGGTCGATAGACAGTTAAATAAACAGTGTCGGCAGCGGAAGTCGCCAAGCCGACCCAAGGGCGTGTCGCCGGAATAAAGGGGGAAGAGATGAAGCATTGGTGGAGTAATCTGTCGTTAAAAAACAAGTTGCAGGTTCCGGTGCAACTGGTTCTGATGCTGATCCTGCTGACCGGGCAGCATTTTGCTTTCCTCTGGCTGGAAGGGCGGATGGTGGACGATGCGAAGCAGAAAGCGGTGATCTCCGGTGAGATGGCGTTGCGCACGATGAATGCGCTGATGCTCAACGGCGAGATCGGCAATCCGGAGCGCCGCAAAAAAGCGCTCGAACATCTGGTGCAACAAAAAGAACTCAATCTGGCGGATGTGCGCATCATCCGCGGCAATCCGGTGATCGATCAGTTCGGCGCGGGGATGCAAAGCGAACAGGCACAAGACGACGCCGAGAAAGCCGTGTTGTCGGGAGGCGGGGTGAGCGTCGGTGAGCCCGAGCACGATACGCAAGGCCGCGTGACCCTGCGCACGATCGTGCCGTTCGTGGCGACTTCCGGCGAGCATAGTGTGATCAACTGTATGCAATGCCATACAGTCTCGGAAGGTGCGATCATGGGGGCGGCGATCGTCATTTCGGATGTGAGCAAAGAAGACGCTTTTCTCGATAATGCCAACCGTATGTTGTGGGTCGCGCAGATATTCATCCAGATCGCCTTGTTCTTCGTGGTCGGCGGGGTGATCAACCGGATCGTCGAGCCGGTCCGGGATCTGCAACAGACGATGATGTCGATCCAGGCCAGCGGAGATCTGACCAAGCGCACCAGGGCCGGCAACAACGACGAGATCGGACAGGCATCGTTAGCGTTCAACGGCTTGATGGATAGTATGTGTCAAGCCTTGCGACAGGTTCATGCCAGCGCGAATGAGGTGTCGAATACGGCAGCTTTGTTGTCCTCGACTTCCGCGCAGGTGATCAGCAGTTCAGATGCGCAGAGCGGATCGGCGACATCGACCGCAGCGGCGGTGGAAGAGTTGGCGGTCAGCATCACCTCCGTTGCGGACAATACCGAAGACGTGCGCAAACTCTCCCAACTCAGCCTTGAGCGAACCCGGGAAGGCAATGCCAGTGCCGTCGAGATGGTGAGCGAGATGCGCAGCATCGAAGCCACGGTCCGGCAGATCGCCGAGTCCGTGCAGGAGTTCGTCCAGAGTACACACACTATCGCCAGCATGACGCAACAGGTGAGAGACATCGCTGACCAGACGAATCTGCTGGCGCTGAACGCAGCCATTGAGGCGGCCCGTGCCGGCGAACAGGGGCGAGGTTTTGCGGTGGTGGCCGATGAAGTGCGCAAACTGGCGGAAAAGTCGGCGGTTTCAGCCAGCGAGATCGACCGTGTCACTTCGACGTTGAGCAGCAGGTCTGAGTTCGCGGAAACGTCCATCGAAACCGGACTGGCGTCGTTGCAAGTCGCGATGGGGCATATCGATCGCGTGATCGGCGTGCTGGACGAGGCCGGTAAGACGGTCACCGCAGCGACTAGCGGTGTGGCGGATATCTCTTCTTCCGTCAAAGAGCAGCAGCTGGCCAGTACTGATGTGGCGCGCCATGTCGAGCATATCGCCCAGATGGCAGAGGAGAGCAGAAAGGCAATCGAGCAGACCGTGGCGAGCGTCCATCATCTCGGTGAACTCGCCGGTGCCTTGGAAGGTGCGGTGGCTCGTTTCCGTGTGTAAGTCCGGAATGGGGGCGCTATTGTATGTGTTCAGTTCCGCTGGCGTCTGAGCAAAACACTTCCGGCAGAGCCAGTGCGGAGAGTTCTCAACAGAGGTATCACGGCCCGGCTTTTTTAGGAGGCTCGGGTGGCGGTGCAGCAGCGGCAGCGGGTTTCGGTGCGCTGCCGGGCTTTTCCTGCGTTTGTGCCTGAGGTTTGTCGTTCTTCTTCGAGGAAGCTGTTTTTGTCTTCGTTTTCGTTCTGAGGGACCGTTTGGCGGTCGCAGTGGCGGGCGTTTCCATCATCTTGAGGAATTTGGCAGTGGCGGTGGGTTCGGAGATATCGTTCACTTCGGATTCCTGCCGCATCGTTTTCCATTGATCCCTGAGGGTTGCGGGAGCGGAATCATGGGTGATGAACTTCGTGGGTGGTTCGTCCAGCGGCTGTTCCGCCGGGACGATGATACATCCGGCGAGAAGGAGAAGGGGAAAGAGACGGATCTTCATACGACACTCCATTCGCGCGGGGATGCGGTCAATTGTAGTCAGCCACGCATAAATGCGCCATTTATTGTTCATGCCCCAGTGTCTTGCACACGCAAGACCAGACCTTTCAGATAGGCCCCTTCGGGGAAACTTAGCAGCACCGGATGATCCGCTGCCGCATGTAATTTTTTCACGATCTGCACATCCACGCCCGCGTCCAGTGCCGCACCCGCGATGATCTTCTGGAACAACTCGTCGCTGATGCCTCCGGAGCAGGAGTAGGTGAATAACAGTCCGCCCGGGCGCAACAGTTTGAAGCCCAGCAGGTTGATATCTTTGTAGGCGCGCGCGGCTTTTTCAGCAAAGGCTGCGGTGGGGGCGAACTTGGGCGGATCCAAAACAATCAAATCGAACTTGCGGTTCTGGTCACGCAGCTTGCGCAGCGCGTCGAACACATCGGCGCATTGCCATTCTGCTTTGGAGGCGTCGAGGCCGTTCAACTCGACATTGCGTTTGGCCAATTCCAGCGCACTTTCTGAAGCATCAATGGACAGTACCGACTGCGCACCTCCGCGCAGCGCGTAGAGCGAGAAGCCGCCGGTGTAGCAAAAACAGTTGAGCACATCACGCCCAGCAGAGAGTTTGCCGGTGAGTGCGCGGTTGTCGCGTTGGTCGAGGTAATAGCCGGTCTTTTGTCCCGCAGCGACATCTACTGCGAAGCGCAGTCCGTGTTCTGTCACTTCGGTATTTTCCGGCAATTGGCCGTGCACCACGCCGCAGCGCTTGGGCAGGCCTTCCAGTTCACGCCCATCCGAATCGGAACGTTCATAGATGCAAATCGGAGTGCAGAGTTGTCGCAGGATGTCGGCGATAGTATCGCGCCAGTGTTCTGTCCCCGCGCTGCCCAGCTGCATCACCAGTACATCACCGTATCTGTCCACGATCAGACCAGGCAATCCGTCCGACTCGCCGTGGATGATGCGCATGCCGTTGCTGTCATGCTCCAGGTCGAGCATGCGGCGCGCGGCCAGTGCGCGCACGATGCGATTGCGGAAGAACCTGCTGTCGATGGATTCCTGTTCGCTCCATGACCACACTCGTGCGGTGATCTGGGAGGCGGGATTATAGGCGGCCCATGCCAGAAAGGCCCCGGTCTCGTCCCGCACCGGCACAGTGTCGCCGCTGCACGGTGCGCCGTCGATGCACTCGACCGCTCCCGAGAATATCCACGGGTGGCGGCGTTGCAATGATTTCTCGCGTCCGGCTTTGAGGATGATGGCCGCTTTGGCGCCCGGATTTCCGCTGCGTGGAGGTTTTCCTTGCTGTGCTGCGGCAGTGTTGGTCGCTTTGCCGTGCTGCATGCGTTTACGGAAGTCCTTGCCGCCTTGTGATTGGCGGTGTGGGGTCGAGGGTGATCTGGGTTTGCTTGGGCTCATGGTTTCTTCTTGGCGCGCGGGTGTGCGCTGTCATAGATCTTGGCGAGGTACTGGAAATCGAGATGGGTGTAGACCTGTGTGGTCGAGATGCTGGCGTGGCCGAGCATCTCCTGTACCGCGCGCAGGTCGCCGGAGGATTGCAGCACATGTGTGGCGAAGGAATGGCGCAGCATGTGCGGGTGCACGCCGGTATTGAGGCCCTGTTTAAGCGCCCATTTATCCAGTTGCAATTCCACTGTGCGTGGCGAAATGCGCGCACCTCGTGTGCCCACGAACAATGCGCTCTCATTCGGCTTGGCGATCTGTTCGCGTACCGCGAGCCATGCCTGCAATGCGGCGATGGCGTGGCTGCCCAGAGGCACGATGCGAGTCTTGTTGCCTTTGCCGGTGACACGCACCGAAGCATCGGCGAAATCCATATCGATGGGATCGAGGCTCACCAGTTCGGCCAGACGCAGGCCGGAAGAATAGAGCAGCTCGAACATCGCCTTGTCGCGCGCATCCAACGGTGTCTCCACCTTCATCTCCACCAGCTTCACCGCCTCGTCCGGCGACAGCGCGTGCGGCAAAGTCTTGGGGGCTTTCGGCGCGCGCAGGCCGATACAGGGATTGCTCTGGCAGCCGTGATCGCGCATCAGATAGGCAAAGAATCCGCGCCATGCCGACAGGGTTCGCGCCAACGAGCGGCCACTCAAGCCATTGCTGTGCAACTGTGCGATATAACGGCGGATATGGTGGCTCTTGAGGTCGGCGAGGGGCGTGGCATTGGCCAGTTCAAACAGGCGGCGGATGTCGCGCGTATAGTTCTCCGAGGTTAGCGGGGAGTAGTTGCGCTCATGATGCAGATAGGCGAGATAGCCTTGCAGGGTCGGAGGGGCATCATGAGTGGCCGCAGGCATCAGGAGCGGGGGCTGAGGGCAGCGCTCGCGAGGTCGGCGATATGCTGCAAGAACACCGTTCCCATTCCGGGATAAAAGCGCTGGGTGTCTTCGCTGGCGAGGATGAGCAGGCCTATGGTCTGTTTGTTCGCGCGCAAGGGCAGGTAGGCGAAAGAGCGCAGATGCGGAGCGGCTTCACCGAACCATTGTGCGGTATCTGCGCTAGCCTCATGCAGACACACCGGCTGGGTATGGCTGTCGGCGAAGGCCAGCACCTCGGCGCTTGGTGCCTGTTCTTTCCACAGATGCAGGGCGGCATGCGGGATGGCAAAGACCTCGCGCAGGTTGTGCACGACGGCATCCTGCAGGCCGGATGCCGTGCCTGTGCCGAACAGGGTCAGCGTGAATTGATGCAACTTACTTTGCAGGCCGTCATTCTCTTTGGCGAATTCGAGCAGGTCATGCAGTTTCTTTTCGAGCTCTTTCACGCGTTCACGCAGGGTGAGCATCTGGCGCTCGCTCAGTGAAATGGTGCGTCCACCATAGGGATGGGGGATGACGATATCGGCCAGCATCTGGGCGTGGGCCTCGAAAAAATCGGGATTGTTCTGTAAATAGTTTGCGACGTCTTCTGCTTTCATATCTGTCCTGTTAAATGATGATCTCACCTTCAAATACGCTGATCGCCGGGCCGGTCATCGATACCGGTGCCGCTCCTCCCGCCCAACTGATGCTGAGTGTGCCGCCGCGCGTGGAGACATGTACCGTCTCGTCCAGCAGGCCGCGGCGTATGCCGGCGACAACGGCGGCACATGCTCCCGAACCGCAGGACAGTGTCTCGCCCGAGCCGCGTTCGAACACGCGCAGTCTGACGTGACTGCGGTCGAGTATTTGCATGAAGCCGGCATTGACCCGCTTCGGAAAACGGGAGTGTTGCTCGATCAGGGGCCCCTGTGTGCCGACGGGGGCGGTCTCGATATTATCGACCACCTGCACCGCATGCGGATTGCCCATCGATACGGCGCTGATCTCGACCAGCGTGTTACCGACCATCAGGGGCTGGACCGGTGCATCGGTGTCGCTGATGAAGGGGATGCGTGCAGGATCGAATACCGGCGCCCCCATGTTCACGGTGACGCGCCCATCGTCGGCCAAACGCGGCGAGATCAGACCGCTCTTGGTCTCCACCATGATCTCGCGCTTGGTAGTGAGTTTGTGGTCATGCACATAACGCACGAAACAGCGCGCGCCGTTGCCGCATTGTTCGACCTCGCCGCCGTCGGCATTAAAGATACGGTAACGGAAATCGACTTCGGGGTTCTGTGAACGTTCGACCAACAGGATCTGGTCGCAGCCCACGCCGAAATGCCGGTCCGCTAGCAGACGCAGTTGCTCGGGGGTGAGGTGCAACGATTGGCGTACACCGTCCAACACGACGAAGTCATTACCGGCACCGTGCATTTTGGTGAATTTGAGCAGCATGTCCTAGATCCATTCGATCAACGGGAGGGGATTATACGTGCTTGGCCCCCATCGTTGCATAACTGGGTATGATCGCGGAACATGCAGCGATCCATGATGACCGTTATGCCTGCCTGTTGTGCACGCAACGCGGCTTCCTCGTGTATCACGCCGTCCTGTAACCAGAGATGTTTGATCCCCAGCCGGATGCAGCTATCCACGATGGCCGGTACATGTTCTGCGGCGCGAAATACATCGACGATATCGGGTCGTTCGGGCAGGCTCTCCAGATCGGGGTAGGCTCTTTCCCCCAGCACCTCCTCTATCAGCGGCCGTACCGGGATGATGTGGTAGCCGAATCCCTGCAAGGCTTGCGCCACACGGAAGCTGGGGCGGTTCGTTTGGGGCGACAGTCCGACCACGGCGATGCTGCGCACTTCGCGCAACAGTCGGCAGATTTCTGCTGGGGATGGATTGGAGAAGCTCATAAGACGCAAGATAACATTATTTCGCTAGCGGACGCATGGGCGAGATAGAGGAAAAACGCTATACTGCACGCCGTTCAAAGCGCTCGTAGCTCAGCTGGATAGAGTATTGGTTTCCGAAGCCAAGGGTCGTGGGTTCGACTCCCGCCGAGCGCACCAGTTTATCTCCCGCATCCGGGTACGGATGCATTCTCACACCGGAACGCCAAGGTTCATAACGTGTGGTCGATCACGAGTTCGGCTGTGCGACAGCAATTCTTGCCGCTTTGTTTTGCGCTGTACATCGCTGAATCGGCGATCTTCACCAGTTGATCCGGCGTTTCTCCGTGGTTCGGGTAGAAGGAGATGCCGATACTGACGCTGACCGAGCAGCTCTTGCCATCCAGCAGGAACGGGCTGTCGATGGCATCGATGATTTTTCTGGCGACGCGGTCGATGTGTTCCGGTGTGCGTCCGTTGCATAGGATCACGGTGAATTCGTCTCCGCCCATGCGTGCCACCGTGTCCGAATCGCGGATACATTCCATGATGCGTTTGGAGGCTTCGCGCAGTAGCGCGTCGCCGATATTGTGCCCCATTGTGTCGTTGACGAGCTTGAAGCCGTCGAGGTCGAGATAGAGGATGCCGATCAATTCGTTGTCGCGGCGGGCTCTGGCGATTGCCTGGGTGAGGCGGTCATAGAACAGGATGCGGTTGGGCAGGCCGGTCAGTGCGTCGTGGTGGGCCAGATGCAGTACCTGCTCGTTGGTCTTCTTGAGCCGGGTGACCAGTTTCCAGAGGAAGCGAGCCTGAAAACCGCCGATCACATTCTTGCTGCCCAATTTCGATTCGACATAGGTCGTCACGTTCTCATCGGCAGAAAGATTGAGTGCCATACAGGAGCCGCACTTTGCCAAGGCATCATTCACATCGGTGAAGGTGGGGATGTTGTTGTTCCTGGCGATCTCCATGCCGGGCGCTTCCGGATTAACATCGACGATTCCCACGATCATGATCATCGGGTCTTTGATGAACAGGTCGATCATTGCGACACCGCCCCGTCCGGCGCCGATCACCAGGATTCTCTGGACACTTGTGGTCATTTCCATCATCAAATCGGCTCCTCTGAGTGAACGTTGTGATTATCAGCCTGCAACCCGGTGTTGGGCAATGGTCCTGGCGTTTGGCTCGACTGAAATTTCATTGGTCTTCGGGATTATTTCAGACCGGCCTGCTCTGCCTGTTCGTCCGCAAAATAGCTCGATCTCACCATCGGTGCGCAGGCGGCATGTGAATAGCCCATCGCTTTTGCGGCATCCTCGAACATCTTGAACGTTTCCGGCGGTACATAACGCAATACCGGCAGGTGGCCATCGGAAGGTTGCAGGTATTGTCCCAGTGTAAGCATCTCGACATCGTGGTCGCGTAAATCCTGCATCACTTGCAGGACTTCGTCATCGGTCTCGCCCAGCCCTAGCATCAGGCCGGATTTAGTCGTCACCTGCGGGAAACGGGCCTTGAATTCTTTGAGCAACAGGAGGGAGTGCGCATAATCGGCTCCCGGGCGTGCCATCGGGTACAGGCGTGGCACCGTTTCCAGATTGTGGTTGAGTACGTCGGGTAGTTCGACGGCCATCGCGTCGAGTGCCACGTCGAGACGGCCGCGAAAGTCGGGCACCAGTGTTTCCAGCCGGGTGTCGGGCGAGGATGCGCGAATCGCGCGCAGACAAGCGGCAAAATGCTGCGCACCGCCATCGCGCAGATCGTCCCGGTCCACGCTAGTGATGACGACATAACGTAATTTTAACAGGCCGATGGAATGAGCCAGATTCTTCGGCTCATCGGCATCCGGCGGCAGCGGTTTGCCGTGAGCCACGTCGCAAAAAGGACAGCGGCGCGTACAGACGTCACCGAGGATCATGAAGCTGGCAGTGCCTTTGCCGAAGCATTCGCCGATATTGGGGCATGACGCCTCCTCGCAGACGGTATGCAAGCCGTGTTCGCGCAACATGCGCTTCACTTCGTTGTAGCCTGCACCGCTGCCGGATTTGACGCGTATCCATTGCGGTTTGCGCAAGCGTTCCTGTAAGGGCACTATTTTGATGGGATTTCTGGAGGTCTTTGATTTTCCTGTTTGTTTTTCTGAAATTGGCATGGTTTTCGGCACGTCTGGCAAGATTGTCATGAAGAATATCTTAATCAAAGTGCTTAGTTTGAGGTAAATTTACGGAATTGTATCGGCGCATACGCTTGTTTCGCTGAAAAAATTCGTGGGTAGGAAAGATCGTAATGACTGAAAGCTCCTCAGAACTAACCAAAAAACTATCGGAAGCCGTTGAAAAGATGCCCGCCTTTCCCAAGAGCGTGCAGCGCATCCTTGAGTTGTCGCGAGAGATAAATTGTCCCCCGAAAGAGCTGGTCATGGTCATCGAGAAAGACCCGGTGATGACTATGAAGTTGTTGCGCATCCTGAATTCCGCCTATTACAGTTTTCCCAAGCAGATCACTTCGGTCAACCAGTCGGTGGTTTATCTGGGCTTGAATACAATCAAGAATATGGCTTTGTCCTTTGCCGCGATGGGGTCTTTGCCGCAGCAGAATGCAGCGGGGTTCGATGTGCAGAAATATCTGATGCATTCACTCACCACGGCAAGTTTTGCGCGCGCCTTATGCCTGAAATACGGCCACGACGATACCGATCCGGCGGATTGTTATATCGCCGGGTTGCTGCATGATTTTGGTAAGGTCGTATTCGCGCAGTTCATGGCGGAGGAATTCAAGGAAGCGCTGGCGCGCAGCGCCGAGCAATCGATACCGTTACATGTGGCGGAACAGCAGATCATCGGCACCGACCACACGGTGGTGGGCGGGATGCTGGTCGAAAAATGGCAGTTCCCCAAACAGCTCACCGAGAACATCCGCAACCATCACGGCGCTGCTTCGCCGAGCAATACCGTGCAATGTTGCCTGTTTGCCGCGAATCAGATCAGCAAGAAACTGGGGCTGGGCAATGGCGGCAATCCGGTGGTGGCGGCTCTGCCTTCCGCTTTGGTGGAATATTTTGAAGGGGACCTGGATGCGGTCATTGCCGGCTTGGGGGATATCTCCAAGTTGGCGAGCGAGGCGCAGGTCTTCGCTCAGGTCAGTAAGGAGTCCTGAGCATGAAACTGAAATTCTGGGGAGTGCGAGGTTCGATCCCTTCGCCCGGCGAAAAGACCGTACGTTATGGCGGCAATACCACCTGTATCGAGATTCGCACCGATGCCAACGAGCTGATCATTCTGGACGGCGGTACGGGTATATTCCCGTTGGCACAAACGCTGCTCAAAGAGCTGCCGGTGAAGGCGCATATCTTCAATACCCACAGTCACTGGGACCATATCCAGGGTCTGCCATTCTTCATTCCCATCTTCATCCCGGGAAACACCATCAGGTTATACGCCGCATTCGACCCGATCTCGGGCGAGGGTGCCGAACGCATCATGAATGTGCAGTTGCAGTACAGCTTTTTTCCGGTGCGCGAAGCGGAGATGAAGTCGCGTTTCGAATATGTTGCGCTGATGCCGAACGAGGCCGTAGAGGTGGGTGCGGCAAAGATCACACCGATCCTGCTCAGCCATCCGGTGGTGAATCTCGGTTATCGCATCGACTGTAACGGCAAGTCGGTTTTCTTCACCGGAGACCATGAGCCGCATTTCAATATCTATGATGCCGGTGACGATGAATATGCCGAATATCAGGCTTTGATCGAGGAGCAGCGGCAGTCGATTTTGGATGCGATCCGCGGGGTGGATGTGATCGTCGCGGACTGTGCCTATACCATCGAAGAGTATCCGGCGAAGAAGGGTTGGGGGCACGGTACATTCGACAGCAGCATCCAGTTGGCAAAAGATGCCGGCGCGAAGATCCTGTATTGCACCCATCACGAACCCACCCGTAGCGATGACGATCTGGAGCGGGTATTTGCCGAGGCTCTGGCCCGTCAGGCTGGCATCAGCGAGGGGCTCGATATCCGGCTGGCAAAAGAAGGCGCGGAACTCGTCCTCTGAGTGGCGGCGTCATCTGCTGGCCAGATGCTGTTGCAGTAAAACTACCAATCTGTTTGCGAGTTTTGGCCCGATCTCGGCGGGTTGCGCGGTACTTCCCTGCGCTTTCATCTGTGTGACACGCAAGCCCCGATACCCGCATGGGTTGATGTGAGAGAACGGGGTCAAGTCCATGTCTACGTTCAGCGACAGCCCGTGATAACAGCAACTGTTGCGGATCTTCAAGCCTAGCGCCGCGATCTTGGCCTCGTTCACATAGACACCCGGCGCATCCTCGCGGCCTTGTGCCGTGATGCCGTACTCCGCCAGCACATCAATCACCGTTTGTTCCATCAGGCGCACCAGTTCGCGCACATTGATTTTCCAGTGACGCAAATCCAGCAGTAGATAAGCGACGATCTGTCCGGGGCCGTGATAGGTGATCTGTCCGCCGCGGTCGATCTGTATCACCTGGATGCCGTGTGCATCAAGCAGATGTTCCGGTTTGCCTGCCTGGCCCTGGGTGAATGTGGGTGGGTGTTGCAATACCCATATCTCATCGCGTGTTGCGGGGGTACGCTGAGCGGTGAAGGTCTTCATCGCTTCCAGAGTGGGCTGGTAGTCGACCAGGCCCAGATACTTAGTTGCGGGAGGCAGGGGCGACACGGGGGCGGAAGATTTTGTCCCATTTTTCGGGTCTTCTCCTTCCCCCTTCATAGCACCATCTTGACCATCGGGTGCGAGGTCAAGTCACGGTAAAGTGCATCAAGCTGTTCGCGCGAAGTGGCGCGTACGGTACAGGTCAGGCTGATATAGCGCGAGGTCTTGCTGTTGCGCAGCTCGATGGATGCGGCCTGGAAGCCGGCATCGTGCCCCTGGACAACGGTTGCGATGGTTTGTGCGAAATCGGGATGGGCCGCACCAAAGACCTTGATCGGGAAGTCGCAGGGATATTCGATGAGGCTGGGCTCTGTCGTCATGCGCGCATCACCTCCCGTTTGAAGTCCTGATAAAGCCCGTGCAGCTGGGTAAACATCGGGCCGGGGCGGCCAGCGCCGACCGGTTTCCCGTCCAGCAGGGTGATTGCAAGCACCTCTTTGGTAGAGGAGGTCAGCAGCAGTTCGTCCGCGTCGAATACTTCATGCGCCGCGATTTTGCGCACCTGATGCGGGATGCCGTTCGCCGCAGCGAGTTCGAGTATCACGTCGTAAGTGATGCCGGGCAGCATCAGATGGTCTTTGGGAGGGGTGAGCAGTATTCCATTTTTCACCACGAAGATATTGCTGGCCGCACCTTCGGTCATGAAGGCGTTGTCACGGATCATGATGGTTTCGGCGCAGCCTGCGTCTATCGCCATCTGGCGCAGCAACACGTTGGGCAATAGTGAGATGGCTTTGATATCGCAACGCAGCCAGCGGTTGTCCGGCGCGCTGATGGCACTGATACCGCTGTGCAGCAATGATGCAGGCGGCGTATTGAGCGGATTGCTTAGCAGGAATACGGTGGGAGGCACCGGCGGGTTGGGGAATGCATGATCGCGTTTCGCTGCGCCGCGCGTGATATGCAGGTAGAGATACTGGTCTTCCGGTGTGTTGCGCGCGATGAGCTCCAGGATGATGTCTGTCCATTCTGTATCGCTGTGCGGATTGGCAAGTTTGATGCTGTCGAGGCTATGGCGCAGACGCTGAAGATGTTCACCGAGGCGGAAAGCATGGCGCGAATATACCGGGATGACTTCGTAGACGCCATCACCGAAGATGAAGCCGCGATCCAGCACCGAGACCTTGGCTTCGGTGATGGGCATAAACTGTCCGTTCAGATAGACCGTCATCGGATTCAATGGAACAGCAAACGTATCGTATCCACCCCGCGCGAGAACACATTGGCCAGTGCTACGTTGTCCAGTGCCACCAGGGGAAGGTCGAGATAAGGCACGCCGTTCAGAGTGAGTTTCAGCGTGCCGAGATATTGCCCTTTGTCGATCGGCGCAATAAGCGGCTGTTTCGACTCCAGCACCGCCTTGAGCTGCTCGCGCTGCCCGAGCGGGATGGTCACGAACAGATCATTGCGGAAGCCGATGTCGACCTGGCTTTCCGTGCCTTTCCACGTGCGTATCGAGCTGACAGCCTGATTTTTTTTATACAACTGGAGCAGTTCGAAATTCTGGAAGCCGTAGTTCAGCAGCCGCTGGCTTTCGCTGCTGCGCATGTTCTCCGAAGTCGTACCGAGTACCACCGAGATGAGGCGATGGTTGTCCCGCTTGGCAGAGGCCACAAGGCAGAAGCCGGCGGTCTCGGTGTGTCCGGTCTTCAGGCCGTCGACATGAGGATCAAGCCAGAGCAACTGGTTGCGGTTGAACTGTTTGACGTTGTTGTATTGGAACTCGCGCATCGAGTAGATGGAATAGAACTCGGGAAAGTCGCGCACGATCGCTGCCGCGAGCAGCGCCAGATCATAGGCGCTGCTGTAGTGCTGTTCCTCGGGCAGGCCGGTGGCATTGACGAAATGGGTGTTTTTCATGCCGAGGCGCAGGGCCTCCTTGTTCATCAAGTCCGTGGCAAAGGCCAGTTCATGGTTGGCAATGGTTTCGGCCAGTACCCGTGCCGCATCATTGCCCGACTGCACGATCAGGCCGCGCAGCAGGTCTTCGATCTTGACCGGTTTTCCGGGTTCGAGAAACATGCGCGACTCTTCTGTCATGACCCGCAGCGCGTAGGGCGATGGGGTGACCGAGTGGTTGAGCGACAGTTTTCCCTGCCGAATCGCGGCAAAGGTTACGTAAGCAGTCATCAGCTTGGTCAGTGAGGCAGGCTGAATGCGTTCATGGGGATTCCGGCTGACCAGAGGCTGGTTGCTGGTGTAGTCGTAGAGTACATAGGCCTTGGCCGCCAATACCGGAGCGTTGGCGTCGGACGGCCCGGCGGCATGAGACAGCAGAGGCAGGAGGGTGATCAGGAAAGTCAGTGCGAACTTCATAATGAATGGCTGAAAAGTCGAGTGCTGATTATAACAAGGCTAGCGTTATTAAGCGTTATTGCCGGGTGGCGGTCTGTGCGGAGGTCTAGTCCTAGGGCGCCAATATCTAGATAGGGACTAGACTGTTTAGCCTATTGTTTCAATTGAATTTGTGACCTATAAAGGTGTCCGGAAAACAGTCGCAGGGGAAGGGACATCATGTTGATCGGACACACAAACAAAACAGTTGCTGAGATGTTGCCACGTGATCATGGCATCGATTTCGTCGAGGCGGCGGTAGCGCATATCGAGTGGCGCAGCAAATTGCGTGCGCACATTGACGGTGATGCTGCCGAGGAGTGGGTTCCCAGTAGTGCCGGCACGGATGATGATTGCGGTCTGGGGCGCTGGTTGAGAGGCCTAGGCAGGATTAAGTTCGGTCATTTTTCCGCATTCCGCCGCCTGGAGGCTGGGCATTCGGACTTTCATTATTTTGCAGGCCTGATTTTGACCAAGGTTCTGGAGGGGCACGCCAAAGAAGCCGAGGCATTGCTGAGAAACGAATTTGCGCAAGCCACACGCCGCATACTCATCGCTATCAACGAGATGAAGGAGGCGATGCAGGCTGCTGAATAGAGCTGCTACTCGGTTGCAGTTTTTATTTTTTTAGCCGCAGGTTTCTTTGCCGCAGTCTTGGATGTGGGTTTTTTGGCCGCAGTTTTTGATGTGCCGGTCTTTGCCTTGCTCGTCTTTGTATCCGCCTTGGTTTTTGTGGCGGGGGTCTTTTTGGCGGCGGTTTTTTTAGCCGCCTTCACTTTCCCGGTTCCGCCCTTGGCCGCTTTGGCGGCGATCAATTCCAGTGCCTCTTCCAGAGTCACTTCTTCCGGCGAGATATCTTTGGGTAGCGTGGCATTGATTTTGCCGTGGCGGGCATACGGGCCATAACGACCGCTACAGATCTCTACCGGGGCTTTGTCCTCGGGGTGTTCTCCCAGTGTGCGCAACACGGTGTTGCCCGCTTTGGCTTGCGCCAGTAGCTCCACAGCTCTATCCAGCGCGATGTCGAAGATGCTATCGGTGCGCGGAATCGATTTGAACTTGCCGTCGTGGCCGATATACGGGCCGAAGCGGCCGATGTTCACGATCACTTTTTTGCCGCTCTCGGGATGTGCGCCGAGTTCGCGCGGCAGTGATAACAGTTTCAGGGCGGTGGCCAGGTCGGCTTGTTCCAGCGGCAATTCTTTCGGCCAGGACACCCGTTTCGGTTTGGCTTTTTCGCCTTCGATCACTTCGCCGAGTTGTACGTAATAGCCATAGGGGCCGCGCAACAGCAGCACGGTTTGTTTGCTCTCGGGATGTGTCCCCAGTTCTTTGCGCGCTTCGCCGGTGTCTTCTTCGCCGCCGAGGCTGCGTGTGTAATCACATTCCGGATAGGCCGTGCAGCCGATGAAGCTGCCGCGTTTGCCCAGCCGTTTGGACAAGGGTTTGCCGCACTTCGGACAGGCTTCCTCCAGCACTTCGGTGCCGGGGCGATCAACATCCTTTTTGTCGACGAGGAGTTTGTTGAAGCCTTTCCAGAAGGCATCCAATACCGGTATCCAGTCGCGCTTGCCTTCGGATATCTCGTCCAGCTCATCTTCCAGATTGGCGGTGAAGCCATAGTCCACATAACGCGTGAAATGCTCGTTGAGGAACTTGATGACCACCCGGCCCACATCGGTGGGCATGAAACGTTTCTTGTCCAGCGTGGCGTATTCGCGCGCCTGTAACGTGGAGATGATGGCGGCGTAAGTGGAGGGGCGACCGATGCCGTATTCTTCCAGAGTCTTCACCAGACTGGCTTCAGAATAGCGCGGCGGCGGTTGGGTGAAGTGCTGTTCGCCGTAGAGTTTGTCCACGGGCAACACATCTCCCTCCGCCAGTGGCGGCAATTTGGCACTGTCTTCTTCTTCGGCATCGTCCACGTCTTCCATGTACACACCGATGAATCCGGGGAACACCAGAGTCTGACCGGAGGCGCGGAGCAGGGTGTCATCACTGGAGAGGCGGATATCCACACTCACGGTGTCGAAGCGCGCGGGCGCCATCTGCGATGCAAGCGTACGCTTCCAGATCATCTCGTACAGGCGCATCTGGTCGATGTTGAGATGCTCGCGCATGCTGTCGGGGGTGCGCGAGACGGAAGTCGGACGGATCGCTTCGTGCGCTTCCTGTGCGTTCTTGGATTTACTCTTGTAGACCGGCTGCTTGCCTGGCAGATACTCGGAGGTGAAGTTGTCGCCGATATAGCCGCGTATCTCAGCCACTGCCTCGTTCGCCAGATTGAGCGAGTCGGTACGCATATAGGTGATCAGGCCGACGGTCTGACCGCCGATATCGACGCCTTCGTACAAGGACTGCGCGGTGCGCATGGTGCGGTCGGACGTCATGCCCAGTTTGCGCACGGCTTCCTGTTGCAGCGTGGAAGTGGTGAACGGTGCGGCGGGGTTGCGCTGTTTGCCTTTTTTCTCGACACGTACAACTTTCGGCGGAAGTTTGGCATCGTTCAGCTTTGCATGAATGGCATCGTATTCCGCCTGGCTGCTTATGCTGAGTTGCTCCAGCTTCTTGCCCTGGTACTGGAACAGTTTGGCGCTGAACGGGATGCTGTTCTTCTGGCTGTCCAGATGCACCGACCAGTATTCCTGGCTCTTGAACTTCTCGATCTCCAGTTCGCGCTCGACGATGAGGCGCAGCGCGGGACTTTGCACGCGACCGGCGGACAGGCCGGGCCGGATCTTGCGCCACAGCAGCGGCGACAGATTGAAACCGACCAGATAGTCCAATGCACGGCGTGCCTGTTGGGCATTCACCAGTGGCATGGCGATCTCGCGCGGATGGGCTACTGCCTCCTGTACGGCAGTCTGGGTGATCTCGTAGAACACCACGCGCTTCATTGCTTTGCCTTTGAGTGCGCGCTTGCCTTTGAGCAGTTCGGAGATGTGCCAGGCGATGGCCTCCCCTTCTCTGTCCGGGTCGGGTGCCAGCAGGATGGTGTCGGCATCCGCCGCCGCCTTGGCGATGGCATCCACATGTTTACTGTTGCGCGCGATGGTCTCGTAATTCATCGCGTAATTGTTCTCGGTGTCCACTGCGCCGTTTTTCGGCACAAGGTCGCGCACGTGTCCGTATGAAGCCAGCACCTCGAAGTCTTTGCCCAGATATTTCTTCAGCGTCTTGGCTTTGGCCGGAGATTCGACGATTAACAGGTTTTTTGCCATGCTGGACTGAGTGCCCTGATAGATTTAATGTAATTGAGCCGAATCGGTCGGCGTCAGCAGATCCTCGATGATCATGGGATCCAGATCTTCGTGCTGGTTCCAGAGCACCATCAGAGCGATCAGCTTGATCTTGTCCAGTGACAGATTTTCGCGCCCCAACGCGATGGCGCGGTCGATGATCATCTCGCGCTCGACCGGTTGGATCATTTTGCTTTGCTCCCAGAAGGAGATGAAGTGCAATCCCTCCAGACTGATCCGTTGCCGCTCCAAGTCGGCGAAGCAGCGCAATCCGCCCTGGTTGATACTGGCAGGATAGTCGGCCTGGGATAACTGGCGCAGACCAGAAAGCCAAGCCACGGCTTGGGTGATGTCTTCTTCTTCAAAACCCGCCGCGCTGAGTTTGACTGCAAGCTTATCCGCGTCTGGATAGCTGCCTGCATCGAAATAACTTTCGAACAAATAAATCAGAATATCGAACATGTGGCCTTAATTATCTTTATTAAACAATACGTTGATAAAGGCCGCCGGGTAAAGCCGTGATCTGCCCATCCAATTCAAGTTGCAACAGAATGGCGGATAGCGAGGCTACCGTCAAGCCGCTGCGTTGCGACAGGGTATCCAGATCGACCGGATCGAAACCCAGATGGTCGGACAAAGAGTGTCGCGGAGAGGGCGCTGCGGATGTGCTGGCGCCGACGAGACCGTTGCCCAGCTCTTCAAGGACATCCTGAGCGCTTTCAACCAGTTTGGCCCCTTGTTTGATCAGTGCGTGGCAACCTTTGGACTGGGGAGAGTGGATGGAGCCGGGGATGGCGAAGATCTCGCGCCCCTGTTCCAGCGCCATCCGCGCCGTGATGAGCGAACCGCTTTGCAGGGAGGCTTCAACCACGAGACAGCCCAGACTCAAGCCGCTGATGATGCGATTGCGCCGTGGAAAGTTGGCGGGCAATGGGGGCGTCCCGAGCGGAAACTCGGAAACGATGAGGCCGTCTTGTGCCAGCCGATGGGCCAGTTCGCGGTGAGCCGAGGGATAGACCTTGTCGAGTCCGGTGCCCACGATAGCGATGCTGCTGCTTTTGCCGCTCAGGCCGCCCAGATGGGCGGCCGCATCGATGCCGTGCGCCATTCCACTGACGATACTCAATCCGGCGTCGCTTGCGGCCAGTGCAAAAGCCTCAGCGTTGCGCAATCCCTGCGGGGAGGCATTGCGGCTGCCGACGATGGCGAGGGCCGGGGCATTGAGTAGTTCGGTGCGGCCTTTGATATACAGCAGGAGCGGCGGGTCGGCGATGTTGAGCAGAGCCTGGGGATAGGCAGCATCGGCGACCGTCACGATCCGGTTGAGCGGGTCGCTCAGCCAAGCTTCGGTGGCGGCAAGCGTGGCGTCGTCAAACCCCCTTGTGATGCTGCTGCTAATCGCCGGTTTGACGATACGATTGAGTTCCGCGGAGGAGGCGAGAAATATTGCTTCGGGTGAGCCAAAAGCCTGCAACAGCTTTCTCTGTCCCTCGTTGCCGAGGCCCGGAATCTGGCTCAGAGTGAGCCATGACGCTAATGTCGCGTCGAGTGGCATCGGCTCAGGGGGTCTGTGCGGTGTCTAGCAGTTGGACTGGCAAGCGCGTTTGCAGAACCAGCGCGTAGGAGACCTTGTGGAAGGTGCGGAATACGAACAGCAAGCCGTAACGCACATCGGGAAGGACGGTATCGTTGCGTTTAAAAATGCGCCCGCCCTTCAGGACTTCGCCTTTTTGATAAAGTGCTAGGACATGTCCGTTTTCCAGTCCGTCACGCTTGCCCTTGTTGATGGTGACGACGGTATTTTGGGCGGCTTGCTCCATGCCGCCGTAAATGGAGATCACTTTGGCAACGATCTGTGTGTCGGGCGCGCGGGGTTCGTAGTTCTTGGGAAAGGTTTCCGCAGACTGGGCAAAGTGGTCTCCTTTGCTGATTTCGGCAACCGAGCGGGTGATTCTGACTTCACTGAGAGGGCCGAATTTTTCCACCACCGCATCACCTAGGTAGATGGCTTCGTACCCCAGTTGTTCATCGGTCTCTGGATCGACGAATGTTTTGCCGGGGCGATAGATTTGCCATTGGGTGCCTTTGTCGGTGGGCAGATTCTTGACGTAGGCGATATCCTCGCTACCCAGAATTTCGCGCTGTTCATAGGTCGCCGCCAATGTCGGAGTCACCGCCGGATCGATTTCGTCGATCACCAGCGGCTTGGAAAGAAATGGCGCAATCGCGCTCAGCGGGATGACGGGGATCGAATTGCGGTCACTGGGGACTTCACGGATACGTGGTGAGAGTTTTACGATATTGCTGTCCGAGGGGGGCGGTGGCGCTGTTATTGATGCGGCAACTGACTGCGGAGCCTCGCCGATGCGCAGCGTGCCAGTCGTGCGATCCAGTATCACGACATCGCCGGGATAAATCCAGTGGGGGTCTTTGATGGTGTCTTTGTTCAAGCCCCAGATCTGTTGCCATTTCCACGGATCCTTGAAGAACTTGGCCGAAATGTCCCACAGGGTGTCGCCTTTGACCACGACATGGCGGTCGGGGGCATTCTCACGTATCTCCAGCTGGTCAGCATAGGTATGGATGGGCAACAGAAGACAAATCAGCGATATAATCTTGCGCATGAGAAACCCTAGCAGAGTAAATAAAATGCGGTGCATAGCTGGCACTCGCGTTTAAATTCTGCATCTAGTCACTTAAATTAGCAAGCTTTTATGGCGATCCTTCCAATACTTCAATACCCCGATGAGCGTTTGCACAAGGTTGCAAAAAAAGTCGAGTCGATCACAGCAGCGACGCGCAGACTGATCGAGGATATGGCCGCAACGATGTATGCCGCTCCCGGGGTGGGATTGGCAGCGACCCAGGTGGATGTGCATCAGCGTATCGTTGTGATCGATGTGTCGGAGACACATGACGATCTGCTGGTGTTGATCAATCCCGAATTGATCGCAAGCAGTGGCGAGAGCAAATGTGAAGAAGGATGTCTGTCGGTGCCGGGAATCTACGACAAGGTGCAACGCGCGGAACGGGTCACGGTGCGGGCGTTGAATGTCAAAGGCGAACTGTTCACCTTGGATGCAGAAGGCCTATTGGCGGTGTGTATCCAGCACGAAATGGATCATTTGATGGGCAAGGTGTTCGTCGAGCACCTGTCCCATCTCAAGCAGGTGCGTATCCGCAACAAGCTGAAAAAACGCCTGCGCGAAACTATGTAATGAAAACTTTGAAAATCATCTTTGCAGGAACCCCTCATTTCGCCGAACAGGCGCTACAGGCCCTGTTGACACAAGGGGTTGAAGTGGCTGCGGTGCTGACACAGCCAGACCGACCGGCCGGGCGCGGCATGCAACTCAGGCCCAGCCCGGTAAAACAATTGGCTTTGCAGCATGGACTGGTCGTTTTGCAGCCCGTGTCACTCAAGGATGCGGAGGTTCAGCAGCAATTGGCGGCGTATCAGGCCGATGTGATGGTGGTCGCGGCCTATGGGCTGATCTTGCCCAAGGCGGTATTGCAGATTCCGCGTCTGGGTTGTCTGAACATCCATGCCTCGCTATTGCCGCGCTGGCGTGGTGCCGCGCCGATACAACGCGCAATTCTGGCCGGTGATGCCGAGACCGGCATCACGGTCATGCAGATGGATGCCGGTCTGGATACCGGAGCCATGTTGCTCAAGCGAGCCTGCGTGATCAAGAGCCGCGACACGGCTGATACCCTGCATGACAAATTGGCTATGCTGGGTGCGCAGGCCATCATCGAGGCTTTGGTGTTGCTGGGGCAGGGACGCTTGAATCCTGTTGTGCAGGACGAGCGGGATGCGACTTATGCCGCCAAGTTGACCAAAGAAGAAGCGTTGCTGGACTGGGCAGGTGAGGCGCGGCAATTGGAGCGGGCGATCCGTGCGTACAATCCTTTTCCGGGCGCAAATTTCAGGAGCGGTGATTCGTCTATCAAGGTTTGGCAGGCGAGCGTTCGTGACGGTCTTTACGGCGAACCGGGAGTGGTGCTGGCCGTGGAAAAAGATGCGCTGGTGGTGGCGTGCGGTAATGGGGCGCTGGCGCTGGAGGTATTGCAGAAGCCCAACGCGAAAGCCATGTCGGCCGCACAATTCTTGCAGGGCTTTCCGATCGGGACGGGCGACCGTCTTGGGGGCGGCTGATGCAAGCCGTTCAACAGCTTGCGGCAGACATCGTCGGTCAGGTGCTGGCGGGACGCAATCTGAATCAGATCCTGGGCGAGACATTGCGCAGACATGCCGCGCTCCTGCCGCAGGAGCGGGGTGCGTTGCAGGACTTGTGTTACGGCACACTCCGTTTCTACGGGCAGCTCAACAGGATATTGGATGCCCTGTTGAATAAGCCGCTGCAAGATAACCGATTGCGTGATTTGTTACTGGTCGCCTTATATCAGTTGCAATACAGCAAGGCGGCGAGTCATGCCGTGGTCGATCACGCGGTGCGTGCAACCAAGAGGATCAATGCGGCGGCAGGCGGCTTGGTCAACGCGGTGTTGCGAAACTTTCTGCGCAGGCAGGCCGAGTTGCTACAGTTCGCGGCGGAGACGGAGGAGGGGCGTTATTCATACCCGCAGTGGTGGATCGCGGCACTCAAGGCCCAATATGGCACATCGGCGGTGGCCGTGCTAGAGGCCGGAAATCTGCATCCCCCGATGAGTTTGCGGGTGAACCGGCGCAGTGCGGCCCCTGAGCAATATCTGGCGCAATTGGCGGCGGCGGGTGTGGCCGCACATCTGATTGAGCCGCAGGCGATCTATCTGGAGAGTCCGCTGTCTGTGGATCGGTTGCCGGGGTTTTTCGAGGGGGCGGTATCGGTGCAGGATGCCGGGGCGCAATACGCGGCGCTATTGCTGGATGTGCAAGACGGGATGCGCGTGTTGGATGCCTGTGCTGCGCCGGGGGGGAAATGCGCTCATGTGCTGGAATCCCGTGATGTCGATTTGCTGGCTCTGGACAAAGATGCGCAACGCCTGGAAAAGGTGCGGGAGAATCTGCAACGGTTGAAGCTGTCGGCGACGCTGGTCTGTGGTGATGCCGCTGTGCCGCAGAAGTGGTGGGACGGCAGGTTATTCGACAGGATACTGGCCGATGTGCCTTGTTCGGCATCCGGGGTGGTGCGTCGCCATCCCGATATCAAATGGCTGCGCAGGCCTTCTGATATCGAGAGTTTTGCGCAGCAACAAGAGGACATATTGCATGCTTTATGGCCGTTGTTGGCCGGAGGTGGTAAATTGCTCTATGCGACCTGTTCTGTCTTTGCGCGCGAAAACCAGCAAGTCATCAGGTCATTCCTGGAGCGGCATAAAGAAGCACGGCAGATCGTTATCGCCGGGCATGGGATGGAGGACGGGCAGCTCTTGCCCAATGATAGGCACGACGGTTTTTTTTATGCGTTGCTGCAAAAAGATGCTTGACCCCCTTTTCAGGCTGGCACTGGCACTGGCACTGGGTCTGTGTGTGTCGTTCGCGAACGCGGAAGGGATATCCGTAGTCAAAGCCGAAGCGCGCGCAGTCGACGAGGGGTATGAAATCGTCGCGGATTTCAAGATCGTATTGCCCCCCTCCGTCTCCGAAGCGCTGAAGCGCGGAGTCGTGCTGAATTTCATCAGCGAGCTGGCGATTACGCGATCACGCTGGTATTGGCTGGATACCGATGTCATGTCGCATGAACAGAGCACCAAGTTGTCCTACAACGCGCTGACCCGGCAGTATCGGATATCGCGGGGTACCCTGTTTCAGGGGTTCTCGAGTCTGGAAAGTGCCTTGCGTGTGTTGGGACACCAGTCCGCTCCTCCGGTGCCGGCCGTCGCGCTGAGTGGTAGCGACGGATATGTGGCGCAATTGATCCAGGGGGAGATCCGGTATACCGCGTTTGCCCAGATGCGCCTGGATGTCTCCCAGTTGCCCAAACCGTTACAGGTTAGCGCGTTGACCAATCCCGATTGGAATCTCGATTCGGAAAGATACGGCTGGTCGATCGTGTTTGACGCGCCAGCTCCAGATGGAGCGATCAAGCCGTGAAATATCTGATCATCCTTTGTGGCATCGCGGGCAGCGCGTTGCTCTATCTGCTGTCCAGTGCCAGCGCCAATACAGCACTCTTTTCGCACAATTATTCCAGTCTGTTGATATTGGTCGGTGTGTTGGCATTGGGGCTGTGTGTGTTGGTTGGATATCAGTTGTTGCAATTGCGCATCAAATTGAAGCAGCGGGTATTCGGTGCGAAGTTGATGTTGCGCCTGACGATATTCTTTTCTTTGATCGCCATTTTGCCGGGAGTGCTGGTATATGCCGTGTCGGTACAGTTCCTCGGGAAAAGTATCGAATCCTGGTTCGACATCCGCGTCGAGAAAGCACTGGAGGGCGGCTTAAATCTGGGGCGCAACTCCCTCGAATCGGGACTCAAGGAGTTGGGCAAGAAAGGCCGCTTGTTGTCATTGATCCTGGCCGAACAAGCACCGGGGAGATACGAGGCAACCTTGGTGCGCCTGGTCGACAAGGTTGAAGCGCAGGAGGCGGCGGTGTTCGATGCTGAAGGGCGCGTGCTTGCTGCCAGCTTCCGGAATGGTCGCTCTTCGCACGCGGCCCCCGATCAGCAAATGTTGCGGGAGGCACTGCAGCAGGGCATGTTCAGTCTGGTGGATGCGCTCCCTGACGATCATCTGATCCTGCGTGTGCTGGTGCCGATCAATGCCGAATCGGGACAGGGGCAGCGGCGGATATTGCAACTGGTACAGCCGGTGCCCAAACAATTTTCCGATGATGCGGAGACCGTTCAGGCGGTCTATCGCGATTATCAGGAGCTCACTTTGTCGCGCTCGGGGTTGAAACGGCTGTACGGGATCACGCTGACCTTGTCGTTGCTGGTGGTGTTGCTGAGTGCGGTGTCGGCGGCGTTCTTTCTGAGCGTGCGCTTGAGTTCGCCCCTGGCGGCGCTGGCGGAAGGAACGCGTGCCGTGGCACAGGGGAATTTCTCCGGCAACTATCCGGTGCGGAGCAGCGATGAACTGGGTGCGCTGACAGGGCTGTTCAATCAGATGACGGCGCAATTGGCGGATGCGAAAAAATTCAGCGAGCAGCAACAGAGCCAGGTGAAAAATGCGAAGGGTTATCTGGAAAGCATCTTGACCCATCTGTCCTCCGGTGTCGTGGTGCTGGACGAGCAGCTCCGGTTGCGTCTAGCCAATACCTGCGCCGAACAGATATTGGGCGTGCCGTTGCGAGGTATGGATGGGAGGCTGTTGTCCGAGATCGTTGCCGAACATCTATTGCTGCGTTCGTTTGTGGATGCGGTGTCGGTTGCGATCACGGAATCTGCGGAAGGCGAGTGGCAACGCCAGGTCGAGCGACTGAGCAAGAACGGTCAGCAGGTACTATTTTTGCACGGCACCCGTTTGACGACGGCGATGGATCGCGGCTACGTCATCGTGTTCGATGACATCACCCATCTGTTGCAGGCCGAACGACAGGCGGCGTGGGGCGAGGTGGCGCGCAGGCTGGCGCATGAGATTAAAAATCCGCTCACGCCTATCCAGCTGTCGGCGGAGCGGATGCAGCATAAATTAAGCGAGAAACTGGACGAGCAGGATGCCCAGTTGTTGCAGCGTGCCACCCGCACCATCGTCAGTCAGGTGGACGCACTCAAGAACATGGTCGCCGATTTTGCCGACTACGCGCGTGCGCCGGCCCCGCAATTGGCGCTGCTGGACATGCATCAGTTGCTGAACGAGGTCATGGGGCTGTATGAGGCAAACAGCAGTCCGATCGTTTTGCAGCTGGGCGCGGCCCGTACGTGGCTGCACGGCGATGCGACACGGTTGCGTCAGATCGTCCATAACCTGTTGCACAACGCGCATGACGCGCTGCAGCAGGCGGTCAATCCGCAGATCATCCTGTCCACGGCAAGTACTCACAGCGAATTCCACCTGATGGTGAGTGATAACGGCAGCGGCATTCAGGAGCAGGTGCTGGCGCGGATATTCGAGCCTTACATGACGACCAAGACCAAGGGAACCGGGCTGGGGTTGCCGATCGTGAAAAAGATCGTCGAAGAACACGGCGGCAGGATATCCATAGAGAACAAGCCGGCGGGCGGCACACAGGTGATTGTGAGCCTGCCGCTGGCGCAGGAAATGGAGGTGGCATAGTGGCGATAAAAGAGATACTCGTGGTGGATGACGAGGTCGGGATACGGGAATTGCTGTCCGAGATCCTGTTTGACGAGGGTTATCGGGTACATCTGGCGGAGAACGCCGCACAGGCACGCGCATTCCGTTTGAAACAGGTGCCGGACTTGGTGCTGCTGGATATCTGGATGCCGGACACGGATGGTCTCGTCCTGCTCAAGGAGTGGGCGGCGCAGCAATTGCTTACCATGCCGGTGGTCATGATGTCGGGCCATGGCACGATAGAAACGGCACTGGAGGCGACGCGGGTGGGGGCGATGGATTTTCTGGAGAAGCCGATCGCGTTGCAAAAATTGCTCAGGACGGTCGAGAAGGCCTTGCAGCAGGAGATGCCGGCATTGCTCCCGTACGCTGAAGAGCCGGCCGTCGAGAGAGAGGGGATGGTGATGGTCCCTTTGCCGCTGGATCTGCCGTTGCGGGAGGCGCGCGAGCATTTTGACAGCGCGTATTTCAATTACCAGATCGAGAAAGAAAATGGCAATATCACTCGGCTGGCGGAAAAGATCGGCATCGAACGCACGCATCTGTACCGGAAGTTGAAACAATTGGGGATTAAGGTGGGTAAAAAGACGGCTGATGGTTCAGTGCGATGATTTTATTGTCCATTGTCACTCTGTTGCCCTAAACAGGGCACTGCGGCATAATTGCCGTCCTTTGGCATAGAAACCCAACCCGATTTCAGGATGTTATTTTAGGAGGCTGTAAATGGCTGTGGCGCGTAATGTAAAACCCCCGAAATTCAACGATGTGACTGGTGCGATTCGCGCACTTGCGATGGACGCAGTGCAAAAAGCCAATTCCGGTCACCCGGGCGCGCCTATGGGCATGGCGGAGATCGCTGAGGTCTTGTGGAACCATCATCTGCGCCACAATCCGGCCAATCCGAAATGGGCTGATCGCGATCGTTTCGTGCAGTCGAATGGCCACGGCTCCATGCTGATCTACGCCTTGTTGCATTTGTCCGGCTACGATCTACCGATGGACGAATTGAAGCGCTTCCGCCAGATGCATTCCAAGACTCCGGGCCATCCCGAATACGGTTACACCGTCGGTGTCGAGACCACCACCGGCCCGCTGGGCCAAGGGATCACCAACGCGGTCGGTATGGCGATGGCCGAAAAGCTGCTGGCCAATGAATTCAACAAGCCCGGTCATGAGATCGTCGATCACCGCACCTGGGTGTTCTTGGGCGATGGCTGCATGATGGAAGGCATCTCGCACGAAGCTTGCGCGCTGGCCGGCACCTGGGGACTGGGCAAGCTGACCGCGTTCTGGGATGACAACAACATCTCCATCGACGGCCATATCGACGGCTGGTATACCGATGACACTGCCAAGCGTTTCGAAGCTTACGGCTGGCACGTGGTGCGTGATGTCGAAGGCCACGATGCTGCAGAGATCAACGCCGCGATCGAAGAGGCCAAAAAAGTCACCGACAAGCCCACGCTGATCTGTTGCAAGACCATCATCGGTGCCGGCTCCCCAAACAAAGAAGGTACCCACGATGTACACGGTGCCGCATTGGGTGACGCGGAGATCGCCGCGACCCGCGCACACATCGGCTGGAACTACCCGCCGTTTGAGATCCCCAAGCATGTTTATGAGGCTTGGGATGCACGCACCAAAGGTGCCGGTCTGGAAAAGCTGTGGAACAACAAGTTCGCCGAGTACAAAAAAGAGTTCCCTGAATTGGCGGCTGAATTCGAGCGTCGTATGAAGGGTGATCTGCGTGCAGATTGGACTAAGTTTTCCGCAGCAGCGTTGGAGCAGGTCAATGCCAAGGCGGAAACCATCGCTACCCGTAAGGCTTCGCAGAACGCCATCAATGCGTTGCAGCCCGGTTTGCCGGAGTTCTTGGGAGGTTCTGCTGACCTGACGGGTTCCAACCTGACCAACTGGACGGGTGCACACCACGTTTCCGGCAAAAAGCCAGGCAACTACATCAGCTATGGTGTGCGCGAGTTCGGTATGTCGCACATCATGAACGGTATGTGTCTGCACGGTGGCTTGCTGCCGTTCGGCGGCACCTTCCTGATGTTCTCGGAATATGCCCGCAACGCATTGCGTATGTCGGCATTGATGAAACAGCGTGTGATCTATGTGTTCACCCACGACTCCATCGGTCTGGGCGAAGACGGCCCGACTCACCAGCCGGTCGAGCAGACCACCACGCTGCGCTACATCCCGAACATGGATACATGGCGTCCTTGCGACACGGTCGAGTCGATGTCTTGCTGGATCAATGCGGTAGAGCGCAGGGATGGCCCGTCTGCGCTGATCTTCAGTCGCCAGAACCTGACGTTCCAAAAACGCGATGCCGCGCAGATCGCCAATGTCCGCAAGGGTGGTTACGTGTTGTCCGAGGCTGCCAATGGCAAGCCGCAAGCGATCATCATTGCCACCGGTTCCGAGGTGGATCTGGCCATGAAGGCACAAGTAGCGCTGGCCGCTGAGAACATCAATGTGCGCGTGGTGTCCATGCCTTCGACCAATGTGTTTGATCGCCAAGACCAGGCTTACAAAGACAGCGTGCTGCTCAAGGGAGTCAAGCGTGTGGCGGTCGAAGCCGGTGTAACGGGCTTCTGGTATAAATATGTCGGTTTGGAAGGTGCGGTGATCGGTATGGATTGTTTCGGTGAATCCGCTCCGGCACCAGAGTTGTTCAAGCACTTCGGTTTTACCGTGGAAAATGTCGTCAAAACAGTCAAAGGCGTACTGTAACGATTGCAGGCTAGGATATCGGCAAATTAGGGCGAATGAATGCCCGGGGCACAGACCCAGCCGCTATCCTGGGTTAAGAGCCGGGTGCGCGAGTTGTTAACTTTTTATTTATAACGACGGGAGAGAGAAAATGGCAATTAAAGTGGGTATCAACGGATTTGGTCGTATCGGTCGCATGGTGTTTCGCGCCGCCACCAAGGATTTTCCGGAAATCGAAGTCGTTGCGATCAATGACTTGCTGGAGCCGGATTATCTGGCATACATGCTCAAATACGATTCGGTGCACGGTCGTTTTAACGGCGACGTGAAGGTCGATGGCAACAATCTGGTGGTGAATGGCAAGAAGATCCGCCTGACTGCCGAGAAAGATCCTGCCAACCTGAAATGGAGCGAAGTCGGTGCCGACATCGTGATCGAGTGTACCGGTTTCTTCCTGACCAAAGACACTTGCCAGAAACACATTGATGCGGGTGCCAAGAAGGTCGTCCAGTCTGCCCCGAGCAAAGACGACACGCCGATGTTCGTATACGGCGTGAACCACGACACTTACAAAGGCGAGAACATCGTTTCTGCCGCGTCCTGCACCACCAATGCATTGGCTCCAGTTGCCAAGGTGTTGAACGATACCTTCGGCATCAAGCGCGGCCTGATGACTACGGTACATGCGGCGACGGCGACCCAGAAGACAGTCGATGGCCCATCCAACAAAGACTGGCGCGGTGGTCGCGGCATTCTGGAAAATATCATCCCATCTTCCACCGGCGCAGCCAAGGCTGTGGGCGTGGTGATTCCGGCGCTGAACAAGAAGCTGACCGGTATGGCGTTCCGCGTGCCGACTTCCGATGTGTCCGTGGTTGACTTGACGGTTGAGTTGAACAAAGAAGCGACTTACGACCAGATCGTTGCCGCAATGAAGGCTGCATCTGAGAACGGCCCGTTGAAAGGGGTGCTTGGATTCACTGACGAGAAAGTGGTTTCCACAGATTTCCGTGGTTGCACTAACCCGTCCATCTTTGATGCCGAAGCCGGTATTGCGCTGGATCCGACTTTTGTTAAGGTGGTCGCTTGGTACGACAACGAGTATGGCTATACCTGCAATCTGATGCGTCTGGTTCGTCACGTCGCCAAGTAATTCTCAAGCATACGGGGCTGGCGTTGCCAGCCCTTGTAGCCTGTCAAAGGAAAAATCATGCCCGTAATCAAAATGACCGATCTGGCCCTTAAGGGCAAGCGCGTTTTAATCCGTTCCGATCTCAATGTTCCCGTCAAAGACGGTAAAGTCACTTCCGATGCACGTATCACCGCGTCGATGGCGACCATCAATGCTGCACTTAAAGCGGGTGCCAAAGTGATGGTGACCTCCCATCTGGGACGCCCCGAAGAAGGCGTTTATTCCGAAGAAAACTCGCTCAAGCCGGTGGCCGATGTGATTGGTCAAAAGTTGGGCAAGCCGGTGCGTCTGATCAAGGATTGGGTGGATGGCGGTTTCGATGTTGCCGAAGGCGAATTGGTACTGCTGGAAAATTGCCGTTTCAACAAGGGCGAGAAAAAGAGTCTGGATGAAACGTCCAAGAAATATGCCGCCCTGTGCGACGTGTTCGTGATGGATGCATTCGGTACCGCGCACCGTGCCGAGGCTTCCACACACGGCGTGGCGAAGTTCGCGCCTGTCGCGGCTGCCGGTATCCTGTTGACCGAAGAGCTGGAGGCCTTGACCAAGGCATTGCTCAGCCCGGCGCGCCCGATGGTCGCTATCGTCGGCGGCTCCAAGGTATCCACCAAGCTGACCGTGCTGGAATCGTTATCCGAGAAATGCGAACAACTCGTGGTCGGCGGTGGTATCGCCAACACCTTCCTCAAGGCGGCTGGCAAGAAGGTGGGCAAGTCGCTGTGTGAAGATGATCTGGTGCCGACAGCCCAGGCGCTGATGGCCAAAATGTCTGCGCGCGGCGCGACCATCCCCATCGCGGTGGACGTGGTGTGCGGCAAGAAATTCGATGCTAACGAGCCTGCCGTGCTGAAGGATGCGGGAGCGGTGGCTGATGATGACATGATCTTCGATATCGGTCCCAAGAGCGCCAAAGAACTGGCCGACATCATCATGAAGGCCGGTACCGTGGTGTGGAATGGCCCGGTCGGCGTGTTCGAATTCGATCAGTTCGGTGAGGGCACCAAGACTATCGCCAAGGCGATCGCCGAAACTAAGGCATTCACTCTGGCTGGTGGTGGTGACACCATCGCGGCGATCCAAAAATACGACATCTACGACAAAGTGTCTTACATCTCCACGGCCGGTGGTGCGTTCCTTGAGTTCCTTGAAGGCAAGACTTTGCCCGCAGTGGAGATCCTGGAACAACGTGCGGCAAAACAATAAACCAATAGGAAATCATGCTGCGTAGAACGAAAATAGTAGCAACACTGGGACCCGCAACCAACGACAAAGAGTCACTGGAAGCCATCATCCGCGCTGGTGTGGATGTGGTGCGGATGAACTTCTCGCACGGTAGCGCTGAGGATCATATGAAGCGTGCCGAGATTGTGCGCGCCGCCGCCGCTTCGGCCGGACGCACGGTGGGTATCCTTGCCGATTTGCAAGGCCCCAAGATCCGGGTACGCAAGTTCGAGAACGACAAGATTGTCCTGAATCCCGGAGACAAGTTCATT
Source organism: Gallionellaceae bacterium (assembly GCA_030823955.1). Taxonomy (GTDB): domain Bacteria; phylum Pseudomonadota; class Gammaproteobacteria; order Burkholderiales; family Gallionellaceae; genus PALSA-1006. The sequence goes on from JAVBYO010000007.1 coordinate 48,504, forward strand.
CTGGATGCCGAGTGGAGTGCGCTGGGCAATCAGGAGCGTGTCGGTCTTGACTACAAAGAGTTGCCCAACGATGTGGTCAAAGGGGATGTACTGCTATTGAACGACGGTATGCTGGAGTTTGATGTCGTTGAGGTCAAAGGTTCTCAGGTCGTCTGCAAGGTCGTGCGCGGCGGTGTGTTGTCCAATAACAAGGGTATCAACCGCAAAGGCGGCGGACTGACTGCCCCGGCATTGACGGACAAAGACAAAGAGGACATCAAGACGGCGGCACTGATCCATGCCGACTATCTGGCCGTATCTTTCCCGCGCTCTGCCGATGACATGAAACTGGCGCGCGAATTGATGCATGCGGCGGGCGGCAAGAGTCTGCTGATGGCCAAGATCGAGCGCGCGGAAGCGATCCCGGTGCTGGGCGAGATCATCGACGCATCCGATGCCATCATGGTGGCGCGAGGAGATTTGTCGGTGGAGGTCGGCGATGCCGCTGTTCCGGGTCTGCAAAAGCGCATGATTAAGATGGCGCGTGCCCGTAACAAGCTGGTGATCACCGCCACCCAGATGATGGAGTCGATGATCAACAATCCGATTCCCACCCGTGCAGAAGTGTCGGACGTGGCCAATGCCGTGCTGGATGGCACGGACGCGGTGATGCTGTCGGCGGAAACGGCGGTCGGCGACTATCCCGTGGAAACCATCGAAGCCATGGTGCGTATCTGTATCCAAGCCGAGAGTGAACTGGAGAGCAGTGCTGCGGATCACCGCTTGGAACACAGCAAATTCAACCGTGTCGACCAGTCTATCGCCATGTCGGCCTTGTATGCGGCCTCGCATTTCAAGGTCAAGGCGATCGTTGCGCTGACGCAATCCGGTTCGACCGCATTGTGGATGTCGCGCGTGAATGCGGGAGCCCCGATCTTTGCCTTGACGCCCACCAAGGGCACCTTGAGTAAAGTGACCCTGTTCAGCGGCGTACATCCAATCTCGTTCCACCCGACCTCCAAGGATCCGTCGGCAACCCTGATCGAGGCGGAGAACGAATTGCTAAAGAAGGGCGCGGTCCAAGACGGTGATCTGATCGTCATGACCATCGGTGAGGCGGTCGGCAAGGCGGGTCATACCAACACTATGAAGATCGTGCGTGTCGGAGACCACCGTAAAGACTGAAAATGCGGGCATGATATGTCCGCCTTAGCTACCAATTTTTTGATTTATCAGTGAGGAGAAAAAAATGGCACTCGTATCATTGCGTCAACTACTCGACCACGCCGCAGAACACAGCTATGGTCTGCCCGCGTTCAACGTCAACAATCTGGAACAGGTCAAGGCCATCATGGAAGCGGCTGACGAAACCAACAGCCCAGTCATCATGCAAGGTTCCGCCGGTGCACGTAAATATGCGGGCGAACCATTCCTGCGTCACCTGATCGAAGCTGCGGTCGAAATGTACCCGCATATCCCCGTCGTTATGCACCAGGATCACGGCGCATCGCCAGCCGTATGCATCAACGCTATCAAATCCGGCTTTTCCAGTGTGATGATGGACGGCTCGCTGATGACCGACGGCAAGACACCTTCCAGCTTTGAATACAACGTCAACGTGACCAAGAACGTGGTGGAAATGTCCCACGCGGTTGGCGTTTCCGTTGAAGGCGAACTGGGCTGCCTGGGTTCTCTCGAATCCGGCCACGGCGAAAAAGAAGACGGCCACGGCGCTGAAGGCGTGCTGAGCCACGACCAACTGCTGACCGACCCGAACGAAGCTGCTGAGTTCGTCAAGCTGACACAAGTTGATGCTTTGGCCATCGCTATCGGCACCAGCCACGGCGCGTACAAATTCACCAAGCCGCCCACAGGCGACACTTTGGCGATCAGTCGCATCAAGGAGATCCATGCACGTATCCCCAACACCCACTTGGTGATGCACGGTTCGTCTTCCGTGCCGCAAGAATGGCTCAAGATCATCAACGAATTCGGCGGCCAAATGCCACAGACTTACGGCGTACCGGTTGAAGAGATCGTTGAAGGCATCAAGCACGGCGTACGTAAAGTGAACATCGACACCGACTTGCGCATGGCCTCTACAGGTGCTACCCGCCGTTACTTGGCGGGCAATCCTAAGGACTTCGATCCGCGCAAGTTCCTGGCCGAAACCACCAAGGCGATGAAGGCGATCTGCAAGGCACGTTACGAAGCCTTCGGTTCCGCAGGCCAAGCCGGCAAGATCAAACCGATCGCACTGGATGCAATGGCGATGCGTTACATCAAGGGTGAACTGAACGCGATTGTGAAATAAGGATCGCAACAGGCTGTGTAAAAAGCGACCTTCGGGTCGCTTTTTATTTGGTCGCGCTCCGATATAACCCTCTGCCCAGCTCCGAGCATGGACTAGAATACGCATCTGATGGAATTGGAACGATAAAATATGGATTGGATGTATACCTTGTCCGGCTTTCTGGTCGGATTGATCGTCGGAGTGACGGGAGTGGGTGGGGGCTCGCTGATGACCCCGTTGCTGGTGTTGTTCTTCGGAGTTTCCCCCGCCACCGCAGTCGGCACCGACCTGCTGTACGCATCGCTTACCAAGACCGTGGGCGGATGGGTGCACAGCAAACACGGTACGGTGGACTGGAAGGTGTTCGGTCTGCTGGCGATGGGCAGTCTGCCGGCTGCGGTGATCATGATTGTGCTGTTGAAATATCTTGCACTCGAAGAGAAGACCTTGCGTAGTTTGGTGACCGGAGTGTTGAGCGTGGCGTTGCTGGCGACTGCGGCGGCTTTGCTGCTCAAAGACGCAATCAAGAACCTGGCACGGCGCAAAGACGGCACGGTCTATGAACTGCATCACCGTTACCTGCCCGCCGCGACCATCGCCACCGGTGTTGTGGTCGGGGCGCTGGTGACAGTCTCCTCCATCGGTGCCGGGGTGCTGGGCACGGTCGCATTGCTGTTCCTGTATCCGCGTATGCCCGCGGTGAAAGTGGTCGGGACAGATATCGTGCATGCGGTGCCACTCACCGCGCTGGCCGGTATGGGGCACATGGCTCTGGGGACAGTGGATATCGTGCTACTTGGCAGCCTGTTATTGGGCTCCTTGCCCGGCATCTATCTCGGCAGCCATTTGAGCGCCAAAGTACCGGAGCGACTGTTGCGCAACATTCTGGCGGTGATGTTGTTGATCATCGGATTGAAGATGGTGTTTTACAAATAGATCGTGCTTGAATTTATTCCTTATACCAGATATATTAGAATATGATAATTTAGCGGTTAATGGAGTGCGCAGATGTATCGGCTTGAACTTAACGACAGCAATCAGCTCCACGTCCACTATAAAAACCATGTCATCAGTTACGGTCTGGACGGGAGTTTGCCGAATCCGCTGGAGGCCACCTATGCCGCCCTTGCAGGCTGTGCCGGTGTGTATTCAAAGAAAGCCTGCAAAGCACTGGAGATCAGCGCGGAAGGTATCGGCATCAACTGCAAGCCGATGGTGCGCAGCGGCACACTCGTACCAAAGCGTTTCGTCACCGAGGTCAGCTTCCCGGAGCGATTCAGCCAAACAGAGCGCCAGCGCATACTGGAAGAAATCAGTCACTGTGCGGTCAAGCAGATAATCGCCGAAGGGGCAGACATCGAGTTTGTCAGTAACGAGGTGACCGCGGTGTGAGTTTCGTAGCAGCAGTATGGCAAGTCGTTCGTGATGAAGCACTATTAACCCAGCGAAGGAGAAGAAGATGAAATGTAATTCAGGCGGTGTGGATCGTATTCTGCGTGTGGTGGTCGGTTTGATTCTGGTGGCGCTGGCGGCCACCGGTACGGTGGGTGCGTGGGGATGGATAGGGCTGTTGCCATTGGTGACCGGAGCGTTCGGATTCTGTCCAGCCTATACCCTGCTGGGAATCAATACCTGCGCAATAAAGAAATAAACACGCAGCTTGCTAAAATTAAAAGGCCCGATATCACTATCGGGCTTTTTAGTTTTAGCCCCCGTGGACGAAGAAAATATTCGCAGATTATTGCACCAGATATTCGATCACTTCCGCCGGATCTTCACTGAACGGTTGCCCAAGACTGATGGCGCCGGCACCGTGCAGCATGACCTCTTGGCGTGCGAGGTGGATCACCTGGCTGTCGCTGAAACGGATATAGGTACCGTTGGCGCTGTGGTCGGAGATGACGAATTTGCCGAAATTGAGTTCGATGCGGGCATGTTGTCGGGAAGCAAAGGTACTTTGAATGACCAGATCACAGCTGTCCTCTCGTCCAAGCACGATGCTCTTGCGTTGCTCGTCGATGGTGAGTATCCGCTGGCGGTGTCGCAGCATCAGTTCATGACGTGCTTCGGTGGGCTTGCGGAATTGCGGCAGACCGATACGTGTACTCAGGGTGTCGTCGAGTTCCCAATTGACCAGAAAGACATCGAGCGCCTCCTCTTTGCCGCGGAATTCGGCGCGGGTGATCTTGCGTGTCCTGCGCGACAATTCAGGGGGTAGGGCGTCGACTGCCGCCTGGGTGGTCATGATCTGGCGCGCCCGCGTGATGGCAGTGACGCGGGCGGCAACGTTGACGGCATCGCCGAATACATCGTTACCTTCACAGATGACATCACCGTAGTGGAAGCCGATACGGATGTAGAGTGGCTGACCTTCCGCTGGGCGTGTCCGTGCGATCGCTGTCTGCATGGCACAAGCAGCTTCAAATGCCGCTGCGGCAGTAGGGAAGGTGCACAGGATCTCGTCGCCTATGGTCTTGATGAGCACCCCCTGATGCGGCGCCAGTTCGGCGATCATCACTTCCATATGAAGAGTGATCAGTTCGAGTGCCTTTACATCCCCCAGCTTGTCGTACAGGGCGGTACTGCCGCTGATATCCGCGAAAAGAATGGCACGTTTCTGTTGTTGCGGCGAGATCGTCATATCAACCGTTAGCTCCAAACATCATGCGTTTTGCCACGAAATGTTTTGCCAGTGGCAGGTGGTTCAGGAAAGAGAGCGACCAACCTCGCCCGCTACTGAGCAAAGGCAGATCGTTGGAAAAAATGCGTACCAGACTGTCGGTGAATCCGATACCCGCGTTGCGGTCTACGCAGCGGGCGCCGCGATACTCCGCCAGCATCGCGGCGGAACCGAGCGCGGCTGGCGGCGTGCGCAGGATGATGCGCGCCAGCTCCCATGCGTCGCGCACGCCCATATTGAATCCTTGTCCGGCAACGGGATGCAGTGTCTGGGCGGCATTGCCTATGAGTACTGTATGCGGGAACGTGGTGTCCGGTGCACGCTTGAGACGCAGCGGGAAGCTGCTGCGTTTGCCGACGCTGGTGAATACACCCACGGCATCACCGAAGTGGGCATGCAGCTCGGTGAAGAAGGTGGTGTCATCCCATTGCAGCATGTCTTGCGCTTGTTCGTGTGAACCGGTCCATACGATCTCGTAACCGTCCCGGTACGGCAGCAGCGCCACCGGGCCTTGTGCGGTGAAACGCTCGAACGCGGTGTTGTCTTGCGGCTGGGTACAGGTGACGTGGGCGATGACAGCACTCTGATCGTACTCGCTAACTTTGGGCGGATGACTCACTTCAAGCAACTTTCCGCCATCCGCCACCACCGCGAGGCGTGCAGCTAGCCGATGCTCGCGACCTTCATGCTGATAGGTGAGGGTCGCTCCGTCTGTCGCATTCTCCAGATGGCTCGCTGGGGCGCACTCCAGAAATGTGGTATTTGTTTGCAGCAAAGCTTGATGCAGTGCGTTTTGCAATGCGGGATACGGCAGCACATAACCAAGCTCCGGAACCTTCATTTCAGCGGCATGTAATAGCGTAGTGCCGGAGGTGTTCTTTTGCGATACATGGATGGTCTTGATGCCGGAGATTTGTGGTATGTGTTTCCACACGCCGAGTTTGTCGAGCAGTAATCGGCTGCCGTAAGACAGCGCCAGTGCGCGCGGATCGGTGTTCTGCTCTGCGGTTTTGCGCGCCTCCAGTATCACGATGCTCAAGCCGCTTTCGCGCAAGGCGAGCGCGAAAGCGGTGCCCACGGGGCCGCCGCCGATAATGGCGATGTCGCAGTGATTATTCATGGCGCATGAGCTCCTCGATGTCGTTAACCGTTTTCGGTGCATCCTGTGTCAGCACTTCGTTACCGCTCGCAGTGATGAGTGCATCGTCCTCAATGCGGATGCCGATGTTCCAGAGTTCGCGCGGCACATTGTCGGCGGGGCGGATGTAGCAGCCGGGCTCGATGGTGAGCGTCATGCCGGGTTCAAGCTTGCGCCATTGTCCGCCGATTTTGTATTCGCCCACGTCGTGCACGTCCATGCCTAGCCAGTGGCCGGTGCGGTGCATGTAGAACTGTTTGTAGCTTTCGCTTTCCAGCACCGAATCGACGCTGCCTTGGCATAGTTTAAGGTCGATGAAGCCCTGTGCCAAGATGCGCAACGCGGCATCGTGCGGGTCGTTCCAGTGCCTGCCCGGCCGTGCGGCGGCGATGGCGGCATATTGGGCGGCAAGCACGATTTCGTATACGTCTTTCTGTGCGGCATTAAAACTGCCGCTCACCGGAAAGGTGCGCGTGATGTCGGAAGCGTAGCCGTCCAGTTCGCAGCCCGCATCGATGAGCAGCAGGTCGCCGTCGCGGAGCGGTGCATCGTTACCGACGTAATGCAATGTGCAGGCGTTTGCGCCGCCGGCAACGATGCTGGTGTATGCGGGATGGCGCGCGCCGTGGCGGCAGAACTCGTGCAGCAATTCTGCTTCTACTTCGTATTCGTGTTGTCCAGCACGGGTGAAGCGCATGGCGCGGCGATGGGCGGCACAGGAGATGTGTGCCGCGCGGCGCATGATATCGAGTTCGTGTGTGTCCTTGATCAGGCGCATTTCGCCAAGTGCATCGCATATGTCGCGTATCTCGTGCGGTGCGCGGATGCCGTTGCGGGAACGCGCTTTTACCGCTTCGCGCAGGCGCAGGAGGCGGGCATCCCATGTCGCATTACGGCCCACCGGGTAGAACAAAACGGGCTGGTTGCCCATCAGCTCGATGAGCTTCTCGTCCAGTTGGGCGATGGGGTACGCGGCATCAAATCCGAATTCATCACGCGCGGCGGCGACACCAAAACGGAAGCCGTCCCAGATTTCGCGCTCGGCATTCTTTTCGCGGCAGAACAGCAGGCTTTGCGGTTTGTCTCCCGCCACGAGGATCAGCACCGCTTCTGGTTCGGCGAATCCGGTAAGGTAATAGAAATGACTGTCATAGCGATAGTCGTAGTGTGCATCCGCATTCCGCACGACTTCAGGCGCCGAGGGGATGACGGCGATGCCGTGCTGCATCTTGGTTCGCAGGTGTTCGCGGCGCGAGGCGTAGGGAGCGGGGTTCATGGATGGATGATAAACCGATTCGGCATGGGGCGGGTCAATGCAACCAGTCGCCGGCCCGCAGGATGCCGACGAGGCCGACCAGAACCCAGAAGACGTTCAGCATGGTGTAGGCGGCATCTTTCTTGAGCAGCGCGCACCAGGACAGCATCACCGCGTCAATGGTGTTGAACACCCAGACGAACATGAACGGGCTGGCCGGTCCCATCCAGCTGACCAGCGAGAAGCTGAAGATGCGCATGAGCACCCCGGTCATCTCGATATGTTTGATGTGTTTTAGGACAAAGCGGTTGGCTCGGGTGATGGGCATGGTGTCGTTAGCTCAATGGGAGCGCAGTTGTTGGTCCAGCTCTTGCAGGCGTTGCGGCGTACCCACATCGACCCATACACCACGATGGCGTTCGCCGCTGACGCGGCTTAGCGCGATCTGTTCACGCAGCAACGGGGCAAGCGGAGCCTTGCTGCCGCGCACGATGCCGGTGAATAGCTCGGGTTTATACAGGCCGATGCCGCTGAAGGTGAGCTTGGGTGGGGTGTCGATGATGCGCCCGTCGTGCAAGCCAAAATCGCCCTTGAGGTTGTGCTCGGGGTTATTTACCAGCATCAGATGAGCCGTGTCGGTGCTGGTGGCAAGCTCGGCGGCACGATGCGGCAAGTGCGTGAAGTCATAGTCGCAGTACACGTCACCATTCACCACGGCGAAGGGCTGCTCGCCCAGCAAGTGCAACGCAAAGGTGATACCTCCCGCTGTTTCCAATGCCGTGCCTTCGTCGGAATAACGGATGTGCGCACCGAACTGGCTTCCGTCGCCGAGTGCCTGTTCGATCTGTATGCCGAGGTGGGCGTGGTTGATCACCAGGTCGGTGATGCCGGCGCGCACCAGCCGCTCGATGTGCCAAACGATCAGCGGCTTGCCGCCCGCTTGCAACAACGGCTTGGGGGTGTGGTCGGTGAGCGGGCGCATACGTTCGCCGCGTCCGGCGGCAAGGATCATCGCCAGCATCTAAGATTGCCTTTCTCGTTTGCCCCCTCTCCCGCAAGCGGGAGAGGGGTGGGGTGAGGGAATGTGCCGCATCATTAGAAGGTGTAGCCTTCCTGTATCGCCTGCGGCTGCAACTCTTCTAGCAGCACTTGCAGCGGCTTGAGGTCGATGTAGCGCACGCTGGCACGGTACAGATATTCAAATACCAGCGGAATGTCTTTCAGATAGCCGTCTTTGCCGTCTCGGTGATACAGGCGGGCGAAGATGCCCAGCACCTTGATATGGCGCTGCACGCCCATCATCTCGTAGTCGCGGTAAAATTCGCCGAAGTCCTCGCGTACCGGCAGTCCGGCTTTGCGCGCTTTTTCCCAGTAGCGGATGAGCCAATCCATGATCTCTTCCTCTTCCCACTTGATGTAGGCGTCCTTGAACAACGAGGCAAGGTCGTAGGTGATGGGGCCGTAGACGGCGTCCTGAAAATCGAGGATGCCTGGGTTCGGTTCGGAGACCATCAGGTTGCGCGAATGGTAGTCGCGGTGCACGTAAACGCAGGGCTGGGCGAGATTGTTGGCAAGGATGCGTTTGAACACTTCTTCTAGTTTGGCGCTTTGTTTTGCACTAAGGGTGGCACCCAGATGTTTGGCGATATACCACTCTGGGAACAGGTTGAGCTCACGGCGCAGCAGCGCTTCGTCATAACGCGGCAGCTCGTTCTCTTTTGAGGCGAGCTGTATCTTGATCAGGGCGTCGGTCGCTGCCCCATACAGTTGGCGTGTATTGTCGGCGGTTAATGCTTGTAGATACGTCGTATTGCCAAGATCCGACAGCAGCAGGAAGCCTTGGGTCAGGTCCTGTGCATAGACGTGGGGGACATGTGTCCCGGCACTTTCAAATAGTTCGCCCACATGCAAGAATGGTCTACAATCCTCTCGTTGCGGTGGCGCATCCATTACGATCAGCACGCGATTGGCAAACGTGGCACGAAAATAGCGCCGGAAGCTGGCATCCGCCGACGCGGGGGCAATAGTGAAGCTCTCGTTGGGATAAAGGCCGGAAAGCCACTGGGTCAAAAGTTCTTTACGCTGCATGAGTTTGCCTTAATAGTGTTTTTGTGCGATTTTAGCACCTTAATTTATCAGCTCCGCATCATGCATTTTCGTTTTTTCCCTGTTGTGCTTCTCGGACTCGTCTTGTTTCCGCCGCAAAGCTCTGCGGCACAGCCCCTGTTGGCAGCTGCTTCCGCCGTTGCCGCCGTGCCGGTTGCTTCCGCGACGGACAGGGCTGTCTATATCGAGGCTGAGCAGATCCAGGGGAAGAAAGACGAGCGTATGGAGGCGCACGGCAACGTCGAATTACAGCAAGGTGACCAAAAGGTGTACGCCGACCATATGTTCTATGAGCCGGATAGCGGCGATCTATCCGCGCAGGGCTCGGTGCGGGTGGTGCAGCCCGGTGGAACGGTCTCCGGCCCTGATTTGGAAATGAATCTTGAAAGTAACATCGGTGAAATGAATAAACCGGCATTCACGTTTAAAGAGAATAACGCGCGCGGCTCGGCGGAGATGATGCACCGCCGGGGAGAATTGAATTATGAGTTCGATAAGGCCGTCTACACCACTTGTCCGGCAGGGAACGACGATTGGTTTTTGAATATGAACTACCTGGAGATTGATAAAGTATCCCAGACTGGAACCGGCCACAATGCTTGGGTCGAATTCAAGGGGGTGCCGTTGTTGTATACGCCATGGATCGACTTTCCGCTTGACGGGCGGCGTCGGTCGGGTTTCTTGGGGCCATCGTACGGAAATACCGGGTCGGGAGGGCCGGAATTCACTTTACCCTATTATTGGAACATCGCCCCAAATTATGACGCGACGGTCGAAGTGCGCAGAATTTCGGAACGAGGAACTCTGGTCAATGACGAGTTTCGATACATGGGCGCTAGTTATCAGGGGCAGGTTAATTACAATACATTGCCCGATGATCATAAAGCGGGCATGCGCCGAACACATGCTACTGTTCGGCATGGGCAAAATCTCGGGGGCGGATTGCAAGCCACTTTGAATCTTAATCGCGTGTCGGACGATAAGTATTTCATAGATTTATCAAATACGGTGGCGGCAGCGACGCAAACTCAATTGGCGAATGAGGGGGGGCTTTCATATGGCGGGGGCTGGTGGTCAACCTCGATAACAGCACAAACCTATCAGACGTTGCAAAATCCTCTTGCGCCAGTCGCGGTGCCTTACTTTCGGCTGCCGCAAATTAACCTCAATGCGCAGAAAACGGTATCTGGCGCACAGCTCAGCGTAACTAACGAATATACGAGCTTTCGTCATGACAATCCCGGATACGTTAACGGACAGCGCTTGGTGGTTTATCCTTCGGCGAGCTACGCGTTGTTGACGGACCCGGGCTATTATCTGACTCCCAAGCTGGGTATTCATAACACGCGTTATGTGATGGGGTATAACAATAGCGGCAATATCCCGGACGCTTCAAGATCTGTGCCTATCTTTAGTTTGGATGGCGGAATGGTGTTTGAGCGAGATACCAAGCTGGCGGGGATGAATTATATTCAGACGCTGGAGCCGCGGATGTTTTACGTCAAGGTGCCTTATGTCAATCAGGATGCCTTGCCCATCTACGATACGTCCCCTGCGGGATTCAGTTTTGCCCAGATGTTTATGGAAAATCGCTTCTATGGAAATGATCGCGTCAGTGATGCGAATACGGTTACGGCGGCTTTATCTTCTAGCCTGATTGACGATTTCAATGGGGTCGAGCGCCTGCGTGTTGCCCTTGCTGAGAGATTTAGTTTCCAAGTGCCGCGCGTGGGGGCGGCAGATGCCGAGGGGAGATCTGATGTCCTGCTTGAATTAAGTGGGCGCCCGGTTGATGCTTTAACTATGACGGGATTCCTTCAGTACAGTCCGGTGCTTGATCGGACGCTGTCATACAACGCATCTTCAGCATACAAGCCGGAGGCGGGGAAGGTGCTCAATCTTGGTTATCGTTACACATACGTCGACGGAGATGCTGAACATGACGTGCGCCAAGGCGACTTTTCTACGCAGTGGCATTTGTTCGGACGGTGGCATATGGTTTCCCGCTGGACATTTTCATTTAATGAACGCAGAGTGTTGGAGCAGTTGGCCGGAGTTGAATACAATAAAGACTGCTGGATGTTGCGTATAGTTGCGCAGAAATTTCCGCTGCCTGGACAGCGCGTTTCCACCGGGATATTCGTTCAGCTAGAGCTAAACGACTTGGTCGCTTTTGGGGCGAATCCGCTGGATGCATTGCAAACAAGTGTGCCTGGATATACCAAATTGAACGCTCGTTAATGTTGCGTCCCAGTGGAAAAAACCGTTAATTTAATCAGATCGAGAGAAGTTATGTTGAGTAGAAATGTGGGACGAGTTCTGTTGTGCCTCTGGTGCGCGCTGGCTCCGGCGGCCCATGCCGCTGAAACGGCAGTCCGCCCCATTGATTCCATCCTGGTGGTGGTCAATGACGATGTCATCACCCGTCATGAGTTGGAGATGCGCCTTGCCGTGGTCGAGAAGCAATTGAAGCGGCAGGGCACACCTTTGCCGGAATCGGCAGTGCTGGAAAAGCAGATATTGGAACGTATGATCGGAGACCTGTTGCAAGTACAGTTCGCCAAGGAGACTGGTCTGCGCATCGACGATGCGATGCTGGACAAGACGCTGGGGCGGATCGCGCAGCAGAACAAATTGGCTTCGCTGGCAGAGTTCAGGGGCAAACTCGAGCAGGAGGGGATAGATTTCAACAAGTTCCGCGAGGAGATCCGCGGCGAGATACTGACGACGCGTTTGCGTGAGCGCGAAGTCGACAGTAAATTGATCATCAGCGAGAACGAGATCGACAACTATCTGCTCAATCAGTCGAAACAAGTTGGCAAAGGCGAGGAATTGCAGTTGGCACATATCATGGTGGTGGTTCCCGAGCAGGCCAGCGCGGAAAAGATCCAAGTGTTCCGTCTGCGTGCCGAACAGGCCTTGGCAAAGTTGCGTGGTGGAGCCCCTTTTGCGCAGGTGGCAGCCGGATATTCCGATGCAAGCGACGCGCTACAAGGTGGCGGGCTGGGCTGGCGTGCTGCGGACCGTATTCCGGCGATGTTCGTCGAGGCGGTGCAGAAGTTGCAGCCGGGGGAGGTGACCGAGATCCTGCGCAGTCCGAACGGTTTTCATATCCTCAAGCTGCTGGACAAACGCAGCAAGGATGGACCGGTCATGGTCACGCAGACCCGTGCGCGTCACATCCTGATCAAGATCAGCGAACTGGTTCCCGAATATGAGGCCAAGAACCGCCTGTCTGAAATCAAGCAACGCCTCGATAAAGGGGCGGATTTCGCGGCGCAGGCGAAATTGTATTCCGAGGATGGCAGTGCGGCGCAGGGGGGGGATCTGGGCTGGCTCTCTCCGGGCGAGACCGTGCCGGAGTTCGAAACGGCTATGGACGCTCTGAAGGCGAAGCAGGTCAGTGGTCTGGTGCAGAGCGGATTTGGTTGGCACCTGATCCAGGTGTTGGAACGGCGGACTACGGATGTGAGCACGGAACAAAAGAGATTGCAGGCGCGTAATGCCATCCGTGCTTTCCGCTCGGAAGAGTCCTTTCAAGACTGGTTGCGCCAATTGCGCGACCGCGCCTTTATCGAATATCGCACCGCGAACAATTGATGCTGCCAGTAGCGCCTCTTGTCGTCACGTCGGGGGAGCCTGCGGGCATCGGCCCGGACCTTTGCCTGCAACTCGTGCGGCATGAAACGCCGCTGGTGGTGATCGCGGACAAGACATTGTTGCAGCAGCGTGCCGCACAGCTCGGCATTTCACCGCTGCTCTTCCATGGCTACACGACCTCGCAGCCGTGTATGCCGGGCAAGTTGAGTGTGTTGCATGTCCCGTTGGCGTGCCCCGTGCAAGCCGGAGTGCTCCAGCCCGAAAATGCATCGTATGTGCTGGAGGTCTTGCGCCGTGCCGTGTCGGGTTGTGCCAGCGGAGAGTTTGCCGGCATGGTCACCGCACCCGTGCACAAAGGCGTCATCAATGAAGCGGGTATCCCGTTCACCGGCCACACCGAATATCTTGCCGAGCAGACGCACACCCCCTTGGTGGTGATGATGCTTGCGGGCGGGGGCATGCGCGTGGCGCTAGCGACCACCCACCTGCCGCTGCGCGAGGTGGCCGATGCCATCACGCAACCCCTGCTGGAAGACATCCTGCGTATCCTGCAACTCGACCTGCAACGCCGCTTCGGTATAACCAAACCGCGCATTTTGGTCGCAGGCCTGAACCCGCATGCGGGCGAAGGCGGCCACCTCGGGCGTGAAGAGATTGAAGTGATGATTCCCGTGCTGGACAAGCTGCGCGCCGAAGGTATGGACATGAGTGCCCCCCTTCCTGCCGACACTCTGTTCGCCGCGCACCGCCTGCGCGAGTGTGACGCCGTGCTGGCGATGTATCACGACCAAGGCTTGCCGGTGCTCAAACATGCCAGCTTCGGTGAAGGCGTCAACATCACATTGGGCTTGCCGTTTATTCGCACCTCGGTCGATCACGGCACCGCGCTGGAATTGGCAGGCACGGGCAAGGCCAATGTCGGCAGCCTGCTGGAAGCGATCAAGGTTGCGACTGGAATGGCACAGTGCGAAAAAACTTTCACCACAGAGACACAGAGACACAGAGGAAAACAAGAATGAACTGCCGGGCAAATATTCAGGACAAGGGTTTGATTTTGCCTTTCTCTGTGTCTCTGTGTCTCCGTGGTGGGTTTTGCTTTTATGCATAAAGCCAAAAAGCAATTTGGCCAGAACTTCCTGGTCGACCAGAACATCATCGCCGACATCGTGCGCGCCATTCGCCCCGAAGCGAATGACAATATGGTGGAGATCGGCCCCGGCTTGGGAGCGCTCACGCGTCCGCTGCTGAGTCATCTGGACAGATTGCATGTGGTGGAGATCGACCGCGACATCATCGCGCGGCTGAAGGCCGATTATCCGCAAGACAAGATCGTCATCCATGAGGGCGACGCACTGAAATTCGACTTCGCCACGCTGGGAACGCCGTTACGTGTCGTCGGCAACCTGCCTTACAACATCTCCTCGCCGCTGCTGTTCCACTTTGCCACTTATGCGGCACGCATCACCGATATGCATTTCATGTTGCAGAATGAAGTGGTGGAACGCATGGTGGCGGAGCCTTCCACGCCGGAATACGGGCGCCTGTCGGTGATGTTGCAATATCGCTTCCATATGGAAAAGCTGATCGATGTACCGCCGCAGTCGTTCCGCCCGGCACCCAAGGTGGATTCTGCAATCGTGCGCATGATTCCCGTGTCGACGGCAGACATTCCGGTGAAAGACGAGAGGTTGTTCGCGGAGCTGGTCATGGCGGCCTTTGGTCAGCGCCGCAAGACGCTGCGTAATACCTTGCGCGGATACTTGGATGAGCAGGCTTTTGCGCAACTGGGCATCGATGCGCAGTTGCGTGCGGAGAACCTCGGCCATCGTGAATACGCCAGAATGAGCAATTGGCTGGCGGCGCTGAGAAATAAAGCGGAAAGCTAAGTGGCCGTCGTTGCGATAGACGGCGGTAAACTTGCAGGCCCAAGGATGATTTAAGTTAGAATCTCGCCTCACACTTAACCCCATTTCCCTCGTGCCATGTCAGATACCCCGCCTATTGTCATGACCTTCGCGGCGACCGACCCGAGCGGCGGCGCCGGCCTGCAGGCCGATATGCTCACCATCGCCAGCATGGGTTGCCATCCGCTGTCCGTGGTCACCGCCATCACGGTGCAAGATACCAGCGGTGTGGATGATGTGCTGCCTATGGACGCCGAATGGGTGGTCGATCAGGCGCGCACCGTGCTGGAGGATATGCCGGTCGCCGCTTTTAAGATCGGCTTGCTCGGCAGCGTGGATAACATCACCGCCATCGCCGAAGTGATTTCCGACTATCCCGATGTGCCGCTGGTGTTCGATCCCGTCCTGGCTTCCGGTCGCGGTGATGAGTTGGCGAACGAGGATATGCTTTCCGCCCTGCGCGAGTTGTTGTTGCCGCAGACGACCATCCTCACGCCGAACAGCATGGAGGCGCGCCGCTTGATCGTGGATGAGGACAACGAGCAGGATGATCCGAATTTGACCGAATGCGCCAAACGCATCATCCAGCTCGGTTGTGAATACGTGCTGATCACCGGCACACACGAGCACACGCCCAAAGTCATCAACACCCTGTATGGCGAACGCGGTCTGGTGCGCAGCGACAACTGGCCGCGCCTGCCGGGTATCTATCACGGCTCCGGCTGCACACTGGCTTCGGCCATCGCCGCTTTGCTGGCCAATGGCCTGCCGATGGAGGAAGCCGTGCGCGAGGCGCAGGAATACACATGGGAGGCGCTGAAATACGGTTTCCGTCCCGGTATGGGGCAACATATCCCGGACCGATTGTTCTGGGCGCGCGACGAAGAAGAGGATGATGCGGAAACCCGCCATTGAAGGGCAGTGTATTACGTTGTTTTTCTCGTTTGCCTCCTCTCCCGCAGGCGGGAGAGGATTGAGGTGAGGGTCATGGATCGGAGAGCAGGTTAAGTGCGGAAGCCTATCCGTGGTTTGTACGCAATCACCCCAGACCTTGCCGATACCCCGTTGCTGTTGCGCAAGGTGCGCGCCGTCTTGCAAGGCGGTGCGCAGACACTGCAATACCGCAACAAATCCGCAGACTCCACTTTGCGACTGCAACAGGCGCAGGCCCTGCGTCAATTGACACGTGAATTCGACGCCACCTTTATCGTCAATGATGATGCCCAACTGGCCGCACGGGTGGAGGCCGATGGTGTGCACCTGGGCGGGGATGACGGTAGCCTGGAGGCGGCCCGTGACATGTTGGGGGATGCCAAGATTATCGGCGTGTCTTGTTATAATCGCGAGTCGTTGGCTCTGGCGGCGGTTCGGGCGGGTGCCGACTATGTCGCATTCGGCGCATTCTTCCCTTCCGGGGTGAAGCCGCAGGCGGTGAGGGCGGAGCCGCAGCTGCTGGCATGGGCAAGGGGCGAACTGGCCGTGCCGTTGGTGGCGATAGGCGGCATCACGGCGCAGAACGGCGCGGCGCTTGTCGCAGCGGGCGCGGACGCCCTGGCAGTGATCTCGGCGGTATTTGATGCGGAAGATATTTGTACTTCGGCGCAGGAATTTTCAACACTTTTTAGCAGGGTTCGGCATGACATCTCAAAACCAAACGTTATTTGACCAATCTCAACGCATCATCCCCGGCGGGGTGAACTCGCCGGTGCGCGCGTTCAAGTCGGTCGGCGGCATACCGCTGTTCTTCAAGCGCGGCAAGGGTGCCTATGTGTGGGACGCGGATGACAAGCGCTACATCGACTACGTGAATTCCTGGGGTCCGATGATCGTTGGCCATTGCCATCCGGAAGTGGTCAAGGCGGTGCAGGCTGCGGCTGCCGAAGGTCTGGGTTTCGGCGCGCCGACCGCGAGCGAACTGGAGATCGCCGAACTGCTGTGCAAGATCCTTCCTAGCCTGGAAATGGTGCGTCTGGTCAGCTCCGGCACCGAAGCGACGATGACCGCGATCCGTCTGGCGCGCGGCTTCACCGGACGTTCGCGCATCATCAAATTTGAAGGCTGCTATCACGGCCATTCCGACGGTCTGCTGGTCAAGGCCGGTTCCGGAGCACTCACTTTCGGCCAGCCCAGCTCTTCCGGCGTGCCTGCGGAGATCGCCGGACTGACCACGGTGCTGGATTACAACGATGTGGCCGGGCTGGAAAAAACCTTTGCCGAGATTGGCAGCGAGATCGCCTGTGTGATCGTCGAGCCGGTCGCCGGCAATATGAACCTGATCCTGCCCAAGCGCGAGTTCCTCGATGCGATGCGTAGCCTGTGTACTAAACACGGTGCGGTGCTGATCCTGGACGAGGTGATGTCCGGGTTCCGCGTCGGCCTGCAGGGCGCGCACGGCCATTACGGCATCAAGCCCGACCTGATCACGCTGGGCAAAGTGATGGGCGGCGGTCTGCCCGCCGCCGCGTTCGGCGGACGCCGCGACATCATGCAATGTCTCGCTCCACTGGGCGCCGTATATCAGGCCGGCACACTGTCCGGCAATCCGGTGGCAGTGGCGGCTGGACTGACCACGCTGAAGTTGGTACAGGCCCCTGGCTTCTACGAACGCCTCACACAACTCGCCAAGCAGATGACCGAAGGCATCAGTGCGAGCGCCAAAAAACACGGCATCCCGTTCAGCGCACAATCCATCGGCAGCATGTTCGGCCTGTATTTCAGCGCGAATGTACCGATCTCTTATGCCGAAGTGATGGCGAGCGACAAGGTTGCATTCAACCGTTTCTTCCATGCCATGCTGGCCGAAGGCGTCTACCTTGCGCCGTCCGCGTTCGAGGCGGGCTTCGTCTCCGCCGCGCATACTGAGGCCGACATTGCCGCAACTATCGCTGCTGCGGACAAGATCTTCGCGGCCTGGAAATAATGGGATTATTTTCGCAAGCCGCCTTCTTCACCACGGTCAATCACATGAAGGACTTGCCGCTACACGGCGGCAAGGAAGTGGCATTCGTCGGACGCTCCAATGCGGGCAAGTCGAGTGCCATCAATACGCTCGCCAATCATGTGCGGCTGGCTTATACCAGCAAAACGCCGGGGCGTACCCAGCACCTGAATTATTTCTCGCTGGGCAACAACAGTTTTTTGGTGGACTTGCCCGGCTACGGCTATGCCAAAGTACCGCCCGATGTGCAACAGCATTGGGAGGCGCTGCTGAGTCAGTATTTGCAAACTCGCGAAGCCTTGTGTGGGCTTGTAGTCATCATGGATTCGCGCCATCCTTTGACGCCGCTGGACGAACAGATGCTGGACTGGTTCTCCGAAACCGGCAAGCCCGTGCATATCCTGTTGACCAAATCGGACAAGCTCAGCCGTCAGCAAGCCACCAAAACGTTGCGCGAAGTGCAGGCTTACCTGACCGAGCACTTCCCGTTCTGTTCGGTGCAACTCTTTTCCAGCCTGAAGAAACAGGGCATGGAAGAAGCCGAAGCGGTGATTGCGGGTTGGTTAGCTACAGAGGCCTAAAATCCAAACGCCTGATGGAACTACTAGCCATTCCACTAAGCTTTCAAAAGACGAAAGCCAAGTGGCTGGTTATAAGCCAGACAAGGCGTCTGCAGAGAAATCGCCGCGCCGCATACTGATGTGTATGCAAGCAAGATTTTTCGAGGACAACGCCGTATGGCGACGGCGTTTAGATTTTAGGCAAAAAAATGCCCCTGAACCAAAGGGGGAGGTCAGGGGCATAAGTCTTAACGATTAGGGGTTAAGACACCCGCTCAGGGAGGAGAAACGGGAAGCAGCTTTCGCTACTCGTATGCTCAGACTGGACTATGCGAAAATAGTTCCCACTTTTTGAAAAATCTTAGGAATCGTCATGAAAATCCTTGGTCAATACCCTCAGTCCAGAATGCGCCGTATGCGTCGAGACCAGTTCTCGCGCGACTTGATGCGAGAGCACATACTCACTTCGACGGATTTTATCTATCCGGTTTTCGTGCTCGAGGGCAACAATAAAGTCGAGGATGTGAAGTCCATGCCGGGCGTACAGCGCAAGACGCTGGACTTGTTGTTCAAAGATGCCGAGTTATGCGTCAAGCTGGGCATTCCGGTGATGGCCATCTTTCCGGTGATCGAGGCGCCGTTAAAGAGTCTCGGTGCAGAAGAGGCTTACAACCCGGATGGCCTGGTGCCGCGCGTGGTCGCCGCGCTGAAAAAGAACTTCCCGGAACTGGGAGTGATGACTGACATCGCGCTCGATCCTTACACCAGCCACGGTCAGGACGGTCTCATCGACGACAGTGGCTACGTGCTCAACGACGAGACCATTGCGGTGCTGACTAGGCAGGCGCAGTGCCATGCGGCAGCCGGGGCCGATATTGTCGCTCCCTCGGATATGATGGATGGCCGTATCGGCGCGGTACGTGCGGCACTGGATGAGCACAAACACATCCACACCCGCATCATGGCCTACTCGGCCAAATATGCCTCCAGCTTCTACGGCCCATTCCGCGATGCGGTCGGTTCCAGTGGCAATCTTGGCAAAGGCAATAAATACACCTACCAGATGGACCCGGCCAATTCGGATGAGGCGTTATGGGAAGTTGGTCTCGACTTGCAGGAAGGCGCCGACATGGTCATGGTCAAGCCTGGTATGCCTTATTTGGATATCCTGCGCCGCGTGAAAGATGAGTTCAAGGCGCCGACCTTTGTGTATCAGGTGAGCGGTGAATACGCCATGCTTAAGGCT
The DNA here is from genome assembly GCA_030823955.1 of Gallionellaceae bacterium. Lineage (GTDB taxonomy): Bacteria > Pseudomonadota > Gammaproteobacteria > Burkholderiales > Gallionellaceae > PALSA-1006. The sequence goes on from JAVBYO010000007.1 coordinate 68,203, forward strand.
GCCGCGCAGAATGGCTGGCTCAATGAGGAAGCATGTGTGTTGGAATCGCTGCTGGCATTCAAACGTGCCGGAGCGGACGGCATCTTGACTTATTTTGCGCTGGATGCGGCGCAATGGTTGAAGAAGTAGAAGTGAGATTGGGTTGAGGTAAAAAAGAACCCCGCGCAGGCGGGGTTCTTTTTTTGTGCAGCTTTAAACTGTGGCGGGCGAGCCCGCCAGCGTTTAATTACATCATGCCGCCCATACCACCCATGCCGCCCATGTCGCCGCCGCCCATACCACCGGCTGGCTTGTCTTCAGGCAATTCAGCAACCATACATGCAGTAGTCAGCATCAGACCTGCGATGGAGGAAGCGTTTTGCAGTGCGGTGCGGGTTACCTTGGTTGGGTCAACTACGCCCATCGCCAGCATGTCGCCGTATTCGCCGCTAGCCGCGTTGTAACCAAAGCTGCCTTTGCCTTCCAGCACTTTGTTCACGACTACCGATGGCTCGTCGCCAGCGTTGGACACGATGGCGCGCAGAGGAGCTTCCATCGCGCGCAGAACGATGGTGATACCTGCGTCCTGGTCGTGGTTGTCGCCCTTCAGCTTGGCTACGGCAGCCTTGGCGCGCAGCAATGCAACGCCGCCTCCGGGAACAATGCCTTCTTCTACGGCGGCGCGGGTTGCGTGCAGCGCGTCTTCAACGCGAGCCTTCTTCTCTTTCATTTCAACTTCGGTTGCGGCACCGACCTTGATGACTGCAACGCCGCCAGCCAGCTTGGCCTTACGCTCTTGCAGTTTTTCCTTGTCGTAGTCGCTGGTGGATTCTTCGACTTGTTTGTTGATCTGGGCGATGCGACCCTTGATCGCGTCTTCCTTGCCTGCGCCGTCGATGATGGTGGTGTTGTCTTTGCCCACTTCGATGCGCTTAGCTTGGCCCAATTCAGCCAGAGTTGTTTTTTCCAGCGACAGGCCGACTTCTTCTGCGATCACAGTGCCGCCGGTCAGGATGGCGATGTCTTCCAGCATGGCCTTGCGGCGGTCGCCGAAGCCGGGTGCCTTAACAGCAACAGTCTTCAGGATGCCACGGATGTTGTTCACCACCAGAGTTGCCAGTGCTTCGCCATCGACATCTTCAGCGATGATCAGCAGTGGGCGGCCGGACTTGGCGACTTGTTCCAATACCGGGAGCAGGTCACGGATGTTGCTGACTTTCTTGTCGTGCAACAGGATGTACGGGTTGTCCATCGCTGCGATCTGGCGGTCTTGGTTGTTGATGAAGTACGGCGACAGGTAACCGCGGTCGAACTGCATACCTTCAACCACGTCCAGCTCATCTTGCAGGCCTTGGCCGTCTTCGATGGTGATGACGCCTTCTTTGCCAACCTTGTCCATCGCTTCAGCGATCTTTTCGCCGATGATGGTGTCGGAATTGGCGGAGATGCTACCAACTTGGGCGATTTCTTTGCTGGTGGTGCAAGGCTTGGAGATTTTTTTGAGTTCTTCGACCGCTGCGATCACAGCTTTGTCGATACCGCGCTTCAGATCCATCGGGTTCATGCCGGCGGCAACGAACTTCATGCCTTCCTGAACGATGGATTGTGCCAGCACGGTCGCAGTCGTTGTACCGTCACCGGCCACGTCGGAAGTCTTGGAAGCGACTTCCTTGACCATTTGCGCGCCCATGTTCTCGAACTTATCTTTCAGTTCGATCTCTTTGGCAACGGATACGCCGTCCTTGGTGATGGTAGGAGAGCCGTAGGAGCGATCCAATACCACGTTACGGCCTTTGGGGCCCAGGGTGACCTTGACTGCGTCGGCCAGAATGTTCACGCCAACAACCATCTTGGCGCGAGCTGCATCGTGAAACTTTACGTCTTTTGCTGCCATGTTATTTCTCCTGAATTCATGTGGGGTGGGTTAGCTGCGAAGCGGCGTAACCCGCCGGGTTGTTATTGGGTGTGGCTTAGGCTTCAACGATGCCGATGATGTCATCTTCACGCATCGTCAGCAGCTCTTGTCCGTCGAGCTTGAATGCTTGGCCGGAATATTTGCCGAACATGACCTTGTCGCCGACCTTGACACTCATGGCGCGCAGCTTGCCGTCTTCGCCGATCTTGCCATTGCCCACAGCGATGATTTCGCCTTGATCTGGCTTCTCAGTTGCCGCATCGGGAATCACGATACCGGATGCAGTCTTGCGCTCTTCTTCCAAACGCTTAACGATGACGCGATCACTTAAGGGACGAATCTTCATGCTTTTATCTCCTAAAACAAACAGTTAACCAAAAATGGCAGCGCCGGGTTAGCACTCGACGCCCGCGACTGCTAATAATAGGGGCGACGCACTCCGATTTCAAGTGCGAATGAGAATTATAGTTTTGCGGGGATCAACTCAGAATGTCTTGTAAGGCGCTTTCAAGTCTCTTAAAGGCAAAGCTCCCGCCCGATGCTTCGATTTTCTTGGGCAATACGCGCTGACCTTCGAGTAGCAACGATGCGCGTTCGCCCATAGCGGCTCTTAAAATGAAGCCCGGTGCAACAAACAGCGCGGGGCGATGCAGTGCACGTGCCAAGGATCGGGTGAATTCGGCATTGGTCACCGGGTTCGGTGCCGTCATATTGAAAGGGCCGCGCATATCCTGTTCGTGCAGCAGGCGAAGTATCGTCGATACGTAATCATCGATGTGGATCCAACTCATCCATTGCTTGCCGTCGCCCATCCGTGCGCCCAGACCAAGCTTGAATGGCAACAACATGCGCCCCAGCAGTCCGCCGTCTTTGCTCAATATCAGCCCTGTGCGCAATAGGCACACGCGCACCCCCTGAGACTCGGCACTCAACGCGACGTCTTCCCAAGTCTTGCATAGATGCGCCGCGAAGTCGTCGCCGGTACCAGCGCTTTCATCCAGCTCCAAGTTCCCCTGGTTGCCGTAATAACCTACCGCAGAACCACTGAGCAATACTGCGGGTTTGTGCTCGGCTGCAACGATACGTTGCACCAGTCTTGCCGTCAGTGTGACGCGGCTATCCCACAACACCTGCTTGCGTGCCGTCGTCCAGTGCACATCCGCGATGGGCTCTCCCGCCAGGTTGATGATCGCATCAACCATCTGTTCGGGAAGCCACTCGTCCAATGTCGTGATCGCCCGCACACCGTTGCCACATTTGGCCGCGACCGTTTCCGGATGGCGACTCAACACGGTGAGTTGATGCCCTTCTGCCAGAAGCGCTTTGCATATCCGTCTACCGATCAGCCCTGTCCCGCCAGTGATTAAGATATGCATGGTGCGCTCCCGCAAACGTGGAGTTCATATCTTACGCCGTAAACCTGCGGGTGCTACAGGCATACGACAAAGTCCGTTATTATTCGGGGATGACACATAACACCGACCTTCTGAGTCGTTCACTTTCCGCCGTTTGGCACCCCTGCACGCAAATGAAGCGGCATGAGACTTTGCCGCTGGTGCCGATCCAGCGCGGCGAGGGGGTATGGCTGTACGATTTTGATGACAGGCGCTATCTGGATACGGTGAGTTCCTGGTGGGTGAATCTGTTCGGGCATAGTAATCCGCGCATCAATGCCGCCATCACCGACCAGCTGGGCAAGCTGGAGCATGTGATGCTGGCGGGTTTCACCCATGAGCCGGTGGTGCAATTGTCAGAGAGGCTGCGCGAACTTGCTCCTGCGGGGTTGGGGCATTGCTTCTACGGTTCGGATGGTGCGTCGGCCACCGAGATCGCGTTGAAGATGAGCGCCCACTATTGGCGTAACAGTGGTCGGCCGCAGAAGACTCAATTTATCAGTCTGCAAAACAGCTATCACGGCGAGACATTGGGTGCATTGTCGGTGACCGATGTGGCACTGTTCAAAGAGGCTTATGGTGCGCTGATTTTTCAGAATGCAACGGTGGTCAGCCCGGATAGCCGCGATGCGGCAGAGGGCGAGGATGCGCGGGTTTTTGCGTTACGTTGTGCCGCACAACTCGAAGTGCATTTGCAGCAGCACCATGCCAGTATCGCCGCCTTTATCATCGAGCCGCTGGTGCAGGGCGCGGCGGGTATGGCGATGTATCACCACGCGTATCTACGCCGGGCGCGCGAGTTGTGCGACCAATATCAGGTGCATTTGATCGCGGATGAAATCGCGGTCGGCATGGGGCGGACGGGGACTCTGTTCGCTTGCGAACAGGCGGCCATCACCCCCGATTTCCTGTTGTTATCCAAAGGTATCACCGGCGGGTATCTGCCGCTGTCGGTGGTGATGACCACGGATGCCATTTATCAGGCGTTCTATGCGGATGAGGTGGCGCGCGGATTTTTGCATTCTCACTCCTACACCGGCAATCCGCTGGCCTGTCGTGCAGCATTGGCTACATTGGACATCTTCGCCGCTGATGATGTGCTGAATAGCAATCGAGCTAAAGCCGCCTACCTTAACCGCGTCGCCGCGCCGTTGCGCGTACATCCCAAGGTCAAGAACTTCCGCAACACCGGCATGATCTGGGCATTTGAAGTCGATACGCCGCATGCCGATTTCGCCCAGCGCTGTTTCAGTCTGGCGCTCGAGCATGAGTTGCTGTTGCGTCCGATGGGAAACACGGTATATTTCATGCCGCCCTACGTCATCTCAGAGAGAGAAATCGATTTTCTGATAGGACAAACGTTGAAGATACTGGACCGTCTCGGTTGTTAGCCTTTCCATGAAACCCATCTGCCTGTTATTGCTTGTTCTTGTTTCCATCTCCGGCGCTCGCGCGGTCGATTTGCCGCCCGAAGTGCGTGCTGCGCTGCGGCAGGCGAAGATCCCGCTAAGTAGTGTTGCGGTCGATGTGCGTGGAGTCGATTCGCAAGTCCCTTTGGTGAGTGTCAATGCGCAACGGGCCATGAATCCGGCTTCGACCATGAAGTTGCTCACCACGTATGCGGGATTGGAGGTGCTGGGGCCGAGTTACACATGGAAGACGGAAGCCTATTTGGGCGGCCCGCTGGAAAAAGGCGTGCTACAGGGGGATTTGATCCTGAAGGGATATGGCGACCCCAGATTCAATATCGAACAATTTTGGCTGTGGTTGAGCGAGTTGCGTGCGCGCGGACTGAAAGAGATACAGGGCGATCTGGTGTTGGATCGTAGCTTCTTCAGCTTGCCAGAGCATGATCCCGCCGAGTTCGATAACGATCCGGTGCGTGCTTACAATGTCGGTCCGGATGCGTTATTGCTGAATTTCAACACGCTGCGCCTGCGTTATCTGCCGGAGGGTAATCGTCTGAAGGTGATCAGCGAGCCGCCGCTGGAGGGGATGCAGCTGGACAATCAACTGGCCCCTCAGGCGGCGCCCAATTGCGAGAACTGGGATGACACCATCCGTATTCAGGCGCGGGGCGACAGCGTGGTGTTGCAGGGCGGTTATCCGAGTGAGTGCGGCGAGCGCGAGCAGAACCTCAATGTCATGCCGCATACCCGTTATGTTGCCGCCGTGTTCAACGCGATCTGGCAGGAATTGGGCGGTATGTTGCGGGGCAACACGCGCGAAGGCCCGCTGCCCGCCGAAGCCAGGCTCTTTGCCACACATTACTCCGCTCCGCTGGCCGAGATCATCCGCGACGTCAACAAGTTCAGCAACAACGTCATGGCGCGCCAATTGTTCCTGACGCTGGGCAGCGATGTCGCGACGGCGACCCCCGGCAACATTCCGCAGAGCATTCGTGTGACGAAGGCCTGGCTCAAAACGAAGCGGCTCAATTTCCCGGAGCTGGTGCTGGAGAACGGTGCCGGTCTATCACGGCGTGAGCGCATCTCGGCACAACACTTGGCGCAATTGTTGCGTAGTGCGGCGGATAGTCCGATGAACGCGGAGTTTGTCGCTTCGTTGCCGATACTCGGGGTGGATGGTTCGGTCAGGAAACGTCTGAAGGATACAGCGGCGGCCAATCACGCCCATCTGAAGACCGGTACCTTGGAGGGGGTGAAGACTATCGCCGGTTATGTGCGCGCGAAGAGCGGCAAAGAATGGATACTGGTGTTCCTCATCAATCATCCGAACGCGAAGCAGGGTGGTGCGGCGCAGGATGCCTTGATCGAGTGGGTGCGCAGACACTGACGCTATCTTGGCCGACAGGCCGGGTCACAAGCCCAGTTCGCCCCACATCGCATCCACCCTGGATTTCACTTCCGCACTCATCACGATGGGTGTACCCCATTCGCGTTGTGTTTCGCCCGGCCATTTGTTGGTTGCATCCAGCCCCATCTTGCCGCCGAGGCCAGACACCGGGCTGGCGAAATCGAGATAGTCGATGGGGGTATTCTCCACCAGCAAGGTGTCGCGCACCGGGTCCATGCGTGTGGTGATCGCCCACATCACTTCTTTCCAGTCGCGTACATCGATGTCGTCATCCACCACGATGATGAACTTGGTGTACATGAACTGGCGCAGGAAACTCCAGATGCCGAACATCACACGCTTGGCGTGTCCGGCGTATTGTTTCTTGATGCTCACCACCGCCATGCGATAGCTGCAACCTTCCGGCGGTAGATAGAAATCGGCGATCTCGGGGAATTGTTTTTGCAGCAGCGGCACGAACACTTCATTCAGCGCTACGCCCAGCATGGCGGGTTCGTCGGGCGGTTTGCCGGTGTAAGTGGAATGATAGATCGGATTAGAGCGCATGGTGATGCGCTGGATGGTGAACACGGGGAACTTGTCCTGCTCGTTGTAATAACCGGTGTGGTCGCCGTAAGGCCCTTCCAGTGCGGTCTCGTCCGGATAGATCACACCTTCCAACACGATCTCGGCGGAAGCGGGCACTTGCAGATCGCTGCCGATGCACTTCACCAACTCAGTCTTGCTGCCGCGTAACAAACCCGCGAACTGGTATTCGGACAAGGAATCGGGCACGGGTGTTACTGCACCGAGGATGGTCGCCGGATCGGCGCCGATCACCACCGCGACCGGGAAGGGTTGCCCCGGATTTTTTTGGCAGTGCTCGCGAAAATCCAACGCGCCGCCACGGTGTGTCAGCCAGCGCATGATGACCTTGTTCGGCCCCAGCACCTGCTGGCGATAGATGCCCAGATTTTGTCTGGTCTTGTGCGGGCCGCGCGTGACGACCAGTCCCCATGTGATGAGCGGCGCGACATCGCCCGGCCAGCAATGCTGGATCGGCAGTTTGGACAGATCGACATCCGCGCCTTCCCACACCACCTCCTGGCACGGTGCAGACGACAACACCTTGGGTGACATGGTGAGCACCTGTTTGAGGATGGGCCATTTGTCCCAGGCATCTTTCAAGCCTTTGGGCGGCTCCGGCTCTTTCAGGTAGGCGAGCAATTTACCCACTTCGCGCAGTGCACTGACATCCTCCTCGCCCATGCCCAGCGCCACGCGGCGCGGCGTGCCGAATAAATTGCCCAGCACCGGCATCGTGTGTCCGGCCACGTTTTCGAACAGTAACGCCGGCCCCTGCGCACGCAATACGCGGTCGCAGATCTCGGTCATCTCCAGATGCGTGGAGACAGGGACGGTGACGCGTTTAAGTTCGCCGAGTTGTTCCAGTTGGGTGATGAAATCGCGCAGGTCGTGATATTTCATGGTCACTTATTCCGGGTAAAAGCCGGCCTCTCCCTCGGGGCGGGTCTTGAAACGTTTGTGCAGCCAGAAATATTGTTCCGGCATCTCCAGTACGCGCTGTTCGATGAACTCGTTCATGCGTCGTGTATCGGCGATATCGTCGCCGCTGGGATAGTTATCCCATGCCGGGTAGAAGGTCAGCACATAACCTGCGCCGCCGGGCAACACCCGTGTGATGCTGGGTACGATCTTGGCACCGGTCATCTGGGCGATGCGCGGCACCGAGGTCATGGTCGCGGCGGGCACGCCGAAGAACGGGATGAATGCGCCGTCCTTGATGCCCTGATCCTGATCCGGCGGGTAGATGAACGGCATGCCGGCGCGCATCCCTTTCAGGATAGGGCGCAAGCCCTGGAAGCGCGAATACAGATGCTGGTTGCGGAAACGTGCGCGTTTTTTCAGCAGCAGTTCGGTGAGATACATGTTCTTCTGGTTGGCATACATACAGACCGTATCGGTGTGTTGCGCGACCCACTGGCCCCCGGCATCCATGCCGACGAAGTGGGGCGTGAGCAGGATGGAGGGCTGGTCTTTGATGGCTTCGAAATGTTCGATGCCCTCGACGCGGATCAGGCCGCTGATGCGCTCGGCGCTGCTCCACCACAGGATGCTGCGTTCGATGAGTCCGCGGCAGAACATCTTGAAATGTTCGCGCAGCAGTCGTTCGTGTGCCGCCGACCCCATTTCGGGAAAACATAGCCGCAGGTTGATCAGGCCGACTTGCCTGCGTTCGGCGGCCACGAAATAGGCAAGTTGGCCGAGCCCGTTGCCGATGGCGACAATGATGCGAAAGGGCAGAAAATGGATCAGCCAGAAGATGAACACACCGACACGTGCCAGCATCATGATTCCTTGGTTGTGTCCGGCGGCATTACGCCACGGGGGACTTTATAACGGTTATAACTCCACAGATACTGTTCCGGGCAAGAGCGTATCACCGCTTCCAGCGCGGCATTCATCTGCGGCGTGACGGGGCGTGTGGCATCGAACGATAGCGGGGCGATATACATGGCATATCCTTTGCCCGACGGCAGGCGTTCGACATGGCACATCACCACTGCGGCGGCGCTGGCTTCCATCAAGCGCTCGATCAGCGTCATGGTGTAGGCCGGGCGGTCGAAGAAAGGTACCCACTCTCCCTCGCCATTGCTGGGCACCTGGTCCGGCAGGATGCCGATGATTTCGCCGCGTTTGAGTGCCTTGAGCAATTGGCGTACACCGCCCAGATCGGCCGGTGCCAGTTTCATCTGGCCGCGCTCCCGCCCCGCATGCATCAGTGTGTCCAAGACTTCCCAGCGCGGGCGGCGATACATGCAGGTCATCGGTAAACGTGCCGCCACATAAAGTCCGATCAATTCGAAGCCGCCGAAGTGCGGTGTCAATATGATCACGCCCTTGCCAAGTTCGCGCGCTGCTTCAAGGTGTTCCCAGCCGTGGCAGTGAGTGACTCCGGCGACGACTTCTGTCAGTGGGCGGCGCCATATCCAGGGCAGTTCCAGCACGCTTTTGCCGGATTCACCTACGTTGGCGCGGAGGATGCGGCCAAAATCGCCAAGCTGCGGGCTGTTGTGCGGCTGCCCCGCCGCCAGCGCGTTGGCGAGATTGTGGCGCAAACGCTCGGCATAAGGCTTGGAAAGCCAGTAAGTCAGCCAGCCGACGACGACGCCAAGGCGATGCAAAGCCGACAACGGCAAGCGTGCCAGGCAATCAAACAGCCAAATTATCAAGAGCGGAATCCCATAAAGCTGCCAAACCCGAAGTTTTTGTTATAATCCGCGCCCTGTTAATTTTTCCAGAAGTGGGCGGAATGTCATGAGCGAATATTTCTTTACATCAGAATCGGTTTCCGAAGGTCACCCGGATAAGGTTGCCGACCAGATCTCCGATGCCATCTTGGATGCCATTCTAGCCCAAGACCCGTATGCGCGTGTAGCGGCGGAGACATTGGTCACCACCGGATTGACCGTGCTGGCGGGTGAAATCACTACCAGCGCAAATGTAAACTACGCCAAAGTCGCGCGCGAAACCATCCGCCGCATCGGCTATGACGATCCGAGCCTGCGCTTCGATGCGGACGGTTGCTCGGTGCATGTCTGCTACGGTACGCAAAGCCCGAACATCGCTCAAGGCGTGGATCGCGCTTCCGACGACTACCTGAATCAAGGCGCGGGCGACCAAGGCCTGATGTTCGGCTACGCCTGCAACGAAACAGACACTTTGATGCCGCTGCCGATCTACCTGTCGCACCGCATTGTTGAGCGTCAGGCGCTGCTGCGCAAAGATGGTCGCTTGCCTTGGCTGCGCCCGGATGCCAAGAGTCAGGTCACCGTCAAGTATCTGCACGGCAAACCGTACAGTATCGATACCGTGGTGCTGTCCACCCAGCACTCGCCGGAGTTCTCTCCGCCGGAAAAACAAAAAGCGCTGCACGAAGCGGTGATCGAAGACATCATCAAGCCGATGCTGCCCAAAGAACTGATCAAGGGTGAAATTAAGTATCTGGTGAACCCGACCGGCTGTTTTGAAATCGGCGGCCCGCACGGTGATGCCGGTTTGACAGGGCGCAAGATCATTGTCGATACCTACGGTGGCGCAGCCCCGCACGGCGGCGGTGCATTCTCCGGCAAGGATCCTTCCAAGGTTGACCGTTCGGCTGCTTACGCAGGGCGTTATGTGGCGAAGAATATCGTCGCCGCCGGATTGGCCGACAAGTGTCTGGTGCAGATCAGCTACGCTATCGGTGTGGCGCAACCGACCAGTATCATGGTCAGCACCTATGGCACAGGCAAGGTCTCCGACGAGAAGATCACCGATCTGGTGAAGAAACATTTCGACCTGCGTCCCAAGGGTATCGTGCAGATGCTCAATCTGTTGCGTCCGATCTACCAGAACACTGCGGCCTACGGCCACTTCGGTCGCGAAGAGCCGGACTTCACTTGGGAGGCTACCGACAAGGCTGCCGCTCTGAAAGCAGACGCAGGACTGTAAAACCCTTGTCCACAGATTGCGCAATCATTCTCGGTTTTAATCTGCGCGAATCTGCGTAATCTGCGGATAAAGATCTTTATGTAACACCCATCCCGCCGAGGGGCGCTGCAGCAGTCACCGCAAGGTGAACCTGTCAGGCTCGGCGGGGATGGTTCAACATGTAGCAACGGCGCCCATTCATTAACTTGAATGGAGTGCTTTATGTCTAACAAAGACTACGTCATCGCCGACATCAACCTGGCCTCGTGGGGCCGTAAAGAAATCGCCATCGCCGAAACCGAAATGCCCGGCCTGATGGCTATCCGCGCAGAGTTCGCCAAGACACAACCGCTCAAAGGCGCGCGTATCACCGGCTCGCTGCACATGACCATCCAGACCGCCGTGCTGATCGAAACACTGAAAGCGCTTGGCGCTGAAGTGCGTTGGGCTTCGTGCAACATCTTCTCGACGCAGGATCATGCCGCGGCCGCCATCGCTGCCGGTGGCATACCCGTGTTTGCGGTCAAGGGCGAAACGCTGACCGAATACTGGGACTACACGCACCGTATCTTTGAATGGGCGGATGGTGGTCTGACCAACATGATCCTCGACGACGGTGGCGATGCAACATTGCTGCTGCATCTGGGCACACGTGCCGAACAAGATGCATCACTGATCTCCAAGCCGGGTTCGGAAGAAGAGACCTGTCTGTTCGCATCGATCAAAGCCAAGCTGGCACAAGACAAGACTTGGTACTCCAAGCGTCTCGCTGCCGTGAAGGGCGTGACCGAAGAGACCACTACCGGTGTGCACCGTCTGTACCAGATGCACCAGCGCGGCGAACTCAAGTTCCCCGGCATCAACGTCAATGACTCAGTCACCAAGTCCAAGTTCGATAACCTGTACGGTTGCCGGGAATCGCTGGTGGATGGCATCAAGCGCGCCACCGATGTGATGATCGCGGGCAAGATCGCGGTCATCGCCGGTTACGGCGATGTGGGTAAAGGTTCTGCGCAAGCCATGCGCGCGTTGTCCGCACAAGTGTGGGTCACCGAGATCGATCCGATCTGCGCATTGCAAGCGGCAATGGAAGGTTACCGTGTGGTTACCATGGAATATGCCGCCGACAAGGCCGACATCTTCGTCACCACCACCGGCAACTTCCATGTCATCACACATGACCACATGAAGGCGATGAAGAACAACGCCATCGTGTGCAACATCGGTCACTTCGACAACGAAATCGACGTTGCTTCGCTGGAAAAATACCAGTGGGAAGAGATCAAGCCGCAAGTCGATCACGTCATTTTCCCTGACGGCAAGCGCATCATCCTGCTGGCCAAGGGGCGTCTGGTGAACCTCGGTTGCGGTACGGGCCACCCGTCCTACGTGATGTCGTCTTCTTTTGCCAATCAGACCATCGCTCAGATCGAGTTGTGGACCGAAGCCGTAAAGGGCAGCAACAAGTATCCAGTGGGCGTTTACACATTGCCCAAGCACCTGGACGAGAAGGTCGCACGTTTGCAACTGAAGACGCTGAATGCGCAGCTGTCCGAACTGACCGACCAGCAGGCAGCGTATATCAGCGTGCCGAAGGAAGGTCCGTACAAGGCTGACCACTACCGCTACTAAGAGACTCGTTGCCGGAAGCTTGCTCCGGCAGGGATGATCGAAGATGCACACAGGGGCGGGGATTTCCCCGCCCCTCTTGCCTTGAGAAGACCATTGAGAGAGCTATGTATCTGCTGCTGATCTGGATACTGAATGCGCTGGCGCTGATCGCCGTCGCCAATTTCGTCCCCGGTATCCACGTGGACGGTTTTGCCTCGGCCCTGATCGCCGCGTTTTTCCTCGGTTTGGTCAATACACTCATTCGCCCGATCTTTCTGGTTCTTACCTTGCCGGTCACCGTATTGACGCTGGGGCTGTTTATCTTCGTCATCAACGGCCTGCTGTTCTGGTTCACGGGGTCGATCCTGAAAGGCTTCGTGGTCGATAGCTTCTGGCACGGAGTGTTTGGCGCCGTGTTGTACAGTATCTTCTCGTGGGCGCTTTCCGCAGCTGCTGCACAGATCATGAGGAAACAATCGTGAACAAACCACATATCAGTTTTGAATTCTTCCCTCCACAGACGCCCGAAGGTGCGGAGAAATTGACTGCCGCCCGCAAACGGCTGGCAGCGCTCAAGCCGGAGTTCTTCTCCGTCACTTTCGGCGCCGGAGGTTCCACGCAGGATCGCACGCTGGATACCATCAGGCACATTCATGCCGAGGGTTACCAGGCCGCACCGCACCTGTCCTGTGTCGGCTCCACCCGTGACAACATTGGTGCTTTGCTGCACACTTACAAAGACCTCGGCATCAAGCGCATCGTTGCACTGCGCGGCGATCTGCCGTCCGGTATGGCTAGCATCGGCGAGTTCCAATATGCCAATGAATTGGTGTCGTATATCCGCGCCGAGACGGGTGAACACTTCCATATCGAAGTGGCGGCTTATCCGGAGTTCCATCCGCAAGCCAATTCTGCGCGCGATGACTTGCTTAACTTCAAACGCAAAGTGGATGCGGGGGCGGATTCGGCCATCACGCAATATTTCTACAATGCCGATGCTTATTTCCGCTTCGTCGAAGAGATACGCAAGCTCGGCGTCACCATTCCAGTTGTGCCCGGCATCATGCCCATCGTGCGTTATTCACAACTCGCGCGTTTCTCCGACACCTGCGGTGCCGAGATCCCGCGCTGGATGCGCAAGACCATGGAAAGCTACGGTGACGATGTGGAATCGGTGCAGGCCTTCGGTTGTGATGTGGTCACCCGGATGTGCGAGAAGCTCATCGCCGGAGGCGCGCCGGGATTGCATTTCTACACCCTGAACCAGGCCAACGCCTCGTTGCAGATACTGGAACGTTTGGGTTACCGATAGCCATGTCCCAGCCATTGCGCGCGCCGGAACTCCTGCTACCTGCCGGCACGCTGGATAAAATGCGCACCGCCTACGCCTTTGGCGCGGATGCGGTGTATGCCGGCCAGCCGCGTTATTCGCTGCGTGCGCGCAACAACGAGTTCAAGCTGGAAGAATTGCGTATTGGCATCCAGGAAGCGCACGCGCTGGGCAAGAAGCTGTTCGTCGCCAGCAATCTGATGCCGCACAACGCCAAGGTGAAGACCTACATGGCGGACATGCAGCCGGTGATAGCGATGCAACCCGACGCACTCATCATGGCCGACCCCGGCCTCATCGCCATGGTGCGCGAACGCTGGCCGGAGCAGGAGATACACCTCTCCGTGCAGGCCAATACGGTGAACTACGCTGCGGTGAAATTCTGGAAATCGCTGGGTCTGTCGCGCGTGATCCTGTCGCGCGAACTGTCGTTGGACGAGATTGAGGAGATACGCCAGTTATGCCCCGACATCGAACTCGAAGTATTCATCCACGGCGCGCTGTGCATCGCTTACTCCGGGCGCTGCCTGTTGTCCGGTTATTTCAACCACCGCGATGCGAACCAAGGCACCTGCACCAATTCCTGCCGCTGGGATTACAAAGTCGATAGCGCCATCGAAGACGGCACCGGCCACATCGAAAAGATCGACTTCGATTTCGACAAAGCCCTGAGCGAAAGCCCGCTGTCTGATTGCGGCTCGCAACCGCGTCATCCCGAAGCCGACAAGGTCTACGTCATCTCGCGCCAGGACCATCCCGGCGAACTGATGCCCGTGCTGGAAGACGAGCACGGCACCTACATCATGAACTCCAAAGACCTGCGCGCGGTGGAACACGTCGAGCGGCTGGTGAAGATCGGCGTCGATTCACTCAAGGTCGAAGGCCGCACCAAATCCATCTACTACGTGGCACGCACCGCGCAGGTATACCGCCAGGCTATAGACGATGCCGTCAAAGGTCGCCCCTTCAATCTGGAGCTACTGGGCGCGCTGGATGCACTCGCCAACCGTGGTTACACCGACGGCTTCTACGAACGCCACCACACTCACGAGCAGCAGAACTACATGCGCGGCCACTCCGAAAGCTTCCGCCAGCAATATGTCGGCGACATCGTGGCCTGTGCCAACGGCATGGCGGAGATCGACGTGAAGAACAAATTCTCGGTCGGCGACAAGCTGGAGATCATTCACCCTGCGGGCAATAGCATCATCGAATTGAAAGAGATGCGCGGTCTTAAAGGCGAAGCGCTCACCGTTGCACCGGGTAGCGGGCATCGTGTGTTGATACCGTTGCAGGGCGAGTTAGCCAGTGGGATGTTGGCAAGGTTTTTGTAAGCGCATTAGAACTTCGGGGCATCCCGCTTGTCCACAGCTCCGTCTGCCCCATCACAAATCAGGAGATCAAGATGAATTGGAAAAACACCACTATCCGCTACGGCACGCTTTCCATCGGCATCCATTGGCTGATGCTGTTGCTGTTCATCGCCGTGTACGGCAGCATCGAGCTGCGTGTCTTGTACGAAAAAGGCAGTGACCCGCGCGAAGCACTCAAGGCATGGCACTTCATGTTGGGATTGCTGGTGTTTGGGCTGGTCTGGCTGCGTATCGCCGCACGTTTGTCCGGCCCCACCCCGAACATCCAGCCCGCGCCGGACAAAGTGCAACAGCTCTCCGCCAAACTGCTACATCTGGCACTGTATGCACTGATGGTCGGTATGCCGTTGACGGGTTGGCTGGTGCTCAGTGCATCCGGCAAAGTCATCCCATTCTTCGGACTGGAGCTGCCCGCGCTGATCGGTGAAAACAAAGACCTCGCCAAACAGATCAAGGAAGTGCATGAGTTCGTCGGTACCACTGGTTACTACCTGCTCGGCCTGCATGTGATCGCGGCTTTGTATCACCACTACATCAAACGTGATGACACGCTGACCAGAATGTTGCCCGAACGGAAATAATCTTATGATTCTCTCCTCCCTCTCCCAATCTTCCCGCTACGCCGCTCTGCACCCGCTGTTTCAGCGTGCCTTCGATTACATCCGCGACACCGACTTGTTCGCTCTCGCACCGGGGCGTTACAACATTGTCGGCGATGATCTGATCGCCATCGTGGAGCACGTGTCGGGACGGACGCGCGAGGCGGCGCGGCTGGAGGCGCACCGGCGTTACATCGATATTCAGTTGGTGTTGGAAGGTGACGAGCAGATGGGCTGGAAGCCGCTGGCGGATTGCCTCAATCCGGTGAGTGAGCACAGCGATGACCGGGATATCCGTTTCTTCCACGATGCTCCTGCATCATACGTGCCTGTGCCGCCGGATCACTTCTGCATCTTCTTCCCGGAGGATGCTCATGCGCCGCTGATCGGCGGCGGGCAGATACGCAAAGTGATCTTCAAGGTTGCAGTCTGACATTGCCCAAAATGGATATTCGCATCGACTTCGCTTGTGTTGACGATCTGCCGCGACTCGCCGATCTGCTGGCCGAGTTGTTCACGCTGGAGAGCGATTTTCGTCCCGAGCGGGACAAGCAGCTGCGCGCCCTGCGCAGCATACTCGACGACCCGGCGCTGGGGCGGCTGTTCGTGTTGCGTGTCGGCGGTGAAGTCGCGGGTATGGCCAACGCACTCATCACGGTGAGCACGGCGCAGGGTGGTCGGGTGCTGCTGCTGGAGGATGTGATCGTGAGCCGCGAGCATCGCGGCGGCGGACTGGGGAGGCGCCTGGTCGAACATGTGCTGGCCTGGGCAAACACGCAGGGCATGACCCGTGTCACCTTGTTGGCCGATAAGGACAATGGCGCCGCACTGGATTTTTACCATAAACTGGGCTTTGAACCTTCGTACATGACGGTGTTGCGCAAGATGCTGACTCCCTGATCCGGGAGTGACAAAATCTTGTCGTAATTGCGACAAATTCACCGTTGTGGCGACCTCGCTCTGATCGGGAGCGCCGCCGTTGCGGCCTTTTGAGGCTATCCCGAAGATTGGCACGGGGGTTGCTCATTCCCAGCACGGGATTATTGCGGAGCCGGGCTTGAAGGTCTTGAACATGTCGGAACGTCATACGGAAGCCTCGCCGTTGAGCGGGGTGGTGCTTGCCGATTGTTCGGTATGCCGACATCGGTCTTTATTGGCCTCGGGCCAGTGTGTGCCGGGTGATATTTGTGTGACAGCACAGAGCGGTCGGCAGATCGACCGTTTTTTGAAGCGCAATTCGCAATATGCGCAGGACTATCTGGCGGATGGCTTCTGGGAGCGGCGCGCCATCGCGGCGCGTTATGCACCGCTGGCCCTGATGCGCCAGATGCCGCGCGATGCCGACGAAGTGGTGCGGCGCGTGGTTGCGAGTCGCCTGCCGCTGGAGGAGCTGGGCGATTACCTGCATGATACGGATCGCGAGGTGCGCATGACGGTGGCTGACCGCATCGCGCCGGAACAGTTGCATGTGCTGCTCGACGATGCGGATTACCTGGTGCGGCTACAGGTGGCAAAACGTCTGCCGCACGGGCAGTTGCGGCGCATGGCGGGAGACGAGGATCGCGAGGTGCGCAAGGAAGTCGCGCGCCGACTGCCGCCCTTTGCGCTGGGATTGCTGGGGCAGGATGCGGATGCGGAAGTGAGGCGTATCGCTGCCGCGCGCATGTTGGAGGATGATGCGGCCAAGCTGCTGGCCGACAGCGATTGGCTCGTGCGCCTGGAAGCCGCGCAGCGCGCACCGCTCGAAGCTATCGCCGGAATGGTGGATGATGCGGAACCGGACGTGCGTGCCGTGGTACGGCAGCGTTTGAATGAATTCTTACTGGGGGAATAAATGAGTATCTACACGCCTGACGAAGCAACGCTGCAGCAATTGGCCGGCCAGATCGCGGCGATTCCGCCGCGTCCCCACCACAGTGCATTGCTGGAGATCGCCAACCAGATCCGTCCCGGCTGCACTTTTCGTCACGCGCTGAACCGTGGCGGCTGGTACCGCCCCGGCGGTGTGATCGCAGCCGATGGGCGGCGTGTCGCCGACCTCTTGGAGGCCTGGGCAAAAGAAGAATTGAAAGACTGCGCCGACGATGTCGGCGAATTGGTCGAACGTTATGCCGAAAGCGGTCTGCTGGTGACTCGCCATACCGGGCGTACCCATTATTTTGTTGCCGCCTATGGCCCGGCTCCGGCGGATTTTTTGCAGCTCGAGGTGGAAGAGTTGCAGGAAGTGCTGGACCGGAAGCTGATCGATACGGACAGGCTACCGGAAGATATACAGGAACTCATGGACCCGGTCATTCCTTCGGAGCTGGAAGCCCAGCCCGTGGGGGCGCCGCGTTACCGTTTCCGCCGTCTGATCGATATGCGTCAGACCCTTGCCAGAACCGCCTCTGGCGGAAGTGGCAACGCCGGTTTGCCGCGCATGTTGTCCGACTGGTCGCACAGCAGCGCTTCGTCGCGCGGCCATTTCAGTGACCACTGGATCGCCGGTCTGCGCGAGCACCAGGATCGTTACCATAACCCGGTCATCACCGCTTCGTTGATCTCGCGCCATGCTCGCGAACTCAAGCCCTTCCATTGGAATCTCGATGCGGGCGGAGTGGAGTTGTCGGCGCAGTTACAGGCATTCGACCGCGCGGCCGGTTATCCCGCCGCCTGGTATTTTCATCTGATCGCCGGAACCATCACCCCGCCCAAGATCGCTTATGCCGTTGCGCGGGACTTGGACGCGGGGTTCAGCTATCTGCCGGATACCGAGGTGGCGCTCCTGCGGGCATGGGTGGTGGCACCGTACTCGGTCTGACGTTGACCTGAATCAGCGGGGCTTCTGCTCTTCTTTGGTCGGGGATGGCTTGAGTTTGTCCAGTGAGTCGAGGAACAGTTGTTTGGCTTGGTTCAGATAACCGTCGCTGCAGGTCCCCTGATATTCCAGCCAGTGTATGGTGTTGCCGGTCAGCACGATGCTGCCGGAGATGATGGCGCTGCCCGTGGAAACTACTGCGGCGGTCGCCAATGCAGCCGCGAGACATTCCCCGTGATTACAGCCGTAGGTGATGTTGGACTGCATCTCTATCGTTTCGAGTGACATACTTTGCGTGAGAGTTTTGCAGCGGGTCTCTCCAGTCTCATGTTTGTCTACCACCGGAACATAGATGCAGGCCGACAGTAACAGGGCCAGCGATGCGACCGTGATTCTGCCGGAGGCGGTCATCGCCGCAAGGTCAGCCCTGGATCCAGCGTTGTGCCTCGTCGTAATCCGCGAACGCGCGAATATCCGCATCCACGAACAGGCGTGACAGCCAAGCCTGCCAGGTGAGCCACTGGTCGCTGGTGACTACGGCGATCTTGCTGAAGTCGTGCTGGTGTTCGCGGCTGAAGAACTTGATCTCTTCCCATGCCACATCCGCCGTGTAATCGATCATGCCGCGCAGATCGAACAGCAGATCGATCGCGCCGGGTGTCTTCAGTTTATACAGTGCGTTCTCTTCGAACTGCTTGAAGTCGGCCAGAGTGAACTCGCCCATCACGGCGACATTGAGCAGATTATCGGTTTGCTGGAGGGTGATCATGTTCGAATTTCCTGTTTACACGTGCTTGGGAGAGAGCCTTAAGCTTAACACACCGCTGGCGATGATGAGTGCGATGCCGAACCAGGCGTCCAGCGTGAGTGATTCCTGCCAGAACAATAGTCCGAGCAGTGCCGAGAATACGATCGTGCTGTACGAGAGTGTGCTGACCACCTGTGTCTGGCCGATGCGGTAGGCGCGGGTCATGGCGAGTTGGGCGAGCGTGGCGGAAGCGCCGAGCGCAAGCAGCAGCGGCAGGTCGTGCAAGGTAAAAGCATGGATCTCGCCCCGCAACATCCAGACTCCGCTGAACAGCGTGGCGACCAGATTGAAATAGAACACCACACGCACGGCGGGTTCGCCCAGTTGTCCGAGTTGGCGCACGTTCAGCAAGGCCACGCCGGCCAGGAAGCCGGAGGCCAGGCCCAATAATCCGCTGGCGAACTGTTCGCGCTCCAGCGTGGGGTGCAGCAGCAGGACCACGCCGCAGAATCCCAGCGCCAGACTCGCGGTGAGCGGCAGATGGAAACGATCTTTGAAGACCAGCAGGGTGAGTGCGGTGAGGAACAGCGACGAGGTGTAATTGAGGGTGATGGCGGTGGCCAGCGGCAACGTGGTGATGCAGTAAAAGAACAGCAACATCGCGATCGTGCCGGAAAGTCCGCGCCACAGGTGCCCGCGCCAATGCGGGGTGGCCAGAGAGGTCTGTTGGCGGCGCAGCATGGCGCTGACCAGCAACAGGCCGAAGAATGAGCGGTAGAACACCAATTCGCTGCTTGAGAAGTGTGCCGCACCGGATTTTACGAGTGCTCCCATGCAGGCGAACAGCAGTCCGGCGAACAGCATCCAGAGCGCGGCCACTGTGTGTTATTTCAGGTGGGGTTCGAGGTTGCGGCGCAGGAACTCGTGGAAATGCAGCATGCCGTCTTCGGTGGGCGACTGGTACGGGCCGACTTCCTCGATACCTTGCTTGTACAAGGCGCGGCGTCCCTGCTGCATGCGCAGGCAGATGATGTCGTCTTCCACCGCCGTCTCGCGGTAGGCCTTCTTCTCGGCCTCGACATAATCGCGCTCGAACAACACGATGTCCTCGGGATAATAAA
This sequence comes from Gallionellaceae bacterium, assembly GCA_030823955.1. Lineage (GTDB taxonomy): Bacteria > Pseudomonadota > Gammaproteobacteria > Burkholderiales > Gallionellaceae > PALSA-1006. Next base: position 88,360 of record JAVBYO010000007.1, read on the forward strand.
ACTCCACGATATTGGTGCAGGCATCGGTGCCGCGCGGCACGACCGTACTCACCACCAGCGTGTTCGGATACCACTCGACCATGATGTTGGGGTAGTAGGTCAGCCAGATCGCCCCATACTTGGGCAGTTCGCCTTTGTTGTAGCGCAACACCTGCTCCGCCCACTTGCCGTAGATCTCGCTGCCGGACTTGCGCAGGTCTTTATGGATGCCCACCGTCTGCACGCTGTAGTGCTCGCCGAACTCCCACTTGAGATCGTCGCAATTCACCATTTGCCCGAGGCCGGGGTGGAACGGTACGACGTGGTAGTCTTCCTGATACACCTCGATGAAGGTCTTCCAGTTGAAGTTGTATTCGTCCACTTCCACGCGATCCAGCATATAGCCGGAAAAATCGATCTCTTTGAACGCGGGCACATCGGCAAGGTCCCTGGCGATGTCGCGCTGCCCGGCGAACAACAGGCCGTTCCAGTTCTGTAGCGGCGTCTTGTTCAGATGCAGGCAGGGATTCTGCGGAAAGTGCGGGGCGCCGAGCAGCTCGCCGTCGGTCTTGTAGGTCCAGCGGTGCAGTGGGCAGGTGATGTTCTTGGCGTTGCCGCGGCCTTCCAACATGATGGCCTGACGATGGCGGCAGATATTGGACAACAACTCCACGCCGCCCGAGTTGCGCACCAGCATCTTGGCATTGTCCATCCAGCCGACCACGTGATAGTCGCCCAGTTGCGGCACCATCAACTCATGCCCGACATACCGGGGGCCGGCATCAAGCAGGACGCGTTGTTCGATCTCCAGCACTTCGGGGTCGAAATACCAGCGCAACGGCGGTTGCGCGGATACCGGGTTGAACTGTTTCAGTTTTGCGATTTCGGACATACCCACGTCTTTCTGTGAATACGGTTTTGCGAGCATCCGCTTTGCGGATTGCCTGCTTGACCCAATTCAGGGGCGGCGATTGTCCCCGAAATCAGGGGGAGGGGCAACAATAATTGCTGCAATGGAGCGGCATTGGGTAAAATGCCTCCCCTTTGTGACAGGAACGATCAAGATGGCCGGGAAGACCCCCAAAAACCTGTCTTTCGAGGCAGCCGTGGCCGAGTTGGAGCAAGTGGTGGCCGACATGGAGTCCGGCAAGTTGTCACTGGAAGATTCTCTGGCGGCCTACCAGCGCGGTGCCGAACTGCTGACGCAATGCCGCTCCCGTCTGGATGACGCGCAGCAGCAGGTGCGTGTATTGGAAGACGGCGTGTTGAAGAACTTCACGGATAACGCAAAGGTCGGCGATGCCTGATTTCCAAGCGTGGACAGTTGGCCATCAGCAGCGCTTCGAGGAGGTGTTGCGTCATCTGCTGCCCCAGGCCGACATCGCGCCGCAGCGGCTGCATGCGGCGATGCGCTACAGCGCGCTGGACGGTGGCAAACGTGTGCGGCCGCTGCTGGCTTTTGCCGCCGGTGAATTGGCCGGGGCACCGCTGGAGCGTGTCAATTTCGCCGCCGCTGCGGTCGAACTCATCCACGCCTATTCTCTGGTGCACGACGATATGCCGTGTATGGACGACGATGTGCTGCGGCGCGGCAAACCTACTTGTCATGTCGAATACGATGAAGCCACCGCGTTACTGGTGGGGGATGCGTTGCAAAGTCTGGCGTTCCAGTTGTTGTCCGAATACACCCTGAGCAGCGATCCTACCCGGCAACTGAAGATGGTGAAACTGCTCGCAACAGCTTCCGGTTCGCGCGGTATGGCGGGCGGTCAGGCTTTCGATCTTGCCAGTGTTGGCAAACGACTCGATTTGTCCGAACTCGAATTCATGCATATCCACAAGACGGGCGCCCTGATCCGCGCGGCGATCCTGCTCGGGGCCTATTGCGGCGATGCTCTGGGGCAGGCGCAACTCGACAGGCTCGATCACTACGGCAAATGTATTGGCTTAGCGTTTCAGGTGGTAGACGATGTGCTGGATGCCGAAGCCGATACCGCAACCTTGGGCAAAACCGCAGGCAAAGATGCCGACAATGACAAGCCCACCTATGTCACTTTGCTGGGAGTCGGCGCCGCCAGAAAGATGGCAGACGAATTGCACCAGGAGGCATTGTCATCCCTGTCCGAATTCGGTGCGCGGGCGCGGCGTCTGCGTGAACTGGCCGATTTCATCGTGATGAGAAAATACTGATGTACCCGCTACTCGAAACTCTGGACTCCCCGAATGATCTGCGCCGCTTGGAGCGTAAGCTGTTGCCGCAATTGGCAGCCGAGTTGCGCGCCTTCCTGGTCGAGTCGGTGAGCAAGACTGGCGGGCATCTTTCGTCCAATCTGGGCACGGTGGAACTGACCATCGCCCTGCACTATGTGTTCAATACGCCCGATGACAAACTGGTGTGGGATGTCGGCCATCAGACCTATGCACACAAGATCCTGACCGGGCGCCGCAAGGCGATGGCGAGCTTGCGTATGGCCGATGGTTTGTCCGGCTTCCCCAAGCGCAGCGAGAGTCAGTTCGATGCCTTCGGTACCGGACACTCCAGCACCTCCATCTCGGCGGCGTTGGGCATGGCGGTGGCGGCGCGTCTGGCGGGTAACGGTCATCGCGCGGTCGCCATTATCGGCGATGGCGCGATGACCGGCGGCATGGCGTTCGAGGCGCTCAACAATGCGGGCGCGCTGGATGCCAATATGCTGGTGGTGTTGAACGACAACGACATGTCCATCTCCACTCCGGTCGGCGCGCTGAACAATTATCTGGCCAAGCTGATGTCCGGGCGTTTCTATGCGGCGATGCGGCGTGGCAGCGAAAAAGTATTGAAAGGCATGCCGCCCGTGTTGGAATTCGCCAAACGCGCGGAGGAGCATGTCAAAGGCATGGTCACGCCGGGCACGCTGTTCGAGGAGCTGGGCTTCAACTACATCGGCCCCATCGACGGCCACGATCTCGATACGCTGGTGACCACGCTGCACAATATCCGCGAACTGGAAGGCCCGCAGTTCCTGCACATCGTTACGCAGAAGGGCAAGGGCTACGCTCATGCGGAACAGGATTGCGTGCTGTATCACGGCGTGAGCAAGTTCGATCCGGTGGCGGGCATTGTTCCCAAGCCGGTGACGAAGAAATCGTACACACACATCTTCGGTGACTGGTTGTGCGACATGGCGGCGAGCGACGGCAGGCTGGTCGGCATCACTCCGGCGATGTGTGAAGGCTCCGGCATGGTCGAGTTCGCGGAAAAGTTTCCGCAGCGTTATTTCGATGTCGGTATCGCCGAGCAGCACGCACTCACCTTTGCGGCGGGCTTGGCCTGCGACGGTTACAAGCCGGTGGTGGCGATCTACTCCACCTTTTTGCAACGTGCCTACGACCAGCTCATCCACGACATCGCCATCCAGAATCTGCCGGTGCTGTTGGCGATCGACCGCGGCGGTCTGGTGGGGGCGGATGGCGCCACACATGCGGGCGCATTCGATCTCAGCTTCCTGCGCTGTGTCCCGAACATGACGGTGATGGCGCCGTCCGACGAGAACGAATGCCGCCAGATGCTCACCACCGCCTATCGTATGGATACCCCGACTGCGGTGCGCTATCCGCGCGGCAGTGGCACGGGAGCAGCGGTGCAGAAGACATTGCAGACCATCGCCGTGGGCAAGGCCGAATTGCGCCGCCAGGGTGAGCGCGTGGCGATCCTGGCATTCGGCTCCATGCTTGCTCCGGCACTGGAAGCTGGGACATCGTTGAATGCCACCGTGGTCAATATGCGTTTCATCAAGCCGCTGGATACGGAACTGATCTTGGAGCTGGCGCGCACGCATGGCCTGCTGGTCACCATTGAAGAAAATACCGTACAGGGCGGCGCGGGCAGCGCGGTGGCGGAATGTCTGGCACTACACGGTGTCACGGTTCCCCTGCTGCACTTGGGCTTGCCGGATACCTTCATCGAGCAGGGCGAGCCGTCCAAGTTGCTGGCTGATTGCGGTCTGGACGCGACAGGGATCGAAACCAGCGTCAGGAAAAGATTGTCCGACTGATAGAGTCGGGTAATGGGTATAATCTGCCGACGAGATCAATCGAGTTAAGGGCCAACCATGAGTTCAGCATCCCCCATCCCGGACGTACAAAGCAGTGCCGATACGCGCCATCTGGCAATCAATAAGGTCGGCATCAAAAGCATCCGCCATCCCGTGGTGGTCAAGGACAAGAGCGTGGGCGTGCAACACACCATCGCCACGTTCAACATGTACGTGCACCTGCCGCATAATTTCAAAGGTACGCACATGTCACGTTTCGTGCAGATATTGAACCAGCACGGGCGCGAAATATCGGTTGAGTCGTTCGAGAGCATCCTGCGCGAGATGGTGGAAAAACTGGAAGCCAAGTCCGGTTACATCGAGATGGCCTTCCCCTACTTCGTCAACAAGACCGCGCCGGTATCCGGCGTGCAGAGCCTGCTCGATTACGACGTCACCTTCATCGGCGAGATCGTCGAGGGTGAATACCACTTCAACATGAAAGTGCTGATTCCGGTGACCAGCCTGTGCCCCTGCTCCAAAGAGATCTCCGAGCGCGGCGCGCACAATCAGCGTTCACATGTCACGCTCACCGTGCGTACCAAGAGCGCGGTGTGGATCGAAGAGGTGGTGCGTTTCGCCGAAGAGCAGGCGTCGAGTGAATTGTTCGGATTACTCAAGCGCCCGGACGAGAAATTCGTCACCGAACGCGCTTACGACAATCCGAAATTCGTCGAAGACATGGTGCGCGATGTGGCTGCGGCACTGAATTCGGATGAGCGCATTGAAGCCTACGTCGTGGAATCCGAGAACTTCGAATCCATCCATAACCACTCGGCCTATGCGCTGATCGAAAGAGACAAGACAAAGGCGTGAAGGGAGAGGGGTAAACGCGGCTCTCCCCTTGAGCGCCGCAGGCGCGTTCCCTTCTCCCTTAACCCTTCCCGATAAAAATATGAAACCTATCGCCGTCTTCCGTCATTCCCCCACTGAAGGCGCAGGTCACTTTGCGCTGTTCCTTACCCAGCATGCCATCCCTTGGCAGATGATCCATATCGACCAAGGCGAGGCCGTGCCTACCGATGCCAGTGCGTTCAACGGGCTGGTGTTCATGGGCGGGTCTATGAGTGTGAATGACGATCTGCCGTGGATAGCGCAAGTGCTCGCGCTCATCCGCGATGCGATAGCCCGCGACATCCCCGTGCTCGGACACTGCCTCGGTGGACAACTCATGTCCAAGGCGCTGGGCGGTGTGGTGACGAAAAATCCGGTGAAGGAGCTGGGCTGGGGTAAGGTCGAGGTGGCTGATAACGCAGTGGCAAAGCAGTGGTTCGGCGATGTCACGCAGTTCGACTCGTTCCACTGGCACGGCGAGACCTTCTCGCTGCCGCAAGGCGCAGTGCGCCTGCTGTCCAGCGCGCATTGCGCGAACCAGGCCTATGCCATCGGCAAACATCTCGCCATGCAGTGCCACGTCGAGATGACCGCGCACATGATCGAAGACTGGTGCCGGGTCGGTGCGGACGAGATAGCCGCCAATCTCAACAGCCCTGCCGTGCAAAGCGCCGAGACCATGCAAGCGCAGATGCACGAAAAACTGCCGCCACTGCATAAGGTGGCTGAGCGGCTCTATCTGAACTGGCTACACGGCATCGCCCCGCGCAAGAGTTAGAATGCGGCATGACCTACGTCGTCGCTGAAAACTGTATCCGCTGCAAATACACCGACTGCGTGGAAGTATGTCCGGTGGACTGCTTCCGCGAGGGCGAGAATTTTCTGGTGATCGATCCGGACGAGTGCATCGACTGTTCGCTGTGTGTGCCAGAATGTCCCGCGAACGCCATCTATGCGGCGGATGATGTGCCCGCAGACCAGCAGCAGTTCATCGCGCTCAATGCCGAACTCGCAAAATCATGGAAGCCCATCGTCGAAAAGAAAGAAGCACCTGCCGATGCCGACGAGTGGCTTAAAGTCAAAGACAAACTCCATCTGTTGCAGCGGTGAATAACGCCAGCGTCTTTTTCGACCGGGTCGCCAAGCGCATCCTTGCTGCGCATCCCGCCCCTGATCTGCGCGGCATCACGGTCCTTTTGCCCAATCTGCATGCTGCACAGCCCCTAGCGCAAGCGTTGATCCGTGGCGCGAACGTGCCAGCCTTGTTGCTGCCGCAGATGGTGACGCTGAATGCGTGGGCGCAGAGTGTGGTACTCGATGCGCCTGTCGTTTCCGACAGTCAACGTAGTGCCTTGTTGTATCAGCATCTGCGCAAACAGCAGTGGTTCGATAATGCCGATCTGTGGAGCATGACGCAGGAACTGCTCAAGCTGTTCGATGAGCTTACCCACGCGCTACACGAACTTCCCGGCGATGCCGATACGTTCGCCACTGCGGTGCAGCAGGCCTACCAAGCACGGCAAAATGCCACGCTGCAACTTGAAGCGCGTCTGGTGTTCGAGCTGTGGCATGCGATGCAGGAAGGGCAGGAGCTGGATAAGGCGCGCGCTTACCAGCAGCGTTTGGCCAAGCTGGCAGAGCGGGCGGGCAGGCCATTGTATGTGTTGCGTACTTCGGACTGGGATGTGATCGAGCAGCGATTCCTCGCTGAGTATGAGCGGCGTGCGCTGGTAAAGGTGTTCGATCTGCGCGAGATGGAGGCCGAAACATCTGCGCCATTGTTTTTCGCCGCCACCTCTCTCGAACAAGAAGCCCGCGCTGCTGCCATGCAAGTGCGCCTGTGGTTGCAAGCGGGCAAATGCGACATCGCCATCGTGGCACAGGATCGTGTGGTGGCGCGGCGTATGCGTGCCCTGTTGGAACGTGCCGAGATACTGGTGGCGGACGAGACCGGCTGGACCTTTGCCACCATGTCGGTGAGCACGGTGCTGGATCGCTGGCTCACGGCGCTGCAAAGCGACTTCTATCATCACGACCTGCTCGATCTGCTCAAGTCGCCGTTCATCTTCGCCGACTTGACCGCCGGTGAACGTAAAGCGGTGGTGTATCAATTGGAGCAATTGCTGCGCAAACATGGCGTGGTCGCGGGGCTGGATAAATTCTTCGCACTTGCCGAGCACGAAATAGCGCTACACCAATCGCTGGCACGCTTGCGTCAGGCCGCCGCGTTGCTGGAGCAGAACAAGAAGAGGCCATTGGCGGATTGGTTGGCCGCCTTGCGCGAAAGCTTGAACGTGCTGGCGGTCGATGTTGGCCTGCAACAGGATGAGGCGGGGCAGCAGTTGTTGCGTGCGCTGGATACCTGGCAGCGGGAACTGCAAAGCGATGCGGGACGTTATGCCTTTTACGAGTGGCGGCGCTGGCTGGCGCAGCAACTGGATACCGAGACCTTCCGCGACAGCAGCATCGACAGCCGGGTGTGCTTCACCCATTTGGCCGCGACACGCTGGCGCGCTTTTGATGCGGTGTTGCTGCTGGGCTGTGATGCCGACCATCTGCCCAGTGCGGCGAACGGCGGACGCTGGTTCAACGATGCAGTGCGTTCTGCCTTGAGTCTGCCCACATGCAGCACCCATGCCGTGCGCCAACGTGATGACCTGTTGGCGCTGCTGGCATTGAACGACACGGTGCTGGTCACCTGGCAGCGCGACAAGGATGGAGAAGCGCGGCTGTTGAGTCCGTTCTTGCAGATGTTGCGCGACGAATACGAACGGGCACATGGCGATGACCTAACCGAACGCGAGTTGCATGCCTATTTGATAGCCGAGGATGCGCATCAAATAACGCTGCCGCAGGCGGCGCAGCCCGCGCCTAGTGTGACAGAGGAATCTATACCGTTAGGTGTCTCGATCAGCGGTTACAACTCGCTGGTCGCCTGCCCCTACCAGTTCTATGCACGCCACATCCTGCGCCTGAACGAGTTGGACGAAGTGCAGGAGGTCATCGAGAAGCGCGACTACGGTGATCGGGTGCATATGATCTTGCAGTATTTCCATAAGACTTATCCGCAAGTGAGCGGGCGCGATATGGCGGAGATGGATGCCGCCTTGCGCCGCATCAGTGCGGAGATATTCGCCGATCTGCTGGAGCAGGACTTTGCCGCGCGCGCATGGCTGGCACGCTGGTATAAGTCCGTGCCCGCCTACATCGAATGGCAGATGGAGAACGAAGCACAAGGCTGGCGCTACGCCGAGGCGGAGAGCAAGTTCGATTGGCAGTTGGAGGGGATACGTCTACGCGGACGTATCGACCGGCTGGACGAACGCGGCGAAGAAAAGCTGGTGCTGGATTACAAGACACAAAGCGACGTAGTGCTGCGCAATAAATTGAAAGAGCCGGGCGAGGATGTGCAGCTCGCGTGTTACGCCTATGCGCATGAGGCCGCTGATGCCGCCTTCGTGAGCATTGAGAACGGAAAAGTGAAACTGGTTGCCCCCAAAGAAGATGTGCCGCTGCTGGCGCAGTTGAATGTCGAACGTCTGGAGCAGGTGATGGGCGCATTGCGTAATGGGGCGGGCCTGCCTGCGAACGGGGTCGCTGTGGCCTGTGTCCATTGCGAAGTGCGCGGTGTGTGTCGCAAGGGAGAGTGGACATGATAAGGCTAAAATCATTCACCACAGAGACACAGAGACACAGAGAGAACCGAACTACCCAACATGGGTTCGGGACTCGGGCTGACAACTATCTGTGTTCGATTGAATCTATTGGCTTGTTTTTCTCGCCTTTGCCTTTCTCTGTGTCTCTGTGTCTCTGTGGTGGATTTGTTTGGGGGTTTTCTTTATGAGTATCGCCCTAGACCCCAAACGCAGCGTCGTCGTCGAAGCCTGCGCGGGCAGCGGCAAGACATGGCTGCTGGTCTCGCGCATTCTGCGTCTGTTGCTGGACGGTGCACAGCCTTCACAGATCCTTGCCATCACCTTCACGCGCAAAGCCGCGCAGGAGATGCAGGCGCGCTTGCAGTTATGGCTGCGCGATCTGGCGCTGGGCGACGATGATTTTGTGCGCCGATTCCTTGCCGAGCGCGGTGTCGAATATCTGAGTGACGAACATCTGCAACGTGCCCGCGGCCTTTATAAAGAAGTGCTGCTGGCGCAGCCCGCCATCACCATCAGCACCTTTCATGGCTGGTTCATGCAGGTCATGCAGCGTGCACCGCTGAATGCCGACGTGATGCAAGGCATGAGTTTGCTGGAGCGCGCCGGCAGCGTGCAGGAAGAGGCATGGGAAGAGATGCTGGAGCAGATGCGCAAGCAGCCTGAGAGTATCGAGGCGCGGCGCATGTTGTGGCTGTTCACGGAATGCGGTTTGTTCACCACGCGCAAACTGCTGTTCAATTTCCTCGGCAAACGTGCCGAGTGGTGGGCTTATACCTCTCATCTCCCCTCGCCCGCAGGCGGGAGAGGGGCTGGGGGTGAGGGTTTTGAAACAGTGAGCTTCGCATTGGACAATCTGCGCAGCGATCTGCAAGTAGACATGGCTTTTGATCCTGTCGCCGATTGGGGTATGTGCGGCAACAGTGAGGAAATACTGTTCGCGTTCTTGCATCAACTGGCAGCCAACGGCACCGAGGTACAGCAGGGCAAAGCCAGCGAGCTGGAACGTATGTGGACGGACTCCGCGCCGGAATCGCGTTTTGAGCGGTTGAGTCCATTGTTATTCACCCAGGCAGGCGAACCGCGCAGTTTCAAACCGACCAAGAAGCAGGCGGCGGAAGCATTTTTGATTACGCGCGACGCCTTGTTCGATGGTTTGCAAGCCGTGCGCGACACGCTGGTCGAGCAACAGGCTTATCGTTTGAACGAGGCTGTGCTGCATTGCGGTGTGGCTTTCCTAGAACGTTATCAGGCACTGAAGCAGCAAAAGCAGCAGATGGATTTCTCCGATCTGGAATGGCAGTTGTGCCGTTTGTTGCAACAGAGCGAACACGCCGAGACCATGCAATACAAACTCGACAGCCGCTACCGCCATGTGCTGCTGGACGAGTTTCAGGATACCAACCCGCTGCAATGGCAGATATTGCGCGCGTGGTTCGATGCGGCGGTGGCGGTGGAATCGCAGCCCACCGTGTTCGTGGTGGGCGACCCCAAGCAATCCATCTACCGCTTCCGCCGTGCTGATGCGCGTTTGTTCAGCGTGGCACGGGCGTACCTCAAAGAGCATTTCGGCGCGGAGACCTTGGGCAACAGCCTCACGCGCCGCAATGCACAGCCGGTCGTCGATGTGGTGAATGCGGTGTTCCGCGAGCAGCCGGACGGCTTCGAGTTCACCGAACACCAAACATATCAAAAAGAATTGCCCGGCCATGTGCTGGTGTTGCCGTTGCAACAGGCCGAAGGCAGCTCAATCCAGAACCCTGAATCCTCAAGCCTAACGTTACGCGATCCGCTCACTACTCCCAGGGCCGAAGCCGAAGAAGGCGCGCGCCAGAAAGAGGCCGGGCAATTCGCCGAACAACTACAAACTATCGTGCGCGAATGGTCGGTGAGCGATGCGGGTGAGCTGCGTCGTGCCGGTTATGCTGACATTATGGTGCTGGTGCGCAGCCGCACCCATCTTGCGGTGTACGAAGAAGCCCTGCGTGCTAGACATATTCCTTTCATCAGTTCGCGCCGGGGCGGCTTGCTCGATACATTGGAAGCGGAGGACGTGCAGGCGCTGCTGCTGTTCCTGATCACACCGTTCGCCGACCTTGCACTGGCACAGGTGTTGCGCACGCCGATCTTTGCTTGCAGCGATGCAGATCTGATGCAGCTATCAGGATTGAGAGAGCAGGATTTGGGATTGAGGATTGAGGATTTAAGAAAGGGTGCGGATGGTTTTACTCAATCCGCAATCCGCAATCCTAATTCCTCTTGGTGGCAGCGCCTGCGCAACTTGGCCGAGCCATCACCTTCCTTGCAACGCGCCGCCGAGCTCCTGCAACGCTGGCTGGCGCTTGCCGACAAACTCCCGGTGCACGATTTGCTTGACCGCATCTATTTCGAGGGTGATGTGCTGGCGCGTTACCGTGCGGTTCTGCCGCTGGAGATGCGCGCCAAGGTCGCTGCCAATCTGCATGCTTTCATGGAGATCGCGTTGAGTGTGGATGCCGGTCGTTATCCCAGTTTGCCGCGTTTTCTGCAAGAGCTGGGCGAGTTGCGCGACAGCAGCGACGATGCGCCGGATGAGGGCAAGCTCGGCACGGCGGGCGACGCGGTGCGTATCTACACCGTGCACGAATCAAAAGGCCTGGAAGCCCCCATCGTCTGGCTGCTGGATGCGAACGCGGACAGAAACAATAAAGACGGTAACGATGTTCTGCTCGATTGGCCGGATGACGCTCCGGCGCCGACACACTTCTCTCTGTATGCCGACCAAGCCTCGCGCGGTCAGAAACGCGCACTGCTGTTTGAGCGGGAGGCCGCGCAACAGGCCCGTGAAGAGATGAATCTGCTCTACGTCGCCATGACCCGCGCGCAGCAGGCGCTTATCGTCAGCGGCAATAGCAAGGGCGAAGACAGGGAAGAGAAAAAGAAAACGCTGTCGTGGTATGACCGCATCGCAGTCGCCGTTTCCGTCATTCCCGCGCAGCAGACAAATCCTTTGTGTGGACTCGCTACGCGAGAATTATCCAATCAACTGGATTCCCGCCTACGCGGGATAACCAGCGACTTGCCTGCTTGCGGGCTTAGTCGAATGGCTAGTAGTTTTATCAATGACGGTGGCTCCAAAATTGAATTGCCCGAAATCCTCCCCAGCGGCAAACGCACCACCCGCAACTCCGCCCAACAACAGCGCGGCATCTGGCTGCACGCCCTGCTGCAACACCTCACCGAATACTCCCCTCTCCCTCAGGGAGAGGGGCTGGGGGTGAGGGAAGAACTCCAACAGCGCCTAGCCATTTCATCAGATGAAATGAAGCCGCTTTGGCAGCAAGCACAACACCTACTCACCCTGCCACAACTCGTCCGCTTCTTCGATGCCAGGCAGCACCAGAACGCCTGCAACGAAATGCCATATATCAATGCCAAGGGCGAACTGAAACGTATCGACCGGCTGGTGGAGTTCGATGACGAGGTATGGGTGCTGGATTACAAGCTGGGTGATGCGGCAGATGCCGCGCGTTATCGGGCGCAGATGCGGGAATATCAGGCCGCGATGCAATCGGTGTATGTGGGCAAAACGGTGCGCTGTGCGCTGGTGTTTGCGGAAGGGGTGCTGCAAGAAGTGTAGTGCAGGCAGCTTGACCTGCACTACTGCGGGAAGTCTTATTTCTTGGTCGAGCGCTCGCCGGCGATACGGTCGATGTCCATGCAATAATCCATACAGGACAGGTACATGGAGTCGCAATTGTTCAATCGGCAGGAATGCAGCTTGGCGGTGCAGTCCCGCTTGCAGCGGGCCGCTTCAAGCGTCGTGGGCGTGAAGGTCCCGGAAAGCAGCGAGCAGGAAGAGAAGGTCACGGATAACAAACAGATCACGGCAGTGAGTCTGAGGTTTGAAATCCTGTTTAGAATGCGCATGGCACATCTCCGATATCTGGGTTGATCTGAATATGAGCCATATTTTAACAGGGCAGGGGGCGTTGGAAACAGCGAATAGGGCAGGCTTTCCCGCTTTGTTTGTCGCTATTAGGCATTATAATTTGCGCGGACATCGGGTTTGGGAGCGGTCGGGCTGGGATGTTTCTTAGAAATTAGGCGGTATTCAGGGGGAAATGATGAGAGTGTGGTGCTTGATGTTGGTCATATTGTTGGCAGGTTGCAATACCCTGGAAGGGATAGGCAAAGATCTGCAACGCGGCGGCGAGATGATTGAAAAGGCCGCAACGAAATAATTCACTATTCTTGTTCGGGCGGGGTGCGCCTTGTGCGGATCATTAGCCGAGGTCGGCAACGCTTGCGGGGCGCTTACTTCGGCGCAAGCACGGTAAGCTGTGTTCGTCCGAGCAGCTTCTTGAAATCCGTATCAAAAGTCACAAGCTGTTCACCGAGTTGAATGACTGTTGCCGCGAGCCATGCATCAGGTATGTCGTTCGCGGCTAATTTTTTTGTGATGCAGAGTTGGCGCAGCATCGGCCATTCGACACCGAGTGCGGGCATCTCCACGCCTGGCACAGCCAGCAGCGCATCAATAAATGCAACGGCCCCTTCAACGGGGGAGGGGTGAACGAATATTTTCGGATTGGTAACCAGCCGCAAAAAACTGGCAACCACCATTGGTATGAGTTTCAGGCTCGCGCCATCGGCGCAAGCCGCAATGGCTTCTTCAATGCACGCATAGGCGATTTTGTGATGGGGATGATCGCTGCGTGATGCGGCGATCAGAATATTGACATCAGGCGTCATCGCCAGCCGCATCCAGCATGGACTTGTTGCTGAGCGGATTTACCCCCGCCACCATCCCGCCGCGACCTTTATGCACGGGAATCGTGCGCTTACTTGTTTTGGGTGCGGCACGCGAAGAGCGCAAACGGAGTTGTAGCCCCTCCTCAATCAGGCGAGTGAGCGTGGTTTGCTGTTGGGCAGCAAGTGCCTTGGCATTGGCCAGCAGTGAGTCGTTAATGTCGAGAGTGGTCTTCATGGAGCTAAAGATACAGATTTCTGTATGCAGGGTCAATTGCAGATATTTGTGGCAAAAGGCAAGACCCACCCCCGTTCTTGCTTAAACATTCGGCGCATTATGCAGGCTGTATATCTCGTCAATTGGGGGGCGTTCGTTAGGCGTGCGTTGTCGAGGAAGAGTTTTTCTGACGAATGAATTCATAAAGCCAAATGCTGCTTGCTAATGAGCCAAGATGCCAAAACAGATTTATTGATTGAAATGGCACCACCTCAATGGACTTAAACAGTCCGGCCATACCAAAACAAGCAAGTGTGAGGGCTGTTATTACAAATGGAATATCAGATTGAAGACGGGCAGATATGTAACTAAACAATAAAAAAATCAAAAACAATGCGGCAGCTACTAATAATAAGGTGAAAAATATTTTGGAAATAAAACCAAAATTTGTTGGTAGATAAGTGGCGTTGTCGAGAGTCTGTATGTGAGATACACCGAAATCGACGAAATACGCTAACCAGAAGAATGGAATTATGAGGAATCCACAGTTCTTTTTTATAGCTTCAAGTTGTTCCACGATTGTGACCTCCTCTCGACTAAGTTGGATAAAATCATTCAGTGAATTAGTCGCATTGACTAATTCACTGTGTAAGTTATTTGCTAATTTTTGAACTGCGTCGAACTTGGTATTCAATTACGCACGCATTGAAATTGCCAACAGATATTTCTTTTGCAAATAAATCAACGCCGCCCTTGTTTTGATATTTTTTGTAGTCAAGTCCTTCCATTTCATCTTTGACGAACCAAGAATTTTGGTCAATGTTGTCGTTATCGCTGCAATGACCTGAAAATGTTACTGTCGACAGTTCTAATAAATAACAAGCAGAAGGTGTTTGAATATAAGTTTGAGCTATTTTTATAGTGTCGCCTTGCGATCCGGCTACTTGTTGAATAGTTACTTCACTAAAATTTTCATTATTTAATTTAGGATGGCGGGAAATATCGAAATGCCAGTTATCTTTCAATTTCCCATGCTCCAAAATAAAACTGTCGCATTTCGTGACGCCATATTTGTGAATTGCGCCTAATAAAACTTTGTCATCTTCAGATGCAATGGCAAGGTTTGATGTTAGGGAATTGATGGCGAAAAGTGCGACAAGACTAAAATGACCTAGGTGTTTAAAAAATGACATTACAACAACCCCTTGACGTAGTGAAAACGTTACGGAGTGTAATCGGGTGGGTGGGGGGCATGTCAAGCTCAGCCCCCAATTTGGAATGAAGATAATGAAGCACGAAGTAACCAAAGGCCGTGGCGCAACGCTACAGATCGAAGGCCGTTTCGAGTCGGTGGCGCGCGAGCGTGTCGACGACGGCTGGGGTGTGGCGGACGAGGAGCTGCCGCCGTTCAAAACTTCTGTGACGATGGAGCGGGCGAAGAGTGTGTTGCAGAAGCAGGATTCGCCCGATCTTGCTTTCGATCATTCGCTGAATGTCTATCGCGGTTGCGAGCATGGCTGCATCTATTGCTACGCACGCCCTTCGCACGCTTACCTGAATCTTTCGCCGGGATTGGATTTCGAGACGAAGTTGTTTGCAAAGCCGGAGGCGGCGCAATTGCTGCGGGCGGAGTTGGCGAAACCCTCGTATCAATGTTTGCCGATTGCACTGGGAGTGAATACGGATTCTTACCAGCCCATCGAGCGCGAGTTGAAGATAGCCCGGCAGACGCTGGAGGTGTTGGTCGAGTGCAAACATCCTGTTTCGATCATCACCAAGTCGGCGCTGATCGAGCGCGACATCGATCTGCTGGCGCAACTGGCGCGCGACGATCTGGTGCAGGTGTTCATCACCGTTACAACGCTGGATGCGGAGGTGGCACGCAAGCTGGAGCCGCGCGCCGCATCGCCGCGCCGCAGGTTGCAAGCAATGCAGCGCCTGAACGAGGCTGGCATACCGTGCGGTGTGTTGGTCGCGCCGGTGATCCCGTTTCTCACCGATGCAGAATTGGAGCAGGTGTTGCAGGCCGCGTATGAGCACGGTGCACGTACAGGGCACTACGCTTTGCTGCGTTTGCCTTACGAGCTGAAAGAGTTGTTTAAGGATTGGCTGGTAGTGCATTACCCGCTCAAGGCGGAGCATGTGATGAGTCGCCTGCGCGAGATGCGCGGCGGCAAAGAAAATGACTCGAACTTCGGTTCGCGTTTCAGCGGGCAGGGGTTGTTCGCGCAGTTGCTGGCGCAGCGCTTCAAGCTGGTGAGCGAGCGGCTGGGACTGAATCGCGCGCAACTGGAGCTTGATATAAGCAAATTCATCAAGCCGGATAAGGGCGGGCAGCGCAGCCTGTTTTAGCGTTACACTGGCGCGTCTGCATAGGAGATACACATGGATCTGATCCCGCACGAGGTACTTGCCGCATATTGGTCGGCTTCCGAAGTCAGCACCAATCTCATCATCTTTATGAATCTGGTGGGGGCATTGGCGCTGGGGCTGATCGTCGGTTATGAACGTTCCTATCACGGGCGTGCGGCTGGGATGCGCACCTACGGCCTAGTGTGTATGGCCTCGGCGGCGATCACCGTGGTCGCGGGTTATCCGGGCTTCTGGTACGGCGGGCAGGCGGAGGTGTTGGTCGGCCCCGATCCGACCAGGGTGATACAGGGCATCGTCACCGGGGTCGGCTTCCTCGGCGCCGGGGTCATCATGCGCGAGGGTTTCAATATCAGCGGTCTGACCACGGCAGCCTCGATCTGGGCGTCATGTGCCATCGGCATCATGGTGGGTGTGGGCTTCTATGCGGCGGCGATCCTGCTCACGCTGTTGTCTGCGGCCAGCATGTTATGGATATCGCGTTTGGAAGAGTGGTTGCCGTCGCGACCGGCGATCGCCATCGTGATGCAGTTCAAACGCGACTTCATTCCCAAACTGGAAGTATTGAAGCGCGTCGCCAAGGAGCGCGGTTACGATATCGCCGACGGTTCGTTGACCATCAACTTCAAAGACGGCAAACCGGAATGGCATTTCGTGGCGGTCGCACAGGGGCGCAACAAAGGCGCGCCGATGGCCGAATTGGCCCAGGAGCTAACCAATTTTGACGGCGTGGAGAACTATTTTCTGTCGCATGCGCGGAATTGATGGCGGGGCTTTTTCGTTTAACTGCGCTCAATATAGCAACATCTGTGATCAATTCGTGTATTTCAGGTGATAGGGTGCGGGATTGGCTGGTAGTCATCCGGTAGCGTGTTAGCGGCATCCGGAGGCTTCTGCTAGAATACGCAGCAGAATAATTTTAAGGGAACGCTGGGGTGATCTGGTGTCTTCCGTTGCCTCTCCGATTATGGCGTGACGCGCTATCGTGAGCGGGAAACGAGATCGGCCTGATTTGTCCCCTGTGGCGGTCGCCCAAATGCAGTACCACCATTTTTATCACCCTTGGAGAGTGCAATATGTCACGTAAACATCCCGTTATCGCCGTAACCGGTTCGTCCGGAGCCGGAACCACCACCGCCAAACGCGCTTTTGAGAATATCTTCCGCCGCGAAAAGATCAAGGCCGCAGTGATCGAAGGCGACAGTCTGCACAGTCTGGATCGTATGGCTTTCCGCGCTGCTGCTGCCGAAGCTGCCAAGGCTGGGCATAACACCTTCAGCCATTTCGGCCCGGAAGCCAACCACTTCGACAAGATCGAAGAGACATTCAAGACCTACGGCGAGACCGGCATGTGCAAACGCCGTTACTACGTGCATAGCGATGCAGAGGCCGTGGAGCACAACAAACACTTCAACCTCACCAACCTCACTCCCGGTGTGTTCACTCCCTGGGAAGACATCGAAGCCAACTCCGACCTGTTGTTCTACGAAGGTCTGCACGGTATGGCCAAAGATGAGAAGCAAGGGATCGACGCCAGCAAGTTCGTCGACCTGAGCATCGGCGTGGTGCCGGTGGTGAATCTGGAGTGGATCCAGAAGATCCATCGCGACAAAGCAGAGCGCGGCTATTCGGCTGAAGCGACTGTGGATACCATCATGCGTCGTATGCCTGATTACATCAATTACATCACGCCGCAGTTCACCTACACCGATATCAACTTCCAGCGTATCGCCACGGTGGACACGTCCAACCCGTTCATCGCGCGCGACATCCCCACGCCGGATGAGAGTTTTGTGGTGATCCGTTTCCGTTCTCCCAAGAATATCGACTTCCCTTACCTGCTCGATATGATCCACGACTCGTTCATGTCCCGCTCCAACACCATCGTGGTGCCCGGCGGCAAGATGAGCCTGGCGATGGAAGTGATCCTGGCGCCGATCATGCACGAGCTGATCGAGAACAAGAAGAAGTAACACGCGAGTGTAATAACAAAGCGGGGAATCAGGCTAGGCTTGATTCCCCGTTTCTTTTGGAACGATTATGAATCTGTTGGATGGCCTCAACCCCGAACAACGCGCCGCCGTCGAGCTGCCCGCGCAATCCGCGCTGATCCTGGCCGGAGCGGGCAGTGGCAAGACACGTGTGCTGACCACGCGTATCGCCTACCTCATCAGTACCGGGCAGGTCTCGCCGCATGGCATCCTTGCGGTCACGTTCACCAACAAGGCGGCCAAGGAGATGGTGACGCGCTTGTCGGCAATGCTGCCGATCAATACGCGCGGCATGTGGATAGGCACTTTCCACGGCCTGTGCAACCGCATGCTGCGTGCGCATCACCGCGAGGCGAACCTGCCGCAAGCTTTTCAGATACTCGATAGTAGCGACCAACTTTCCGCCATCAAGCGGGTGATGAAAGCGCAGAACGTCGATCCGGAAAAATTCATCCCGCGCGATGTGCAGAACTTCATCAGCGGCAGCAAAGAGCAAGGGCTGCGTGCGCATGAGGTGGAAGCCTACGATCCATTCACGCGGCGCAAGGTGGAGGTGTTCGCCGAATACGACGCGCAATGTCAGCGCGAAGGCGTGGTGGATTTTTCCGAGCTGCTGCTGCGTTGCTATGAGTTGCTGCAACGCAACCAGCAGTTGCGCGAGCATTATCAGGATCGTTTCAAACACATCCTCGTGGATGAGTTCCAAGATACCAATCCGCTGCAATACCGCTGGCTGAAGCTGTTGGCCGGCCGCAACAATGCTTTATTTGCTGTGGGGGACGACGACCAGTCCATCTATGCCTTCCGTGGTGCGAACGTGGGCAACATGCAAGAGCTGCTGCGCGATTTTCATGTGGAGAACGTCATCAAGCTGGAGCAGAACTACCGCTCGCACGGCAACATCCTCGATGCCGCCAATGCGCTCATCAGCAACAACAAGGGTCGCCTCGGCAAGAACCTGTGGACGTCCGAGAATGGCGGCGAGCAGTTGCGTGTGTATGAGGCGGAGACCGATGTGGATGAGGCGCGCTTCATCGTGGAGGAGATCCAGGAGCTCAAGCGCGAGGGGGTGAAGCTGACCGAGATGGCTTTGCTGTATCGCTCCAATGCGCAGTCGCGCGTGCTGGAACATGCGCTGGTGTCGGCGGGCCTGTCGTACCGTGTGTATGGCGGTTTGCGCTTCTTCGAGCGGCAAGAGATCAAGCATACGCTGGCCTATCTGCGCCTGATGGAGAACACCGACGATGACAATGCGCTGCTGCGTATCATCAACTTTCCCACACGCGGCATCGGTGCGCGCAGTATCGAACAATTGCAGGAGGCGGCGCGCATCAACAACACGACGTTATGGGATGCCGCCGCGCGTGCGGGGGGCAAGGTGACCGCATTCGTCGGGCTCATCGAATCCCTGCGCAGTGGCATCGCGGGTTTGCCGCTGCCGGAGATCATGGAACATGTGCTGCACCACAGCGGTTTGGTGGCGCATTACGAGAGCGAAAAGGCAGTCGCCTCCAAACGTCGCGAAGCGGAAGAGCGTTTGGAAAACATGAACGAACTCATCAACTCCGCCACCTTGTTCGTGCATGAGAATGAAGACGACAGTCTCACTGCATTCCTCACTCATGCCTCACTGGAGTCGGGTGAGCATCAGGCGGGCGATGGCGATGACGCGCTGCATCTGATGACGGTGCATGCGGCCAAGGGATTGGAGTTCCATACCGTGTTCATCACGGGCTTGGAAGAGAGCCTGTTCCCGCACCAAAACAGTATCGACAATAACGACCTCGATGAAGAGCGCCGCCTGATGTACGTGGCCATCACCCGTGCGCGGCGGCGTTTGTATCTCACCTTCGCACAGCGTCGCATGTTGCATGGGCAGACGCACTACAGCCGCGTGTCCAGCTTCATGCGCGAGTTGCCGGAAGCCTTGCTGCATTGGATCACTCCGCGCTACAGCGCCAGCCCATCGTTTCAGCCGAGTAGTTATGAGGCAAACAGCTACGCACGTGCGTTTGCCGCTAATCCCAAAGTTCCCATGGAGAAGGCGCCGCCGTCACCCAGTGCGATGTGGCGTATCGGCCAGCGCGTGTTCCATCAGAAATTCGGCGAAGGCGTGGTGACGGGTACCGAAGGCAGCGGCAACGAAGGGCGCGTACAGGTGAATTTCAAGCGGGCAGGTAGCAAGTGGCTGGCGCTGGAATACGCCAAGCTGGAAGCGATCTGAACCCCGGCTTAGGTTGACGAGGTCTCGCGTTTGCTGGCAGAGCTGAGGGCACTCGCTTCCATCACCGCAGTCACCATCACGATGATGAGTGTGGGCAGCAGGGCGATGCGGGTGAGTGCCGTCCAGAGGATGTGGCCCATGTGTGCATCGCGCGCATTGAGGCTGATGAGCCAGGCGACGAAGATCAGCGTCGCCGAGATGGCATAACCCAGCAGCAACCATTTCCCGTGTCGCCAGGTGAGTCGCCAGTGGGCATCGACAAAAGCGTGCGTAGTCTTTTTGCTGCGCAGGTAGATGTAGGCGAGCAGCGCGACGGAACACAGCAGCGGGATCGACATGCCGATCATGCCGATGTCGAGCACGATCACCGCCGGGGTCATTAGCAGATCGAAGAAGAACAGTCCGGAGATGAACAGGTTGTGCGGTAGCTGCGCCTGTCTGACTTCGCGGTCGCCTATCTCATTGTCCATCAGGTGTGACATCCTGCTGCGGCGTGGCGTCGGGCGTCGGGGTGTTGCTTGCGGCGTCTTCCGGCCAGGGGAAGATGCCGCGATAGGCGGCATAGATCGAGGTGGTCATGATGGGCAGCAGGATCACCCAGCCCAGCATCATCGGCAGCGAGGCAACGATGGCGAACAGCATCATCATCACACCGTAAACGGACAGCGGCGCAAGGTTGCGCACACAGCCGCGCAGGCTGGTCTTGAGTGCCGCCAGCGGGGACACTTTGTCGAAGGTCACCAGCATCGGCGCGAACTGGGTGGCCAGCAGCAAACCGCTGAACAGGACCATGCCGATCATGATGGCCAACATCGCGCCTTCGGTCGCATGGGCGATCACGGCGGGGTCGTCTGTCGGAGTGCTGCCCATGAGGATCTCGACCAGCGCCGTGCCGCCGGCCAGCATCATCACGCCGAAGATCAGCAACTGGCCGATCAGATTGAGGCCGCCGAGTGTCACCAGTTGTTGTGTGTTGCGCTGGAAGCCCATGAACAGATGCGCAAGCTCAAGCTCTTCATCGTGCTCCAGCGCATGGCAGCCCCATAACAATCCGGAGAACAACACCGGGAACAGTAGGGTGGCGAGGAATTCCCCGGCCACCGGGATGCTGGAGATGCCGAGCAGTCCGGCGATGCCGATGAGTGTCAGTACCACCCACAGGATAGGGCTCTTCTTGAACAGGTAGATACCCTGTTTGATCCACAACCAGCCGCTGCCCATCGTGAGTTTGTTCGCTTCCATGCGGGTGTCCTGTCTATAACCAAGGGGTGTCCGTACCGGTAGCGATATGGCGCTGCAGGATACGTTTGAATTGATCGGGGTTGTGCGCGTTCACGATCTCGCCTGCGCGCGGCAGATGCAGGTCGAACAGGCGCGAGATCCAGAAACGCAGCGCCGCCACGCGCAAAGCCGTCGGCCAGGCGGCGGCCTCCTGCGCGGTGAAGGGGCGGGTGCCGTGATAGGCATGCAGAAAGGCGCGGGTGCGCTCCGCATCCAGATCGCCGCTGGCAGTCATGCACCAGTCGTTGACCGTGATCGCAACATCGTAGAGCAGCACATCGTTGCAGGCGAAATAGAAATCGATCAGCCCGCCGACACGTTCTCCGTCCATCAGCACATTGTCGCGGAACAGATCGGCATGCACCACGCCGCGCGGCATGTCACTCAGGGCATGGCTCGCATGGTGGGCCACTTCGGCATCCAGCAAGGCGGCATCTTCCGCCGTCAGGAAGCCGCGCACATGTTGCACCGCGCTGCTGCGCCATGCCGCCCCGCGCGGATTGTCCATCCTCCCCGCGAAGCCCTGACCGGCGCTGTGCATCTGTCCCAGCATGGCACCCACAGCCGCACAATTGCTTACACTCGGTTGCGTCACCGACTTGCCGGGTAGGCGGCTCACGATACACGCGGGCTTGCCGTTGAGTGTGCCGAGGAAGCGGTCATCCTTGTCCGCCACCGGGCAGGGGCAGGGGATGCCGTGGCGCGCGAGATGCGCCATCAGGTCGAGATAGAAAGGCAGTTCGTGCGCCGTGAGTTTCTCGAACAGGGTGAGCACGAAACGCCCGTTGCTGGTGGTGACGAAATAATTGGTGTTCTCGATGCCGGAAGCGATGCCCTGCAGTTCAAGCAGGGTGCCGAGCGAATAATGGCTCAGCCATGCGGTGATGTCCGCCTCGGTGACGCGTGTGAAGACTGCCATGCGGTGGGACCTGTATCAGAATTTGAAGATGACCCATTGCGGGACGCGCAAGCCGGAATCTAGACTCTCCTGGCGCGCGAACTTGCCGTCGCCGCGGTCGTCGATGAGGTAATAGGGCTTGCCGTGTTTCGGTGTCACTTTGATCATGTAGAGCTTGCCGTTGGAACGGTATTCCTCGACGGTCTGTCCGACCTCTTTGGTGATGGTCACCTGCGGCTCATCCGGCGCGTCGGTGGACGGCAATGCAGCCGGGGGGGGCGGGGTTTTCGCTGCGGCAGGCTGTTCTGCGTAGGCGCTGCCACACAGGCAACTCAGAAATAGAATGGTGATCAGGCGCATCGCGTTTCCCCGGTGGTTTTGCATGGGGGTATTTTAGCAGAGAAGGGGGAAGGGTACGGAGTGAAGGGTGAAGCTGGTTTGCCTCTTCACCCTTCACCGATTTTACAGGTTCAACTGCATCTCGCGTTCCGAGGCCGACGGCTCGAAACCGCGCGTCTCGTAATGTTTGAAGATGGCGGCGACGATCTGTTCCGGCTCGTCGATGACCTGGATCAGCTCCAGATCGTCGGGGCCGATCATTTTCTCTTCCAGTAAGCTGGTCTTGAACCAGTCCACCATGCCACCCCAGAACTTGCTGCCGACCAGGATGATGGGCATCCTGCGTGTCTTGCCGGTCTGCACCAGCGTGAGCGCTTCCATCAGCTCGTCCAGCGTGCCGAAGCCTCCCGGCATCACCACATAGGCACTGGCGAATTTGACGAACATCACCTTGCGCGTAAAGAAATGCTGGAAGGTCTGGCTGATGTTCTGGTAGGGGTTGTTGTGCTGTTCGTGCGGCAACTGGATATTGAGGCCCACGCTGGGCGATTTTCCGTAGAACGCACCTTTGTTGGCCGCCTCCATCACGCCGGGGCCGCCGCCGGAAATGACCGAGAACCCGGCGTCGGAAAGCATGCGCGCGATCTCTTCGGTCAGCTTGTAATAAGGGTGGTCGTGCGGCGTGCGCGCACTGCCGAAGATGCTCACGGCGGGCTGGATGTCTTGCAGGCGTTCGGTCGCCGACACGAATTCTGACATAATGCCGAATACGCGCCATGCCTCCTTCGACTGCGTCAACTCGGGCAGATGCGAGTGAGGTATTTTGGATTGTCCGTTCATCTCAAGCTTTCAAAAATAATGAAGACACTGCTGTTAGTCGATGGCTCATCTTACCTGTATCGCGCGTTCCACGCGATGCCCGATCTGCGCAGTCCGGGCGGCCTGCCGACCGGCGCGATACAAGGCGTGCTCAACATGCTGCGCCGTCTGCAAAAGGACTACCCGGCGGATTATAGCGCCTGCGTATTCGACGCCAAGGGCAAAACCTTCCGCGACGATTGGTATCCCGAATACAAAGCCAATCGCCCTTCCATGCCGGACGATCTGCGTGCACAGGTCGAGCCGTTGCACGAAGCGGTCGCCGCCTACGGCTGGAACATCCTGATGATAGAAGGCGTGGAGGCCGACGATGTGATCGGCACACTGGCGCAACAAGCCGCGCAGGGCGGCGCGCGCTGCATCGTCTCCACCGGCGACAAAGACCTCACCCAGTTGGTCAACAGCCAGGTGCAACTCATCAACACCATGAGCAACGAAGTGCTGGACGAAGCGGGTGTGCTGGCCAAGTTCGGCGTGCCGCCCGAGCGCATTGTGGATTATCTGACGCTGGTCGGCGATGCCGTGGACAACGTGCCGGGTGTGACCAAGTGCGGCCCCAAGACGGCGGTGAAGTGGCTCACACAATACGGCACACTGGATAACTTAGTGGCTCACGCGGGCGAAGTGAGCGGCGTAGTCGGCGAGAACCTGCGCGCCGCACTGGACTGGCTGCCACAAGGCCGCCGTCTGGTCACGGTGAAATGTGATGTCGAACTGCCGGTGCGCTTCGATCAACTGACCCCGCCGCAACAGGACACGGAGAAATTGCGCGGCCTGCTGGAACAGTTCGGGTTCAGGAGCTGGTTGCGCGAACTCTCCTTTCCCTCTGGGAGAGGGGCTGGGGGTGAGGGAGATACTGGTAATTTTTCCGCCGCACACCA
>JAVBYO010000035.1 GCA_030823955.1 Gallionellaceae bacterium
CACCCAACTCAGCCCGCCGTGCTGCACCAATTGCTGCGCGATGTACGGCGCCAGCGATGCACCGAGGATACCGCCCAAGTTATAGGCCGCACCTGCGCCGGTATAACGTACCGAAGTGGGAAACAGTTCCGGCAGCAATGCGCCCATCGGCGCAAAGGTCGCACCCATCAGGAACAGTTCCAGCGAGAGGAAGGCAGTGATCTGTAGTGTCGAGCCGCTGTTCAGCATCGGTTCCATCAAGAAACCGGAGAGCAACGCCGCGCTGCCCGCGATGAGCAACACCGGGCGGCGCCCGTAACGGTCACCCGCCCAGGCCGAGAGCGGCGTGGCGGCTGCCATGAACAGAACCGCGATGCACAACATGCCGAGAAAATCGGGGCGCGCGATACCAATCTTGCTCACGCCGTAGCTCAACGAAAACACCGTGGTGATGTAGAACAACGCGTAACACACCACCATCAGCAATGCGCCCAACAGCAGCGGCTTCGTATGGTGGGCGAACAGTTGCGCCAGCGGCAGTTTCACCGGTGCGTGTGTCTTTACTGCTTGGGTGAACACCGGCGTCTCTTCCAGCTTGAGCCGCACGTATAGACCGATCACCACCAGCACCGCACTGGCAAGAAAGGGAATGCGCCAGCCCCAGTCGCGGAACGCCGCATCGTCCAATGTGTTCGCCAGTAACAAAAAGCTACCCACCGCGAACAGGAAACCGACCGGAGGCCCCAGCTGCGGAAACATGCCAAACCAGCCGCGTTTACCCTTGGGTGCATATTCCGCCGCCAGCAACGCCGCGCCGCCCCATTCGCCGCCGAGGCCGATGCCCTGACCGAAGCGCAACAGGCACAGCAGCGCAGGCGCAACCCAGCCCACCATCTCGTAACTCGGCAACACACCGATGAGCATGGTGGAGATACCCATTACCAGCAGCGAAGCCACCAGTGTGGTCTTGCGCCCGATGCGGTCGCCGAAATGGCCGAATAACAACGCGCCGAACGGGCGCGCGAGGAAAGCGATACCGAAAGTGAGGAAGGCATTCAGCGCCTGCACCGCCGGATCACTGTTGGGAAAAAACACCGGCCCGATCACCATCGCCACGGCGAGGCCGTAGATGTAGAAATCGTAGAACTCGATGGCGGTGCCGATGAAGGAGGCGAAGGCGATGCGGGTGGTAGAGATTGTGATCATTATGCTCAGCCCATCTTACGTGCGCATTACCATCCGCGATACGGAATGTCGGAGACGGTCACGATATCGGGATTCAGGCCATGTTGTTTCAAGAGAAGTTGAACGCCTCGTTTGCGATCATGCTTGTCTCGGTGGGGGCCAACGATGATGCCCTTGATGGGCAAATGCTGCCTGACAGTATTGATTTCCCGAACGCACAATTCGACATAGGGGATTATTTCCCCATTTCGGGTTCGAGTGCAAACTGGATGCTGCTTAATGGATTGAAGTTCAGATTCGGACTCTAATTCCGGGCCAAGCTGGGCCAATACCAGACGAACCTCTTTTTCTTCATCGAAGCCGCGATGTTTGAAGAAAAGAGAAAGAGCGGTAAGCCATTTGGCCAGATCCTCAGCCCCTTCCTCTCCTTTAGACACCTCAAATTTCTTGAAAGCCTTCTCAAGGTTGTCGATCATGTCATCTGTATCTTGATCGTCTGTGCGTCGCTTATCGTTAAGGTGATACTGGACATCGCCAAAGTGATATTCGATTTCCGGGTAGAATTCGCCCTCCTTGCGGAGTACATCATCTAGTGCGGCAGTATCTAGGACAAGAGCATATCCTCCATCCGAACCATATGCCCGCCACTGGCTTAACAAGCCATTTTCACGTACAAACTCGTTGTCGGCTGTAGGGGCAGAGAATGAGGTGATGTAATAGTCGTGCCAGATGGATGCGGCATCTTTAAAACCAGAAAGAATCTTTTTGAAATCGCTATCGCTGATTTGAGGGAGTATGGGACGAAGAATCGAAGGGAGAATGCGGTCATAAAAACCGAAGATTTCTTCCTCATCGTTCAAGCAGGAAGAATGAGTTGCCCATAAAGATTTGGCCTTGAGTATCCCCGCGAGTCCAGCAGCGGTGGTGTAGTGGAATAGTTCTGGATGCAAGGTGGAAATCCTGCTCATCTGTGGAGTCCTCGGGCTAAATAGGGGGCTGTAAGCTCGCGTAGGGCGCAATAACCAACGGGCATTGCGCCGAATGTGTGAAGCATAAACATCCGGCGCAATGCGCTACGCTTATTGCACCCTACATGGCTCAGCTGCTGGTTTGTGCGCACGGCAGCTTAACCAATTTGTTCGAGCAGCTTGCGGATTTGCGCATGCAGTTCGTTCAAGTCGGTGTGTATGGTTTTCCAGACGATTTCCAGATCAACTTTGAAATAGCCATGCGAGACGCGGTTGCGCATGGTGTAGATGACTGACCACGGCACTTCCGGGTGAGCAGCGGCGAATTGGGCGTGATGGCGTTCGATGTTGCGGGCGGCTTCGCCGAGGATTTCAAAATTGCGGATGACTGCGTCTTGGGTTTTTCTGTCTTCGAGGAATGCAACTTCATCCATATCCGCAACATATTCATGGATGCGTTCGATGGCCTCGACGATGTGGCCGAGATAGTCTGGTATGCGCAGGGTATCCGCTTTGCTCATACCGCGACGGCTTCCGCCATCACTTGAGCGCGGAATTTATCGGGCAGCGCGTTCGGGGTCAGCACATCTACGCCGACATGCAGCAGTTTTGCCACTTCAACCTGAATCTTTGCGATGTCCATCAGTGTGGTTTCTGCTGTCGGCTCGACCAGCAGGTCTAAGTCGCTGTCTTCGGTGTCGTCACCATGCAAGGTTGAGCCGAACACGCGCACGTTGCGCACACGATGACGTGCGGCGATTTCGCGGATCGCTAGTCGGTGTGCTTGCAGGGCGAGTGAAGGGCGCATTTCTCGATGGGTTGCTGTACTGGTCGGGCGGATTATATCTACAAGCGCAGGCGATTTGTTTGAAATCACCATACCCCAATTGGGCACCTTGCTACCCAATTGGGGTATGGTTTGACGATATAGGTCATTTACCGCGCATAAACATCGCATCTAGCTCCGCCAACGTGACTTGAAACCAAGTCGGTCGCCCGTGGTTGCATTGGTCGGCGCGTTCGGTCTGTTCCATCTCGCGCAGGATGGCATTCATCTCGGGCAGGCTGAGTTGCTGGTTGGCGCGTACGGCGGAGTGGCAGGCGAGGGTGGCGAGTAGTTCGTTGCGGCGTTCAGTGAGTGCGCGGCTGGCGCCAAAGTCGCACAGTTCGTGCAGTACTTCGCGCGCGGCGGCTTCGGCTTTAGATTGTTTCAACAGGGCGGGCATGGCGCGTACGGCGAGCGTGTGGGTGGAGATGGGCGCGATGTCGAAGCCGAGTCTCTGTAGTGCTTCCTGGTGTTCTTCCACCGTGGCGACATCTAGTGTATCGGCAGTGAACGTCACCGGAACCAGCAGCGGCTGGGTGGGCATCTGCTGTGCGTCGAAGGCGGTCTTCAGTCGTTCATACACGATGCGTTCATGCGCGGCGTGCATGTCCACCACGATGAGACCGTGCGGGTTCTGCGCGAGGATGTAGATGCCGGAGAGCTGGCCGAGGGCGTAGCCGAGCCGATGTTCTGGTGCGGGAAGGGAGTCGTTGGGAAGGGGGAAGGGAGAAGGGGGAAGGGCGGAGCCGCTGTTACCCTTCTCCCTTCCCTCTTCACTCTTCCCGGTTTGCGTTTCCCATAGGCGATAGGCCGCTTGCTGCTGTGCGGCTCCGAACGGGATACGTTGTTGCTCGAAATTTAATGTGCCGTCATTCCGGCGTAGGCCGGAATCCAGCGTTTCAATTAAAGAACTGGATTCCGGCCTACGCCGGAATGACGAATCTGGGGTTTCGGTTTTCATCGTCGCGCTCAGTGCATCTTGCAGCGCATGGAATACGAACTGGTGGATACCTTGGCTTTCGCGGAAGCGCACTTCGCTTTTGGCCGGGTGTACGTTCACGTCCACTTGTTCGGGCGGAAGTTCAAAGAACAACACAAAAGCCGGGTGGCGCTGGTGGTGCAGGATGTCCTGATAAGCCTGACGCACGGCGTGCATCAGCACTTTGTCGCGCACGAAGCGGCCATTGACGAAGAAGTATTGTTCGTCGCGCGAGGAGCGCGAATAGGCGGGCAGGGCGGCGATGCCGTACAGGCGTAGGTTGCCGATCTGGCGTTCGACGGTGACGGCGTGTTGTCCGAACTCTGCGCCGAGGATGGCGGTGATGCGCTGTTTCAACGCGCGTTTGCCCTCACCCTCAATCCCTCTCCCGGAGGGCGAGGGAAGACCATCAAAACCCTCTCCCTCCGGGGGCGTGGGAGCACTCTTCATTGCAGCTAACTGCCAAACCATTTTGCCGTTGTGCTGCAAGCTGAATGCGACATCTGGCCGCGACAGCGCGATGCGTTTGAAGGTCTCTTCACACCAGGCGTATTCGGTGCTTTCGCTCTTGAGGAATTTGCGCCGCGCCGGGGTGTTGAAATACAGCTCGCGCATTTCGATGCTGGTGCCGTGTGCATGGGCTGCGGGCATGGCTTCGCTTTGTGTGCCATCCGCTGCTTCGATCTTCCAGCCGTGTGCCGCCTCGGTGTGGCGGCTGGTCAGGCTGACCTGTGCCACGGAGGCGATGCTGGCCAATGCCTCGCCCCGGAAGCCCATGCTGGCGACGCGCTGCAAATCATCGAGTGAGGCGATCTTGCTGGTGGCATGGCGCATCAGCGCCAGTGGCAGTTGTTCCGGCACGATGCCACTGCCGTTGTCGCGCACTCTCAATAACTTGATGCCGCCATTCTCCAGTTGCACGGCGATCTCGGTCGCTCCCGCATCCAGGCTGTTTTCCAGCAATTCTTTCAGGGCGGAGGCCGGGCGTTCGATCACCTCACCGGCGGCGATCTGGTTGATGAGGAGTTCGGGGAGGCGTTGTATCGAAGACATGGGCGCGGATTATACCGGATGGTGCCGGGTGGCCTGCGCTCTCGCGCAGTGCGACTGGGACGCGGCAAGGCAGAGTGGCGGGTGCGGCAAAATGCCGCATTCCCAATCGATGGGATCGCGATTAGATTGTGCGCCGCCGAGTCGGTACCAGAATCTCCTCCAAATAGATGCAGCTTCCCTGCTTGAGTGCTGGCTTGGCAACTTAGATTATGCCGACATATCAGACCCGCAGTATCACTTATCACCCGCACGGGTGCCTGGAAAAGACTTTCACCATCCACTGCTTGCCGTGGGTGTCATGTGCTCCGTTATTGAACGAGATACGTGTAGCCGCCAGTGAGAGAAAAATCATCAGCCATGCCGAGGCGCTGCCCGATGCGCGAGACCCAATTGCGCACCATGCCATCGCGGTCGGCGCGGACGGGCGTGTCATCGCTTGCGGGCGTCTGATGCCGGACGGGCATGTGGAGCGTATCGCGGTGTTGCCACATGAACATCAGGGACTCATCAGGACAGCGCTGGTCGAGGCGCTGCTGGATCTAGCGCGCTGATCGGGTGCGACAATATGACGCATTCCAATTCGGGATGATCGGCATTAGATTACGCAGCACCAAGCCGGTCTGCCAGGTATCTCCTCCCCGATTGTTGTGCTTCCTTCCAGTGTCGGCTTGGCTCTAACTTATCCAGACTGCACGGTTCTCGTGCGCAGACACCCCGGGAGACGATA
Organism: Gallionellaceae bacterium; assembly: GCA_030823955.1. Taxonomy (GTDB): domain Bacteria; phylum Pseudomonadota; class Gammaproteobacteria; order Burkholderiales; family Gallionellaceae; genus PALSA-1006. The sequence continues at coordinate 5,718 of JAVBYO010000035.1, forward strand.
TGCAAAACCCTTTCACCCTACACTGTATCGCCTGGCAAGCGGGAGCCTCCGTGTTGCAGGATGTGCGTGTGGCCGCATGCGCCAGTGGATTGCTGAATGCGGAAGAGATGGGTAGCGATGCACAGGACGAGATCAGTCGTCATGCTCTGGCATTGAGCAAGGGCGGCAGGGCGATCGGTTGTGCGCGCCTTACGCCGGATGGACGTATCGAGCGTATCGCTGTGATGCCGCACGAGCGGCGGGAGCAGATCGAGGCGGCATTGATCGAGACCTTGAGCGAATATGCTTCGCACATCGGATTGGGCAAGGTGCAGGTCGATCATTGAGTGATTGACTCCTGAACGATTTCTTCATGCTATGGGCAGCGGCTAGGTCTGTGTGCTGTACGCCGGTTGGTCTATTCGAAAAGTTCGTTCGCATGTGGCGGCCTTACCTCATGGCTGGGCCCGTATCGGCTATCATGGCGAAGTGGGCTGACCGAGGAGCGGTAATGGAACGGTTCCTGATGCCGATCAAATTTTCTTTAGAGGGTAACAATGAGTAATTATTTTTCCACCGATTCGCTGGTCGTTTCGCTGACTTTGGCGTTATTGCTGTTGTTGTCGGTGGCGACATGGTCTATCGCACTGTTCAAACTGTGGAAGCAGCGCCAACAGAGTATAGAGAACAGGGCTTTCACCGAACGTTTCTGGGGCGCGCAGGATTGGGCGGCGGCGGCGGCGGTTGTGGCCGAGAGCAAGGGGGATTTCGCTCATTTGGGACAGGCCGGTTTTGAGGAGTTGAAGGCGTTGGGCGAGGTACGGAACGATTTGAAGCATCTCGATTCGCCGCATGACGGGTTGGAGCGCCAGATGCGCCAGCAGTTGCAGAACATCCAGCGCTATCACGAGCGCGGGCTGGCCGAGCTGGCGACCGTCGGTTCGACCTCGCCTTTCGTGGGGCTGTTCGGGACGGTGTGGGGCATCATGCACGCGTTGCAAAACATCGGACAGAGCGGCTCCGCCTCGCTGGATGTGGTGGCCGGTCCTATCGGCGAGGCGCTGGTCGCCACGGCTATCGGCATCGCCACGGCGCTGCCGGCGGTGCTGGCATATAATTTTTTCCTGCGGCGTCTGCGGGTGCATGTGACCGATCTGGAAAATTTCGCGCATGATTTTATCCGTCTCGCGGCGAAACACAACTACAAGGTGTGACCATGGCGATCGGCAATAATTCCGGGCAGGACGGCATGATGAGTGAGATCAATGTCACCCCTTTGGTGGATGTGATGCTGGTCTTGCTGGTGGTGTTCATTATCACGGCACCCTTGTTGGCGCCGCAGGCACTCAAGATCAATCTGCCCAAGACCGATGCGGTCGCCAAGAACGACAAGCTGCAGAAGGTCAGTCTGGCTATCGATGCCAAGGGCGATATCTCCCTTGATGCGGTGCATCTGAGCGATGCCGGGCTGGCCGAGATGCTCAAGGCACGCGCCGCCGACCCGCAGTTCCAGTTGCAGATACAGTCCGATGAGGCGGTGAATTACGGACGGGTGGCGCAGATCATGGCGATCGCGCAGAAGGCCGGCGTGACCAAGCTGTCTTTCCTGACGATAGGTGGAAAATAATTCCGCCGATTTTGGCAGTGAGTCGGCGTTTTCAGTTAGGATGGTGCAATCTTTATCGATTTGTTCGCTATTTTGTCTACCGATCCCATTGCATCTGACTCTGGCAATATCAACCGCGCTGCGATTCCGTCAGCGGGGGGCGATGTCGATTTTCTGACCACTCGCCCCAAATGGGTCGTGGCGGGCAGTGTCCTGGGAACTTTGCTGATCGTTTCCCTTTGCAGCCTCTTCTTTCTCGGACGCATCACTACGGATTATCTGCTGACGGGACTGATCACTTCGCTGATCGTCGCTTCTATCGCCACGCGGACATTGATCCGGATCGGTCGGCATGCCGTTGCTGTGGCGCGGGAGAACGCCGTTGCGCTACAGCAGTTCGAGGATAAGTATCGTCAACTTTTCGACGCGAGTAGTGAGGCGGTGATGTTGCTGGACGAGCGAGGTTTCTTCGACTGCAACAAGGCGACGCTGGAGGTGTTCGGTTGTGCCTCGGTCGAGGAGTTTTGCACAAAACGTCCCAGTGACCTGTCCCCTCCGCAGCAAGCCTGCGGAACCGACTCTGCCACCCTCGCCAGCCAGCATATCGCCACGGCGATCACGCGGGGGCATCATCACTTCGAATGGCTGCACCGGCGTGCGGACAACGAGCAGGTCTTTCAGGCTGAAGTGATACTGAACGCCTTGGATAAGGACGGCAAGAAGGTGCTGCAAGCCAAGGTGCTCGATATCTCCGAGCGAAAACGATACGAGCAGCAGATCCACCAGTTGGCTTTTTATGACTTGTTGACGGAGTTGCCCAATCGGCGTCTGTTGATTGATCGTTTGCAGCAGGCATTTTCAGTGAGTGCGCGCAACCAGCAGCATGGCGCGATCATGTTCCTCGATCTGGATCATTTTAAGACGCTCAATGACACAAAAGGTCACGAGGTTGGCGATCTGCTGCTGAAAGAGGTTGCCGTGCGCTTGCTGTCGCGTGTGCACGACGGTGATACGGTAGCCCGTTTGGGCGGTGACGAATTCGTGGTGGTGCTGGAGTCGCTCGGTGGCGATGCTGCCCGTGCGGCCGATCAGGCTGAGCGTGTGGCGGAACGGATGCGGGCTGCGCTGAATCAGCCATATCAGATCAAAGGACGCATCCATCACACCACGCCGAGTATCGGTATCGCGATGTTTACGGGACTGCGCGACAGTATCGACGACCTGCTCAAATATGCCGACGTTGCCATGTATCAGGCCAAGTCGGCAGGGCGCAACACTATCCGTTTTTACGATCCGGAAATGCAGTCGGCCATCGAGGTGCGAGCCGATCTGGAGACCGAGCTCCGTCTGGCATTGGAGCATAACTATTTCCAGCTCTACTACCAGATACAGGTGGACAGTCGCCATCGCCCGCTGGGCGCGGAGGTATTGCTGCGTTGGCAACATCCGCAGCGCGGACTGATCTCGCCGGCAGAGTTCATTCCCGTTCTGGAAGAGAGCGGGATGATCGTTCCCGTGGGGTTATGGGTGTTGCAAGCCGCATGTGCGCAATTGCGTCTCTGGCAGGGCGATGCTTTGACCCGCGAGTTGACGCTGGCGGTGAACGTCAGCGCCAAGCAGTTCAGACAATCCGATTTCGTTGCACGGGTGCAGCGCGTGCTGCAGGAGAGCGGAGCGAAGCCCTCGCATCTGAAATTGGAGTTGACCGAAAGTATGGTGCTGGAGAATATCGACGGCACCATCGCCAAGATGCGCGAGTTGAAGCTGCTCGGGCTGAGTTTTTCGCTGGATGATTTCGGCACCGGTTATTCTTCTTTGCAGTATCTCAAGCAGTTGCCGCTCGACCAGATCAAGATCGACCGTTCTTTCGTGCGCGATATCGCCAGCGACCCCAACGATGCCGCCATCGTGCAAGCGATCATCGCGATGAGCGATGCGCTGGCATTGAACGTGATCGCGGAAGGCGTGGAGACGGACGCGCAGCGCGATTTTCTGGATGCGCATGGATGCCATTTCTTTCAGGGTTTTCTGTTCGGCAAGCCGGTGCCGGTGACGCAGTTCGAAGCGGAGTTGCAAGATGTCGAGCAACGCCGTGTTGTGCAGTTCGGACGCGGATGACAGCTGTCGGGCGCCGAGGTAGACTGCCTGCCGGCAATGGATTCGATATAAATTAAACACCAAGGAGAACAGGATGAATCGCAGAGAGTTATTGTTGGGAGCGGCAGCAGTGGCAGCAGCAGCCACGACGGGACGGGTGTTCGCAGCCGGAAACGATATGCATGAGCACCATCATCCGGCTTCGACACGGAACAGCGGGCTGATCGAAGCGGCGTCCGACTGCGTGTTGAAGGCGCAGATATGTTTGCAGCATTGTCTCGATCTGCTGGGGCAGGGGGATAAGAGTATGGCTGCCTGTGCCAAAAGTGCCAGTCAGGTCGAGGCGGTGTGTGCCGCTTTGCAGAAATTGGCCGCCGCCGAGGCGAAGAATCTGCCGCAGATGGCCAAAGTGGCGATGGCAGTGTGCAAGGAATGTGAAGAAGAGTGCAAAAAGACTGAAAAACATCCCGAATGCAAAGCCTGTATGGAGGCTTGTGCCGTGTGTTACCGGGAATGCAAGAAGATCGCAGCCTGAGCTGTATCGCGCCAAGGGCAAAAGCCCGAAAAAGCACGCTGCGGCGTGCTTTTTTTTTGCTGCATCTTATCTTTGAAAGCTCGTATATAATTGCGCCAAAATATACAGATAGCGCCCGGTTAAGCCGGGCGTTTTTCAAGGTTGCAATCAGAGGAGAGATTCCATGCGTATAGGCATTCCTGCGGAAACGAGCGCAGGTGAAAAACGCGTTGCCACCGTGCCGGATGTTGTTGAAAAACTCATCAAGCTGGGGTTTGCGGTTTCCGTACAATCCGGTGCCGGAGATGTGGCAAATTTCAGCGACGATACTTATCGCGCTGCCGGTGCCACAGTTGTAGAAGGCGCTGCAAAGCTTTGGGCAGAATCCGATATCGTTTTCAAGGTGTCTGTGCCGACGCAAGAAGAAGTTGGTTTGATGCGCGAAGGTGGCCACTTGGTCGGCTTCATCTGGCCGGCGCAAAACCCGGAACTGATGCAGCAACTGGCAGCGAAGAAGGCCACTGTGCTGGCGATTGATTGTCTGCCGCGCATATTGAGTCGCGCACAGAAAATGGACGCGTTGAGCTCGCAGGCTGGAGTGGCCGGCTATCGTGCTGTCATCGAGGCTGCCAATGTCTTTGGGCGCTTTTTCAATGGACAGATCACTGCTGCGGGCAAAGTGCCGCCAGCCAAGGTGTTCATCGCCGGTGCCGGAGTGGCCGGTCTGGCTGCCATAGGTACTGCTGCGGGCCTGGGCGCCATCGTGCGCGCCAACGACACGCGTGCCGAAGTGGCCGACCAAGTCAAATCGTTGGGCGGCGAGTTCGTGAAAGTCGAGTATGAGGAAGAAGGCGGCGGTGGCGGTGGCTACGCCAAAGTGATGAGCGAGGGCTTCCAGCAGGCTCAGCGCGAGATGTACGCCAAGCAGGCTAAGGAAGTGGACATCATCATCACGACCGCATTGATCCCCGGCAAGCCCGCGCCCAGGCTCATCACCGCCGAGATGGTGATGAGCATGAAGCCGGGCAGCGTCATTGTCGACATGGCGGCGGAGCGGGGCGGCAATTGCGAATTGACCGAACCGGGTCAGGCGGTGGTGAAACATGGCGTGACCATCGTCGGTTATACCGACCTGAATAGTCGTTTGGCCAAGCAGTCTTCGGCGCTGTATGCCACCAATCTATTCCGTCTGACCGAGGAATTGTGCAAAACCAAGGATGGCATCATCAACGTCAATATGGAAGACGATGCCATCCGTGGCCTGACGGTTATCAAGGACGGCGTGGTCACCTGGCCCGCGCCTGCGCCGAAATTGCCAGCAGTTCCGGCCAAGCCGGCTGCGACCAAAGCGATCGCCGCACCTGCGCATGGTCATGGCGGCAGTGCTCCGGCCTCGGCTGGAAAAACGGCCGCAATTTTTGGTGTCGCCGCGCTGTTGTTCCTGCTCGTCGGCGCTTACGCACCTGCGGAGTTCCTGGGGCACTTCACGGTGTTCGTGCTCGCCTGTTTTGTCGGTTACATGGTGGTGTGGAACGTCACCCCGGCGCTGCACACTCCCTTGATGAGCGTCACCAATGCGATCAGCAGCATCATTGCCATCGGCGCACTGGTGCAGATCGCACCGCCAATGGCGCCCGGTCTGAGTCGCCCGGATGAATGGATACGCGGGTTGGCGGTGGCGGGTATCGCGCTCACTGCGGTGAATATGTTCGGCGGCTTCGCTGTCACTCGACGCATGCTGTCGATGTTCCGCAAATAAGGATAAATGAATATGTCTGCAAGCTTGGCAACGGTTGCTTATATCGGCGCAATCATTCTCTTCATCCTCAGTCTGGGCGGTCTGTCTAGCCCGGAGTCTTCGCGGCGCGGCAATCTCTACGGCATGATAGGCATGACGATTGCCGTGCTGGCTACGGTGTTCGGCCCGCGCGTCACGATGGCCGGAATTCCGTGGATCATAGGCGCGATGGTGGTCGGCGGCAGTATCGGACTCTACGCCGCGCGCAAGGTGCAGATGACGCAGATGCCTGAATTGGTCGCGCTGATGCACAGCCTGGTCGGTCTCGCTGCCTGTCTGGTTGGCTTTGCCAATTACATCGACCCGATGGCGGCATTGAATCTGTCCAGCGCCGAAAAGGCGATCCACGAGATCGAGGTCTATGTCGGTATTTTGATCGGTGCGGTGACCTTTTCCGGCTCCCTCATCGCCTTCGGCAAACTGTCGGGCAAGATCGGCGGCAAGCCGCTGTTGCTGCCGGGACGGCATTTCCTGAATCTGATCGGCCTGTTGGTCGTCATCGCGTTCGGTTACCAATTTCTGCACGCCGAGACGATCAGTGCGGGCATGATCGCTCTGGTCGTGATGACCGTGATCGCGTTGCTGTTCGGCATCCATATGGTGATGGCCATCGGCGGTGCCGATATGCCGGTGGTGGTGTCCATGCTGAACAGCTACTCCGGGTGGGCGGCAGCGGCGACCGGCTTCATGTTGAACAACGATCTGCTGATCGTCACCGGCGCGCTGGTGGGCTCCAGCGGTGCGATTCTTTCCTACATCATGTGCCGTGCGATGAACCGCAACTTCATCAGCGTCATCGCGGGCGGTTTCGGTGGCGGCGCCCCTGCCAAGAAATCCGGCGGCGATGCACAACCAGAGGGCGAAGTGGTGGCTATCAATGCTGCCGAGACGGCTGAATTATTGCGCGAAGCCAAGAATGTGATCATCGTGCCGGGCTACGGCATGGCTGTGGCTCAAGCTCAGCACACGGTCTATGAGATCACTAAGTTGTTGCGCGAAAAAGGTGTCGATGTGCGCTTTGGTATCCATCCGGTTGCTGGCCGCATGCCAGGCCACATGAACGTGTTGTTGGCTGAAGCCAGAGTGCCCTACGACATCGTGATGGAGATGGATGAACTCAACGGCGATTTTCCTGATACCGATGTTGCCATCGTGATCGGCGCCAACGACATTGTGAACCCGGCAGCCCAGGAAGATCCAACCAGCCCCATCGCCGGCATGCCGGTGCTGGAAGTCTGGAAGGCCAAGACCTCCATCATGATGAAGCGCAGCATGGCTACCGGCTATGCGGGCGTGGACAATCCGCTGTTCTACAAGGAGAACAACCGCATGTTGTTTGGCGATGCCAAGAAGATGTTGGACGAGGTGCTCGCTGCATTAAAGAGTTAAGCTCTGCTTGGAGGTTCGGCTCAGAAAGATATTAATGGCAAATGGGTATCTTGCTTGAATAAGCAGCTTCTACAAAGGGATTGGGTGCGGGGCGGCTTGCTGGCCTTCACCTATTTCATCACGGCCCAGATCGGACTCTCCCTTTCTTTGCTGGAACACTCGGTCACCGTGTTTTGGCCGCCTTCCGGTATTTCACTCGCTATTCTGTTGCTGTACGGCCACCGCTTGTGGCCGGGGATATTTATCGGATCGTTCCTGGCCAATGCGGTATCGGGATTGCCACTGCTGGCGGTGTTCGGTATGGCGAGTGGCAGTACGCTGGCCGCTTTGTTCACCGCTTACCTGCTTGAGCGTCATCATCATTTCTCGGTGGACCTGGGCGAAGCGCGCGATATCTTCCGCCTGATGTGGCGCGGCGGCATCGGCGCACTGCTCAGTGCCACGTTTGGTGTCCTGAGTTTGGGATGGGCCGGGGCGATAGCGTGGGAGCAGTACGGGCAGACGATGCTGCTCTGGTGGATGGGGGATGCACTCGGGGTGGTGCTGTTCGCTCCGATCGTGATCGCATTCCTGCACCACCGTGCTTTTACCTGGACTCCGGCTTACCGTAAACAGGCGCTGGTGTTGTTCGGCATTCTCTTGTTGATGTGTCTGATGATCTTTACGGACATGAGCAAGATCTTGTTTGAAAGACAGTTCCGGGTGTTCATGCTGATCCCGATGGTGGTATGGGCGGCATTGAGCTTCAACTCGCGAGTTGTTGCGGCGGTGTTGTTGGTGATTTCATGTTCGGCTTTGTTCAGCGCGGCGAGCGGACAGGGATTTTTCGGCGCAGACACTTTTTCCACTGTGCTTGATCTGTGGGGCTTTTTGGTCATCATGGCCATGCTTGGCGTGACACTCTCCGCGGTCAATTACCAGCGCAACCGGGCGCGTATCAATCTCGAACGGAACGAGCGCAGCCTGAAGCGTGCGCAGCGGGTGGCAAAGGTTGGTAGTTGGGAGTTGAATATCGTCAAGAACCGACTGGAGTGGTCGGAGGAAGCCTGCCGGATCTTTGGTATGGAGCAAGAGGATGCATTGACGCTGGAGATATTCCTCGGTTTTATCCATCCTGAGGATACCGCCGAGGTCGCTGCCGCATGGCAAGCTGCCTTGCTTGGCGCTCCTTACGAAATCGAACATCGCATCGTGGTGGCGGGCGAGGTCAAATGGGTGCGAGAGCAGGCCGAATTGGATTTTGACGCACAAGGGCGGGCGATCTCGGCTCTGGGTACGGTGACGGATATCAGTGTGAGCAAGTTGGCGGAAACCGCTCTGCGGGAGAGCCAGCAAAGTCAGCAGGCTGTTATCGATACGGCTCTGGATGCCGTGATCCAGATGGATGAACAGGGGCGGATCCGGGGATGGAACAAGCAGGCAACGCATATCTTCGGCTGGGAGCGGGAAGAAGCGGTCGGGCGCTTGTTGCATGAGACGATCATTCCTCCGGCTTACCGCGAGGCGCATTGGCATGGCCTGCAACGCGTCCTCGCGGGCGGCGAAACGCATATCCTGAATTCGCGCATCGAAGTGGAGGGACTGCACCGCGATGGGCGCATCCTGTCGATCGAATTGGCGATCACTAGGGTCAAGATAAGTTGTCGTCTTGAGTTCAGCGCGTTCATTCGTGATGTGACCCAGCGCAAGAGCGAGGAGGAGCAATTACGCCTGGCAGCCAAAGTGTTCTCCAGTACCACGGAGGCGATCCTGATCACCGATGCCGATAACAGGATCGTGGCGGTGAACGAGGCATTCACCAGCATGACAGGTTATACCCTCGACGAGGTGAAAGGGCGCAACCCCAGCCTGTTGTCTTCCGGGCAACACGATGAGGCGTTCTATCGCGAGATGTGGCAGTCGATCAATGAAGGCGGGGTGTGGCTGGGCGAGATCATCGACAAGAACAAGAGCGGCAAGCTCTTCTACAAACACATGGCGATCAACGTCGTGAAGAACGAGCAGGGCGAGATCAGTCATTATGTTTCTGTTTCCAGCGATATCTCGGAGCGCAAGGAATACGACAAGAATGTGCATTTCTTGGCATATTACGATGTGCTTACCGGGCTGCCCAATCGCACGCTGTTGCGGGATCGCCTGGGGCAGATGATCGCGTCTGCCCATCGCGACAGTATGCAGTTCGCTTTGTTGTTCCTCGATCTGGACCGCTTCAAATATATCAATGACTCGATGGGGCACTCGGTGGGGGATCGTTTGCTGCAATCTGTCGCGCAACGTCTGCAGGCCTGTGTGCGCGAGGGCGATACCGTGTCGCGTATCGGCGGGGATGAGTTCATCGTGCTGTTGCGCGAGGTCGACGAGGCTGGAGTGGAGTTGGTTGCGGACAAGTTGCTTAAGACCTTGGCTACGCCTTTCGATCTTGGCGGGCAGGTGATTTCGACCTATGCCAGTGTGGGGATCGCGCTCTATCCCAAACATGCGACAGATATCGATGTGCTGATGAAACATGCCGATGCCGCGATGTATAACGCCAAGGAGAGCGGGCGCAATAACTATAAGTTCTTTACGCCGGAGATGAATTTCCGTGCCAATCAGGTGTTTTCGATGGAGAAGGATCTGCGCGTGGCGTTGGATCAGGATCAGTTCACGCTGGTTTACCAGCCCCAAGTTGATCTGACGAGCGGGAAGATATGCGGGGCAGAGGCGCTGATTCGCTGGAAGCATCCGGAAAAAGGTTTTGTTTCGCCGGCTGAATTCATTCCGGTGGCAGAGGAGACCGGGCAGATCGTGGCCATCGGTGAATGGGTGTTGCGCACCGCCTGTTGGCGTATCGCTGCTTGGCAAAAACAGGGGTTGCCCGATTTTCCGATCGCGGTGAACCTGTCCATACGGCAATTGCGCCAGCCGAATCTGGCTGAAATCATTGAGACGGTGCTGAGAGAGACCGGATTGCGTCCCGGCTGTCTGGAGCTGGAGATCACCGAGGGGATCATGATGGGTGATACCAATACGGCGATGGATTTTCTGACGCGCATGCATCAACTGGGTGTGCAGATGTCCATCGACGATTTCGGAACGGGTTTCTCCAGCTTGAACTATCTGAAGAACCTGCCGGTGCACAAGCTCAAGATCGACCAGTCGTTCGTGCGCGACATCGAGACGGACCTGAGTGATGCGGCTATCGTGCGCTCCATCATCAGTCTCGGCCACCGGCTCGACCTGAAGGTGATCGCGGAAGGCGTAGAAACGCTGGAGCAACTCGATTTCCTGCGTATACGCGGCTGCGACGAGGTGCAGGGCTACTTCTTCAGTCGTCCCCTTGCTGCGGATGATTTCATCAAGTTCGTCAACAGTGATCCCAAGTTGCCTTAACGCTCTTTCTGCCAATAGCGGGCATGGTGTTTACGGTGACTTTCTACGGAAAAGTTCTGTGCATCCATTTCGATGATGATTGCGCCGTCCGTGTCGGAGCGTAACAGTGTGCTCCCGACTGCCCGATAACGTTCGAGAGTCTCCGGGTGCGGATGCTGAAAGCGGTTTCGATATCCCACGGTGAAGACGGCATAACGCGGGTATGTGGCATGTACAAAGGCCTCGGATGAAGAGCTTTTGCTGCCGTGGTGCGGCACGATGAGCAGGGTGGCGGGAAGTTTGTCCGCATGTTTATCCAGCAGGCGTTTTTCCGTGCTGCGCTCGATGTCGCTGCCCAATAACACGTGGTGGCGTCCTATGCTGATGCGCAGGACGCAGCTCAAATCATTGTCGCGGCGCTTTTCTTGCGTATGATTTTCCGCTGACGGATGTAGCATCTCGAAATACACGCCGTTCCATTCCCAGTTCTGTCCGTCGTTGCAACGGCGCTGATCCCTCCCCATTTTCAGCAAGTCGTGATCGTTTGCTAATGTCGAATACAGCGTGCCGGTTGGTATCGCCTGCAACACGGATGCGGCTCCACCGATGTGATCGATATCGTCATGGGTGAGGATCATGCTGTCCAGTTGTGAGATGCCCAAGCCGCGCAATGCCGGAACCAGTATGCGATTACCGCTGTCCGCATCTCCGCTGTAATCCGGCCCGGCATCATAGAGCAGGGCATGCTCGCGGGTCTGGGCGGCGACGGACAGACCTTGCCCAACGTCGAATATGATCAGTCGCAACATGCCTGGAGCGGGGAGTTGCGGGGCGCTCATGAACATCGGTAACAGCATCAGCAGTCCGAGCCAGCGTCCGGGAAATCCGCGTGGAAGTAATATCCATGACACACCGAACATGCCGATGACGAAGCTCCATGCGGGCGGGGCATGTTGCGTCCATGTCGCCACGGGCAGACTGTTCAGCCATTCAAGTAGAGCCATGCACAGCGCCATGCCTTGATGGGCAAGCAGTAGCGGCCATTCCAGCGGCAGCAATACACTTAGCAATGTCAAAGGTACGACGATGAAACTCACCAGCGGGATGGCAATGGCATTGGCTGCCGGTGATACCACCGATAGTTGTTGAAACAGTGCGAGCAATAGAGGGATCAGGCCGATACTCATAGCCCATTGCACGCGGGTATATTCGACTAGCCAATGTGTGACGCCGATACGGTTCGCGGTGAGGTAGAAGATGAGTGCCACGGCAGCGAAGGAAAGCCAGAATCCGGCAGAGAGAACTGCCCATGGATCGAATAACGACACCAGAAGCAGGGCTGCGGCGAGTGTCTGCGCCGGGGCGATGTTGCGTGATGACCATAAGGCAAGGACTACACAGGCCAGCATGTAGATCGTCCGTTGTGCCGGAATGCCGTATCCGGCCAATAAGGCGTAGGTCAGAGCGACGGCGAATCCGATCAATGCGGCGGCCTTGCGTGCGGGCAGATGCAAGGTCAGTTTTTCACTGCGCCGCCACAGGTGATACGTCAGTGCGAATGCAAATCCGGCCAGCAGGGTGATATGCAAGCCGGAGATGCTCATCAGGTGATTCACGCCGGTACGCGTGAATATTTGCCATTGTGAGGCGGAGATGCTGCCCTGGTCGCCGATGGCGAGGGCACTCAATACGCCTGCATAGGGAGCGTCCCCTAGGGTGTTTTGGAAGCGGGTGCGTATCGCCTCGCGCAGCTGTTCGATGTGATATCCGAAAGCATGTACTTGTGCCGTGATGCGGCGATTGTCTCCCTTGTTGTGCACGTATCCCACTGCGCGAAGGTCGCGTTCCAGAGCCCATGCTTCAAAGTCGAACTGATGCGGATTGCTGGTGCCGTGTGGCTGTTTCAGGCGGACGGTGAATTGCCAGCGTTCCCCCGCGTGCGGTTCCAGCGGTGGTGACTTTCCATCCAGATAGATGGAAAGCAAGATATGTCGCGGTACATGCGCGTCTGGCGTGACGATGTTCTCCACGTCGAACACGAATCCCGCTCCCCGTTCGTGTTGGCGCGGCATCTCCGCGATCACCCCGGTCAATGTGATATCGCGCCCTTGCCAGGCGGGCGGAAGTTCATCGGCAAGGCGCTGTTGTGCCATCCATGAGGCGTAGAAAAATCCGCAGGCCAACGCGCTGGCGAGCAGTAGTCCACGCCGTGTAATCCGTATCCAGATTGATTGTGGCGGCAGCCAGCGGGCGGGGATGGCCAGCAGCAGCCACCAGGCAAGATGAATATCGGGCAGCTCTGCCTGTTGTTGCAGGAGCCATATCCCAAATACAAAGAGAATCGTTGGAAGAATCAGCATGGCGCAGCTTAGTCGCTAATTTACCTATTGCGGTATATTGACCTGAGATGGACTATCAGCTATAGTCTCGCTTCTTCGCTGACGCGGGGTGGAGCAGTCTGGCAGCTCGTCGGGCTCATAACCCGAAGGTCGTAGGTTCAAATCCTGCCCCCGCAACCCACGAATGAAAAACTCTGGTGTGTAAAATTAGGTTGACGATATTTTTTCAATCTATATAATGCGCACCTCTTCGCTGCACGGCGGCGGAGGATGGGTAGAAAAAGTTCTTTAAAATTTAAATAAAACAACCGATTAGTGTGGGTATGTGTGCTTAGGTAAAAGTAATATTGTTAGCTTAGGCTGATGATGTGCTTGAACTCAAGACATAAAGA
>JAVBYO010000026.1 GCA_030823955.1 Gallionellaceae bacterium
CTCTTCTCTCTTCTCCCTTCTCTGCCTCCTTTAAGTATTTTGCACAACAATTTTGGGAAACGCCGCGCTGTGATCCTGCGCCATCTCGGCGACTCTGACCGCCACACGCCGCGCGATCTGCTTGTACACCTTGGCGATATCCCCGTCCGGGTCGGACGCCACGGTAGGCGAACCGGAATCGGCTTGCTCGCGGATACGGATATCCAAAGGCAACGAACCCAGCAACTCGGTGTTGTAATCGGCGCACATCTTGGCACCACCGCCCGCGCCGAAGATATGTTCTTCGTGTCCGCATTTCGAGCAGATATGTGTGCTCATGTTCTCGACCAGACCGATGATCTTCACATCCACCTTCTCAAACATCTTCAGGCCTTTTTTGGCATCCAGCAGCGCGATGTCCTGCGGCGTGGTGACGATCACCGCGCCGGTCACCGGCACCTTCTGCGCCAGCGAAAGCTGGATGTCGCCCGTGCCCGGCGGCAGGTCGATGACCAGATAATCCAGATTGTCCCAGCGTGTCTGGCGCAACAACTGCTCCATCGCCTGGGTCGCCATCGGGCCGCGCCAGATCATCGGCGCATCATCACCCTGGATCATGAAGCCGATGGACATGGACTGTATGCCATGGCCTTCACGCGGCTCCATCATCTTGCCGTCCAGCGAATCCGGTTGTCCGCTGACACCCAGCATGGTGGGTTGCGAAGGGCCGTAGATGTCGGCATCCAGGATGCCGACGCGCGCGCCCTCTGCTGCCAATGCCAATGCCAGATTCACCGCCGTGGTGGATTTGCCCACCCCGCCTTTGCCCGACGCCACCGCGATGATGTTCTTCACCCCGTCCACTAGCTTCACGCCGCGCTGTACCGCATGCGGCACCACCTTGCTGCTGACGGTCGCCTCGATCTTGCCCGCGCCCGGCAGGGCTGTGCGCAGATGCGCCTCGACCAATGTCTTGATCTCGCTCCATACACTCTTCGCGGGATATCCCAACTGGATGTCCAGGGTCACATCGTTGCCGCTGACCTTGACGTTCTTCACCGATTTTCCCGCCACGAAATCCCTTTTCGTATTGGGGTCGGTCAACTGCTTCAGGGCGGCTTGTACGTCTGCTTCGACAAAACTCATGATTCTTCCCATTCCGGTCAAAACAATAAGGTCGCGATTTTACCCAATTCCGCAGTCCTGTGCGGGTTTTGCTACAATCGCGCCCTGTCAAAGGAATCACGCAAAAATGTCCAGAAAAATACTCGTTACCTCGGCGTTACCTTACGCCAACGGCAGCATCCACCTCGGCCACCTCGTCGAATACATCCAGACCGATATCTGGGTGCGTTTCCAGAAGATGCGCGGCAATGAATGCCACTACGTCTGCGCCGACGACACGCATGGCACACCCATCATGCTGCGCGCCGAAAAAGAGGGCATCACACCCGAGCAACTGATCAGCCGCGTATGGCAGGAACACTACGACGATTTCACCGCGTTCCACGTCGCGTTCGACAACTACGGCTCGACCAACTCCAGCGAGACCAAAGAGTTCGCACAGGGAATCTACCGCAAACTCAAGGCGGAGAACCTGATCGAGGTGCGCTCCATCGAACAGTTCTTCGACCCGGTGAAGAACATGTTCCTGCCGGATCGTTTCATCAAAGGCGAATGCCCCAAGTGCCACGCCAAAGACCAGTACGGCGACAACTGCGAAGTATGCGGTGCGGCTTATGCACCGACTGACTTGATCGAACCGTTCTCCGCCGTATCCGGCGCAAAACCGGAACTGCGCAACTCCGACCACTATTTCTTCAAACTCTCTGCCGACACCTGCCAACAGTTCCTGCGCGAGTGGACACGCAGCGGTGCGCTGCAACCCGAAGCCGCCAACAAGATGCAAGAATGGCTGGGGGCGGAAGGCGAGAACAAACTCACCGACTGGGACATCTCGCGCGATGCCCCCTACTTCGGCTTCGAGATACCCGATGCGCCCGGAAAATATTTCTACGTGTGGCTGGATGCACCCGTGGGCTACATGGGCAGCTTCAAGCAGCTATGCGCCAAGAGCGGCATCGATTTCGACACCTATTGGAAACAAGGCTCCGATGCCGAGCTGTATCACTTCATCGGCAAAGACATCCTCTATTTCCACGCGCTGTTCTGGCCCGCGATGCTGCAACACGCGGGCTACCGCACCCCGACCAAACTGTTCGCGCACGGCTTCCTCACCGTCAACGGCGAGAAGATGAGCAAGTCACGCGGCACCTTCATCACAGCGAAGAGCTACGTCGACCACATCAAAAACACCGAATACCTGCGCTACTACTACGCCGCCAAACTCAATGGCACGATGGAAGATCTCGACCTGAACCTTGAGGATTTTGTGGCGAAGGTGAATAGTGATTTGATAGGGAAGTACATCAATATTGCGAGTCGAGCCGCGGGATTTATCTCCAAAAACTTTGATGGCAAGGTACACCCCAATCATCCAAGCAACAGCTCTCCATTACTCGACGAATTGCGACTTGAAGCAGACACTCTTTCAAGCCATTATGAAAACCGTGAGTACGCTAAAGCAGTTCGCTTGATCATGGAGCTTGCGGATCGAGTTAATGCATACGTAGACAAAGAAAAACCTTGGCTATTGGCAAAGAATGAAGCGGATCGGGAAGCTCTGCATTTGGCCTGTAGCACCATGTTAGAGGCCTTCCGACTACTAACCCTTTATCTCAAGCCAATTCTTCCTCAGACCACACAGGCTATTGAAGAGTTTCTCGGTATTGCATCAATGAGCTGGCATGACTGGCCTAGCTATTTAAAACCCACTCAACCAATTAATTCATATAAACATCTGATGACCCGCCTCGACCCCAAGCTAATCGAAGCCATGGTCGCCGCCAACCAAGAAAGCCTGCAACCCGCAGCCCCCGTGCAATCAGAGCAGCGCCACGCGGCTCACCAACAAAACGAAGTGAAAAAAGAAATGACTGAAACCAGCAAGGAATCTGAGTCTTACATCTCCATCGACGACTTCATGAAGGTCGATCTGCGTGTGGCCAAGATCGTGAATGCCGAGCATGTGGAAGGTGCGGAAAAGTTGCTTAAACTGACACTGGACATCGGCGAAGAAAAACCGCGCACCGTGTTCGCGGGCATCAAGTCGGCTTACGATCCGGAAAAGCTCAAAGGCCGCATGACGGTGATGGTCGCCAACCTTGCGCCGCGCAAGATGAAGTTCGGCATGTCGGAAGGCATGGTACTGGCCGCCTCCGGCGAAGCACCGGGGCTATTCATCCTGTCACCGGATGACGGCGCACAGCCGGGCATGCGCATCAAATAAACGATTCAACCAGGCAGAAGACTAACTTTTAGACTCAGGAGGTGCTGACACAGCCCGTATGGACAATTCGCTTCTGGTGAGTGTTTCAAAATATTTTCGCCCGCGTCTGATCGACGCTATGCGCGGCTACGACAAAGCGCGCTTTTCCACCGATGTCACTGCCGGCATCACCGTCGGCGTGGTCGCCCTGCCCCTGGCCATCGCCTTCGCCATCGCCTCCGGTGCAAAGCCAGAAGCAGGAATCTTCACCGCGATCATCGCCGGTTTCATCATCTCCGCTTTGGGCGGCTCGCGCGTGCAGATCGGCGGCCCGACCGGCGCGTTCATCGTCATCGTATTCGGCATCATCGCGCAGTACGGCTTTGCCAACCTGATCATCTGCACCATCATGGCGGGCGTGATGCTCATCCTGATGGGGGCGTTCAAACTCGGCAACCTACTCAAATATTTTCCGCGCCCGCTCATCATCGGCTTCACCAACGGCATCGCGGTATTGATCGCGCTTTCCGAGATCAAGGACTTTCTCGGTTTGCAGACCGAAGCATTGCCTGCCGAATTCTTCCACAAGTTGTCCACGCTGATACATGCGCTGCCGACCTTCGATCTGCTCACCTTCGCGCTCGCCACCATCAGCGCGCTGTTCATCTGGTTCTATCCCAAGGCCTGGGCGGCGCGCTTCCCTTCCCCTATCGTGGCCCTGGCACTCGGCACCACAGTCGTTGCTCTGTTCAATCTACCGGTGGAGACCATAGGCACTCGCTTCGGCGGCATCCCGCAGGGCTTGCCCGAATTTGTGATGCCCAGCGTCACGTTTGGCGATCTGCGCCACCTCATCATGCCCGCGTTCACTATCGCGCTGCTGGGCGCCATCGAATCGATACTCTCAGCCGCCGTGGCGGACGGTATGATCGACGACAAGCATGACCCAAATCAGGAGCTGATGGCACAGGGTATCGCCAACATCGTCACCCCGTTCTTCGGCGGCATCCCCGCCACCGGCGCCATCGCGCGCACCGCCACCAACGTGCGTTCAGGTGCCACCACGCCGGTGTCCGGCATGGTGCATGCACTCACCCTGTTACTCATCGTCCTCATCGCGGCCCCGCTGGCACAGTACATCCCGCTGGCTTCACTTGCCGCCATCCTCATCATCGTCTCCATCAACATGGGCGAATGGGATGTGTTCAAGCGACTCAAAACCTATCCGCGCCACGATGCGGTGGTGCTAATGGTAACGTTCCTGTTCACGGTGATCTTCGACCTGACCGTGGCAGTGGAAGTCGGCCTGCTGCTCGCTGCGATCTTCTTCATCCGCAACATGACGGAGCTGTCGCATGTCCGGCTTTCGGAAGAACATACCGCCATGCCGGATGACGGCGAGGCGACGCTGGCACGCAAGATGGCGCCGCCGGGCGTGCTGATCTACCGCCTGTACGGCGCGTTGTTCTTCGGCGTGGCGGACAAACTGGAAAGTGTGTTGCACCAGCAACACGCGGAGCCGGAGGTGTTGGTACTGAACATGAGCGAAGTCATCAGCATGGATGCCAGCGCACTGCATGTACTGGAAGAGTTACACGGGAAATTGGTGAAACGCGGCAAACACCTCATCCTGTGCGGCCCACACACCCAGCCGTATTTCCTGATGCATCAGGCCGGATTGTTCGAGAAGATCGGCAAAGAAAACACGGTGGCGAATCTGGATGACGCGCTGAAACGCGCACGGGTTTTGTTAGGCAGCTAAGCGGCTATTGCACCCGCTGCCTGGCGATCTCACTGGCCAGCTCATCTTGCGCCTTGCCCGCGCGGAGCTGCTGCCACAACTCGGTGTCTTTATTCATACTAATCCTGATTGTGCTCTCACTCATCTTCTGAACGGCTTCTTCATCCAAGCCCACCAACACATACATCGTGCCGTCCGGGCCGATGCGGCTTTTGTATATCCTAGTTCCCACCAGTGTCTCATTGGAGATCTGCCTGGTCACCGAACTCCTGACACGATCCAAAATTTCCTGACTCGCAGCGCCGCGCGCGCCCAGATATTGTTGCAGCATATTCGCCACTTGCACCTTCATACGCTGGGCGAGCTGAACCCGTGCCTCTGTAGCTGCCATCTGCTTCATGAACGCCACACCCGCTGCCGATTTTCCAAACGAGCCCACGGCACCCACCTCAACCCCATCAACCGGTGCATCACATACCCATGTTGGCGCAGCATCATTGCTATTCGGGTATACACAATCCGACGCATTATTGCCGTCAGCCTGCGCCGCTTGCTGCTGCCTTCTGGCATTGAGCGCCTGCTGTTCTTGCTGCTCGCGTGCTGTTCGTTCGTCCTGAATTTTCCTGACCTTGATCTGTGCCAGCCCCGCAAAACCACCCTGCGGATAATCATTTAAATACCGCTGATAATCCGCCTCGCCGCCGGACTGCTCTACAGCCGCCCAGACCTGCTGCTCCTTGCGAGCGTCCTCGTTCGCAGCAGCTTCTTTGATTTTGCTGATCCGACTATTCGCCAATGCGACATATTTACCTTTGGGATATTGCGCGAGATAAATCTGATAATCATCGAGCAGATTGGTGGACTTCACCTCGTTCCACAATGCACTCTCCGGGTCAGTGGCACTACGCGCCGGTGCAGGCTCATCGACAACCACCGCCGCAGGTACACCGCTCAGCTCTTTGAGTTTTTCCACCACCTGGAACGAATCGCACCCTCGGCAACCCAGCGATTTTGAATACACGTCTTTGTTGTCGTACAGATTGCGGATACTCAACGCCAGGAAATAACCGCCATCCTGTTTCGTGACATTGGCGGTAGCCAACAGCTCAGACTGGAAGGATTCGGCGATGCCTTGCAAACAGCGCGTCTCGTCACATTCTTTACGGGAGGTGTTACGCGATTCCTTCATGAAGATTTCGCGTGCTTTGCGCGCGACCTGCTCACCAGAGAACACTTCGTAACGATGCTGCAACCCTTCGACCAGCGCCGTTTCCATCGCGCCCTGCAAGTTCTTATCCTCATCTCCCAAGCGCAACGGCATGAGAACGAGTTTTTCCTTGGTAGTCTGGGGCGGCTTGGCTGACTTTGCAGGTTTGGCCGCGAAGGCCGTCTGCGTCAGCGCGAGCAGACAAACAAGAAGGGATAGCGATCTAAAAAGTTTGTACATTCACTGCTTCCGGCTTGTTGGCCACAAACACTTACAACGCGCCTGAAGCTTATCTTCAAGCGCATCCGACAACAAAACCATTACTGAATGTCCACCAGGCGCTTGGGTTTATATTTTGCGTAAGACGGCATCGCCATCCCTACCGATGCGCCGATGTATGTGGGATCGGCGATAACCAAGCGCTTGTTGTGATATTCCACCGTGAAGAACCCTTCCTTCACCTGTTTGAGTTCCACTGCCGTGGTCATGTGGCCGGGATACAACACGCCCACCACCGGGATACCGACCAGTTCGCGCACCAGCCAGGCGAACAATACCGAACGGTCCTCGCAGTCGTTGTACGGGTAATACAGCGACTCCTCGATGAAGAAATATTTCTCGTAACCGAATTGTTCATCGTCGGTCTTGTAGGCAAATGCCTTTTGCACAAAGGCGAGCAGGAAATTCACAGCCTCCTCTTGCCCCATCGTCGCGGTATAACGGCGCAACTCGGCCAGCAGCGCCTCACGCAACAGCGGACTGCCGTCGGTGTCGAAATACAACTCGAACTCGGATTGCGGGAACGTCGCCACATAGTCGACCAGACGGCGATCATAGGGCACGCTGAAACTGATGGTCTTGCCCTGATAGTCGAACGTCAGCGCGCGTTGCATCGGCTGTGTCTTGGTGAATCCGGTCGCTGCGGAATGGATGTCCAGCGCGCTGAGTTTGCCCGGATAGGCCGAGTTGTAGCTGTAGAACGCACGGATGCCGTTGCCGCGATCTGACGCCAAGGCGGCATAATAAGTCTGGTTCAATACCTTGGTGTATTTGGTGGAGTACACCGGTTGTTTGATCGCCACGAACAGATGCACATCCGCCGCGTAATATCCCAGGCGCACGTCGTAACCGGATTTGATGAGGAAGAACCAGAGCAGCAGATTCTGCTCCGATTTGCGCTCGGGTTGCAGTTCCCGCACCACCTCGCGCCACAGCGTGACATAACCCCAATCATCCAGCTTCAGCGTCTGCCGCGCCGCATTGACGGCCTGAATGGTGGCCTCGTATCGGCTGCCACTCATCTGCGTCCAGAAATCGCTGAACGCCTCCGGCTTGGCACCGCCGCTCAGGCGATATGATTTCCATTGCGCGTCGAAACCGAGACGTACCGCATTGCCGAAAAAGAGCAATTGCATTTCATTTTCCGCCAGCGGCACGGGTTGGGGCTGGACAGGTTGCGGTGCGAGCGGGGCGGGCTTCACCGGGGCGACAGGGATAGGCTGCACCAGCGGGGCAGGAACGGACGGTTTGCTCGCAATGACAGGAGCAACCGGCACCTGTTTGGGTTTGGGTTCCTTGATACGCACCTTGCCCTGAAAGGTCTCGAATTCAGCCCACTGCGTCTTCAGGAAACCGGCGAATTCCTTGTCCTGCTGTTCCTTGTAAACGCGGAAGTCTGTTTTTGTCTGTTGCGCCGCCTGAGCTTGCTGGCGCTTATATGCCTCAAAATCAGTCTGGGCAAAAGCCAAAGCCGCTGGCACACACACCAAGCCCGCCATCGCGACCACCCTGGTCATTCCATGCTTACGCTTCGTGCTCATTCGCTGCTCCTTGTTTAATTCCCGGGAACTAGCCACACCCAAAATACATCGGCATCCGCATCGTGCCACTTGGCTTTGACCATCGCTTTAACGTCAGTTTGCTTGGTGCGCTCCTGCGAAACCAACTCACCGGTAGTGACCGAACGCCCATTCGTCATATTCTTCGCATAGACCCCGACTGCCTCGATGGACACACCAAAACGCTTGGCATATTCCACTCTGGCTCGCGTGATCGCCAGCTCTTCCTGAGCAACTTTGCCGCGTGCATGTGTACCGGCAGAAGCCGAAACCCCATCGCCGGGATTGTCTATCCATACCGGCCTTGTATCCTCAATGACAGGAGGATTGCTCACACATGCCGACACTAACACACTCAGACACACCGTTGCATATACGCAAAGACGCTTCATTAACCTTCCCCCTGTTTTTAATCCCGGACTTTATTTATCCATACACCGGCGTAGCTTTCCAAGCTCTCCAGATCATTTTTTGTTGTGTCATCCAGCGCTTGCTCATCGGCCCGCTTTCCATCGAACGACAACATACGATCCGCCCCCAACTGCAACTCGCGCTTATATTCGATAAAATCGCGCTGCACATTTTCTTTATATGCTTCGAACGCCGCCCGCTCTTTATCCATCGCGGCCTGTGCCTCGTCCTTCATGGCCGCAACGCCGTCGACTGCGGCGCTTTTGTGTATCTCAAACCCTTCTTCAGCCAGGCTGCTTACGCTGACCGTGCCTTTGCGCATACCGATCACATTACGCTCGGGCATATCCGTGACCAGAAAACGTGTGCCGCGAACCCCGATGGTGGCCATCTTGACCCGGACTTCAAGCACTTGGTCTTTGCCTTTGAGCGTATTCACCGCGTAATAGATCTTGCCGGTCAAGTGCCGGAAAAAAGTAGCGCGATCTTTACTCGCATCGATCTCGACTTTGCTGTTTTTTTCCAGCACCAAATATCCCGTACTACCCACACGCACGACCGCGCGCCCATTCGCTCCCGTCGACAAGACATTCACTGCGGGCAAACGACTACGGGTAGCGACCGCTTTGGGCTTGTCCTCCACAGTCTTGCTCACCGTCACACCACCGTCTGACTTGACGATATCAATGACATTGGCAGCAAAACAGCTTTGCGCCCCAAACAAGCCAAGCGCGCACACGATCCATTTGACGGTGTCCATCATCTTTACATCATTGCTTGTTTATCTCGGTCGATAACTCGCCTTTTGCCTTATCCGCACGGGCGCGTTGCTGATCCGGACTGTTACCCGTGTCCGGCGGTGTGGCGCAGGCCGCCAGCAGCGCACTTATCGACAAAACATAAAGTAGCGAAATCAATTTTTTCATATGACCCTCCTATAAAAAATATCCGGTAAATAAAAAGCCTACACCCCAACAGGCATAGGCTTTTTTTACATCAACACTTCTGTGTATGGATCACTCGATCTTTTGCTTGGCGATCTCGGCAGCCATTTCATCTTTGCTGTTCTTGGCTTTGAATTGCTGCCACAGTGCTTGGTCGTTGTTCATGCTGGTCTTCACCGCTGTTTCGGCGGCTTTTTGAACCTGCTTGGAATCCATGCCTACCAGCACATACATCGTGCCGTCCGGAGCCGTTTTGCTCTTGATCAGACGGCTGCCTTCCAGAGTCGCATCGGTGATCTGACGGGTAACAGATTCATTCACCTTATCCATCGTTGCACCGGCACCGGCACCCGTCGTACCGACATATTTCGTCACCATGGCTTGCACACGGGTTTTCATCGCGGCAGCGAGTTTCTGACGTGCCGAAGCCATCGCAAAAGTCTGCGCCGCATCGACTTCACCCTGAACGATACGCTCCGAACCTTGTGCGCTCACTTCCACACCTTCGACGCTTCCGGTACATACCCAGTCCGGTGCAGCCACATCAGGTGAACTTGGGAACGTGCAATCAGCCACTTTCTTGGGCGCTTCTTTAGGTGGATTTGTCTCGCAGGCAACGAGCCCGACTGCAACAACAGACAACAGCAATGCTTTAGTGATCTTTGACATTTTTAAAACTCCCCCACACTTAAAGTTAATAAATTGAACACCCTCAACAAACTCCGATTCCCGCATCAAGCTTGGCGGCACCCCTGATGCATCAGGAACGCAATCTACCCCACCCCCCAAAGATTGACAAGTTTAGTTCCCGACACATTTTTAGGGTATGAATCGCGCAGAGACTATACCTGCACGTCGCACCGTTCCGCATCATCCAAATGGGGTATGTCAATGACCGCGCGCCTGCGTCGTAAAAATCAACGAGCCCTCGGCGGTCTGAGCAGCCTGCTTTTTCTTTTTTATCAGCGACCGCGTTTTGGTCACACCTTCCTGCGGCGAACTGGAGATGAGGTAAAGCCCGCTTGCGCTGTCTTGCCGGGTCGGGGGCAGGCTCTCCAGCAGATCTTTGCTGGATGCGAACACCTGCAAACCTTCCACGCCAAATGGCATACTCACCTCGAACTTGCCGATGCTGATGAGTTTGTTAGCATCGTCCGCATTGACGAACTGAACGAATTTGCGCGGCCCGTCCACCTCGCGCAATTCCAGCAGGTAGGAATTTTTTTCAGAATCTTTGAGGGTATGTCCCACCACGTAGAAATACCCGGCCTCGCTGAGTTTGACGAATAACTCGACTTCTTCGCCTTCATTGAAGAGCAGATCACGCTTGCCTTGGCTGGTTGATATATCGACATGCAGATCACCCGAAACGGCCACTCCGGCTTTGAGCAACTGTTCGAAACTAACGGTCTTCGGCTTGGTCTCCAGCCCGGCGTAAGCGGCCTTGGCCAGCCGCACACTGCGGCTCAACACCGTGGAGGAATCTTTATCAACCAGTTGATAGGTGACATCGATGCCATCTGCCGACTCGGCATATTCACCCGCCAGGGTATAGGTCGCGGCTTGTGGTTCGCGTACCGCTTTGAGGTGCGCACCGACCTTGTCTTTTAGCAGGGCGGCGAATGGCGTGATCTCATCGGCTCCGCGCGCTTTGGGCGGGAACACATAGATGCCGGTCTCGGCAATGTCTGCCGCCAGCAACTGGGCGGCCAGATTCAGGCTATCGACTTGCCTGGTGACTGCGCGCAGGTGCTGGCGCAGCACCGCTTCACTGACCGCAGGTTCGGCTGGTGTGCTGCCCAGATAGATCGCCACCGTGTTGAGCTTCTTGTATTCCTCCAGTTGCGTCAGCATATCCATGAGCAGGTGGTATTGCGCCTCATTGCCCTGTGTCATACCAAAACGTGCATTCAGTGCCGCGATCTGTTGGCGCAGTTCATTCAACCGTTGATCGTACAAAGTCCGACTGCGTGCGCTATCCAGCACGACTTCAACCACAAACCTGCCGTCCGCTTTCTGGCTATTGAATTCCGCGCCGAGGATAGGCAGTTCAGATTCCGTTTCAATACTGTTCTCCGCCACCTGATTCACCGAATCCGATCTTTTTTGATCGACGGTTTTGGAGGAGATTATTTTTTTATTTTTTACTTTGCTGCGCACGGTAACGCTGATGCGCGACGACAGGTTGGACAGCGCCTCACGTTTGGCAGCAGCCTCGGTGTCGCCCCAGCCTTGCCCGCCAAGCTGGGCGGCACACAATGCCGGACTGAACAAGAACAATGCTGCCAAAGAATAAATGCGTGTCATGTCTTTACTCCATGTCATTTAAATACAAATGCTTCATGCGATTTTTGTCCGGCAACTCGAAAACCAATATTTCTCACCGGAGGCCCCCTCCTTAGGAAATCGGCCTATTTCCCTGCTACTGCGATTGGAAAGTCGGTGATTCCACCGGGTGCGATCGCCACGGGTGATTGTTGTCCGTGGGTCAATTCTTTCACTCGTTCGGTGACGTAATAATCCAGCCCCTTGTGGGTGATCTTGCCGTTCTTGCCAAAGTCTGCTTTACCACTCAAACCCTCGACCACCGCTTTGGTGAACGCACCGTTACCCCATGCTGCATTCTCCTGCGACAACTGCTTTCCGGTGGACGAGGAGAACACCACCACTCCGTTTTCCGCCGAGCCCAGTTCATTGATGAAGGCATCTGTCGTGCTGCCTATGGCACGGGTCTTGGAGGTACCCAGCGCATTGCCCGCATGACAGGTATCCACAAAGAACACCGCCTTGCCCGCCAGCGAATTGAGCGTATCGCGAATGTCGGTCTGCGCCACCCCGGTACGCAGCAATTTGTCCGGGTCGGCATTGTGCGGCAGGAAGAAATATTTACCCTGATTGTCGTTCATGCCGTGCCCGGCAATGAACATCATGCCCACGTCGCGCGCGGTGACTTGCTGCTTGAGCCAATCCAGTCCGTCCACCACATCATCACGTGTCGCACTGTCGTCGGTAAGCAGCTTAACCACGACCTCGCCATACAACCTGCCCTGCTGCTTTTTCAGCACAGCAGCGAAGTCTTTTGCATCTTTCGCCGCCAGCCCCAGGTTGTAATCCGGGTTCTTGTATTTCGACACACCCACAGCCAGCACGTACAGTTTGGGCTTAAACAAATTTTCTGCGCTTGCAGCAGGTGCTTTTTTACCCGCCCAAGTCACGCGCAAAACTGCCGCCGTGGACACGCCGTTCTTGTTTTCCGCGAAAAGTTGTATCTCGCTATCTTGCTCCGGGATCTCCACATCGATTTCGCTGGCAGCATTATTTTTGAGCTTCAGCGCCCGCTCTGCACTCACCGCCTGGCCGTTGACGCGCACACGCATACCGATCACCGGCGCATCGGCCAAGGTACGCACGTTATAACGGACTTTCACCGTGGTGGTTTTGACGGCAACATCGGAAGCGGGAGAAATGATCTCCACGACCGGCGGCAACACGTCCGCGATGGAAGCCGTGGCGGTTTGTCTGCGTCCCGATTCGGCATTGGCGAGACGCACGGCATCCGCTTCGTCCTGTGTATTCAGGATTTGCGCCAGCACATCGGGGCGATAGAAACGGTCACGGAAGCGCGAGGCGGGGAAGAAGTCCGCCGCATGGTCTTTGCCGTTATTTACATGCCATCCGATCAGGTTTTCCGCGCCGGGCGAAGCGTCGTAATAACCGGAAGGTGTCCACATCACCCAGCGCTGCTTGTCCGCATGCGGGAAAAACGCCAGTTGCTCAACACCATCACTGGCACGATGCCAGCGTATGGTGCCGTCGCCGTAGGAGGCAACGACCCAACGCCCGTCCTGCGACACGTTCACCGCCCAGGTCGCGCCGGGCGCAGACTGCTCCCAGCGTAGTTCGCCGTCGCGGTCATACAAGCGCAAGCGCCAGCTTGTCCCCAGCACCACGTTGCGATTATCCGGCAGCAGCGCGTAACTAAACGACATTTCATAGGGTTTGAGCTGAAGCGTTTTACCGTTGAGCTTTGGGGTGACGGAGCTTTTCCAGTCGCTCACTTCCATACCAGGCGCAGCAAATGACGAGGAAAATAATCCGGCGCTACTATCCGCCAGCAGGCTGCGGGAACGGCTATCGAACAGCGCCCGTGAGTGGCCGAATAGCTCATAAGCAAAACGCACTTGCGCGCCATCCGCAGAGAGCATGAACCCTTCATAATTCTCGCGAAAATCCGCCCCCGCCGGTGCATGGAACAGCGTGCGTTCTCCCCGCGCATTCAATATGCCCCATGACGGTTCGCTGGTGCCAAATGCCAAGCGCCCATCCGAAAAGGCGGCCAACTCCATCACCGTGCCACCCGCCACCGGAATGTTGTCCGCGACACCGCGCCCGCTCTGTGCAAAGCGGCGAATGTACTGCTGCCAGCGCCCGTCGAATTGTGTTTGCGCCATGCCTCCGGCATACAGCGTTTGGCCATCGGCAGACCACGCCACACTACTCAGGCTACCCTTCACACCCGTCGTATCCGCCGCATAAAGAAAACTCAGGTCGGCGGCATCCAGCACATTTACCTCCGAGGAATCGGCAAACCCCACGACGATACGCGTGCCGTCCGGCGCAAAGCGCGCACCGCGCGGCTGCTTTCCGCCGGGCGCGGCGCGCTTGACCAGCAGATTGAGGTTGGCACCATCCCAGCGGTACATGCGCAGATAACCATCGTAGCCGGTCGCAAGCAGGCGGCCGTCGTGGCTGAACTGCACCGAGTAACTGTCACTGCCATAATCGCGGTCTTCCGCCAACAAGCGACCGCCAGCCACGGCAAACAAGCGTATGCCGTTGCCTGCGCCCAGACTTGCCGCCAACGTGCGGCCTCCGGGCGCAAAATCCATATGTGAGATCACATTGGGCAAATCACCTATGCGGTGCAGCAAGCGGCCACTGGCGCGGTCGAACAAGAAGATGGAATGCACTCCATCATAGTTATACCCGGACCACCCCCCCAGTGCCACGGTGTTGCCGTCCGGTGACACTGCTACGGCGTATAACTTGCCTTCGTCGCCACCGGCGATGGGGATACGTAAAGTGGTGAGCAAACGGCCATCACGCGCATCCCACACCCGCGCGGTCTTGTCGTCCGATACCGTCACCACATAACGCTCGGCCTCATCCACCGCGACACGCCTGACCATCGCCGTGTGCTCACCAAGATCGAAGCGTAGCAGGGGTTCGCTGGGCGGCTCGCCCGCAAATACCGGCAGCGAGAAAGTCAGTGCAACGAAGAAATACCGCAAGTCAATCCGGAAAAAAGTACGCACTGCGCCCCCCTTATATCTCGCGGTGATCCGCTTTTTTGTAATATTGACGTTCAGACTTGAAGACTATACCTGTATACCGCCCGATCCGACATCCCCCAAATAGATGATATCCGCCTATTCCCCGTAGATGATACGCACGTTCTCCGCGCCCAGTGCTGATTGCAGCTCTTGGAGCAGTATATCCGGCAAAGTGACCTGCCAAGCCTCGCCCAGACGCAACGGCGCGCTGGCGATCAGGTTACGGTAATGGATCACCACCGGGCATTTTCCGCCGCACCAGGGTTTTAATATCTCGGCCAATTGCGCGACCTTGACCTGACTATCCATCGAACAGGCGATATCCAACCGCTTGGCGAAATTGGCGCGGGCAGAAGCGAAGTCGAACACCTCTTCCGCGGTGACCCGCATGCCGCCGGAATATTCGTCGTAACTCGCTTTCCCTCTCACCACCAGCAGCTCGTCTTCCTTGATCCACGGGCGGTTGAGGTCGTACAAGTCGCTGAAGACGGTGACCTCCAGCGGCGCACTGCCGTCGTCCAGCGTGACCACCGCCATCTTGCCGCGCCGTGTTTGCAGAATGCGTATGCCGTTGACGATGCCGCCGAGCACCAGCTTCAACTCCACGCGTTTGCTGTAACCGTTGTTGCCGGTCGGCTGCTGCACCATACCGGGCGTGATGTCGGACAGTTTGTGTTTCACGAAGTTGGACAGTTCCGCCGCATATTCCTGGTAAGGATGTCCGCCGAGATAGAAACCGAGACTGAGTTTTTCTTGCGCCAGTTGTTCGCGCATGCGCCAGCGCGGCACATCGGCCATCTTGGCGGAGAGTGCCACATCGGCTTCATCGTGCCCGAACAGGCTGTTCTGGTTAGCCGCACGTGCCTGCTGGTCCGCGCTCGCCAGTGCCGCTTCCAGGGTGAGCATCAGGCTGGCGCGGTGGTCGTTGATGCCGTCGAACGCGCCGGCCTTGATGAGCGCTTCGACGGTGCGGCGGTTGACGATACGTTTGTCCACGCGACGACAGAAATCGAACAGGTCCTTGAACGGCCCCTGCTTGCGCGCCTCGACGATGTTGTTGATGGCAGACTCGCCGGTGCCCTTGATCGCCCCCAGGCCGTAGGCGATGGTCTTGGCATCCACCGGCGCGAAGCGATAAGCGGAAGAGTTCACGTCCGGCAGCAGGATCTTCAACCCTTGCTGCACGGTGTCCTGATAGAAGAAACTCACCTTGTCGGTATTGTCCATTTCCGAGGTCATGGTCGCCGCCATGAACGCCGCCGGATAATGGCATTTGAGATACGCGGTCTGGTATGCGACCAGCGAATAGGCGGCGGCGTGTGATTTGTTGAAGCCGTAACCCGCGAACTTCTCCATCGTGTCGAAGATCTCGTTCGCCGTATCCTCGTTTATTTCGTTCTTCGCTGCGCCCGCCACGAAGATGCTGCGCTGCTCGGCCATCTCCTCGGCTTTTTTCTTGCCCATCGCGCGGCGCAACATATCCGCGCCGCCCAGCGTGTATCCCGCGATGACCTGCGCCGCCTGCATCACTTGCTCCTGGTACACCATGATGCCGTAGGTGTTGCCGACCACTTTTTCCAGCCAGGGATGCGCGAGGATCACATTTTCTTTGCCGTGTTTGCGGTTGATGTAGTCCGGGATGAAATCCATCGGCCCCGGACGGTACAGCGCGTTCAGGGCGATGAGGTCATCGATGCAGTCAGGCTTGGCTTTCACCAGCGTGTCTTTCATGCCGCGCGATTCAAACTGGAACACGGCGGTGGTGTTCGCCGTCTTGAAAATACGGTCGTAGGTCGGCTTGTCGTCGAGGGGAATGGTTTCAATGGAGAAGGGAGAAGGGACCGCGCCTTCGGCGCTCAAGGGGGAAGGGGAAAACCCCTCCGCTCCGCCGTTACCCCTCTCCCTTCCCTCTTCCCCCTTCTCCAAAAGCCGCACATACCGTACCGCCCAATCAATGATAGTCAGTGTGCGCAGGCCCAGAAAGTCGAACTTCACCAGACCGACAGCTTCAACGTCGTCTTTGTCGAACTGGCTGACGGATTTTTTCTCATCATCCACACCGCCGCCTTCGGCGCAATACAGCGGGCAGAAATCGGTGAGTTTACCCGGCGCGATGAGCACACCACCGGCATGCATGCCGACGTTGCGCGTCAGATCCTCCAAGCTCTCGCCCAGTTCGAGCAACTCGTCCACGCCTTCTTCGCTGGCGATGATGGCGTTGAATTCCGGCTCCATCTCGCGCGCCTTGCGCAGCGATACCGGCTTGACACCGTCGAGCGGCACCAGTTTGGACAGCCGGTCACACAGTCCGTAGGGGAAATCCAGCACGCGCCCAACATCGCGGATCACGCCTTTGGAAGCCATCGTGCCGAAAGTGGCGATCTGCGAGACACACGCCTCGCCGTATTGCCGCCGCACGTACTGAATGACCAGTTCGCGTCCATCCTGACAGAAGTCCACATCAAAGTCGGGCATGGAGACACGTTCTGGATTGAGGAAGCGCTCGAACAGCAACTCGTAACGCAAGGGATCGAGGTCGGTGATGAGCAGGCAATACGCCACCAGCGAACCGGCACCCGATCCGCGCCCCGGCCCCACCGGCACGCCGTTGGGAAAGCGTGCATCGCGGTATTTCTTCGCCCAGCGGATGAAGTCCGCCACGATGAGGAAGTAGCCAGGGAAACCCATCTTGATGATGGTATTGATCTCGAAGTCCAGACGCGCGCTGTATTCCGGCAGCTTCGCGGCACGCACCTCAGCGTCGGGATACAACTGCAACATACGTTCCTGCAAACCGCGCTGCGATTCGCTGCGCAGAAAATCGTCCAGACTCTCGCCGTTCGGTGTGGGGAAGTCGGGCAGATGGGGCTTGCCGAGTTTGAGCGTGAGGTTGCAGCGTTTGGCGATCTCCACGCTGTTCTGTAGCGCCTCCGGCAGATCGGCGAACAGCGTCGCCATCTCGGCCTGCGTCTTGAAATATTGTTGTGCGGTGAATGCACGTACACGGCGCTTGTCGTTCAACACGTAACCTTCGGCGATACACACCCGCGCCTCGTGCGCCTTAAAATCATCGATGCCGAGGAACTGTACCGGATGTGTGGCGACCACCGGCAACGCAAGTTCCGCCGCCAGCTTCACCGTCTCGCGCAGATGCATCTCTTCGCGTGCGAAACCGGTACGCTGAATCTCCAGATAGAAACGACCGGGGAACATGCCCGCCCACTCGCCCGCCGCCGCCCGCGCACTGGTCGCATTGCCGTTCAACAGACACATCCCCACTTCGCCCTGATGCGCACCGGACAAGGCGATCAGCCCATCCGTGCCCTGCTTGAGCCACTCCTTGCGCAATTCCGGGCGACCGCGCACCTGGTTCTCCAGATAGGCGCGCGTAAGCAATTCGCATAAACGCAGATATCCGGCACTGGATTGGCACAACAGCAATATGCGCAGGGGCTGATCGCTATCGTTGGGATTACCCACGAACACATCACAGCCGATAATGGGTTTGACACCGGTGCTACGAGCTTCTTTATAGAATTTAACCAGACCGAACACATTGGACAGATCGGTTAGCGCCAACGCGGGCATGTTGTCGCGCTTGGCTGCGGCAACGGCTTCGCCGATACGCACGATGCCGTCGGCGATGGAATATTCGCTATGCAGACGAAGATGGATGAAGGTGGGAGACGGCATATCGGTCACGCTGGCAGGTTCGTGCCGAATTTTACCACCACGACCGCGACAGCGAGATGTTCTGTCGGAAGAAAAAACTATTGGATGATGATGGATTCGAGCAGCACTTCGGCGACACCGTCTTTGGCGCTTAGCTCGACCGCCTTGTTGACCGCAGCCTTGATCTCGGTGATCAGTTTCTTTTTGCCTTCCCCGGTCTCTAGCTCTTCGGCCGTTTTGCTGCTCAGCAACACGATCACGGCGTGGCGGATCGCCGGCCGGTAGAGAGCCACCTTGGGTGCGGCCTCCAGACTGACCAATTTAAGCGTGATCGCAACCTGGAT
>JAVBYO010000015.1 GCA_030823955.1 Gallionellaceae bacterium
CAGGACAGTGAAACGACTTCGCGCCAATGATAGTGTGCACCTCGCATGTGAAAGTAGGTCATCGTCAGACTCCTATAAAGCAAAAAGCCCCTCCAGTAATGGTGGGGCTTTTTGCTTTGGAGGCGAGCAAACTGCTTGGCAGGATCAGCGATGTTTACAGACGATGCAGTTACTGTCGCGTTTGAGTCTGATGGTGCGCAGCTCCATCTGAAGTGCATCCAGTAGTACCAGTTTGTTACAGAGTGTGGTTGGAACATCCAGCAGAAGTTTTAGTGCTTCTGCGGCTTGCATACTGCCGATGATGCCGACCAGCGGAGCGAACACGCCCATGGTGGAGCAGCGGATATCTTCACTCTCGGTCTCTTCCGGATAGAGGCAGTTGTAGCACGGGCTAGCGGCAAGGCGAAAATCGAATACGCTGATCTGTCCGGAAAAACGGATGGCGGCACCGGAGACCAGTGGTTTGCCGAGCTGCACGCAGGCGTGATTGAGGGCGTAGCGGGTGGTGAAATTATCACTACAGTCGATTACGACATCAGCTTTGGCGACCAAATCATGCAGGTGTTCACCTGCGATGCGTGCGTTGACTGTGATGACTTGCACCCCGGGATTGATGTCATGCAGCGTAGCTTGGGCAGATGCGACTTTGCTGTTGCCGACACTGGAAGTGCGATGCAATATCTGGCGCTGTAGATTGGTCAGGTCGACGCTGTCGTTGTCACACAGGGTGATCGTGCCAACCCCGCTGGCGGCCAGATATAGTGCAACGGGAGAACCCAAACCGCCGGCGCCGATGATGAGTGCATGTGCGTCATTGATCTTCTGTTGACCCTCGATGCCGATTTCGGGCAGCAGGATATGGCGGCTGTAGCGCAGTAGTTGCTGATCGTCCATGCGCTAGATCATTTGTATTCGCGCAGATCCTTGGGGGGGGCAGCATGGTTGCCGTGAGGATGCTGCTCATATACTTGGGCAAACACCTCGGATTCATTCTTCTTGGTGGGGTGTTCCGGTGTACTCAGATTGTGATACTGGACATCCTCGCAGTAGTGCACCATTTGTTTGACCACTTTGTCGAAGAAGCCTTCTTTGAAATGGAATCCTTCCTTGAGTAGCGCGTGCTCCAGACCTTCGTGAGTGTAGTGCTCCAGGCTGTAATGGATGATCAGACTATTCGGCTTGCTGCCCCGTTCCACCTTCATGTTCTCCATACCGCTCAGCAACAGATAGGCTTGCTCCACTTGCGAGGAGGGCTCTTCCGAGAAAAAAAGCTCGCGCGTCTTTTGCAGTTCAAATGGGTTCATGGTTCACTTTCCGTGCAGAATATTCATGCCTTTCAATAGATTCAGTGCCTGGTTCAACTGGTAATCGTTCTTGGCACCGAATTCGGTGTTTTCTGATTTGCTGCTCTCACCCTCTTTGCCCTTGAGCGGAGTTTTCGGCGCGGCAGGTTTGCTGGTCT
The DNA here is from genome assembly GCA_030823955.1 of Gallionellaceae bacterium. Classification (GTDB taxonomy): domain Bacteria; phylum Pseudomonadota; class Gammaproteobacteria; order Burkholderiales; family Gallionellaceae; genus PALSA-1006. The sequence goes on from JAVBYO010000015.1 coordinate 1,463, forward strand.
CATTGTTTCGGTCGCCCTCTTGGCGATCATTGCTCAGATGGCGGTCGAGATCTGCCTCGCGCAGACGGAACGTGTTGTCGAGCGCGGATGTGGATGGATCTTCCACGAGAATATCGGGAACGATACCTTTGGCCTGGATAGAGCGCCCGCTCGGTGTGTAATACCGTGCCGTGGTGAGTTTGATGGCGGTGTTGTTGCCCAAGGGAAGAATGGTTTGCACCGAGCCTTTGCCGAAAGACTGCGTGCCCATGATGACTGCACGTTTGTGATCCTGCAATGCGCCGGCCACGATCTCGGAGGCGGAGGCGGAGCCGCCATTCACCAGCACTACCATAGGCAGGTTCTTATAGACGGAGGGCAAATTCTTCAGGTAATCGCTGCTGCCGTTGCCGCGCAGATAGTTCTCCGGGCTTGAAGTCAGGCGCATCTTGGCGTCTTCGGTGCGTCCTTCGGTATAGACCACCAGAGCATCTTTGGGCAGGAAGGCGGCGGATACCGCTACAGCAGCAGTGAGCAGCCCGCCTGGATCGTTGCGCAGGTCGAGTACGATTCCTTTCAGATTTCCATCGCCCTGCTTGGATAACGTATCGAGTGCAGTCGCCAGGCTTTCGCCGGTATGTTCCTGGAATTGCGTGATACGCACAAAGGCATAGCCCGGTTCGGCCAGTTTTGATTTGACGCTTTGTACTTTGATGACGGCGCGCACGATACTGATGACCAGCGGCTTCGGCTCGCTCTTGCGCACGATAGTGAGCACGATCTTGCTGCCCGGTTTGCCGCGCATGCGCTTGACCGCATCGTTCAATGCCAGGCCTTTGACCAGTGTGTCGTCCAGCTTGATGATGAGGTCGCCGCTCTTGACCCCGGCATGAAACGCGGGCGTATCTTCGATCGGGGAGATGACCTTGACCAAGCCGTCTTCCATGCCGACTTCGATACCCAAGCCGCCGAACTCGCCCTGGGTGCCGACTTGCAGCTCTTTAAAGCCCTCTGCATCGAGATAAGCGGAATGCGGGTCGAGGCCGCTCAACATGCCGTTGATCGCTTCGGTGATGAGTTTCTTGTCGGTGACGGGTTCTACGTAATCGCTCTTGATCCTGCCGAAGACCTCGGAAAAGGCACGCAGTTCTTCGATAGGCAGCGGAGCGAGAGTGTCTTTCTCGGCAATGGCGGAGAAGTGCAGGCTGATGAACACCCCGCTGATCAGGCCGACGGCGATCAATCCGAGCTTTTCGATACGACTACGCATGTGTGATGCCTTTCGATAGTTATGCACGTTAGCGGGAGACCCATTTCATCGGATCGAGCGGCTTCCCCTCGTGGCGCAGTTCAAAGTATAAACCGGATTCCTCATTGCCGCCGCTGTTGCCCACCGAGGCGATGCTGTCGCCCCCCCGCAGGGTGTCGCCGACCTGTTTGAACAAGGATTCGTTGTTGCCGTACAGACTCATGTATCCATTGCCGTGGTCGATGATGAGCAGGTTGCCGAAACCGCGCAGCCAATCGGCGAAAACCACCCGCCCTGCCGCGATCGCTTTGACCGATTGGCTGGCCGAGGCGCGCAGGAACAAGCCTTTCCAGGATACGGTACTGTCGGGGCGGGCGCTTGCGAAGCGATTGGCGATCTCCCCCTTCACCGGCAATGCCAGTTTGCCTTTGAGTGTGGCGAACGGTTTGCCATCGAAGGTGCTGTCGGGCAATTTTTCGTTCAAGGGGCCTTTTTTTCTCGTTTGTGACAACATCCGCGCGAGTTTTTCCACCAGTTGCGACAAGCGGTTCTCGTCGCGCTGCAAACGCCCCATCTCCTTGCGCTGTTGTTTAAGTTGTTTGGCGATCTTGTCCAGAGTCTTTTGCCGTGCGCTCTTCTCGCTCTCCAGATGCTGGCGCTGTGTCTGCTCCTCTTTTTGCAAGGCGGCGATCTCCAGGCTTTTTTGCCGAGCCTCCGTCGTCACACTCTGGAGCTTGAGCAGATTGCCGCGCAAGGTCTTCAGCCATGCGGCACGACTGCGCGCGATGTAGTCGTAATACTGCAATTCGCGCGCCACCTGATTGGGATCGTGATTGTTGAGCAGCAGTTTGAGATATTCCTGTTTGCCGCCGAGATATTGCTGGTAGAGCAGCTTGCTGAGCAGGGCCTGCTCGTTGCGCATGTCTTTTTCCAACTGTGTAGATTGCCGCTGTAACTGTTCCAGATCCCGGTTTGCGTTCTTTTGCTGCTGGGACAATTCGCGCAGCCGACGGTTGCTGTCGCTGATGATACGTTCGGATGCGCGCAGTGCATCGGCGGCTTCCGATTTTGATTCATTGGTCTTCTCGAAATCCTGTTGCAGCGCGCTGATGCGTTTGCGCAGATTCTCCAGCTCTTCCTGTTGCGAGGCGTGGGCAGCGCTGCCCGCGATCAGGCAAATGCCCAGCAGCAGAGAGCGAAGCGCTGCGATCACAAGATCTCGATGAGTGAGCGCCCCGTCATCTCTGGCGGCTGGGGCAGCCCCATCATGGCCAGCAGAGTAGGGGCGATGTCCTGCAATGCACCGGTCTCGGCGATGCGCGCTTTGCGGCCAATGTAGATGAACGGGACGAGATTGAGGGTGTGGGCTGTGTGTGCCTGTTGCGTGGTGCGGTCCAGCATCTGCTCGGCGTTACCGTGGTCGGCGGTGATGACCACTTCGCCGCCGCTTTCCAGCATGGCTGTCACCACGCGCCCGACACAGGCATCCAGTGTCTCGACCGCTTTCACCGCCGCAGCTAGATCGCCGGTGTGTCCGACCATATCACCGTTGGCATAGTTGCACAGGATGGCCTGATAGGTCTTGCTGCGGATCGCGGCTTCCAGTTTGGCGGTCACTTCGAAGGCGCTCATCTCCGGCTGCATATCGTAGGTCGCGACTTTGGGCGAGGGGACCAGAATGCGGTCTTCGCCGGGGTTGGGCTGTTCGATGCCGCCGTTCATGAAATAAGTGACGTGGGCATATTTCTCGGTTTCGGCGATGCGCAACTGTTTCAGGCCGAGTTTGCCGAGATATTCACCCAAGCCGTTGTGGATAGCGGTCGGCGCATAGGCGGTCGGCAAGTGGAATTCCTCACCGTAACTGCTCAGAGTGGTGTAATTGGCCAGCTTGGGGAAACGCGCGCGCGCGAACCCGTCGAATTTGTCGTCGGTCAATGCACGGGTGATCTCGCGCGCACGGTCGGCACGGAAGTTCATGAACACCACGCTATCGCCGTCCTGCATCGCGGCGGCTTCTCCGATCAGGGTCGCTTGTACGAACTCGTCGTTTTCGCCGCGCGCATAGGCCGCATCCAATCCTGCCTGCGCGGTCGCTGCGGAGAACGGCGCTTTGCCCAGCGTGAGCATGTCGTAGGCGATCTGGACACGTTCCCAGCGGTTGTCCCGATCCATCGCGAAGAAACGGCCGCAGAGGGTGGCGATACGTCCCGCGCCGAGCGCATCACATTTTTCCTGTAAGCGCTGTAAGGATTCAGCCGCGCTGCGCGGCGGGGTGTCGCGCCCGTCCAAGAAGGCGTGGATAGCGATCTTTTTCAGGCCGGCCCGTACAGCCAGCTCCAGCATGGCGTGGATATGCAGTTCGTGACTATGCACACCGCCGGGGGAGAGCAGGCCAAGGATATGCAGGGTCGAGCCTTGGTTCTTGGCGGTTGTCACGGCCGCGACGAGGGCCGGATTGGTATAGAAGCTGCCGTCTTCGATGGCGACATCCACTTTGGTCAGGTCCTGATACACCACGCGTCCGGCGCCGATGTTCAGGTGTCCGACTTCGGAGTTCCCCATCTGGCCGCGCGGCAGTCCCACATGCAGCTCGGAGGCATTGATCAGTGTGTGCGGATAACTGTTCCACAGCCTGTCCCAATTGGGTTTGCGCGCCTGAGTGACGGCATTATGGTCGGTGTCTTCGCGATAACCGAAGCCGTCTAGGATGAGGAGCAGTACTGGAGTGATTTTCATGGCGGATCAACTTTCACGCTGCACTGACCGGGGCAGCGTATATAAATATCAGTGGTTGCTAATTTAGCCCGAACTATGCACACTACGGGTCGCGCATTTTAGCCGATTTCGAGGTGTCGTAATGACCTCCATGAATGAAAGTATAGAGAACGAAAATGACAGCCAGATTGATCGATAAAGACGAAGATATCCTGCAGGCCTCGATGGCGATCAAAGCGATCGCCCATCCCTTGCGCTTGAAGATATTGTGCGTGCTGGCAGGGGAAGAATTGAGTGTGCAGGACATCGTTGATAACGTCGGCACGTCGCAAAGCAACATCTCCCAACACCTCGCCATTCTGCGGGACAAAGGCGTGTTGGCCACGCGCAAGGATGCCAACCGGGTGTATTACCGTATCGGCGACCCGCGCACGCTCAAGCTGGTCAGTATGATGCGCGACGTGTTTTGTAGTATCGCCTGACCGGCAATCATCGGCCGCCGGCCGCAGTGTTGTTTTTGAAGGCAGTGATGTAGATGTAGCAGGTGTGCGCATCCTGAGCGAGCTCCCGGAAACTTAAGCGACGTTTCTGCCACGGGCCGAAGTCGGGTTCACCGTCCAGTCTGTTCATATCCGGAAAACCCATTCCCCAATCCAGGAACTCGCGGCGTTGCGTGTTGCCTTGTGCCACGATGAACGGATCGCGATGGCGCGGGTCTTTTTTGACGCGCTCCATCAGTGCCAAGACCTTGGCGCGTTCACCTTCCAGCATCTGCATGAAATAGCCGTCCTGATAAAGCAGGCAGCCGGTGATGCCCGAGGGCTGATTGTTGGCTCTGGAAACGCGTAGTAGTTCGGCGATATCCTGCTCCCCTATCGTTTTGCTGGCTTGGCTGACATAGAGCAAAAAGAACAGGGAATCATTTTCTCCGGCGGGGGAGTTTTGCTGCTGCCGTTCCATTGTTTCGATAAAGGTCTGCGCATCCAGCGGGCGATGGCACAGGTATCCCTGGATAGAGTCACAGCCATATGAACGTAACTCCATCATCTGAGCCTCGTTCTCCACACCCTCCGCCACCAATCGTAGTTTCAGCGAGCGCGCCAGCCCGATGATGGCGCGAATCACCGTGCGGCTGTCGGCATGTTGCTCGATGCCGTCCACGAACGCTTTGTCTATCTTCAATACACTCACCGGCATGCGGGTCAATTGCGCCAAAGAGGAATACCCGGTGCCGAAGTCGTCGACCGCGACGCGCAGGCCGAGGTGCGCCAGTTGGCGCAACACCTGCAGATTGGTATCCACATCCGCCATCAGTGAAGTCTCGGTGATCTCGATCAGCATCCGGGTTGGATCGGCGCCCGTCTGTTGCAGTATGGCGGCGAACTCCTCCGCCAGGTCGGCTTCGTTCAATTGCCGTGTAGAAACGTTCACGGAGATATAGGAAGGCGCTCGTTCCCCCCAGCGCTGCCGCCAATCGACTTCGGTCAGGCATGCCTGGCGAAATACCCACAGGCCGATCGGGATGATACTGCCGGTCAATTCGGCGATCGGGATGAAAACCGCAGGAGAGATGTCGCCGTCGGCAGAGTGCCAGCGCAGCAAGAGTTCCGCACCGACGATGCGACGATCCTCCGTGGAAACGATGGGTTGATAACGGCAGGAGAATTCATCGCGTTCGATCGCCAGACGCAGGCCCTGGGTGACCGATAGCCGTTGACGAACCTTTTCTTCCAGACTGTCGCTGAAGAACTGCCAGCCGTCGCGTCCTTTTTCCTTGACTTCATACATCGCCGAGTCGGCGGAGCGCAGGATGTCATCGGCACTGTGGGTGGTCCCGTGACCGATGGCGATGCCGATGCTGGCAGTGACGAACAGGGATATTCCGCCGTATTCCACCGGTTGCCTGAGCGCGACATTGATACGTTCGGCCAAAGCGGAGATCGTTGTGGGTTGTTCGACCTGTTCGCACAGGATGACGAATTCGTCGCCTGCCAGACGCGCTACGGTATCTCCCGGCCGGACCAGTTCGATCAGTCGCGAGGAGATCGCTTTCAACAGCGCGTCTCCGGCTTCGTGGCCGTGTGTGTCGTTGACCAGCTTGAAGCCATCAAGGTCGATGAACAGCAGCGCCACACTCAGTCCCTGTCGTTGCGAACGCTGCAAGGAAGTGATCAGGCGTTCGCGGATGAGTGCCCGGTTGGGCAATCCGGTCAGGACATCGTGGGTGGCGCGCCACAACATGTCTTCCTCGGCGCGTTTGCGCTCGGTGATGTCGCGCATGGTGACGACCAGCATCCATTCATCACCGTTGCGGAACTTGGCGATGGAGGCTTCCAGCGGGAAGAAGCTGCCGTCCTTGCGGTAGCCCGTAACGTTGCCGCGCGAGGCCATGCGCCGCTCGGTCTCTTCTCCTGCGACGAAATCGTGCACCAGTCCGGCGTGCTGCTGGCGGAAATGCGGCGGCAACAACTGATGCACCGGCATGCCGACCATTTCCTGCGCGCTATAACCGAATAGTTGGCAGGCGCTCAGGTTCACTTCGGTGATGATGCCTTGCTGGTCAGTCGCGACGATCGCCATGTCGGCCACGGAAAGGATCTGTTGTGCTGCATCGAGTTTACGCATGGCGGCATTCGCCTCGGCTGCGATACGCGCCACGATCTGTGTGGTTGGTGAAGACTCATGCAGGTTGGTTCCGCTTGCCTGTACGCGGTAGCGTTCCGGTATCTGCGGCGAGATGCGCCCGAAATATTCGACCATGGCAAAGGTGCCATCGGCATTGCAGCGTGCAAGATAGGAATTCACGTTGGCGTGGTGCGTCTGTGCATCCATCACGACCTTGCCCTGCGGGCCTGTGATGTCGAGGTTTTCGAGTGCGTTCACCAGGGCTTCCGCTTCGGTCGTTCCGGCGAGTTCGGCGGCTTTGGCGAAAGCATTAACACAAAGATAGGTGCCTTCGCCGAAATTGGTCAGGATGCCATTGCCGTCGGGCCAGATACCGGTGATGCCAGGGAGTTGTTGCAAACGTTGCAGATAGGCGCGGTTCGCATCGCTGTCCACGGACATGAAATAGGTATTACTGGAGTAGAAGCCCTCGCGGACTGCGGCAGGCAGGCGGCTGACCATCATCTCGTCATAATGCCCCATCACCACTGCCATGCGATTCTTCAAGCCCATCTCAGTGAAGCGTGTGAGTAGATTGATCTGATCCGAGCCGGCGAAATAGGGTACGAACACATCGGCTCCCGAGCGCGCCACCTGTTCGAGCAAACCATCGATCTCGTCAGGCCCGGCACCGATGGGGAGATATTCTTCCCCGACGATGTCGCCGCCCAATCCGAGCAGTGAGCGTTTTGCCGCGTCGATCGAGCCGCGCGGCCACTCATAGTTGTTACCGGCAAAGAACATCTTCAGGCCGTAGCGTTTGGCCATGAAGGGGATCATCTTGTCGATCTGCTGGTTAGGCAATGCGGCGAAATGGAAGAAATATCTTCCGGAGATACTTCCTTCGTAGAACGAGAAATTCAGATAGGGGATGCGCTTCGGTTCGGCCACTTGGGTGGCGACAGCGATACGCGAATTGGAGAGCAGATTTCCGATGATGGCGACGCAGTGATGTTGCTCCACCAAGCGCAGTGCGGCGGGAACCGCAGTGTCCGGCAGGCTGCCGTCATCCTCGATGACGAGTTCGAGCGGACGTCCCAGAACCCCGCCGCGCGCATTGATCTCGTCACATGCGATACGTGCCGCGTTCGAGATTTCGCTGCCATAGATCTCGACCAGGCCACTCAAGGGGGGCAGCAGCCCGATACGGATAGGCTCGGAGGTTTTTTTTTTGGTCATCGCGCGTGTTCCGTAATACTCCCCAAGCGGGCATTCTATACCGTCGTTGCGATATGTGAGTGACGACCGAGAGGGCTTGTTCTACGCTAAATATTAGTATATTCTAATAAAGGTTGGTCGGGGATTGTAAGGTCGGTATCACAGGATGGGCTGCCGCGCGCGGAAGGCTGTCTGAGTCCCAGTCCCGTTTTCAATTATATCTCGCGGCAGGGCGAGGGAAAATAAAGTAAAATTTTCAACTATCAAGGAGTATTAAACATGAACGCAGAACGCATCGTCCGTATCGTTGCAGGAGGTTTTATCCTGTTGTCGTTGTCGCTGGGAGTGGAAGCCAGCCCGTTGTTCGTCAGCTCGTATTTCCTGTTGTTCACCGCATTCGTCGGCTTGAACCTGTTTCAGAGCGGTTTCACGCGTATCTGTCCGTTGAATAACATCCTCGCCAAGTTTGGCGTCAAAGGCAGTTGCTAAACAGACTTTCTTTCCGTTCGCTCACGCCCGCCCACATCAGTCTGACATTCGTCGGATTGATGTGGGTTTTGCCTTTTCTGTATTACAACCACGCGTATCCCATCACTACTTTCTATCAGGAGTGGGGGGCGGCATTGCTGGGCTTGTGCGCGATGCCGTTGCTGCTGGGCAGGCGATATTGGCAGCAGCCGGAGATTCCCCGCGTCATCCTGCTGCCGCTAGGTCTGTTGCTGTTGCTGTTGCTGCAATATCTGCTCGGCAAGATCCCGAGTCTCGAACAGGTGCTGCTATTCTCCATGTATTTCCTGTGGATGGCTTTGCTCGTCATGCTGGGACAGCGCTTGCGCAGTGAGTTGGGTCTGCCTTTGCTGGCAGCCGTCTTGGCCGGTTTTCTGGTGTTGGGGGCGGAGTTGAGCGCGCTGGCCGGATTCGTTCAGCATTATCGCTGGCATTCTTTCCTGAGTGCGGTGGTGACGGTGAAGAATGCTGCGGCGGTGTACGGCAATATCGCCCAGCCGAATCATTATGCCAATTACATCGTACTGGGGCTGGTCTCTCTCGGTTTACTGCATGTGCGTTATTCATTGCGGATATGGCAGATGTCGCTGTTGGCTGCACCGCTGCTGTTCGTGCTGGTGTTGAGCGGTTCGCGCAGTGCATGGCTGTATCTACTGTTTTTGATTGGCATATCCTATCTGTGGCAGCGTCGCGACAAAGCCATCCTGCCGTTCTTGCGTTATGCAGTATTGCTGCTTGCGAGTTTTATTCTGATGCACTTTATAGTGCAGATGCCTATGTTGATGCCCCAATCTGGCCTAATTACATCGGCGGGGAGGATGTATGGCGATGTCAGCAGTGGCGGTGGCAGTATTCGTCTCTATCTATGGAAAGAATCATGGCTGATCTTTATGCACTTCCCAATTCTTGGGGCAGGCTTCGGTCAATTTGCTTGGCAGCACTTTCAGCTTGCCCCTGAGATTCAAGATATTAATATTTCAGGTTTGTATAACAACGCGCACAATCTGGTGATGCAGTTGGCAGCCGAGACCGGCTTGGCGGGATTGTCCATCCTGTTCGGTTCGCTGATATTGTGGGCGCGGCGCGCATGGTGTGAGCATCACACGGTCGAACACTGGTGGGGCTACGCGCTGCTGGCGGTGCTGGCGATACACAGCCTGTTGGAGTATCCGCTGTGGTACGGCTACTTCATCGGCATCGCGGCTTTTTTGCTGGGGATGCTGGACAGCGGGGTGTACCGTCCAGCGATGCGTAACATGGCACGCCTGACGGTGGTTGTGGTGCTGTTATGCGGGGTATTGTCGCTGGTACAGCTGTTTCAGGGCTACAAGAAATTGGAAGCCGCACTGGCCTTGCGTCCGGTGAGCGGCAGTGCGGCGACTTACAACGTGCGTTTGCGTGAGCACTTGCTGGATGCTTCCGAGTTCGTCCTGTTGCGGCCTTATGCCGAGCTGTTCATGACCGGGCTGATCGAACTGAATCAGGATCGTCTCGCGGAAAAACTCGAGCTCAACGAGCGTGCGATGCGTTTTGTGCCCACCGCTTCCGTGGTTTATCGTCAGGCCTGGCTGCTGGCGCTGTCCGACCGCCTCGCGGAGGCCGAGCTCCAGTTGCAGCAGGCCCTGTGGTCCTATCCGGGAGAGTTCCGCAACGCGTATGCCAAGCTGGGGCAAATGGCATCGAAAGACCCTGCGCACTTTTCCGCTCTGTTAGAATTCGCTACCCAAAAAAACGAGGAGTATCAACGTGCAGTTTCTGGAAAATAATTTCATGATGTTATTGGTGTTGATCAGCAGCGGACTGATGCTGCTATGGTCGTTCTTCGGCAACCGTCTGCGCGGTATCAAAGAAGTGGATACCGTGGGAGCCTTGCAGCTCATCAACCACAAAGAAGCCGTCATCCTGGATGTGCGGGAACAGAAGGAATATGACAGCGGGCATATTTTGAATGCCAAGCTGATCCCGCTGGGAAAACTGAACGAACGCATGAACGAACTGGAAAAGTTCCGTGATCGCTCCATCATCGTGATGTGCCGCGGCGGGCAACGCTCCGCCACCGCCACCGCCTTGCTCGGTAAGCAGGGATATACGCAGGCCTATAATTTGTCGGGTGGCGTGATCGCATGGCAAAAAGCCAACCTGCCACTGGAAAAGTGATATGCCCAAAATCGTGATGTATTGCACCGAAGTCTGCCCGTATTGCGTGAATGCCGAGCGCCTGCTGAACAGCAAGGGTATCACGGATATCGAGAAGATCCGTATCGATCTGCACCCGGAACTGCGCGAGCCGATGATCGCGAAGACCGGACGGCGTACCGTGCCCCAGATATATATCGGGGATTTCCATGTCGGCGGCTACGACGATCTGGCGGCACTTGATCGGCGCGGGGAACTGACTCCCCTGCTCGCGCAATGAACGTTTTGAATCAATATTTGACAGAATAAGGACGAGCCATGAGCACAGACAACGCGACACCCGAACAGACGCAGCAGGCTATATTCAATATCGAGAAGCTTTACGTCAAAGACCTGTCGCTGGAGATCCCGCATGCACCGGGCATCTTTCTGGAGCGCGAGAATCCGCAGATCGATTTGCAACTGAACACCGCCGCGATGCCGGTCGAAGACGGCATCTATGAGGTGACGGTCATGGTTACGGTCACGGCGAAGCTGGCCGCGCAGGACAACAAGGTGATGTTCCTGGTCGAGGCCAAACAGGCCGGGATATTCCAGGTGCGCAACATCCCCGAGGCGGAGATGGAGCAGGTGTTGGCGGTCATGTGCCCGAACATCCTCTACCCGTATTTGCGCGAAGTGGTCTCCGATGTGGTGACCCGTGCCGGATTCGCACCGGTGATGCTCAGCCCGATCAATTTCGAGGTGTTGTACCAGCAGAAGAAGCAACAGCAGGCTCCGGGCGTGACCCATTAAGGTCCTGACGGACGATCTTCATGAGCTTTCTCGCCGCTGCGCGTAGGCTGTTTCCCATGGCCATGTTGTTCGGGGCGCTGTCTGCCGTGGCGCTTTCCGCCTCCGCCATCGACTACGTCTCCGTGGCGGTTCCCGCCGTACTCTACGACGCACCTTCGCTGAAAGCGAAGAAGTTGTCCGTCGCCGCGCGTTATCTGCCGCTGGAGCAGGTGGTGAGTCTGGATAACTGGGTCAAAGTGCGCGACAGTTCCGCCCAGCTGTATTGGATAGAGAAGCGCGCGCTCAGCAGCAAACGTTTCGTCATGGTGAATGTCGCGGTCGCACCGGTATATCAACGTCCGGATGTGGTTGCGGGTGTCATCTTTTATGCGCCGCAGCAATTGGCTTTGGAATGGCTGGCCGATGCGGGTGACGGATGGCTGCAAGTGCGACACCTCGATGGTGCCGAGGGATATATAAGACAGATTGACGTATGGGGGAGCAGATGAGGATATCGGTATTGGGGGCGGGCGCATGGGGAACCGCGCTGGCGATCAGTCTGGCACCGCGCCATCAGGTCACCCTGTGGGCGCGTGATGCGCAGCAGACCGATGCGATGCAGCAGGCCCGCAGCAACCAGCGTTATTTGCCCGACCTGTCGTTCCCGGCAGCGCTGCATCTGACTGCCGATTTTGATCGCGCGTTGCATGATGCCGAGTTGCTGATCGTCGCAGTGCCCGTCTCGTCTTTGCGCGGTATGTTGCAGCGCATCGCCGTCTCACCGACGGTGCGGCCGGTCATCTGGTTATGCAAGGGATTCGAAGCGCAGACCTCGCAATTGCCGCACCAGATCGTGGCCGAAACGCTGCCTGCGGCATTTCCGCGCGCCGTGTTGTCCGGCCCCAGTTTTGCACAAGAGGTGGCAAGAGGACTGCCCACCGCCCTGACACTTGCCTCAGAAGATATCGGTTTCGCGCAACGGATGGCGCAGGCTTTGCACCATAGCCGCTTGCGTATCTATTCCAGCGCCGATGTGGTGGGGGTCGAAGTCGGTGGTGCGGTCAAGAACGTGCTGGCCATCGCGGCGGGTATCAGCGACGGTTTGCAGCTGGGCTTTAATGCCCGTGCTGCCCTGTTGACACGCGGATTGGCAGAGATGACACGTCTGGGCCTGCGTCTGGGCGGCAAGGCCGAGACATTGGGCGGGCTGTCCGGGGCGGGTGATCTGATCCTGACCTGCACGGGTGATCTGTCGCGCAACCGTCAGGTGGGGATGTTGCTGGCGCAGCAGCGCGCCTTGCCCAACATCCTGAGTGAACTGGGACACGTTGCAGAGGGCGTCTATACGGCACGCGAGGTGCATCAGATCGCGCAACGGCTGGGAGTGGAGATGCCGATCTGCGAGGCGGCCTATCGTGTTTTGTACGAACAACTGGCTGCGGACAAAGCGACGGAGAATCTGCTCAGTCGGCAACCGAGTGACGAGTTCGCCACGGACTGAGTAGCATCAGAGGCTGTCGCGGATCAGATCGCGTCGGTGAATCCGCATTGCCGCCATGCTTCGTAGACCGTGATCGCCACGGTGTTGGACAGGTTCAGGCTGCGGTTGTTCGGCAACATGGGGAGGCGCAGGCGTTGTTCGGGTGGCAGGCCGTTCAGGATTTCCGCCGGTAAACCGCGGCTCTCCGGGCCGAATAACAACGCATCCCCGGCGCGGAAAGCCGCCTCATGATAGTGATGCGCAGCTTTGGTGGTGAATGCGAACAGGCGTGTATCGGGCAGGGTAAGCAGACACTCCGCAAGACTGTCATGTACCAGCAGGTTGGCGTATTCATGGTAATCCAGCCCGGCCCGGCGCAGATGTTTGTCGTCGAGTTCAAAACCGAGCGGGCGGATCAGATGCAGACGCGAGCCGCTATTGGCGCAGAGGCGGATGATATTGCCGGTATTGGGCGGGATCTCCGGTTGGAACAGAATGACGTTGAACATCGCGGCATTCTACCGCCGGAGCGGGCGGCGGCATACATGCAATGCATATTTGGCAGCGCGCAAATTGATGGATGGGAATGATGGTATCGAGATATCTGTTGGTGTTGCTGGTCTGCGTGTCGGTGTTTCCGGCTCGCGCCGCAGAAGAGAAACCGGCGCAGAATCAGTCCGGCGACACGCAGGCGCAACATGCCGCCCCCCTTCCTTTCGCCGAAGAGAAAAGCAAGATCGAGGTGATGTGGGAGTTCGATCCCTACTACAGCGATGTGGGAATCAATTTTCCGCTGACCGACAAACCCGTCCCCACGATCAAATCGACCAGCGAGTCGGTCATCTACGGCGAACTCATTCAGGGTTCGCTCATCCCGCGTTATCTGTTGATCGAGGTGAGTGTCAATCCCATGCCCTTGCTCGGCACCTATCTGAAATCCAGTCAGCCGGACTTCTACGATAAAGGGCAGATCGGTCAGAGCGGTACCAATTTCATCGAATCGGCCACCGCCGGTTTTCAGGAGCCTTGGGCGGTCTCGGCTTTCTTCGGCAACATCGCCAAGATCGTGCGTCCGGGAGAGGCCAGAGTGGGGAGTAACGTCGGTTATACCGGTTATCTCGTCAGCGCTGGCAGCAAACACATCAAGAACAACGATCTGATCGACGACCGCTGGCTGGAGCTGGAGTGGAAGATCAAAGGCAAAGTCGATTATCCGGACGAAAAGCTGGGGTGGAGTTTTCGTGTCGGCGGAAAATGGCACGAGAACAAAAACATCACCGATGTGGTCTATCTCAGCGTGTTTCGCAGCAATCTCAACGCGCATTTTCCGTTCCTGAGCTGGATCAACAACTCCACCGTCGATTTCAAACTGCACTTTTCGGAAGCGACCGGGCATCTGGTGCGGCAGGAATATGTCTTCGGCAAGAAATATCCCAAGATCGGTTGGACCTATACGCCGACGCTGGATGTGGGTGTCGTCTGGTCGAGTGCGGAAGAGTATGTGGGCGCGTTACGCACAACGGGGGCGGATACCTATACGCTGGTGTTTCGCCCGTCGGTGCAGTTCTGAGCAAAACCTGAATATCGGCAATTGTTGAGCTAAATGCTGTGGTATATTAAAGCCCAATGGCTGCGCCATTCTGCTGACCATCTTGAACATCAAAGGAGACGATATGGAACATACCCTGCCAGCTTTACCCTACGCCCTGGATGCACTGCAACCGCACATGTCCAAAGAGACGTTTGAATACCACTACGCCAAGCACCATCAGACTTATGTGACCAACCTCAACAATCTGATCAAAGGCGGCGAGTTCGAGAACGCCGCGCTGGAAGACATCATCAAAAAATCATCCGGCGGTATCTATAACAACGCTGCCCAAGTGTGGAACCACACCTTCTTCTGGAACTGCATGAAGCCGAATGGCGGCGGTGCGCCGAGTGGTGCTCTGGCTGACGCCATCAACAAAAAATGGGGTTCCGTAGACGAGTTCAAAAAAGCCTTCCAAGCTTCCGCAGTGGGCAATTTCGGCTCCGGCTGGACTTGGTTGGTGAAGAAGGCCGACGGCTCTCTCGACATCGTCAACATGGGCGCAGCCGGTACACCGCTGACCACCGGCGACAAAGCGCTGCTGTGTGTCGACGTGTGGGAGCATGCCTATTACATCGACTACCGCAACCTGCGCGCCAAGTTCGTCGAGACCTTCCTCGGCAATCTGGTGAACTGGGATTTCGTGGCGAAGAACTTCGCCTGATCTGCCCGCTTACGCAAGTCATCAGCCCGGCCTCGTGCCGGGCTTTTTCATGGGCGACGGAGCAACGACCTGATCTGCGCGAGTGTCGAGGTTATACGCAGCTTGATACGCTGGTAGGCCGGCCAATGCGCCAGATAATCGTGGATGAGGTCACGGTAAAACATCACTCGTGTGTAAAGCCGGGCGAACCACGGAAGTTGCAAGAGTGCCGGGCGGGTAAGGTTGAAGATACGCGAGAACAAGGCCATGCCCGCGAGTTTGGCCAGAATGAGGATGCCGCCGCCGAGCAGCCAATGCCCCGTCGCAATGGCGTGCAGGCCGAGCAGTTTGGCCGGAACGAGCGTCAGGCTGGGCAGCAGGAATGCGAACAGCGCCCAGCGCGGTGACAGGGAAGAGATATGCAACTCGATGCGGTGGACGATACGCACCGCACCGAGGCGGGCCATGAGTGCCGCGCTCCAATCCCAGATCGCTTCTTCGATGAGGAAGATGAGGGCGGCGAGCCAGGCGAACGGGACCAACAGTAGATGTTTGAGTTTTTGCATCGTCGTGCGGAGCGTATTTTGAGCGGGGATTTTAACAAGGCTTTGATAGAATTGCGTCCCCAGTTTCCGCACCGGCCATTATGACCCCGACCCTAGTATTCGATATCGAAACCATTCCCGACATCGCCGGATTGCGCACCCTGCATGAACTCGATGATGCAGTGAGCGACCGCGATGTGGCGGAGATGGCTTTCCAGATGCGCCGCCAGAAGACCGGCAGTGATTTCATCCAGCATCATCTGCAACGCGTCGCGGCGATCTCGTGTGTGCTGCGTGAGGGCGATAACTTCAAGGTGTGGTCGCTGGGCGAGCCGGGCGAAGATGAAGGCAGCATCATCAAGCGCTTCTTCGACGGTATCGAAAAATATACGCCGCAAATTGTGAGCTGGAACGGCAGCGGTTTCGATCTGCCGGTGTTGCACTACCGCGGCCTGATCCACGGTGTTCAAGCGCCGCGTTATTGGGATCAGGGCGAAGACGACAAAGACTTCAAGTGGAACAACTACATCAGCCGTTACCATTCGCGCCATCTCGACCTGATGGACTTGCTGGCGATGTATACCGGGCGCGCCAATGCACCGCTGGATGACTTGGCCAAACTGATCGGTTTTCCCGGCAAGCTGGGTATGGATGGCAGCAAAGTATGGGAGGCCTACCAGCAGGGCAGACTGGCCGAGATACGCAACTACTGCGAGACCGATGTGGTCAATACCTGGTTGGTGTTCGCACGCTTCCAGTTGATGCGCGGCCAGTTCTCTCCGGCGCGATATGCGCAGGAATGCGAACTGGTGCGCGCCACCTTGAGCCAATCCAGCGAGCCGCATTGGGCCGAATACCTCGCCGCGTGGCCCAAGGTCTAGCCTATGCTGCGCAGTGTCTGGCTGGCTTCGGGCTGGCTGTGGGTCGTCACGGTGTGTTATCTGTCGCTCATGCCCCATCCGCCGCAGCCTGTTTCTTTTCCGGGGGCGGACAAAATTGAGCATGCATTCGCCTATGTGTCGCTCATGTGGTGGTTCTGTCAGCTCTATGCAGCAAGACCGGCGCGTATCCGCTTGGCGCTGGCATTCACGGCGATGGGAGCGGGTATCGAGGTGCTGCAAGGCATGAGCGGCTACCGTTATTTCGAATACACCGACATGCTGGCAAACACGACGGGAGTGCTGATCGGCTGGGGCTTGGCGCAAACGGCGCTGGGACGTGTGTTGCCCCTGATCGAACGCAGATCGCTTACGGCGGAGGATAGATGAGATACCTGTTGGTCTTTGTTCTGGTTGTGATGTTCATCGCGCTCTACCGCAGATGGCAGCGGGTATCGCGCCAGCGCTTTCTCGAACGCTTCGAGTTGCCAGCGGCGGTGGTGGAACGTGCCCGTGCGAAGTTGCCCGCGCTGACTACCGAGCAAGAGCGGTTGGTGCAGCAGGGCTTGCAGCAATATTTCCAGATATGCGTGGCGACGCGGGGCAAGTTCGTCTCCATGCCTTCGCAGGCTGTCGATGTGTTGTGGCACGAGTTCATTCTGTTCACGCGCAACTATGAGCATTTTTGCAAGCGCGCACTGGGACAATATCTGCACCACACACCCGCCGAGGCGATGCCGACGCGCGACACGGCGACCGGGGGCATACGCCGTGCGTGGCGCTTGGCGTGCAAAATGGAAGGCATCGATCCGAAACAGCCGCAACGATTGCCGTTGCTGTTCGCATTGGATGCGCAGCTGGGGATCGCGGGCGGTTTCATTTACGCCTTGAATTGCAAAGATGCGGCGACATCTTCCAGTGGTACTTTTTGCGCTTCGGATATCGGCAGTTGCGGCGGGAGTGGCGGCGATGGCGGAAGCAGTTGCGGCAGTGGTTGTGGTGGCGGAGGAGATTAGGGCGGTATGGAAAAGAATGAACCAGTAGTAACTATCGAGTCGCTCGATCAGGAAGGGCGCGGTATCGCCCACCACGAAGGCAAAGTCATCTTCATCGAGGGCGCGCTCATCGGCGAGCGCGTCACCTATGCTTCGTACCGCAAGAAATCGAGCTTCGAAAATGCGGTGGCGACAAAGATACTCAAGACATCGTTCACGCGCGTGCAACCGCAGTGCGTGCATTTCGATCTGTGCGGAGGTTGCTCCATACAGCATTTGGAAGTGCGCGCGCAGGTTGCCGCCAAGCAGCGCATCCTCGAAGACAACTTGCAGCGCATCGGCAAAGTGAAGCCGGAGACCATACTCGCGCCCATCTATGGTGAGGCATGGGGCTACCGCCAGCGCGCGCGCCTGTCCGTGCGCCATGTGCTGAAAAAAGGCAAGACGCTGGTCGGCTTCCACGAAAAGCGCAGCAGCTTCATCGCCGACATGCAGCATTGCGAAATCCTGCCGCCCAAAATCGCCAAGCTGTTACCACTGCTGTCGCAACTCAACGAGCAACTTTCCATTCGCGACCAGTTGCCGCAGATCGAAGTGGCGGTGGGGGAGCATGTCGATGTGCTGGTGCTGCGCATCATGCAGGCGCTGAGTCCCGCCGATGAAGCGTTGATTAAACAGTTCGCCGATACACATCAGGTGCAGTTCTGGACGCAGACCAAGGGGCCGGAGACGGTGAAACCGTTCTACCCACTGGATGCCCCCGCGCTGACTTACAGCATGCCCGAGTTCGGCATCGAGATGCCGTATGCACCGACCGAGTTCACCCAGGTGAACAGCACGATGAACCGGCTGATGGTGAGCCGCGCGCTGCGTCTGCTAGCCCCGCAGCCGCAAGAACGCATCGCTGATTTCTTCTGCGGTTTAGGTAATTTCACTTTGCCTATCGCGCGCAGTGGGGCGCAGGTATTGGGTATTGAAGGCAGTGCCGCGCTGGTGAAACGCGCGGCGCAGAACGCGGCGCATAACGGGCTGTCAGGCAATACCAAATTCGAAGTGATGAACTTGTTCGAGATGGACGAAAAAGCGCTGGTCGGTAAGGGGCGCTTTGACAAGTGGCTGGTGGACCCGCCGCGTGACGGCGCGGTAGAGTTGGTCAAGGCAATTACGCCGGAGATCGCCCCGCAACGCATCGTGTATGTGAGCTGCAACCCGGCCACGCTGGCGCGTGATGCAGATGTGCTGGTGAACGTGCAGGGCTACGCGATCAAAGCGGCCGGGGTGATGAACATGTTCCCGCAGACATCGCATGTGGAGTCGATCGCGGTGTTCGACAGGGTGCCCGCATAGCGAGCGTCTTGTGGAGGGGCGGGTTCTCGGCCATAGCAGCCGGTCAATGACGTTATCGTATGCTTCCGCTGAGTGCCATATCCAGCTGCTCGTATTGCTTCTCCAAAGAAGACATTCGCTTCCGTCCGTACTATTATGCATATGCGGAACAATAAATTCAGTGGACTTCAATGAATCAATTGGTTGTCGATAAAATGTTTTCCACACTATTTTTAATAGTACAGACCGATAGGTCTGGCTAATAACTGTTGGGCAACATAAAGCTATCGCCTCTCTTTATCACCAATTCACCAAGCCGAAGACAGCCATGAACGCTTCACCATTGAACATCATCTTCACACTACTCGGCGGTCTGCTACTCGCAGGGCTATTAGGGTGGCTAAGAAAGCCAAGGCTCGTTGTTCTTGTCCCACGTCTGTTTTCTTATTCTCACCTAACAGATAGCGGGCAACTTGCAGAAATTACGCTATTCAATCGCGGGTTCAAGACTGAGGAAAACGTTGAACTCAGCTTGTCCCCCTCAATGCAATACAACATCGTCGGAACAAGTAGTGAAGACGTCACGCTTGCGAAGAACAAGCTCGTAATTCCGCGCATTGGGCCAGGCGATGAGATATCGGCACTGCTCTTGATTGAAGGCGGCACCTTTTCAAAGGAGGCAATATCTAACTGCCTATCGAAGGAATCAAAAGGACGGATCGTAGCGAAACTTGATGAAGTGCCACCAACCGGCCCACAACGAATCGGCTTGTTAGCTCTGTTCATTGCCGCTCCGCTCTTCCTATATTCGCTGCCCTACATTTTTGACTTCTTCACCAAGAACAAGCCTTCGTCTCAGTCGACAAAAGCGACTGTGGATATTAACGGGTGGATGGTACCAAAATTCTACGAGTCGACATCTGGCCTCTATGCAGACTTCAAGGACGGGCGGCTACAGATATCAATCGGGCAGGTAGTGAAGAAGCGCGACGTTGCGACCGTTCAGATAATTGTCCAAAACAGAACATCTGCTGCGCTTATATACTCCTTTAGCATGACCACGACAGGATCAGAAGGCCGGATACCTAGCTACGAAAGGCGAACTGCGGAGGTTCTTGTTCCGCCTGGCGCCACATCCGAAAAAGGAGTCAACGTTATCGTCCCTGCGCAGGCCGCAAACCCGACAGACAAGATGGTGTTTATTGACGGCCATATCAAGACGCCTGTTGGCGACTCACTTTCGGTCACACGAACCTATGTTGTCGACTAACAATATGTTGCCCAACCTATCATTCCACCGGACCTGCGCGAAAAGCCGCGCAGGCCGGTGAATTCAGACGTTAGATTTCTATGGACGCTAAACGGAATCCTCTATTTGACAGCGGCATTGCGCTCGCGGCTGTAACGGCATTCTTGTACTGTGCTAGTGCAGCCTATACCGGAGGATATCTTGACTTACTTGGCCTTGATGGGGACGTTCTTGATCGAAATTTCCAGCAAATTCTGTATCACGGATTCCTGATTTCGTTTGCATCAGCATTTCTATTTTTGTTCTTTTACGCAATAGCGCGCTTCATCTATTCACATGGCGTTCTTCCTGGTCTCAATGATGAATTGCGCAAAAGTTGGAAGAGGAAGCGCCAATATCTAAGGGTGAAGAATTGGTGGATAGGCAAGCGAAAAGACTCTGAAATTGAGCAGAGAGAAAAGCAACACACAGTTACGTTCGCCCTGCTTGGCGCTGTCTTTTTTGTGTTCATCCTGTCGCTCGTGTATTTCGAATCAAAAGGAAAAGAAGCTGCCACGCAAGTTAAGTTAAAGATCAAGAGTAAATCGATTCCTGAGCACGAGATGATTACGGTATCAATCAATGGCCAGACGCTGAAGCTTCTTTACTTGATGTGTGGCGCAAGAAACTGTGCAGGGGTCGCTCCCGAAACAAGTGTTGTCTACTACTTCCCGCAAAACGGTCATTCATACGTTCTGCCCGTCGCAAAAGATAGGTTGCCCACCCAAGAACGCCTGCCGAAATGAGCCGCAGAAATCTAACCTCTCATTCCTCCGGACCTGCGCAAAAAGCAGCGCAAGCCGGTGAATTCAGACGTTGAATGCCCGCTTTCTGAAAGTTGCGATGTTCGCAACGGGGTGGATGCGGAAGTCTATTAAGATCACTCCGACCGGCGGCTTTGGTCGAATTTCAGACCAAGAATTAATCCCCCCAATTACGTTCCCTTCACCTTCAGCGCCTCGCCCTCAAACTTGATTCTCTCCCATCCCGTCTCCATGAAGTTGCGGATGTTCTGGTGGTCTGTCGAATCAGGGTGTTTGAGCACATCGTCGCGGTAATAGGCGCCGAAGCAATGCAGTGTCTGTTGCGGAGTCAGGTTCTGTATCCGGGCGAAAGAAAAGATTTTGCACGAACCGTTGTTCTGTCCGGCTTCGCTACGCAGATCGCCGTTAGTGAAGGCGGTCGGGGTGAAGTCGTACAGGGCATCGATCGCCGCGATGGTGTCGGTGAAGGCGATGTTGTCGGGCGTGTCGTTCAGGCGTTGCAAAAAGCTGCTCAGTTCCATTTTCTATCCATCATGTGTGATTGCCGCAAGAAAAAGGCGGCTTGCGCCGCCTTTTTGATTTGTGTCTTGGTGCGATCTCAGTCGCGCTCGCCGTTGAAAGCCATCAGCAGGCTCAACAGGTTGACGAAGATGTTGTAGATGTTCAGATACAGGGACATGGTCGCCATCACGTAGTTGGTCTCGCCGCCGTGAATGATCTGGCTGATGTCGTACAGGATATAGGCCGAGAAGATCAGCACGGCGATGGCCGAGAGGGCGAGCGACAAGGCGGGAACCTGGAAGAAGAGGTTGGCCAGCGAGGCGACCACCAGCAGGATCACGCCGATGAACAGGAACTTGCCCATGAAGCTGAAGTCTTTTTTCGTCACCGTAGCGATGGTAGCCAGGCTGAAGAAGATGATGCCGGTGCCGCCCGCAGCCATGCCCACCAGTTGCGCGCCGTTACGCAGATGCAGCGCGTGTTGCAGGATAGGGCCGAGGAACCAGCCCGCGACGAAAGTGAAACCGAGCAGGGCGGCTATCCCCCATACGCTGTTGCGCAGGGCGGAAACAGCGAACAGCATGCCCATCATCACCGCGAACATCACCAGCGGTGCCATGATCGGGTAGTTGGCCATGAAGGAGAAGTTGGTCGACAGGCCGATGAATGCGCCGATGACCGTGGGAATCATGGTCAGCGCCAGCATCAGGTAAGTGTTGCGCAGGACTTTGTTCTGTTCTACCGCGAACGTGCCAGTTTGCGAAATAGTCTGGTATTGCATGGTGATGTTCTCCAAATGGTGCGTTACACAAAAGAATGAGTCCGTTACTCAGTAGCGGACGTAAGACTACAGAAGCGGGGTAAAAGTTGCAATTCGGCAGCAGATATTTTGCGAGTCGCTTTCTAGAGCCCGTCCAGTTCGGGTATGATGCGCGCCATTCAAAAGCGACAGCCCAGTTTGAATGCCAATACGGAGGTTTGGGTGAGTGGTTTAAACCAGCAGTCTTGAAAACTGCCGAACAGAAATGTTCCGTGAGTTCGAATCTCACAGCCTCCGCCAGAATACATTTATTATCAATGAACTATTCGCGCAACTAAGGGTTTCCCTTAGCCGTATTTTTATTTGATTATTTCATTTCTGTCATGTAATAATTCGACGCCGTTTTAGGAAAGTCACGCGTCTGAATGTGCGCTCCTGATTTGCGGCCGGAACTAACGATCTGCCCTTTCTATCAGGAGGAAGTTATGGATAAAGATCAGTCGCAAATGAATCTGCATGGTTCGTTGCATCACGAAAAGAGTTTTGAGGACACGACACAATCACATGTCTCCTACAATCCGCTTGAGCAAAAGTCGGGCAGCCACGAGGCCGATCTCGATGCGCTCGAGGCGAGACTGTTCGCCATGGCCGGTTCCCGCACCAGTTAATCCCTCCGTTTCTTATAGAGCACGGGTCTCGTTTTTGTGAGATCACTTTCTGCGTTCGTTTCCTGCGCAGTTCTGGCGCTCGCTACCTCCTCTACTGTGGCTGTAGAGGAGGGCTGTCCTGTCAGCGATAAAGAATTTCTCCATCAGATCACATCGGCCCACGACTGGTTCGATGTGCATGCGGCATATAAACACAATCTTCCGGCCTGCCGGGATGAGGGGTTGTACGCCGATGGTTATACCAATATGGTGGTCGGTGTGTTGGCCGGGAACTGGGGCGATCTGCCGACATTGCAAACACTGGCTGCGAAAGACGCGGCGTTCCGGGCGTTCGTGCTGCGGCATATCGGGATCAGTGCCGGTGAAGACGATCTGCGGCGGGTGGCGCGTCGTGCGCAGGCCGACTGTCCGGTGAATTCGCCCCGTCTGTGCAAAGAGATCGCCGCACGTTGCAAAGCGGCGCTTGGCGACAAGCGCTAGCGATGCGTTACCGGCACTACAAAGGCGGGATATACGAGTGGGTGTGTGAGGCCAAGCTCGAAGCGAACCCGACGGTGACGCTGGTCATCTATCGTTCCCCGGAGGGCGTGACATGGGCGCGTCCGCGCGAGGTGTTCTTCGAGCAGGTGATGCACGCGGGAAAGTGGGTGGATCGTTTCGAGCGGATCGATCAGCAGCCCGAATAAAAAACGGCGATGCAAGCGCATCGCCGTTTTTTATGGGTGTACTTCGTTTAGCTGCCGCTCATCTCCAGCATCAATTGGTTGACGCGTTTGACGAAGCTGGCCGGATCGTCGAGTTGGCCGCCCTCCGCGAGCAATGCCTGATCGAACAACACGGCGACCCAGTCGTCGAATTTCTTCTCCTCGGTCTTCAGGCGCAATACCACGGGATGTTTCGGGTTGATCTCCAGGATGGGTTGCGCTACCGGAGCCTTCTGTCCGGCTGATTTCAGCAGTCGCGCCAGATTGGCGCTCATGTCGTGTTCGTCTGCCACTAGGCAGGCGGGCGATTCGGTCAGGCGATGGGTCACGCGCACTTCCTTGACGCGCTCGGCCAGGCTGGACTTGATCTTGTCAGTCAGCTCCTTCATCTCGTTGGCGATGTTCTCCTGCTCTTTCTTCTCCGCTTCGTCTTCCAGTTGGCCGAGGTCGAGTCCGCCTTTGGCCACCGAGATCAGCGATTTGCCCTGGAATTCGAACAGGTTAGTCACCACCCACTCGTCCACCCGGTCCGACAGCAACAGCACTTCGATGCCTTTCTTGCGGAACACTTCCAGATGCGGACTGTTCTTCGCGGCATTGAAGCTGTCTGCGGTGATGTAGTAGATCTTGTCCTGGCCTTCTTTCATGCGTCCCACGTAGTCGGCCAGTGCGACGGTCTCTTCCGCCGTGTCGGCATGGGTCGAGGCCAGGCGCAGCAATCCGGCGATCTTGTCCTTGTTGGCCTGGTCTTCTCCGATGCCTTCCTTGAGTACGCGGCCAAACTCGCCCCAGAACTTGGCGTATTTTTCGGCATCGCTCTTGGCTAGATCTTCCAGCAGCGCCAATACCTTGTTGGTGCAGCCTTTGCGTATCGATTCGATGTCTTTCGACTCTTGCAGGATCTCGCGCGAGACGTTCAACGGCAGGTCGCTGGAGTCCACCACGCCGCGCACGAAGCGCATATAACGGGGCATCAGCTGCTCCGCATCGTCCATGATGAACACGCGGCGCACATACAGCTTCACGCCGTGGATGGCATCGCGCTCCCACATGTCGAACGGGGCGCGGGAAGGGATGTAGAGCAACTGGGTGTATTCCTGACGGCCTTCGACGCGGGCATGGGTCCACGCCAGCGGGTCCTGAAAATCATGGCCGACATGTTTGTAGAACTCCCTGTATTCCTCGTCGCTGATCTCGCTCTTGGCGCGCGCCCACAAGGCGAACGCCTTGTTGACGGTCTCGTCCTCGTCCAGCATCTGCTGCGCACCGTCTTTCCATTCCTCTTTTTTCATCACGATGGGCTGCACGATGTGGTCGGAGTATTTGCGGATGATGGTGCGGATCTTCTGCCCGCTGAGCAGATCGTCCTGCCCTTCGCGCAGGTGCAGCACGATCTCGGTGCCGCGCGCGGCTTTGTCCTGCATCTCGATGGTGAACTCGCCGCTGCCGTCGGACTCCCAGCGCACGCCCTGGTCGGATTTTTCCCCGGCGCGGCGCGTGGTCACCGTCACTTTGTCGGCGACGATGAAGGCGGAGTAGAAGCCCACGCCGAACTGGCCGATCAGGTTCGCGTCTTTTTGTTGGTCGCCGGAGAGGCGCGCAAAGAATTCGCGTGTGCCCGATTTGGCGATGGTGCCGAGATTATTGATGACTTCGTCGCGGCTCATGCCGATGCCGTTGTCGCTGATAGTCAGCGTGCGAGCCGCCTTGTCGTACGCGATGCGGATGTTCAGCTCGGAGTCGTTCTCGAACAGCGCGGCATTGTGCAGTGCCTCGAAACGCAGCTTGTCGCTGGCATCCGCCGCATTCGAGATCAGCTCACGCAAGAAAATCTCGCGGTTCGAATATAACGAATGGATCATCAGCTGCAAAAGCTGCTTTACTTCGGCCTGAAAACCCAGGGTTTCGCGGTTGTTTGTGGTGGTGTCGCTCATCGTTCTCTCCGTGATTGCAAAAATAGGACAGGTGCCTACATGGGGGCGATATGCCTGTTTTCAAGAGGTGGGGCGATGAAATCCCAGTCTGGCAAGTCGGATTTGAAGGGGAGGGGCTTTTCGGCTATAATGCGCGCCAATTCAAAAGCGGGATGAACACACGGTTCGTCCCGCTTCTTTATGTCCAGTTCGAGGGGGTATCCGGTGTCGCAAACAAGTCCTGCCATTTTAGTTTTAGCCGATGGGACAGTGTTTCGCGGAACCGCCATTGGCGCGTCCGGTAGCAGTGTCGGCGAGGTGGTGTTCAATACCTCGATGACCGGCTATCAAGAGATACTCACCGACCCGTCTTATTGCCGCCAGATCGTCACGCTGACTTATCCGCACATCGGTAATGTGGGTTGCAACCCTGAAGACGTGGAGTCGCGTCAGGTGTTCGCCAGCGGCCTCATCATTCGCGACCTGTCGATGACGGTGAGCAACTTCCGCAGCACGCAATCTCTGCCTGAATATCTCAAGGCCAATAATGTGGTCGCCATCGCCGGGATCGATACGCGCAAGTTGACGCGCATCCTGCGCAGCAAAGGCGCGCAGAACGGCTGCATCGCCACGGGCGAAAACGTCGAGGCCGCACTGGCTGCGGCGCGCGGTTTCGCCGGATTGGCCGGTATGGATCTAGCGCAAGTGGTGACTTGCGATAAGTCTTACGAGTGGAAACAGCGCGAGTGGGAGTTGGGCGTCGGTTACCGCGATGTCTCTGAATCAAAATTCCATGTGGTGGCGTATGACTTCGGCGTGAAACGCAATATTCTGCGCATGTTGGCCGAGCGCGGTTGCAAGATCACCGTGGTTCCCGCTAAGACTTCTGCCGCCGATGTGCTGGCGCTGAAGCCGGATGGCGTGTTCCTGTCCAATGGCCCCGGCGATCCCGAGCCGTGCGATTACGCGATCAAAGCCACGCAAAAATTTCTCGAAGTCGGTATGCCGTTGTTCGGCATCTGCCTCGGTCATCAGATTTTAGGTTTAGCTTCGGGTGCGAAGACCGTGAAGATGAAGTTCGGCCATCGCGGCGCGAACCATCCGGTGCAGGACACGCAGAGCAAGCGCGTGATGATCACCAGCCAGAACCACGGCTTTGCGGTGGATGCGGCGACGCTGCCGAAGAATACGCGCGTCACGCATATCTCGTTGTTCGATGGCACGCTGCAAGGCTTTGAGCTGACCGACAAGCCGGCGTTCTGTTTCCAGGGCCATCCGGAAGCGAGTCCCGGCCCACATGATGTGGACGGGTTGTTCGATAAATTTGTTGGATTGATGGAGAAAAAACAGTGAAGGGAGAAGGGTGAAGGGAGAAGGGTGTGGAGCGCAGCGTTGCGCTTTTACCCTTCCCTCTTCTCTCTTCCCTCTTCCCGTCTGAAAAATGGCAAAACGTACTGACATTAAGAGCATTCTGATCATCGGCGCTGGCCCCATCGTCATCGGGCAGGCGTGTGAATTCGACTACTCCGGCGCACAGGCTTGCAAGGCACTGCGCGAAGAGGGCTACCGCGTCATTCTGGTGAATTCGAATCCGGCCACCATCATGACCGACCCGAACATGGCGGACGCGACCTACATCGAGCCGATCACCTGGCAGATGGTGGAAAAGATCATCGCCAAGGAAAAGCCGGACGCGATCCTGCCGACTATGGGCGGACAGACCGCGCTGAATTGCGCCTTGGATCTGGCGAAGCACGGCGTGCTGGAAAAATACAAAGTCGAGATGATAGGCGCGTCGCGCGATGCCATCGACATGGCAGAAGACCGCGAAAAATTCAAACAGGCCATGACCCGCATCGGGCTGGCTTCGGCGCGTTCCGCCATCGCGCACAGCATGGAAGAAGCCTTCCAAGTGCAACAGGTGATGGGATTCCCGACGGTTATTCGTCCATCCTTCACCATGGGCGGCAGCGGCGGCGGCATCGCCTATAACCGCGAAGAGTTCGTCGAGATCTGCGAGCGCGGCTTGGAAGCTTCGCCCACACGCGAGCTGCTGATCGAAGAATCGCTGCTGGGCTGGAAAGAATACGAGATGGAAGTCGTGCGCGACCGCAACGACAACTGCATCATCATCTGCTCCATCGAAAACCTCGACCCGATGGGTGTGCATACCGGCGACTCCATCACCGTGGCTCCCGCACAGACACTCACCGACAAGGAATACCAGATCATGCGCGACGCCTCGCTGGCGGTGCTGCGCGAGATCGGTGTGGAGACCGGCGGCTCCAACGTGCAGTTCTCCATCAATCCGCGAGACGGGCGTATGGTGGTGATCGAGATGAATCCGCGTGTGTCGCGTTCTTCGGCGCTGGCTTCTAAAGCTACCGGATTCCCCATCGCCAAGGTTGCCGCCAAGCTGGCCGTGGGTTACACGCTGGACGAGTTGAAGAACGACATCACCGGTGGCGCGACCCCAGCTTCGTTCGAACCGACCATCGACTATGTGGTCACCAAGATCCCGCGTTTCGCGTTCGAAAAATTCCCGCAAGCCAATGACCGTCTGACCACGCAAATGAAGTCGGTGGGCGAGGTGATGGCGATCGGTCGTACTTTCCAAGAGTCGTTCCAAAAAGCCTTGCGCGGTTTGGAAGTCGGCGTGAACGGGCTGGATACTAAATACAGCGACCGCGACGCGATCTGCGCCGAAATGGGTAACCCTGGCCCGGATCGTATCTGGGCGGTGGGTGATGCCTTCCGTGTCGGTATGAGCGTGGAAGAAGTATTCAATGTCAGCAAGATCGACCCGTGGTTCCTGGTGCAAATCGAAGATTTGATCCGTCAGGAACAGGCGCTGGCTGGCCGCACTTTGGAAAGCCTGAATGCGGACGATCTGCGCGTGTTGAAACGTAGCGGTTTTGCCGATGCGCGTCTGGCAAAACTGTTGGGTATCGATGATGAGTCAGTACGCGCTTACCGCCACGCCCTGAAGGTGCGTCCGGTGTTCAAGCGTGTGGATACCTGCGCCGCCGAGTTCTCCACCAACACCGCCTACATGTATTCCACTTACGAAGAAGAGTGCGAATCGCAGCCGACCGACAAGAAAAAAATCATGGTGCTGGGCGGAGGTCCGAACCGTATCGGTCAGGGTATCGAGTTCGATTATTGCTGCGTGCATGCCGCACTGGCAATGCGCGAAGACGGCTATGAGACCATCATGGTCAACTGCAACCCAGAAACCGTTTCCACCGACTACGACACCTCCGACCGTCTGTATTTCGAGCCGCTGACGCTGGAAGATGTGCTGGAAGTGGTGGCTGTCGAGAAGCCTGTCGGCGTCATCGTGCAGTACGGAGGTCAGACACCGTTGAAGCTGGCGCACGGCTTGGCCAAGAACGGCGTGCCCATCATCGGCACCTCGGTGGACATGATCGACATGGCCGAAGACCGCGCGCGCTTCCAGACGATGTTGCGCGAACTGAATTTGAAGCAACCGCCGAACCGTACCGCCAGCAACGTGGCCGATGCGGTCGCGGGCGCAGCCGAGATAGGCTACCCGCTGGTGATGAGGCCAAGCAACGTGCTGGGCGGTCGTGCCATGGAAATCATCCATGCACAGCCCGACCTTGAGCGTTACATGCGCGATGCCGAGGAAATGTCCAAGACGTATCCCGAGCGTATGCCCATCCTGCTCGACCGCTTCCTGAACGATGCGATTGAGGTGGACGTGGATGCGGTGTCCGATGGCAAGCAAGTCATCATCGGCGGCATCATGGAGCACATCGAAGAGGCGGGCGTGCATTCCGGCGACTCGGCTTGCTCGTTGCCGCCGTACTCCTTGTCCACCAAGATGCAAGACGAATTGCGCCGCCAGACTGTAGCGATGGCAAAGTCACTCAATGTGGTCGGTTTGATGAATGTGCAGTTCGCGATTCAGGGCGAGACGGTTTACGTGCTGGAAGTGAACCCGCGCGCCTCGCGTACTGTGCCTTATGTATCCAAAGCCACCGGTGTGTCGCTGGCCAAGATCGCCGCACGCTGTATGGCAGGGCAGACTTTGGCTTCTCAGGGCGTGAGCAAAGAAGTGATTCCGCCGTATTATTCGGTGAAAGAGGCGGTGTTCCCGTTCATCAAGTTCCCCGGCGTCGATACCATCCTCGGCCCCGAGATGAAATCCACCGGCGAAGTGATGGGCGTGGGCGACACCTTCGCCGAAGCCTTCGTCAAGTCGCAACTCGCCGCCAGCGTGAAACTGCCGAAGAGCGGCAAGGTGTTCATCAGCGTGCGCGAAGAAGACAAGCTGGGGGCGGTGGAAGTCGCGCGCACCCTGAAACAACTGGGCTTCACCATCCTGGCGACCCGTGGCACCGGCTCGGTCATCACTGCGGCAGGTGTTGAAGTGACGCTGGTGAACAAGGTTGCCGAGGGGCGTCCGCATATCGTGGATATGATCAAGAACGGCGAAGTCAGTCTCATCGTCAACACGGTGGACAGCAAGCCGTCGGTGATGCGCGATTCGTATTCCATCCGCCATGCCGCGTTGCAGGGGCGTGTGACTTACTACACCACGCTGGCCGGCGCGCGCGCCGCGTGTATGGGAATGCAACACATGGCCGAATTGCAAGTCTATGACGTGCAGTCGTTGCATCGTCGCCTGAAAACTCAATAAGGGAAGAGCGGTATGAGCAAGGTTCCATTGACAGTGAATGGCGCAGAGTTATTGCGCAACGAGTTGCACCGCCTGAAGACGGTGGAGCGTCCATCCGTCATCACCGCCATCTCCGAGGCGCGCGCACAGGGCGACTTGTCCGAGAATGCGGAATACGATGCGGCGAAAGAGAAGCAGTCTTTCATCGAGGGACGCATCGTCGAGCTGGAGTTCAAGCTGGGCAGCGCGCAGATCATCGATCCCAAGACGCTGAATGCAGACGGACGCTGTGTGTTCGGTTCGACCGTCATTCTGGAAGACACCAAGACGGGTGATGTGGTCACCTATCAGATCGTTGGTGACGACGAGGCCGATATCAAGAAACGCAAGATCTCCATCAGCTCCCCCATCGCCCGCGCCCTGATCGGCAAGTCCAGCGGTGATGTCGCCGAAGTGCAGGCACCGGGCGGAGTGCGCGAATACGAAGTGGTGGAAGTTCAGTACCTCTAAAAGCGGGAAGGGTAAAGGGGGAAGAGGGAAGGGTGAAAACCTCACCTCATTCCGGGGGGCGGCGACAGTTTTACCCTTCCCCCTTTACCCTTCTCCCTTCCCCAAAGTTTTAAGGCCGATTCCCTAACTGCTTCTTGGTGAGAGGTTTACCCTTTTTACGTTTGGGGGCGCTGACCAGGGGGATGGCGAGCGGGCGATAGATCACCAGGATCTTGCCGATGTGTTGAACTGCTCCCGCGTCCAGTTTGGTGCAGATCTCTTCCTGCATGGCGGTACGTGCTTCGCGGTCGTCGTTCATGACCCGGATCTTGAGCAGGTCATGGCTCTTCAGGCTGCGCTCGATCTCGTCCAGAACGGCAGGACTCAGACCGGCGTTGCCGATGATGACGACAGGGTTGAGCGAGTGGGCGCGGCCCTTGAGTTCGAGGCGCTGTGCAACAGTGAGATTTAGCATGAGGTACTCCTGATAGGGCGCGCATTTTACCTAAAAACGACAGCTTAATCCGCAGATTTCGCAGATTAACGCAGATTTTTATGCGGTCATCCGCAGCGGTCGCGCGCCCACGAAGGTGAGCAAAAGTGCTGAGGTAACGACTCGGTTTTAATCGGTGTTAATCTGCGAAATCTGCGGGAAAAAGTTTTTTTAAGTTTTATATATCAATGAAACCTTCCAAGACCAGCAAACAATGGATGATGGAGCACGTCAACGATCCCTATGTGCAGCGTGCACAAAAGGACGGTTTCCGCTCGCGCGCCGCATACAAGCTGCTCGAGATCGACGAGCGCGACCACCTGCTCAAGCCCGGCATGGTGGTGGTCGATCTGGGCGCGACGCCCGGTGGTTGGTGCCAAGTGGCGGCGAATAAACTCGGGGCGCACGGCAAGATCATCGCGCTGGACCTGTTGCCGCTGCATCCTTTGCCGCGAGTGGAGTTCATTCAGGGCGATTTTCGCGATGATGCGGTGCTGGCACAACTGGAAGAAAAACTGGGGGGGCAGCAGATCGGCCTTGTAATCTCCGACATGGCACCCAATATGAGCGGCATCGACTCGGCGGATCAGGCGCGTGCCATGCACCTGGCCGAGCTGGCACTGGAGTTCGCCGTGCAGCATCTCAAGCCGGGCGGCGCATTTCTGGTGAAGGTGTTTCAGGGGGTGGGTTTCGAGGATTACCTGAAACTGATGCGTAGCCACTTTGTCAAAGTGGTCACACGCAAACCCAAAGCCTCGCGCGACCGCAGCAGTGAACAATATCTGCTGGGTATGGAAAAACGGAGCTGAACGCTTGAGTAATCAGGTCGGAACGTGTCTAATACACCGCTATATTACGGCTCAATTTGAGAGGCGAGAGTGAACAACCTATTTAAAAGTATCGGAATCTGGATGGTCGTGGCCCTGGTGCTGATGACCGTGTTCAACCAATTCAATGCCCGCCAGCAATCGTCCGCGCAGGTGCAGATGGATTATTCCCAGTTCCTCGACGAAGTGAACCAGGGCCATATCACCAAGGTGACTATCGAAGGCCGCACTCTGAAAGCCGTGTCCAACGAAGGCAAACGCATCACCAGTTATGCCCCCAGCGATCTGTGGATGGTCTCCGACCTGCTCAAGAACGGTGTGAGCATCGAAGCCAAGCCGGAAGAAGAGCAGTCCTTCCTGATGAGCATCTTTGTGTCCTGGTTCCCGATGCTGCTGCTTATCGGTGTGTGGATATTCTTCATGCGCCAGATGCAGGGCGGCAAGGGCGGCGGCGCTTTCTCGTTCGGCAAGAGCAAGGCGCGTCTGCTGGATGATGCCAAAGAACGTGTCACCTTCGCCGATGTCGCCGGGTGCGACGAGGCCAAAGAAGAGGTCTCCGAGCTGGTCGATTTCCTGCGCGACCCCTCCAAATTCCAAAATCTCGGCGGACGCATTCCGCGCGGCGTGTTGATGGTGGGTAGTCCCGGTACCGGTAAGACCCTGCTGGCGAAAGCCATCGCGGGCGAAGCCAAAGTGCCGTTCTTCTCCATCTCCGGTTCCGACTTCGTGGAAATGTTCGTTGGTGTCGGCGCGGCGCGTGTGCGCGACATGTTCGAACAAGCCAAGAAGAACTCCCCTTGCATCATCTTTATCGACGAGATCGACGCAGTCGGACGCCAGCGCGGCGCAGGCATGGGCGGCGGCAATGACGAGCGCGAGCAGACGCTGAACGCGCTGCTGGTCGAGATGGACGGTTTCGAAGGCGCCAGCGGTGTCATCGTCATCGCTGCGACCAACCGTCCTGATGTATTGGATTCCGCGCTGTTGCGTCCGGGCCGTTTCGACCGCCAAGTGGTGGTGCCGTTGCCGGACATCCGTGGCCGTGAACAGATCTTGACCGTGCATATGCGCAAAGTGCCGGTGGCGACCGATGTGAAGGCTGACATCCTGGCGCGTGGCACTCCCGGCATGTCCGGTGCCGATCTGGCCAATCTGGTGAACGAGGCGGCGCTGTTCGCGGCGCGGCGCGGCAAGCGTTTCGTCGAGATGGACGACTTCGAATCGGCCAAAGACAAGATCATGATGGGAACCGAACGCCGCACCATGATCATGCCGGAAGAAGAGCGCCGCAACACGGCGTATCACGAGTCCGGCCATGCGGTGGTGGCCAAACTGCTGCCCAAGACCGACCCGGTACACAAGGTCACCATCATCCCGCGCGGTCGCGCGCTGGGCCTGACCATGCAGTTGCCGTCGGAAGACCGCTACAGTATGGACAAGAACCGCATACTGGATACATTGGCGGTGTTGTTCGGCGGGCGTATCGCCGAAGAGATATTCATGAACCAGATGACCACCGGTGCCTCCAACGACTTCGAGCGTGCCACCGATATGGCGCGCAAGATGGTCACGCAGTGGGGGATGTCCGAGGCATTGGGGCCGATGGTGTACGGCGAGAACGAGGGTGAGGTGTTCTTGGGCCGTTCGGTGACCACACACAAGAACGTGTCCGAAGCCACCATGAAGAGAGTGGACGAAGAGATACGCCGTATCATCGACCAGCAATATGCGTTGGCGCGCGGCCTGATCGAAGCCAATCGCGACAAGATCGAGGCGATGACCAAGGCCCTGCTGGAATGGGAGACCCTGGACGCCGACCAGATCAACGACATCATGGCCGGCAATCCGCCACGTCCGCCCAAGCCGACGACAACGACAGCCAGCACTCAGCCGCCGCAGGATGCCACGCCCACGGCTCCGGCGACACCTGTCGAACCGGCGCAAGAAACCTGAAAGGCAAGGAAGGGTTAAGGGAGAAGGGGGAAGGGTAAAACCAAGACTCCCTTCTCCCTTCTCCCTTCTCCCTTCTCCCTTCTCCCTTCTCCGATGTTTCTCCGCTGCGGTAAATTCCACCTAGACCTCACCCATCCCCGAGTGATGGGCATCGTCAACGTCACTCCCGACTCTTTTTCCGATGGCGGCAGGCATCTGTCGCATGCTGCGGCGATTGCCCATGCACACAAACTGATCGCGGACGGTGCCGACCTGCTCGATATCGGCGGTGAGTCCACCCGTCCCGGTGCGGCAGCCGTGAGTGAACAGGAAGAGCTGGAGCGCGTGTTGCCGGTGATCGAGGCGTTGCGCGATAGCGCCGTACCGGTCTCCATCGATACCTGGAAGCCTGCCGTGATGCGCGCGGCACTGGCTGCGGGAGCGAGCATGGTCAACGACATCAACGCGCTACAGGCACCGGATGCTTTGGCTGCGGTGGCGGATAGCGATGCTGCGGTATGCCTGATGCACAAACAGGGTGACCCGGAGAACATGCAGCGCGCACCGCGCTATGCCGATGTTGTCGCGGAGGTGTCAGCCTTCTTGCAAGCCCGCATCGAAGCGACGCGGGCGGCTGGCATCGGCAGCGAACGTATCGTCATCGATCCGGGTTTTGGTTTCGGCAAGACGCTGGCGCATAATCTCGAACTGTTGCGCGGGCTGTCCGCGTTCTCCGCACTGGGGGTGCCGCTGCTGGCGGGGGTGTCGCGCAAGTCCATGCTGGGTGCAGTCACCGGGCGCGAGGTGGATGAACGGCTGGCCGCGAGTATCGCGGCGGCACTGCTGGCGGTGCAACGCGGCGCGAGCATCGTGCGCGTACACGACGTGCGCGAGACGGTGGATGTATTGAAGATTTGGAGTGCGGTTGAAGAGTGATTTTTTTGTCCGCAGATTTACACAGATTAAAGCCGAACAAAATCTGCGTGAATCTGCGTAATCTGTGGATAAGGTTTTTTGGGAGCTTCTTATGAGCAGAAAATATTTCGGAACAGACGGTGTGCGCGGCAAAGTGGGTGTATATCCCATCACGCCGCAGTTCGTGATGCATTTGGGTTATGCCGCCGGCAAGGTGCTGGCGAGTGCCGAGCATACTCGGGGTGAGCGTCCCGCCGTGCTGATCGGCAAGGACACCCGCATCTCCGGTTACATGCTCGAATCGGCGCTGGAAGCGGGACTCATCGCGGCCGGTATCGACGTGTATCTGGCCGGCCCGGTGCCGACCCCGGCGGTGGCCTATCTTACCCGCGCCTTGCGTTTGCAGGCGGGCGTGGTCATCTCCGCCTCGCACAATCCGTTCGAGGACAACGGCATCAAATTCTTTTCCGGTGACGGCACGAAGCTGCCGGACGAAGTCGAACTCGCCATCGAGGCCGAGCTGGATAAAGAGATGCTGACCAACTCGTCGGAGGGTTTGGGTAAAGCCAAACGTATCGACGATGCGGTCGGACGTTATATCGAATTCTGCAAAGGCAGCTTCCCCGCGAACATGAACCTGCGCGGGATGAAGATCGTGGTCGACAGCGCCCACGGTGCCACTTACCACATCGCCCGCAATGTGTTCCACGAACTCGGTGCGGATGTGATCGCCATCGGTGCGGAGCCCAACGGCAAGAACATCAACGACGGCTACGGTGCGACCAAACCCGCCAACCTGCAAAAGGCGGTGGTCGAACACAAGGCGGACCTGGGCATCGCGCTGGACGGCGACGGCGACCGTCTTGTTATGGTGGACGCGGCGGGCAAGCTGTACGACGGTGACCAGTTGCTCTATGTCATCGCCAAACACCGCCAGACGCAGGGGCTGATGAAGGGCGGCATGGTCGGCACTCTGATGACCAATCTCGCGTTCGAACATGCCATGCAGCGGCTCGGTATCCCGTTCGCGCGTGCCAAAGTGGGCGACCGTTACGTGATGGAAGTGTTGCAGCAGAAAGACTGGCAGATCGGCGGCGAGAACTCCGGCCACATCATCTGCCTGGACAAACACAGCACCGGCGACGGTATCGTCTCCGCGCTGCAAGTGTTGCATGCCCTGCGTGCCGGGAAGCAGTCACTCGCCCAGGCGGCACAGGACCTGGTGATGTATCCGCAGATCCTCATCAACGTCAAAGTCAGCGGCAAAGCGGCCGCACTGCTGGAACAGGGCGCCGTCAAAGACGTCGTCAAACAAGCCGAACAGGCTTTGGATGGCAAAGGGCGCGTGTTGTTGCGCCCGTCCGGTACCGAGCCGCTGTTGCGGGTGATGGTCGAGGGCGAGGACGGGGTACTGGTGCAACAGTGGGCGGAGAAGATCGCGGGTGTGGTGAAGGAAGTGGCGGGGTAATAAGCCCTTGTCAGCGCCAGTGTTATTCGGGTAATGGGCCGCTTTCCCGTGTCTGTTTACCGTTTGATCCCCTGTGTGAGGGCATATACTGCATACCGACAAGGATGGGTGTGACTGCTCGTACCCGTATCCACAGGAGAACGTTATGCCCTCATATATCAATACCAATCTCAGCGCCCTGAATGCGCAGCGCAACCTGAACCAGTCGCAAGGTTCGCTGAACACTTCCTTGCAGCGACTGTCTTCCGGTCTGCGGGTGAACAGCTCCAAAGACGATGCAGCGGGCCTGGCCATCGCTTCGCGTATGGAGAGCCAGATCCGAGGCGCGAATCAGGCGGTGCGCAACGCAAGCGACGGTATCTCGCTGGCGCAGACGGCGGAAAGTGCGCTGGGCAATATCCAGAAGAACATGGCGCGTATGCGCGAATTGGCAGTGCAGGGCGCGAACGCCACCTCCAATGCCGACATCGAGTCGATCAATACCGAATTCATCCAGCTGCATTCCGAAAATCTGCGTGTGATCGAGGCGACCTCGTTCAATAATATCCAGTTGCTTTCCGCGCCGGTTAACCAGACCTTTCAGGTGGGTGCCAACAGCCGCTCGGGTATCGACGACCTGACCATCACCACCGACAGTGCACTGATACCGACCTCGGTGTCGCTGGGTACCTCGTCGGAGACCGCACAGGCCGAGATCGCCAAACTGGATGCCGACATCGCCGCAGTGACATCACTGCGTTCCGCATTCGGTGCGGCACAGAGCCGTTTTGAGACCTCGATCGCCAACTTGCAGATCGCATCCGAGAACCAGTCTTCTTCGCGCAGTCGCATCATGGACACCGACTATGCGGCAGAGACCTCGGCGCTCACCCGTTCCCAGATCCTGCAGCAGACCGGTACCGCGATGGCGGCACAGGCCAACCAGTCGCCGAACTCGGTATTGAGCTTGCTGCGTTAACGCGAGAGAGAAATACCGGCCAATAAAAAAGCTTGCGTCAACGCAAGCTTTTTTCATTCCGGGCCGGATGCCGGATCAGGTGATCACGGTCGGCTTGTCGCGTCCCGTGCGGGCTACCAGCTCGGAGACCTGCAACGCGATCGCGATCAGTTCGGCCAGCGCCACCTGTGCATCGAGAGGATGACGCTGCACATCCGCTTCGAAGGCTTCCAGATAGACGCGCAAGGTCGCGCCCTCGGTACCCGTGCCGGAGAGACGGAAGATGATGCGGGAGCCGTCGCTGAACAGCAGGCGGACGCCCTGTGCCTTGCTGATGCTGCTATCCACCGGATCGATATAACTGAAGTCGTCACACATCTGCACCACATACTTGCCGAACGACCTGCCAACGAGCGCCGTGAAACTGTCGCGCAGATGCTGCATCACGCCATTGGCGGCTTCCGTGGGCAGACCTTCGTAGTCGTAACGCGAATAGAAGTTGCGTCCGTATTTCGCCCAGTGTTCACGCACGATGTCTTCTACTGATTGCTTGCGCACAGCAACGATGTTGAGCCAGAACAGCACCGCCCACAGGCCGTCTTTCTCGCGCACATGGTCGGAGCCGGTGCCGAAACTCTCTTCGCCGCACAGCGTCACCTTGCCCGCGTCCATCAGGTTGCCGAAGAATTTCCAGCCGGTCGGTGTCTCGTAACAGGGGATATTCAGCGCCTGTGCTACGCGATCCGCCGCCGCGCTGGTGGGCATGGAGCGCGCGATGCCCGCCAGACCTTTCCGGTAGGCGGGGGCCAGCGTCGCGTTGGCGGCCAGCAGGGCGAGGCTGTCGGAAGGTGTGACGAAGAAACGTTTGCCCAGGATCATGTTGCGGTCGCCGTCGCCGTCGGACGCTGCGCCGAAATCCGGCGCATCGGCACCAAACATGATCTCCACCAGATCGTGCGCATACGTCAGATTGGGGTCGGGATGGCCGCCGCCGAAATCTTCCAGCGGCACGGCATTCATCACGCTGCCGGGTGCGGCACCCAAGCGTCCTTCGAGGATATCTTTGGCGTAGGGGCCGTTCACCGCATGCATGGCATCGAACTTGATACGGAAGCCGCCTTGCAACAGGGCGCGTATCGCGCCGAAATCGAACAACGATTCCATCAGCTCCGCATAGTCACTCACCGGATCGATCACCTGCACCGTCATGTCACCGACGCTGGATGTACCCAGAGTGTCGAGCGCGACATCCGCCGCGTCGAGGATCTTGTAGCTGGAAAGTGTCTTGCTCTTGGCGAAGATCGCCTCGGTCACCGTCTCGGTGGCGGGGCCGCCGTTGCTGCCGTTGTATTTGATGCCAAAATCCTCTTTCGGGCCGCCGGGGTTATGGCTGGCGGAGAGGATGATGCCGCCGAACGTCTTGTGTTTGCGGATCACGCAGGAAGCCGCCGGAGTGGAGAGGATGCCGCCGCGCCCGACCAGCACCTTGCTGAAGCCGTTGGCCGCCGCCATCTTGAGGATGGTCTGGATGGCGGTACGGTTGTGGTAACGCCCGTCGCCGCCCAGCACCAGCGTTGCCCCCTTGGGTGCGGCGATACTATCGAAGATGGCTTGCACGAAGTTCTCCAGATAATGTGCCTGCTGGAACACCGGAACCTTCTTGCGCAGGCCGGAGGTGCCGGGCTTCTGGTCGGAAAAGGGCTGGGTTGCAACGGTGCGGATGTTCATATCATTCCTCGTTCATTTAGGTTCTGCGGGCATCATAACATCGCATTCGGATGAATTTTGTTACCCGCGTGTTGCGGGTGGCGAATGTGCGGGATAATCCGCGTCATTAAACGGATGAATCCCTTTCATGAGCCACGGCAACGCCCACCACATTCTGCGTGACACCTTCGGTTACACCGCCTTTCACGGCGCACAGCAGGCCATCGTCGAACATGTCGTGGCAGGCGGTGATGCGCTGGTACTGATGCCGACCGGCGGCGGCAAATCACTGTGTTACCAACTCCCCGCTTTGCTGCGCGCAGGTGTCGGCATCGTGGTGTCGCCGTTGATCGCGCTGATGCAGGACCAGGTGGACGCGCTCAAACAGCTCGGGGTGTCGGCTGCTTTTTTGAATTCCAGTCTCGATGCCGGTGCGGCGCGCGAGGTATACCGCCAAATACACCGTGGTGAACTGAAGCTGCTGTATGTCGCACCGGAACGGTTGATGACGGAAGGTTTTCTGGAGCTGTTGGAGGGGCTGGAACAGGACAACAACATCGCCCTGTTCGCTATCGACGAAGCCCACTGCGTGTCGCAATGGGGGCACGACTTCCGCCCCGAATACCGCGCACTCACGGTGTTGCACGAACGTTTCCCCAATGTGCCGCGTATCGCGCTCACCGCCACCGCCGATGCGCCGACGCGCAGAGAGATCATCGAGCGGCTGGCGCTGGAGCAGGCGCAGCAGTTCGTCTCCAGCTTCGACCGCCCCAATATCCGCTATCGTGTCGCGCTCAAAGACAACGCACGCAAACAACTGCAAAGTTTCCTCGAAAGCGAACATCCCGACGACGCGGGTATCGTTTATTGCCTGTCACGCAAGAAGGTGGAAGAGACCGCCGCGTGGCTGAAAGAGCAGGGTTGGGATGCCTTGCCTTATCACGCGGGACTGGATGCCGCAGTGCGCAGCAAGAACCAGAAAAAATTCCTGCGCGAAGAAGGCGTCATCATGGTCGCCACCGTCGCGTTCGGCATGGGCATCGACAAGCCCAACGTGCGCTTCGTTGCCCATCTCGATCTGCCCAAGAGTATGGAAGGTTATTATCAGGAGACGGGCCGCGCGGGCCGTGACGGTCTGCCCGCGAATGCGTGGATGGCTTACGGCTTGGGCGATGTGGTGTCGATGCGGCAGATGTTGCTGTCCGGTGATGCGCCCGAAGAACGCAAGCGCGTCGAATTGCAAAAACTGGATGCTCTGTTGGGTTTTTGCGAATCCACTGCATGCCGCCACCAGACCATCCTGCGTTATTTCGGCGAGGAGCATCCCGGTGACTGCGGTCAGTGCGACAACTGCCTGGCGCCGGTGGATACCTGGGATGCCACCGAGGCCGCGCGTATGGCGCTGTCCTGCGTGTACCGCACCGGACAACGCTTCGGTGTCGCGCACCTCATCGACGTGTTGCTGGGCAAGGCCACACCCAAGGTCGAGCAATTCAATCACCAGCAACTTAGCACCTTCGGCATCGGCAAAGACTTGGTGCAGCAGCAATGGAGCAGCGTCTACCGCCAACTGGTTGCCGCCGGATTCATCAGCGTGGACATGGAAGCCTACGGTGGCTTGAAGCTCACCGAAACCTCCCGCCCCGTGCTGCGCGGCGAACAGGAAGTGTGGCTGCGGCGCGATGCCGACCCCGCCCAGCGCAAATCCAGCAAAGCCGAACGCGGCTCGCGTATGCGCGAAGCCTTCGCCGGAGCCAACGAAGATCCGCTGTGGCAGGCGCTCAAGGCCAAGCGCATGGAACTTGCGCGCGAACAGGGCGTGCCTCCCTATGTCATCTTCCACGACAGTACCCTGCTGGAGATGCTGAACCAGAAGCCGCACACGCTGGATGAAATGGGGCGCATCAGCGGCGTGGGGCAGGCCAAACTGGCGAAGTACGGCGATGCCTTCTTGCAGGTGGTGGAGGATGTGGCGAACGGGGTGGCAACCTAGTAGCGGTTGAGTGCAGTTCGGTAGCGCACAGATTTTCTGTACAACTTGAAAGGGTATTCTGGGCTATCATGCGTCCAGCCATTCGGTCCATTCAGAATATGTATGAGTAATCTGTCCCAACACACGAGTTACTTGCATTTGCTGAAATGAAAACGCTCTTCACAATCCGCACACAATTATTTGCACTGGTGATGGCCATTGCTTTGCCCATGGTCGGCATCCTGGTGTACACCATCTACGACAATGCACAGCAGCGCATCGTCGAAGCCAAGTTAACGGCGCATATGCTGGCCGCATCGGCCGCAGCCGATGTCAATCGTGTGCTGCTCTCCAATCGCGATTTTCTGGTGCAGATGGCCAAGCGTCCGCTGATCCGCAAGATGGACGCGCGCAACTGCGACAAAGTGCTGTGGGACTTCCGCGAGTTATTCCCGAAATCCGCGAACATGACGGTCATCGACATGCAGGGCACGGCGATCTGCTCAGCCGTGCCCCAGCCGGGCGGCAAACCGGTCTCGGTGGCCCAGGCACCGTGGTTCAAGAAATCGCTGACCACCGACGGCTTCGTGGTGAGCGACCCGTTCTTCGGCCCGATCACCGGACGCTGGGTGACGGTGTTGACCTACCCCGTCCGTGATGAACATGGGCGCAAGATAGGTTTTCTCGGTCTGCCGCTCGACCTCGCCTTGTACGAACCCAATCTGACCAATGTGCCGATGATCCCGGAGACCGCCATCGGCATCGTGGCGCGGGACGGGACGTTCGTGTGGCGCAATCTCGATACCGAAAAGTGGGTGGGCCAGAAGCGCAGCGAGAACAAGGCGCTGCAGAAACTGTTGACCGGGGTCGAAGGCGAGATGGAGGGGATAGACGCTGTCCAGCGGATATACCACGTCGATCAGGCCGACACGTCCGGCTGGCTGGTATATGCGGGTATCCCCACCAGTCATGTCTATGCGCGGCTCTATGCGGCGTTATACAAGAACATCATGCTCGGTTTCGTCAGTCTGCTGTTCATCCTCGGCATCGCCTGGTTGATCGCACGCCAGATATCGCGCCCGATCGGCGCTCTTGCCACGACCTCGCGCGCCATCCGGCAAGGACGCGAAGATGCCCGTGCCGAGATGGACGGCCCGCCGGAGATCAGGGAGGTGGCGCAGGAATTCAACGAGATGCTCAATGTGCGCCTGCGGGCGACCGCCGCATTGCGCGCGAGTGAGGCGAAACTTTCCGAGGCATTGAAGATCGCGCGTATGGCTCACTGGGAATACGAGGTGGTCAGCGACGAGTTCATCCTCAACGACCAGTATTACTCGTTGCATCACACCACCGCAGAGCAGATGGGAGGTTATCGTCTGTCTTCGGCAGATTTCGCGCTACGTTTGGTGCATCCCGAGGATGCCCGCTTGGTGGCGGAGCACATCCAGCACGCCTTGCATACGGATGTCGGCGCTTTGCTGCAAGTCGAAGTGCGCATCATGTGCGCAGACGGAGAGGCGCGCTGGGTGCATGTGAGTTACAAGGTTGAAAAAGATGGTCAGGGCGTCACACTCAGACTGGTTGGTGCTATGCAGGACATCGCCGAGCGCAAACTTGCCGAGCAGAACCAGAAACGGCTGAATCGCGCGCTCAAACTGCTGAGTGATTGCAATATGGCACTGGTGCATGCGACCGGGGAACATGCCCTGTTGTCCGAGATATGCCGCCTGATAGTCGAGCAAGGAGGTTATCGCATGGCATGGGTGGGATATGCCGAACATGATGCGGAGAAAACCGTGCGCCCGGTGGCGCATTGGGGCGATGACAAGGGATATCTGAACGGTGTAGGCATCAGTTGGGCAGATACGGAGCATGGGCGCGGCCCGACGGGGATGGCGATCAGAACCGGACAGACTGACATCAATCAGGATTATCAGACCAATCCGCACATGGTGCTGTGGCGCGAGGCGGCGCTGGCCTGCGGATACCGCTCCAGCATTTCACTGCCGCTGAGAAACAAGGGGCATGTACTGGGGGCACTCACCATCTATGCCGCCGAGACTGCCGCCTTTGTCGCGGAAGAGGTCACGCTGCTGGAAGAGCTGGCCAACGATCTGGCTTACGGTATCGAAACTTTGCGCACGCGCATCGAACATGCCGAAGCGGAAAAGAAACTGGAGTTCCTAGCGCATCACGACATGCTCACCGGCCTGCCCAACCGCCTGTTGCTGCGTGATCGCTACGAACAGGCGGTCGCGCAGGCGGATCGCGCGCATTCCGGCGTGGCGGTGTTGTTCCTCGATCTGGACAACTTCAAACAGGTGAACGATACACTCGGCCACACCTACGGCGACAAGCTGCTGGTGCGGGTGGTCGAGCGTCTGCGCAGTTGCCTGCGCGACGGCGATACCATCAGCCGCCAGGGCGGCGACGAGTTCGTCATCCTGTTGCCCAATCTGCGCGACCTTGCCGTGATCAGCGGCATCGCACAGCAGATCGTCGAGACGTTTTCCGCGCCATTCGAGATCGACGCCTATTCGATCAACACCACCTTCAGTATCGGGGTGAGTTTGTACCCGGACGACGGCAAGGAGTTCGATATGCTGCTGCGCAACGCCGATACCGCGCTGTATCAAGCGAAAGATAGCGGGCGCGACACCTACCGTTTCTTCTCCGAGAAGATGAATATGGATGCGCAGGAGCAGTTGCAACTGCAAGGGCAATTGCGCAACGCGGTGAAGAATCAGGAATTCATCCTGCACTATCAGCCGCAGATGGATATCGTCGGCGGGCGTCTCATCGGCGCGGAAGCTTTGGTGCGCTGGCAGCATCCAGAGCTCGGACTGATCCCGCCCGGCAAATTCATCCCGCTGGCGGAGCGTAGCGGCCTTGTCATTCCGATGGGTGACTGGGTGCTCAACGAGGCGTGCCGTCAGGCGCAGGAGTGGCGCGAGAAAGGCCATGCTCTGGTGATGGCGGTCAATCTCTCCGCGCTACAGTTCAAACGCGGCAACCTGCTTGAGACCGTCTCTCACGCGCTGAAACGTTCCGGTCTGCCGGCGGAGATGCTGGAGTTGGAGCTGACCGAATCCATCCTGCTGCAAGATGTCGATGCCGCGATCAAGACGTTGCACAGTCTGCGCGATATGGGAGTCAAACTCTCCATCGACGATTTCGGCACGGGTTATTCCAGCCTCTCCTACCTGAAGCGTTTGGCGGTGAACAAACTCAAGATCGACCAGTCCTTTGTGCGCGATCTGGCCGAGGCTTCCGACTCTGCTGCCATCGTGCGAGCCATCATCCAACTCGGTCATACCCTGCAACTGACCGTTATCGCAGAAGGCGTGGAGACCGATGCGCAACTCGCTTTCCTGCGCAACTACGGCTGTGATGAGGCGCAAGGGTATCTGTACAGCCGCCCGGTCCCCGCCGAGCAATTCGCGGAGTTATTGAAGAAATGATGCCGACCTTACACATGACCCGCTGCTTATTCTGTCTGTTGTTTGCTGTCTCCTGTCCGGCACAGGCGAGCAACTGGTTGCAGTTGCAAGGCAACGAACCAGCCGGTGCCGCGGCGCTCAGGGTGCAGGGTTTCGTGCAACCGAGTTACACCTACATCGACGCGGGGCCGATCAGCGGTTTGCAGGGTGCCTCCGCCGCGCATAACGGCAAATATTCCACGCTCAATCTCAATTGGCCCGAGTTGCAACAGGCGCAGCAGTTTCAGGTGATACGTGCCGGTCTGGGCGCGCGCGGGCGGCTCAGCGAAGAGATCAATTATTTTCTCGCACTGGACGCGGGCCAGAACGGCGTCAACTATTATCACAAGGCCTCCCTCTCCGACGCCTCGCTGACCTTCAACCAGATACGCGGCGCACGGGTTCGGGCGGGG
This sequence comes from Gallionellaceae bacterium, assembly GCA_030823955.1. GTDB lineage: Bacteria > Pseudomonadota > Gammaproteobacteria > Burkholderiales > Gallionellaceae > PALSA-1006. Next base: position 45,978 of record JAVBYO010000015.1, read on the forward strand.
CTGTTCAAGTTGCCGACCAGCGAAGAGGCGCTGCTGGCCATCAACGTGTCTTATCCCTACGTGTATAACTCCAATGCCGTGTTGTACATGCTGGTCGGCCTGCCCGTCGAAGCGAGCGGCGTGGTCAGCCGTAACGGCGCTTCCGCAGCCAGATTGTCCAGCGGCTTCTCCGGCTTCCGCGATTGGGGCGTGCAGGTCTACGACTGGTTCGAACGCGGCCAGTGGGAATACTCCTATGCCGCGATGGTTTCCAACGGTGCGGCCATCGACACGCCGGGCGACAACGATAGCCGCAAGGATCTGACACTGCGTCTACAGGCTTCCTACCTGCTCGGCGGGCAAGGCCCCAACCGTCAGGATGTCAGCACCTTCGTGTGGCGTCAGTCCGGTGCCCGACAGTTCGGGACGGAACACTACGACATGGTGCGCGAAGGGCTGGGGATGAAATACCTGCAAGGTGCACATCGCGTCACGGCGGAGTATCTGCGCGCCAGCGGCATGGTGGTGGGCGGACAGACACCGCCCTTCGTCGGTCAGGTGTTTGCAGTCGGAGTGAACGAAAAGGCCGCCGGTGGATATGTCGAAGGCGGCTGGCGTTTCCAGCCCAAATGGGAAGCCAACCTGCGTTACGACTATCTCGACTTCATGACCGAGACCGCCGCCAACGAACGCGAGTTCGCCACCACCACGCTGGGGCTCCAATATTTCATCGATCCCGCGACACGCGCCATCTTCAATTACGAGCGCCGCAACATGAAAGTCACCAGCCCGCTGGCCATCGCAGCGGGGGCGGCACGCAACAACGCCCTCACCATCGCCGACGATCTGGGCGACCGCATCAGCCTGCAACTTACCTGGTCGTTCTGATCGCCCCTCATGCCCGACCCTGCTCCCGCCTGAAGGGGTAGGGCGTATTTGGTTTTCGAGATTGAACCCTCGCGCCAGTTGAGGCAAGATGCGCACCTTGTATTTCGTATAACCAACACAAAGAGAAGAAACATGGGCGCACAGTGGAAAGCCAGACACAAAGAGATCGCAGCGAACGCAAAGGGTAAGATCTTCGGCAAACTTGCCAAAGAGATCATGGTGGCCGCCAAAGGCGGTGCCGATCCCGATTCCAATTCGCGCCTGCGCCTCGTGATCGAGCAGGCCAAAAAAGCCTCCATGCCCAAAGACACTTTGGATCGCGCCATCAAGAAAGGTGCCGGCCTGCTCGACGGCGGCGCGCAACTGGAGCGTCTGGTCTATGAAGGTTTCGCCCCGCACCGCGTGCCGGTCATCGTCGAATGCCTGTCCGACAACATTAACCGCACCAAGTCCAGCATGAACGTGTTGTTCCGCAAAGGCCAGCTCGGCGCGGAAGGTTCCGTGTCATGGGACTTCAGTTATGTCGGCATGATCGAGGCCACACCGAACAGCAAGGATGCCGACCCGGAAGTCGCCGCTATCGAAGCGGGCGCGCAAGACCTCGAACCGTCCGAGGAAGGTGCCACACTGTTCATCACCGACACCACCGATCTGGATGCCGTGTGCAAGGCCCTGCCTGCGCAGGGTTTCACCGTGGTTTCCGCACAACTCGGCTACCGCCCGAAGAATCCCGTCACCATCAGCGACGCAACCGAACTCGAAGAGGTGCAAGCCTTTCTCGAAGCCATCGACGGCGATGACGATGTGCAGAATGTATATGTGGGATTGGCGGGCTGATGCCTGAACGTGCCTTGCCCCCGGCGGGCGCGATGAACAGGCATCGCATCATCCTCGGCTGGCTGTTTTTCGCGGTCGCCGTGCTGATCTCAGTGGTGGTGGTATTCACCCTGCGCAACTACTTTGGCAATGCAGGCACGCCGCAGGCCGAACACATCGTCAGGGTCGCGTTGCTGGTGGCGGCGCTGTTCGCTCTGGCAGGGTTGTCGCTGCTGATCGATTTCCGTTATGCGACGTGGATATGTCTGCCGTTCTCGGCGGTCATTCTGTTCTCGTTCCCTGTCGGCACCATCCTCGGCGTTTATTACGGCTGGTATCACTGGCAGCGTTACTACGCGCGCAAAGCGCAATAGTTTAAAAGCCGAAGCGGTAGGCCACTCCCGCGCCATAAGCTTCCAGCGAAGTACGCTCGCTGCCTTGCGGGAGCACGATCTTTCCGGTGATATACAGGTTCCAGTGGTCGATCTGAAATTGCCAGTTGACTGCCTGATACACCGCCAGCGTTGTAGCGGAAGAGCCGACATCGTGGATCGTGCCGCCGAACGATGCCGTTCCCGAGCCTTGGAACAGAGCCGGGCCGATGCCGTAACCCAATTTCCAGTAGATGTCCCGTCCCGGATACAGCGGCCCCATCTTCATGAACAGCGTCGGCGCGAGGCCGAGATATCCGCCGCTCACCCGCGTGCCGATATCCTGTCCGCGAAAAGCCGAATTGACCAACTGGTAGCGGGTGTCGAATACACTTGCCGATGCGTTGATGTCCCAACCGATGATGGCACCGCCGAGCGGCAGCGTCCATGAGTGCAGGATCTTCTCTTTGCTGTTGAGTTCCAATATCGGACTCGGTGCGCCGTTGTCGGTGATCTGTGCGTTCGCCGCCGCGCCGCTGTGGGTGGATTTGTAAGTCACCTGCAGATAGGCCAGTCCAACAGTGAAAGACTTCTCATCCAGTTTCATGAGTGCCTGATCGAGCAATCCCAGCGACGCGGGCTCTGCTGTTGGTGACGCGCCTGCGGTCGTCTCCGCCGCCGCGCTGAACGCGGCCATCATCCCTGTCGCGAGCAGCGCCGTGACACCTGATCGTATTGCTGTGCTGAGATTCATCATGTCTCTCCTTTAGTGCCAGCGATACGTCAGGTGCACACGCAAGGCATTGCGCTGGGTACCCCGTATATAGGTTGATTCGAACAGATCGGCCTGTGCCTGTGCGCCCCATCCATTCGGTTTCTCGAAACCCGCTGTCAGTCCGCCGCTCAAGCCGTATGCGCTGTTCTGCACCGTGCCGTTGTCGATGATGAGGCGGTCGTGTTCGAAGGCATGGACGCCGATGAACCAGTCGCCCTGCCAGCGGCGCAGGGCGATGCCGGCCAGCCCGTCGGTGATCGTTCTGGAATAGGTGTCCCGTTCTGCGGAGATCATCAGGTAAGGGGAGAGTGACCAGTTCGGGGCGATGACGAACAGCGCATCCACGCCCAAACTCAGGCCGTTGCTGGTGACACTATCCTCGCTGGCGCCGATCACGCCAAGGTAGATCCCCATGCCGTTCTGCGGTGCGGCGGCAAGCCCACCGGAAAAGAACAACGTCGCCGGAATGAAGCAGAGGTACAAGTACGTTCGTATCTTATCCATCATCGTCACTCCCCTGGGTTGCGATCTTGAGATAGACGCGTGCTCCTCGGCGTCGTGGTCATTATGCGCTTCCCCTTATGGCGTGTGCACGATTTGTTTTTGCACAAAGATTGACGCGTTTATTGCGCCCCCGTATATTCCTGCCCATGCAAACGCAATTCATCTCTGCCGATTTCATCATCGCCAAGCGACTGTGGCTAGCCCTGCTAGCCCACTGCCGCAGCGCGCTCCTGTTCTAACGTCTTTTTTAACCGGGCAACTGCGGGTCTTCCGCGTTGTCCTGCCCCAGACCCGTAGCCATCCATCACTCAGGGTCTGACATCATGGCAATTGAAACTCGCAACACCTTCATGCAACGGGACGTATTCCTCGGCGTGGTCTTTGCGCTGCTGGCGGCGCTCGGCTTCTCGGCCAAAGCCATCCTGGTCAAACTGGCCTATCTGGCTAGTAACGTCGATGCAGTGACGTTACTAGCCCTGCGTATGGTGTTTTCGGTGCCGTTCTTCATCGCGGTGGTTGTGTGGTTGCGGCGGCATGAGGCCGCGCCGCTGAACACACATGACCGTTTGCTGGTGCTGGGCTTGGGGTTGGTCGGTTATTACCTGTCCAGTTTTCTCGATTTCCTCGGGCTGCAATACATCTCCGCTGGTTTGGAGCGTTTGATCCTGTTCCTCTATCCGACACTCACGGTGATCTTCAGCGCAGTGCTCTACCGGCGTGCCATCGGGCGCAAAGTCATCGCGGCGATGGCGCTGAGTTATGCCGGTATCGCGCTGGTGTTCTGGCACGACGTGGGCATACATCCGGGCGATGTCGTATTGATGGGAGCGGGATTGGTGTTCGCCAGCACGGTGTCTTATGCCGTCTATCTGGTGGGGGCGGGGCATGCCATCACACGTATCGGCGCGTTGCGCTTCACCGCCTACGCGATGATGGTGGCGAGTGCCGCCTGTGTGTTGCAGTTCGTGGTGATGCGCCCGCTGAGTGCGCTCGACCTGCCCGTGAGCGTGTACCAATATTCCATCGCGATGGCACTGTTCTCCACGGTGTTGCCGGTGTTCCTGTTGTCGTTCGCCATCCGCCGCATCGGCTCGGGCAGCACCTCGCTCATCGGCACCGTCGGCCCGGTGAGCACCATCTACATGGGGTATCTGTTCCTGAACGAGCTGGTGTCGGTATTGCAGATCGCGGGATCGGCACTGGTGTTGTGCGGGGTGCTGCTCATCAGTCTGAACAGCAAAAAAGAAGCGGCGTGAGATCAGCTTTCGCGCAACGGGTAAGCATCGTAAAGATGTTTGCCCAGTGCTTTCCAGGCATCTCCGGCGTGTACGTCGCGGTCGTCTCTGGCGGCGCTTTCCATGGTGCGTATCATCACCGAGATCAGGGCGAAAAGTTCCGCCTTGGTCTTTTGTTTGCGGTCGTTGGAGGCGTAGGCAGCCTGGGCGTGGCTCGGGCCGAAGGCTTTGCATTCGGTGGCGAGCCGCTGCATGGCGATATCGTCGTGCCAATCCAGCCCCAGCGCCACCAGATGGCGGATCAGCTCGGTCTCGATCTGGCTGACTTCGTCCCAATGATTCTCGATCTGGCTCATTTCAATTCTCCTGCGGGTGTGGTGCCTGTTGATCCGGCACGAATTAAAGTATGAAGTCGCTGCAAGCCCCTCTCCCGCAAGCGGGATAACCAGCGACTTGCCCGCTGGCGGACTTAGTCGAATGGCTAGTAGTTCCATCAGAGGGGTTGGGGTGAGGGATGGCAGGTTGAAGCAAATTTTGAAGGTGCGCACCGCCCCTCATCCCCAGCCCTTCCCCCGCCTACGGGGGAAGGGAGTTTGCCCATTCAGGCGCATAGTAAAAACTGTATTCGCGCCGGATCGATAGGCTTGATTGTAAATGACTTCGCGCTCAGCCACGAAGCCATCATACGCCGCCGCCACGGGCAAGTGAGAGCATGCGGCTAAGTGCCTATTTGGGTTAAACTTACGCATCTTTATCAACTCATCTAAATCAAAATGGTACAAGGTCAATATGTGATGTCTATGCTCCGCGTGAGCAAGATTGTTCCCCCCAAGCGTCAGATCATCAAGGATATCTCCCTCAGCTTCTTCCCCGGCGCCAAGATCGGCCTGCTGGGTCTGAACGGCTCGGGTAAATCCACCGTGCTGCGCATCATGGCGAAGCAGGACAAAGAATACGACGGCGAGGTGCAGCACCTGCCCAACATCCGCATCGGCTACCTGCCGCAGGAGCCCGTGCTCGACCCGGCCAAGACCGTGCGCCAGGAAGTGGAGTCTGCCTTGGGCGAAGTGATGGAAGCACAAGCCAAGCTGGACGCGGTGTACGCCGCCTACGCCGAAGAGAACGCCGACTTCGACGCACTCGCCGCCGAACAGGCGCGGCTGGAAAACATCATCGCGGCAAGCGGCAGCGATGCCTCGCACCAGATGGAGATCGCCGCCGATGCGCTGCGTCTGCCGGAATGGGATGCGGTCATCAAGAATCTATCCGGCGGTGAAAAGCGCCGCGTGGCGCTGTGCAAGCTGCTACTGGAAAAACCCGACATGCTGCTGCTGGATGAGCCGACCAACCACTTGGATGCCGAGTCGGTGGAATGGCTGGAACAATTCCTCGTGCGCTTCCCCGGCACTGTGGTCGCCGTGACCCACGACCGCTACTTCCTCGACAACGCTGCCGAATGGATTCTGGAACTCGACCGTGGCGAAGGCATCCCGTGGAAAGGCAACTACTCAAGCTGGCTGGAACAAAAGGGCGCGCGTCTGGCAACAGAGCAGAAGCAACTCGATGCACATTCCAAAGCGATGAAACAAGAGTTGGAATGGGTGCGCCAAAATCCGAAAGCGCGTCAGGCCAAATCCAAAGCGCGTATCGCACGATTCGAAGAACTGAATTCGCAAGAGCACCAAGCGCGTAACGAAACACAGGAAATCTTCATCCCCGTCGGCGAACGTCTGGGTAACGAAGTCATCGAATTCGACGGTGTGAGCAAAGCCTACGGCGACCGCCTGCTCATCGACAACCTCAGCTTCAAGATTCCGCCCGGCGCGATTGTCGGCATCATCGGCCCCAACGGTGCGGGTAAATCCACGCTGTTTCGCATGATCACCGGCAAAGAACAACCGGACAGCGGAACGGTGAAGATCGGCCAGACCGTGAAGATCGCCCACGTGGACCAAGCGCGCGATTCGCTGGAGGCCAACAAGACCGTGTTCGACGCCATCTCCGGCGGTAATGATATTTTGACCGTAGGCAAATACGAAACCCCGGCGCGCGCCTACATTGGCCGCTTCAACTTCAAAGGCTCGGATCAAGGCAAACTCGTCGGCCAACTCTCCGGCGGTGAGCGCGGTCGCCTGCACTTGGCGCAAACCCTCATCTCCGGCGGCAATGTGCTGCTGCTAGACGAACCCTCCAACGACCTCGATGTGGAAACCCTGCGCGCGCTCGAAGACGCGCTGCTGGAGTTTGCTGGCTGCGTCGCCGTCATCTCCCACGACCGCTGGTTCCTCGACCGCATCGCCACGCACATCCTCGCTTGCGAAGGCGATTCCAAGTGGACGTTCTTTGATGGCAACTATCAGGAATATGAGGCGGATAAGAAGAAGCGGCTGGGTGAGGAGGGGGCTAAGCCTAAGCGGATTCGGTATAAGCCGATTAGCCGATAGCAGCAGGCGTGGCTCTTTACCCGATAAGTTTGAAATTGTGACGATGGAAAACTTTTTAACTAACCTCTCAACATTGTCGGGTGAGGATGAGTTACTCGATTTTTGCAGGAAGTACAGTCTTCATGGAACACCAAAGATATTTAATGGCGCTGAGGACAAATACTATGACTTCAGAAAACGAATCGCTGAAAAATTTAGTGTCAATTTTCATGAAGTCTTTATTACGGGTTCCGCTAAATTAGGCTTTAGTCCGACAAAGAAAAAACTTTTTGATTATGACTCTGACATCGACGTTGCTATTGTGTCAGTTGATCTTTTTGATCGAATTATGTCGTCCATTCAGGAATATCAAATGCAATTGCGAGAGAACAGGAAGGCCGTTAGCTATCATGAACTGAATGGCTATCATAAGTTTCTCGAGTATGGCGCCATAGGATGGATGCGACCAGATTTGCTGCCTACATCTTTTCGAGTGCGAGAACTAAAAACGGATTGGTTTGATTTTTTTGAATCGCTTTCGTATGGGAAGTCAGAGGTCGGCAACTACAAGGTAACGGCTGGCGCATTTAAGTCATATCAACATCTTGAAAAGTACACATTAAGCGGCCTTAGGTCACTCAAAACTAAACTTGAAATAGGAGCCATTAATGTCGCTTCAAATTAAACCAAGCGTAACCAATCCGACCATTGCCGACGTATACCAGCTAATTGATGAAGGCCGACTTATCCTGCAGCCAGAGTTCCAAAGAAAATTCGTTTGGACAAACGAGCATCAAGAAAACTTTATAGACACTATATTGAACGGTTTGCCCTTCCCTGAAATATATGTCTGCGAAGGCGTTGTGGATGTTCAAAAACTTAGAACTACACGATTGGTAATTGATGGGCAGCAGAGGCTCACAACTATACGCAACTACATTGAAGGTAAGCATGAACACCCCCTGATAAGTATTTCTGCATATCAGTCACTGAGTACGGAAAGAAAGCAGGACTTCCTTAGTTATCAAGTTGTGATGAGAGATCTCGGGAAGGTTGATGACGAAACGACCAGAGAGATATTCAGACGCATTAATTTGACGAAATTTAAGTTGGACGATATAGAAATACACAATGCAATTTATGACGGTCACTTTATTCAAGCCGCAAAATATATTCTAGATAACATTTCGCTTGAACAGTATGGCGTTCTTCGTGAGTCTGAGTTCACGCGGATGGCTGATTTGCATTTCATGCTCCTAGTGATGGCGACATTAGAAGGCGGTGGATATTTTGCTCAGGATCGAGAGGTTGAAACTATGGTCTCGACTTGGAACGATGAGTATCCAAACAAAGACCATATGATTGCTCTTCTGATTAAGACCTTTGCCACTATTAAAGACTTGGATTTGCCCCTCGATTCAATGTGGTTCAGGAAGTCCAATTTTTTCACGTTGGTTGTTGAAACTGCAAAGCACATTAAGATCCTTCCGGCTGATTATAAAGAGCGGCTCCTTGCTTTGGAGAGTTGTGTAATTGGCAATAAAATGAATACGAATTCTGAATTCAATAAGTACTACTCTTATATGTATCAAGCGACACATGGAAGGGCTGCGCGTATAACACGCGGTGAATTCGTCGAGAAGTTTTGCCTGTAAATAAAATCAAACAAATCAAAGGGACAGCATCGCAATTGTTTTGAGTTTGATTGATCTGATGGAATGGAGTGCGTAATGCCCAAGCTCTACGAATATTTTGGTTTGATCATTATGTTCTATGCCAATGAGCATGAGCCTGTGCATGTCCACGGTAAGTTTCAAGACTGTGAGTCTCGCGCTGAGATCATTGTGGTCAATGGAGAGATTGCAGAGATTCGCTATACGGATGTTGTCGGACGCGCTCCGCTAGGCAATACAGAGATGCGTTATTTTGAAGAGCTTGTTTCTGCTCGTGCGACAGAGATTGTGAGTAAGTGGATTGATTTTTTCGTGCTGCACAAACCCGTAAAATCGGAGCGCATCACAAGGAGGTTGAAATGATTCCTGTAACTCTTAACATCACAGCGGTGGAGCGGGTCGGCGATTATGCGTTGCGCCTGTCCTTCGATGACGGCACGGCGCAGACGGTGGATTTCAAGCCTTTCCTGTCGCTTTCGCGCCACCCCGATATTCGCGCTTATCTCGATCCTGCGCGCTTTGCAGCGTATCGCGTGGAGTACGGCGAGTTGGTGTGGGGCGATTATGATTTGTGCTTCCCTATTGCCGATCTCTACCGAAATAAGCTGATGCCAGAGACTGCGTTGGAAGCGGCTGCCTGATATGAAAGCTCCCGTCTCACATTCCAAAGACCCCGATCTGCAAAAAGCTCCGCAAGCCTTGATGCGAGCTTCCGAGAAGGCGCGCCAACTGGCCGAACAAACCGGGACACCTTTCGTGGTTCGAAAGTCTGCTGCCGCTGACAAGCGGAGTAAATAGGGCTTATACAGCCACCCCGCGATTGGACTGAAATGGTTGCCCCTTGGAGAGTCACCGAAGTTCGCGCGCTTGATGATTGTTGCTCTATCTGGGTGCATTTCACCGATGGCCTTGAAGGCGTTGTACGTTTCCCGTCTGAATTCTTCCAAGGTGTCTTTGCTCATCTTAGCGATCCGTCCAGATTTAAGGAGGTCGCTGTGATAGATGGCGCGGTCACTTGGCCGGGTGGCTTCGACCTTGCACCGGATGCCATGTATGAAGAGATCAGGCAGCAGACTGAGCGATTGCCGGGCAAGGCTGCAACCATATCTACGAGCGGCTATCGCTTTGATCGTGATGAGGCCAATGAGCGCACTAACATACTGAGCGAAAAATAATCTCAGGCTGACCACATTTCCCACTGTTACCCAATAATCTTTATGCATCCCAGAACCCTATCCCTGATCGCCGAGCTTGAGCTGCAACCGCATCCCGAGGGTGGCTACTACCGTGAGATATTCCGTTCCGCCAGCCAGGTGCAACCGGGCGACCGCCGTGCCGAACGCAGTGCGCTGACGGCGATTTATTTCCTGCTGGTGGCGGGGCAGCATAGCGCCTGGCATCAGGTGCTTTCCGATGAGGTATGGAGTCATCTGGAAGGCGATGCACTGGAGCTGATGTGCTTCGATGCGGCCAGTTCCCATTCCAGCACGATAGCGCTAGGCCGTTTTGCTCCCGGCGGCACCGCCCCCATCCACGTTGTCCCGGCGGGCGTGTGGCAGGCACGCGGCCTTTGGGGGAATATGCGCTGATGGGGTGCTATGTCGGGCCGGGTTTTGATTTCAGCGATTTCCGTATAGCTAAGGATGATGCGGAGATGCGCCGCATCATTGCGCAACACGGTGAGGTATTTTCAGGTTGTTTGTGAAACCATCACTCGCCCCGCAGTGATTGCAGCCCGCGTAGGGCGCAATAACCAACGGGCATTGCGCCGTATGAAGCACCACTGGTGCAATGCGCTAAGCTTATTGCACCCTACGTCACTGTCGGCTAATCAATCGTTGCGATGATCAACGAAAAAGGGAGAATGAAAATGAACAGACTATTTGTGCTACCGCTGGCCTGTGTGCTTGGGCTTTATGCCATTCCGGCGAGTGCCGATGCTGGACGGGATTTTGTCACCGCCTTCGCGGCGGCGGTGAATGGCAAGAACCACGCCGACTGGGAAGCTTTCTTGTCGCCTGCATCGCGTGCCTGTTTGAACGGGCCGGGGCGCGAGATGGTGGATATGGCATTTGCTGGCGACACGCGCGAGCGCGTAGCGCCGGATAGCAAGGTGTGGGTGACGCCGATAGGCATGCAGGATGTCTTGATAGGCGAAGGGATGCTTGCGTATCCGGACAGGCCGACACACTATTTCCAGATTGATCTGGGGCCACCCGGCCGCTCAACCAGTTCGTTGGTGCGTTATGGACGCTTGCAGCAAGGTCGCTGGCAATATGTGTTGGGCTGTCCGACAGAAGCGGGGCTGGCTCAGGCGAAGGTCGCGGCAGGCGAACGTGTGGTCGCCGAGGCTGATGCGCGGCGGCGTCTGAAGGCGCTGCCGCCTGCGGTTGTCGCCGAGGCGAAACGCTTGATCGCAGAGGGGCGGAATATCGAGGCGGCGAGGGCGGTCGCCAAGGCGAGCGGCATTGAGCTGTCGGTGGCCTATGGGGTCGTGCAGCTCATGGCAGGCAAGTAGCGGCAGAGCTAATCAAGCTAATGGGGGAATAATCTGGTTAGCTCAGACCACGATTTTCCCCTCCTCCTGAATCCAACATTCCAAAGCCTCTTGACCAAATCAAAGGGGGCGGCCTCGCAACAAGTTTTCTAGCTGCTGGTAGATGGTTGGCAGCTATAAGGTAATTCAGACACCCCCGCTGTTTTGATTGAGGAGGGACAGAACAAATGAAATCAGTAGCTGTTACACTGAACCTGCAAAAGGTTCAGCACGCCTTTCGTTGCGCGCAAATCGGCTACGACTGATGCGGTGGCTGACAAGCGGAAATAGTCCGTCGGATCGTTTTGTTGATGTCAACAAAACGATCTCCTGCAAGGGGGAGACCTCAGAGCTAATGACCGTGGCTCCCCATTTTTCTGATAAGCAATAACAATGAGAAAAATTGCTGGAAAAATATTCGGGTTCGTTATCCTTGCCTGGGCTGTCATGGGGCTGTTCGCCGTGCTGGTCTCTCCCTTTGAGATGTACCAAAAGCTGCAAGCCGAGTCGTGGCCGTCGCGCAAAGGTGAGATATCGATCTCCTATGCCAATTTCAACAGAGGAAAAAAAGAGTCCTTTTGGGATACGCAGATATGCGGCTATTACACGGGTAGTGGTGAAAAATTCTGCATCGCGCGTGTCAGATATGGCGGATTCCGTTTCGGTGAGGGCAAGGCGCTCGCTTTCGATGCAGTTGCCCGTTATCCGGTCGGGCGCGTGGTCGATGTCTATTATTCACCGGACAATCCCAAAACAACGATCCTGGAAGCACACTCGTCATGGCAGGAGATGTTCACGCTCTTCGGACTCGGATTACTGGGCGTGTTATTGCCGGTGTTCTTGTGGGTGTTTCGCAAGCAGATCGAACCGGGGCGTTATTGAAAGCCAATGGGGTCGGCATCACTGGAATCAAAAGGGTCAGCATCGCAATAGATTTTGATTCGCCTTGCCTTTATTCCGTCGTTCGCTAAAATGACCGTATTCAGTCTTTATTCGGTGACCTGTCATGCAAGAGCAAATCATTAGCCTGACCGATTTCAAAACTTCCGCCAGCCGTTTGTTGCAAGAGACCCGTGGTGGAGCAAATATCATTCTGACGCAAAACGGTTCGGCGAGTGCGGTGGTGCAGGACTACGAGACTTACCGCAAACAGCAGGATGCCTTCCTGATGTTGAGGCTGATGGTGCAGGGCGAGGCCGATGTGCAGAAGAATCGTGTCACCCCGCAAAGCAAAGTGTTTGATTCGCTGCGCGCGTCTTTGTTGAAACAGCAAAAGAAAAATGGCTGAGGCCAAGTCTTATCAAGTGTTGTGGTCAGACACTGCGCAACAGGATTTGACCGAGATCGTCGAGTACATCGCGCAAGATAGTGTCGATGATGCGCTGTTGATTTTGCACAAGCTGGAGGCAAAAGCCGCGCTGCTGGTCACCCTGCCCAATCGCGGTCGTGTCGTGCCGGAGTTGTTGCATACCGGTATTTCTCAGTACCGAGAGCTCATTAGTGCGCCTTGGCGCATTGTTTACAAGGTTGCCAGTAATCAAGTCTTCATTATGGCTGTGCTGGATAGTCGGCGCGATTTGCAGACGGTGCTTCTCAGTCGATTGGCACGGTGACAATAGCAAGCAAGGCGGGCACAAAAGCTAACGGGGTGCGCTCAGAATAATTTCGAGATGAACTGAGATCATGACTTCGCCCGCAAGGGCGATGTTCATTTCTGAGCCAAGGAAATCGCCCCCGTGATGCCCCGTGTTGAATTGCCATCAATGGGAAAAGGGTTGAAGTCAGGTCGGCAAAGGTGGAAAGTATGTCGCCTGTGGTTGGCTTGAGCGGTTCCTTTTAACCTGATCCACTTTAACTGGAGGCCCATCATGTATTCACCTGTCACTATCCCTTTCGGGGCGAAGATGTTGTTCAATACGGCCACGATCAAACCCGGTGTGGCTTTCGAAGATGTCGAGTTGGCGCTGGCCGAGATGTGTAATGTGGTGAAGGATACATATGGCGGCGACAAGGGTGGTTTCATTGCCGGTCAGGTCTATGAGTTCTCCGGCTTCGTTTCGGACGAAGGTTCGTTGAGCGATTCGAGATCGGCGGAAAAGCATATTGCGATCGTGACTTACTGGAAGTCTTTTGAGGAGCATGAGCGCTCGCACGCCGACAAGGCATTCAAGGATAAATTCGCGGCCTTGGCCAAGCTGTGTGTGGAGAGCAAGGAATTGGGTTACAACATGCTCTGGCAGGGTGCGCTGGAATGACGTAGTAGAGAACAAGCTGCCGAAGTATTGCAATGTGATAGCTCGCCATATCGTGCGGCAAACCGAAAGGAGCAGAGATCATGACTACAGGTACTGTGCGTTTGCATCGCGTACTCCGCGCAAAACCGGAGCGCATCTACAAGGCATTTCTCAACGCGGAGGCACTGGCGAAGTGGCTGCCGCCTTACGGTTTCACCTGCACTGTCCACCATCTGGATGCCAAAGTGGGCGGCGGCTTCAAGATGTCGTTCACCAATTTCACCACGGGCAATGGCCACTCGTTCGGCGGCGAATATCTAGAGCTGATACCCTCCCAGAAGATCAGCTATTCGGACAAGTTCGACGATCCGAATCTGCCGGGAGAAATGAAGACGACGGTGACATTGACGCCGGTGTTGTGCGGAACCGAGATCGCTATTGTGCAAGAGGGCATCCCCGCCGTGATCCCGCCCGAGATGTGTTACCTCGGCTGGCAGGAGTCACTCGCGCAGTTGCTCAACCTGGTGGAGCCGGAGATACCAGATTGAGGTGATGTTGGTGGAGTAGTATCGTTCGCGGTGTGTCATAGTCGTTCAATAACCAAGGAGAGGCCATCATGGGCAGTAAAGACAAGAAGAAGGAATCCAAGGGCAAGAAACCGCTACCCAAGCCGGTACCGGCGGGGAAGTAGGGTGCATTGCATGAGTTGTTGATACATCGCCCGCAAGGGCGATGTTCTTTTCTGTATCAAAGGGCATACATGGAGCTGACCGAACTCGGTTGGGACGGCGGGCCGGCGCATCAGGGAACTTGCGGCATGGGCCAGTTGGCGCGCGTAACGGCCGTGGATCGCGGTCGTTATGTGGTGCACGATGAGCGCGGTGAAGTGCCTGCCGAGCTGACGGGCAAGTTCCTTTACGCCGCCGCATCAGCGGTGGATATGCCTTGTGTGGGCGATTGGGTGTGTGCCGAGTATCACGATGCGGCGTCGCACGCGAGCATTCATGACGTAGTGCCGCGCAGGTCTTTCCTGCGGCGCAAGTCTCCCGGCAAGAACATCGATTTTCAGATGATCGCGGCGAACATCGATGTGGCGTTCATCGTGCAGTCGTGCCATTTCGATTTCAATGTGCGCAGGCTGGAGCGTTATCTGGTGATGGTGAACGAGGGGCAGATCGAGCCGGTGCTGCTGCTGACCAAGACGGATATGGTGAGCGCGGACGAGCTTGAGCGCATGATCGGCAACATCCGCGCGGCGGGCATCACAGCACGCATCATCGCCCTCAGCAACCTGACGGGCGAAGGCGTGGCGCAAGTGCGGGAGGTGATGGAGGCGGGCAAGACCTATTGCCTGCTCGGCTCTTCCGGCGTGGGTAAGACGACGCTGATCAATCAACTGCTCGGCCAGGATGCGCTGGAGACCGGCACTGTCAGTGGCACGGGCGAGGGCAGGCACACCACCACGCGCCGCCACTTGGTCGTGCTGGAGAATGGCGGGCTGCTGATCGACATGCCGGGCATGCGCGAGCTGGGTATCCTGAGTGCAAGCGAGGGACTGGACGATAGCTTCGCCGATATCACGGCACTTGCCGCCAGTTGTCGTTTCGCCGATTGCAGCCACGATAACGAGCCGGGCTGTGCGATCCGCAAGGCCATCGCCAGCGGTGAGCTGGACGCGGCGCATTATCAGAGTTACCTGAAGCTCAAGGCCGAGTCGGCTTTCAACGAGATGTCGTATGTGGACAAGCGCAAGAAGGACAAGGCGTTCGGCAAGATGGTGAAGACGGTGTTGAAGCATAAGAAATAATGCGGGACAGGCCGAAGTTTTTCGATAGCATATGCGGAGACCTTGGTACTTTCCAGATTACCTCTTCAATACGCTGATAGATATGACTCTCGATAAAAAAAATCTCATCAATTTGTGCATTGGCGCGGTACTCACCCTCATGGTGACGTGGCCGACGTTCGAGATCGTCTATTCGGGATATGTGAAGCAATCCGCGTTCTTGCCGGTCAACTCCTGGCTGGGAACGGCACTGTTGCTTCTATTGCTGGGCGGTTTGCTCATTGCATTGTTCGGGTTGCTGCGCAGGGTGCATTGGATATATTTCTTATGGTCCCAATTAACACTGTCGTTCTGGGTTTTTATCATCTACCTCGGCCGCTCGCGCGCTGACCGGGAGTATGCAGACTACATCGGTGATCCTGATGCGCCCCTGGAGGGGCCGCCAGAAGTGCTCTGGTACCGATTTATTTTCTTGATTCTCGTGGGGTTGGTCGTTGGATTCTTGCCGCTGATATTGAGGTATCTATGGCGACGGTACAAAGCGCGGAAGACAATCTCATCAGTGCATTGATTGGGGCTATGATGCTGGAGGGCGTTCCCCGCTCAGGCATACGGGTTCGGCAAATTTAAACAGGAGTGCGCATGGTGAATGATGTTCCTGCTGTGTCAGGCGATAAACGCAATATCTGGATACGCGCGTTGTTCATGTTGTTGATGGCGTTTGTGTTGCATGTGAGCGGAACGGTGCTGTTTGTTGTGACCGTGATCCAGTTCGTGATCGTGCTGCTGAATGGCACACCCAATGCACATCTGGTCGCGTTTGGTCGCAGCATGGGGATCTATTTCCGGCAGATCGTCGATTTTCTGACTTTCGCGACGGAAGATATCCCGTTTCCTTTTAATGAATGGCCCGCAGGCGAATGAGCCTGGGGCGTATACACAATCTTTTATCCCGTCGCGGAGGCGCGTATGACCCGGCTCGTATTACAGATATTGTTTGCTGTGGCTTTGGCCGGTGTCAGTGTGGCGGCCTTTGCTGATTCTGCAACCCCGACCAGAAAGTCAGGCCAACCCATGAACGAATCCAATCCCAAACAACTGGTGTTCGAGCGGCAACTGATCGTGTTCGAAGGCAAGGACTGTTCCTATTGCCGGTTGTTCAAGAGCGAGGTGCTGGATCACTGGAAGTCCCCGGTGGCGATCTCGCGCACGCTGGACAGTGCGCCGCCGCAGGGCTGGACGCTGGCGCAGCCTTTGTTTGCGACGCCGACCATCGTGCTGTTCGAGAAGGGCAAGGAGGTGTCGCGTTATACCGGCTACAACGGCGAGAAGGCGCGCTTCTGGCAATGGCTGGGGTATCAGTTGCTGACACCCGCGCAGCAGAAGATCGCTTTTGAGCAAGGTACGGAGCGGGCTTTCACCGGCTCCAATCTGGACGAGAAACGTGCGGGCACATTCGTCGATCCGCTCACCGGCGTGGCGCTGTTCCGCAGTGACACCAAGTTCGAGAGTGGCACCGGATGGCCGAGTTTCTTCAATCCCTTGCCGGGAGCGATCACGCTGCACGAGGACAACGCCCTCGGCATGCGCCGGGTGGAGGTACGCAGTGCCAGTTCCGGCATCCATCTCGGGCATGTGTTCGATGACGGCCCACCGCCCACACACAAGCGTTATTGCATCAACGGCAATGTGTTGAAGTTCGTACCCGATGCGGGGCGCTAGATAAGGTGTCTGCTGCTTCATATTCCCCGACCGAATTAAGACGCGCGGCGCAACACTGGCTGGCCGAGTGTGACGCCGTGTCCAAGGCGGCGGGTGTGCGCCGTCTGGCGCGGGACTGGGCGGCGGGAGAGGTCGCTCTGGATGCCGAGGCGATATTGGATGCCACGCCGCTCAACCCCGGCCATCCCGCCAAACCCGAATTGGTCTCTCCGCTTGCCGTGCAACGCCGCGCGATGAACACGCCCGAAGGCCGTGCCGCGATGATCCATGCGCTGGTGCATATCGAGTTCAATGCCATCAATCTGGCGCTGGATGCGTTGTCACGATTTGCCGGGATGCCGCGCGAGTATTACGCCGACTGGTTGCGCGTGGCGGACGAGGAGGCGCTGCATTTCACTTTGCTGGCCGAGCATTTGCAGACGCAGGGTTATGCCTACGGTGATTTCTCCGCGCACAACGGGCTGTGGGATATGGCGCTGCGCACCCAGCATGATCTGTTGGCACGTATGGCTTTGCTGCCCAGAACGATGGAGGCGCGCGGGCTGGATGTGACGCCGGGCACCAAGGCGAAGCTGGTGCAGGCGGGAGATAGCGCGGTCGGCCCGATTCTGGACATCGTGATGCGCGATGAGATCGGCCATGTCGCCATCGGCAACCGCTGGTTCAACTATGTGTGCGAACAGCGCGGACTGGAACCGGCGGCCACCTATGTTGGTCTGCTGGCCGAATATAATGCTGCATTGTGGCGCGGGCCGTTCAACTTGGAGGCGCGCCGTGCGGCGGGTTTCAGCGCAGCGGAACTGGCCGGACTGGGGATGGCGCGGTAAAGTATCGCTCGGCTTGGTCAACAAACATCTTTTAATCTCCACCCGATGAATTCTTATGCGTAACAAGACTTGGCTCAGTTGGAGCAGCGGTAAAGACAGTGCGTGGGCGCTGCATGTGTTGCGCCAATCGGCTGAATACGAGGTGGCCGGTTTGTTCACCACCATCAATTCTGCATTCGAGCGTGTCGCCATGCATGCGGTACGTGTCGAGTTGTTGCGCAAACAGGCGCAGGCGGTCGGCCTGCCGCTGTATCTGATCGAGATCCCCTATCCCTGTTCCGATGAGCAATATGCCGCCGTGATGGAGGACTTTATGGCGCGCGCGCGGGACGAGGGCGTGCAGTTCATGGCGTTCGGCGACCTGTATCTGGAGGACGTGCGCCGCTACCGCGAGGAGCGGATGCAGGGCAGCGGCATCACTCCGCTGTTCCCCTTGTGGGGCAGGCCAACGAGGGCCTTGCTGGAAGAGATGCTGGCGGGTGGTGTGCGCACCTGCTTGACCTGCGTCGATCCCAAGGTGTTGCCCGCCGAGTTCGCCGGACGCGAATTGACGACGGAGCTGTTGGCGAGCATGCCGTCCGGCATCGACCCGTGCGGTGAGAACGGCGAATTCCATACCTTCGTCTTCGCCGGACCGATGTTCAGCGCACCGCTCGATATCGAGATGGGCGAGGTGGTGGAACGCGACGGCTTTGTGTTCGCCGATTGTCTGCCGCGCAATACGTAGAGAGATCCTGAAAATACCGCCGCCCCGTCGTTGCCGGAGACGGGCGGACAAGAATGGATAATGGGGTATAGTCTGCCCCGCAGTGTTGCAGATCAAGAATTTTTGCGGGGAGCAAAAATGATTAATCTTTTGGCGAATAAGCTGGGACTGGAAATCACGCAGGATAATTTGCCGGTACGCGCCGAACAGATGCGTACGCTGGTGAACGGCTATCCGTCGAATATTTCGGTAAGCATGATCCTGGCGCTGCTGGTGGTTTGGTTGATGTGGCCCAAGGTCGATCATGTTGACCTACTCGTATGGCTGGCGGCGCTTTATGCTTTCCATACGCAGGAGTTCTGGTATTGGCGCAACTATCCGAAAAAGGTACATTGCATCGAAGAATGTAAGCTATGGCAGAACCAGTTCCTGCTGTCGGATATTCTGGGCGGCGTGATATGGGGAAGTGCGGGCTGGTTCATGTTCGTTCAGGGTGATCCGCTGTATCAGGCGATCATTCTGGCAGTCATGATGGGATTGGCTTCCGGAGCAGTTGCCAGCAATCTTGCATTCCCTTTGTCGCAGCAGACTTATGTCGCATTGGTGATCCTCCCCGTTTTTCTCAACATCCTGTATCAGGGTGCCCGTGAGTATTATCTGCTGGCCGCGATGGTCGGTCTGTTTCTGATATTCATCATGAAGGTCGGCCGCGAACAGGGACGATTTTTCGAGAAGTCGATACGCAGCTGGCTGGAGAATGCCGAATTGACGGCTAGACTGCGTGAAAGTGAACAGTCGCTGAGGGAATCTCAAGTCATCGCAGGGCTGGGCAGCTACGTTCTGGATATACCTTCTGAAAAGTGGGAAAGTTCGGGGATGCTGGATCAGTTGTTCGGGATAGACGCGAGCTATGAACATACGCTGGATGGCTGGATGAACATGCTGCATCCGGACGACAGGGCGATGATGAACCATTACTTGCGTAGCGAGGTTGGTGTGCAGGGCAAGGCCTTTGAAAAAGAGTTTCGCATCATTCGGTGCAACGACCATGCCGAGCGCTGGATATACGGATTGGGAAAACTCTCCTGTGACGCACAAGGCCGGCCATTGAAGCTGCATGGAACGGTGCAGGATATTACCGAGCGCAAGCGGGCGGAAAAAGAGATCAATGAGTTGGCCTTTTACGATTCGCTGACGAAATTGCCCAACCGTCGCATGTTGAACGACCGCCTCAGTCAGGCAAAAGCTGCCGGGAAACGTACAGGATTATTTTGTGCGCTGATGTTTCTGGATCTGGATAACTTCAAGAGTCTCAATGATGAGCACGGCCATGGCATGGGCGACCTTTTGCTGGTCGAGGTTGCGTGCCGTCTGGCTGCCTGTGTGCGTGAATCGGATACGGTCGCGCGTTTCGGCGGGGATGAATTCGTTGTGATGCTCAATGGCTTGAGCAGGGATAAAGAGGAGTCTGCCGCACAGGCCGGTATCGTTGCGCAAAAGATACGCACATCACTGGCCAAACCCTATTTCCTGAAGAACGAGCATGATAAGAGCGCGGCGACGACGGTCGAACATCATTGTGCGGCAAGTATCGGCGTGGTGGTTTTTGATGGCGAGACCGATATTGAAGATATGCTCAAGTGGGCCGACCGGGCGATGTACCAGGCCAAAGAGAGCGGACGCAATATAATCCGTTTCCATGAGGCAAATATGCAGGCTGGCATATCAAGGAAATAAGCCTCATCGCATCCTTCTCAATAACGAACAATCACATTCAATTTGAACACTCTCCAACCGCAGATAGTCTGGGCGCATTTCTCCACGTTATGCGCGATACCGCGTCCTTCGTATCACGAGGCGGCGCTGCGTGAACATCTCATGCGCTGGGCGCAGGCGCGCGGCATTACCGCCGTCGTCGACGATGTCGGCAACCTGATCCTGAGCAAGCCCGCCAGTCCCGGCTGCGAGTCGGCTCCCGCAGTGATCCTGCAAGGCCATCTGGATATGGTGTGCCAGGCCAATGCCGGGACGCGGCACGACTTCGAGCGTGATGCCATCCGCACCGTGTTGCGCGAGGGCTGGCTCATCGCCGAGGACACCACGCTGGGGGCGGACAACGGTATCGGTGTGGCGCTGGCGCTGGCTGCGCTGGAAGAGCCGGGCCTGATCCATCCCGCGCTGGAGGTGTTGCTCACCGTCAACGAAGAATCCGGCATGGATGGCGCACGCGGTCTTGCCCCCGATACTTTGCAGGGCGGTGTGCTCATCAATCTGGATACCGAGGAGTGGGGACATTTCTATCTGGGATGTGCGGGCGGGGTAGATGTGGAGGTGCGCGGCGATTGCGGGCAGGATGAGTTGCCGCAGGATTATGTGGCGTTGCGCTTCGATGTGTCCGGTCTGCGCGGTGGTCATTCCGGTATGGATATCCACCTCGGACGCGGCAATGCCATCAAGTTGTTGGCGGAAGCGTTGCGTGATCTGGCGGCGCATACCGATGTGCGTCTGGTCGAGATGTTGGGCGGCTCGGCGCGTAATGCCATCCCGCGTGAGGCGTTTGCCGTGTGTGCCCTGCCTGCGGCTGCCGTGGCGGGGATCAACGAATGGGTGGAGCATCGATTGGCGAGCTGGCGCCAGCGTTTTGCCGACGGCGATGCTCAGGTGATGTTGCGTTACGAGCTGGACGAGATGCCGCTGGGCAAGGCTGTTCAGCAGGCGGAGCGCGAGCGTGTGCTGGCGTGGCTGGATAACGTCGTCAACGGTGTGGCGCAGATGAGTGACGACTTCCCCGGTGTGACGGACACCTCCAGCAATCTCGGTGTGTTCTCTCTGCAACGCGGCGAACTCAAAGCGACCTTCAAGGTGCGTTCCCTGCATGATGCCCGCGCCGATGCGCTGGCGGACAAGCTGTGTGTGTTCGCGGCGGGCTACGGTTTGCGTGCCGCGAAGGAGGGCGCGTATCCGGGCTGGACACCGGACCCGGCCTCGGCTCTGCTCGACTTGTGCCAGCAGGTGTATGTGGCGCAGTTCGGTCAGCCGGCCTCGATACAGGTGATCCATGCCGGTCTGGAATGCGGCTTGCTCGCGGCGAGTCATCCGCATCTGGAGATGATCTCGTTCGGGCCGGACATACGCGGTGCCCATGCGCCGGGGGAACGGGTAGAGGTCGCTTCGGTCGGACGGTGCTGGACCTTGCTCCAGGCGGTGTTACTGGCACTGTCGAAAGTGCGGCGATGAAGGTGCTGTTCTATGGCACGCCGTTCTGCCATCTGTGTGACGAGGCCGAAGCATTGCTGCGATCGCTGCCGGTGATGGTGGAATATATCGACATCGCGGAGGATGATGCCGCGCTGGAGCGATACGAGACACGTATCCCGGTAGTGCGTCGGGTCGATACCGATGCCGAGCTGGGCTGGCCGTTCGACCGACAGGCACTGGCGGATTTTCTGGCAGGAACAGACCCCGCGTGATGGATAAGACGTATCTACAGACGGTCACGGTACATCCGCAGGCACCGGCCAAACCGGCCGCGGGTGCGCAGTGCAACGGCTGTGGTGTCTGTTGCGCGGCAGAGCCGTGCCCGGTGGCGATGGTGTTCCTGTGGCAATGGCGCGGTGCGTGTCGTGCCTTGGTGTGGCAGGATGAGTCGCGGCGTTATGTGTGCGGCATGGTGCTGGGCCCGGAACAGCATGTGCGTTTCCTGCCCCGGTATTTGGTCAGACGTCTGGGGCGACTGTTCGCCGCGCGTATCTCTGCCGGATCAGGCTGCGACTTCGATGCGCAGGTGCAACACACTCCGTGAGTGTGGTCAGCTCGCTGCTTCTTTCGCCATCTCCAGTTCCAACCAGGCTTCTTCCAGTTCGGCCACTTTGGCTTGCAGCCGGGTGTGGCTGGCATTCAGTTCGGCCACTTTGCTGCGGTCGGTGTCGGCATAGGTCGCCGGATCGGCAAGCTGCTGGTTGACTGTCGCGAGTTCGCTCTGGGCCTTGTCCAACTCGCTCTCGAGTTTGTTCTGCTTGGACTGCAAAGCCTTGCGGTTCTGCCGTGGAGCATTCGGTGTTTTGGGTTTTTCCTGCGCTGTTTGTGCAACGGTCTCGCGCGGACGGCGCTCCTCTATCCAGCGTTTGTAGTCTTCCAGGTCGCCGTCGAATAGTTTTGCGGAACCGTCGGCCACCAGCCATAACTCGTCGGCCACGGCGCGGATCAGGCTGCGGTCGTGTGACACCAGGATCACCGCGCCGGTGTATTCCTCCAGCGCGAGGGTGAGAGCGTCGCGCATGTCGAGATCGAGATGGTTGGTCGGTTCGTCGAGCAGCAGCAGATGCGGTTTCTGCCAAGCCAGCAGCGCAAGCGCCAAACGACTCTTTTCGCCGCCGGAGAAACTTGCCACCGGGCGGTCTTCACTGTCGCCCGCCAGACCGAAACGGCCAAGGAAGCTGCGCAGGGTGAGAGTGGTCTCTTTCGGTGCGATACGCTCCATGTGTTGCAGCGGAGTGGCCGCGCTGTCCAGATGTTCGAGTTGGTGCTGGGCGAAATAGCCGATGCGGATATCGGGAGTGAGTTCGAGTTTGCCCGAGGTCGGTTGCAACTCGCCCACCAGCAGTTTGATGAGTGTGGATTTGCCCGCGCCGTTGGGGCCGAGCAGGGCGATGCGTGCCCCGGCACGCAGGATGAGTTCGATGTCGTTGAACAGTTTCTTTTCGCCATAGGCGAACCCCATCTTTTCCGCACGCAGCAGCAGGTCCGGGCCGCGTTCCGGTGCTTCGATCTCCAGCTCGAAATGGCCGTCGCTCACGTGTGCCGGAGCGATACGGGTGATGCGTTCCAGTGCTTTGATGCGGCTCTGTGCCTGTTTGGCTTTGGTGGCTTTGGCACGGAAGCGGCGCACGAAATCTTCCAGATGCGCAATCTTGTCCTGTTGTTTCTCGAAGGCCTGATTCTGCTGGGTGATTTTTTCCGCGCGGGCGCGTTCGAAGTCGTCGTAGTCGCCGGTGTAACAATCGATGGTCTTGTCGTGCACGTGGGCGATGCGGTTGACGCAGGCGTTGAGGAACTCGCGGTCATGCGAGACCAGCAGGATGCTGCCGGGATAACGCGCCAGATATTGCTCCAGCCAGAGGATGGCTTCGAGGTCGAGGTGGTTGGTGGGTTCGTCCAGCAGCAGCAAGTCGGCACGGTGCATCAGCGCGCGCGCCAGATTGAGGCGCATACGCCAGCCGCCGGAGAAACTGGTGACAGGGCGTTCCAGCGTGTCGTTGGCAAAACCCAGCCCGTTGAGCAGTTGCGCGGCGCGCGCTTTGGCGCCGTAACCGTCGATGGCCTCGTAGCGGTGTTGCGCATCGAACCAGATGTTGTCGTGTATTTCCTGTGCCAGCGCCTGTTCCAGCTGGCGCAGTTCCGTGTCGCCGTCGAGTACGAATTCGAGCGCGGACTGTGCCGAGTTGGCGATCTCCTGTTCGACGAAGGCGATGGTCTTGTCGGATTGCAAAGCGACTTCGCCACCGTCGGGTTTGATTTCGCCCCGGATGAGACGAAACAGGGTGGATTTGCCGCAGCCGTTATGGCCGACCAGACCGATGCGCTGGTCGGTGTAGGCTTGCAGGTTCACGTTCTGGAGTAGCGGGATGCCGCCTTGCAGGTAGGTCAGGTTCTGGATGTTGAGCATGGTGCGATGATAACAGAGGGGATGCCCCGCCGTTTCCGGCGGCGGGATTCGTTGCAGGGGTCAGGCGATCTTGCAGGCTTGCTCGAAGGTCAGGCGCGGGCTGCGCGGGTAGACGCCTTGGGCATCGCCGTAACCGAGGTTGCACATGAAGTTGGATTTGATGTCGGTACCCGCGAAGAACAGTTCGTCGACTTTGGCGTTGTCGAAGCCGGACATGGGGCCGCAATCCAGTCCGAGCGCACGCGCGGCGAGGATGAGGTATGCGCCTTGCAAGGTGCCGTTGCGGAAGGCGGTGATGTCGGCGAGTGTGGCATTGCCCGCGAACATGTCGCGCGCCGTGGGGATGGGCGGGAACAGGTGTGGCAGGCGTTCGAAGAAGCGCGTGTCGTAACCGATGATGGCGGTGACGGGGGCGGCCATGGTCTTGGCGCGGTTGCCTTCCATCATGGCCGGATCGAGTCTTTCTTTGGCGGTTTTGCTTTTGACGAACACGATGCGGGCCGGACTACAGTTCATCGAAGTGGGCGGCATGCGCAGGGTGTCATAAAGACGATGCAGCAGTTCATCCGGAACGGGGCGGTCTTGCCAGGCGTTATGGGTGTGCGCTTCGAGGAACAGTTGGTCGAATGCAGCGGAGGGCAGCGGGGTGTTGGACATGATCTTCTCCTGTGGCTGAGGGGATGTGTGCAGGGACGATTATGCACCTCTTCAAGGGACGGTGCAGAGTGTGGTGTTCCCGCTGCGGAGGTTTCATTACTCGTTCATAAAACTTTCACTCCGCTGTGATGTGTGCCGCGTAAGCTGGTGTCGGTAGGCGCATAAGCGATACAACCATCATTCAGGAGGCGACGATGAGATTTTTCACCGATGATTTCTTTTCCGAACAGCAGAAAGCGGCACTGGCAGGGAGTGAGTATCTGAAAGCAGCCCGTGTACCGCTGTATCAGTGCAAGCCTTCCATTCCGGTGTCGCAAGAACCGGTGTGTGATATGGCACAGCGCGATGAGCCGCTTGCGGTTACCGGGCTGCGGGAATTTGAGCGGACTTCGCGCAACGTGGAATTCATCTTCCTCGGCGGCATCCTGGGTTTTTATGTGGCCGCCGCGTTGCTGGATATGTTGGCGCGCTCGCATGTGTTGAGTGCATGACGGGATGTAACGCTGTCCCGTTATTCTGTTCTTGTCCGGCGGGCAGGTCTTGTCCGCAGTCTGAATTCCCCTACTGACACTGCCGTCTCTGTTGGCTAATCACCCCAGTCTGATATAGGCTGTGCTCCTTGTGCGATGAGTCGCATCGGCGGAGCCGGGCGATATCGCCCGTTGATTTGAGGAGTGGAGTGATGGTGACACCGGAAAACGTTAAAGATTACATACGGCACGAATTGGATTGCGACTATCTCGAAGTCGAGGGTGACGGTCGCCATTTCGATGCGGTGATCGTGAGCAAGGCTTTCGAGGGAGTGGGTATGTTGCAACAGCAACGTATGGTGTTTCAGAAATTGGGCGACAAGATGGAGGTGATCCATGCTTTGTCGATGAAGACGTTTACGCCCGAGCAGTGGGCGAAGCAAAACAAATAAACCGGGAGAATGAAGATGGATGAGAAAGAGATGGCGCTGGCAAACATCAAAAAGACTGTGACCGAGAACCCCATCGTGCTTTATATGAAAGGGACGCCGCAGTTCCCGCAGTGCGGATTCTCCGGGCGGGCAGCGCAGGTGCTGAAGAGTTGCGGAGTGGCGAAATATGTCGCGGTGAATGTGCTGGAAGACAAAGAGGCATGGGACTACCTCAAGTTCTACGCCGATTTTCCCACGTTCCCGCAGCTCTACATCAAGGGGGAATTGATCGGCGGTTCCGACATCATGCTGGCGATGGCAGAGCAGGGTGAATTGCAGAAGCTGATCCAGAGCGCTGTGCAATAATCTTCATTGATTTTTTGGGCTATTTCCTAAATTAGTATAGAATCCCCTCCCGCTCAAAGGGTTGATTCTGCGTAACTGTCAGTTTCTCCTGATTATTCTGGGCTAAATTACCCGCACTGAGCTGTGTGGCGAAATATTGGGATATTTCTGGGAATTATGGAGCAAAAGTCGAACATCGGAAATTTGGCCGACCTCAAAGAGGGGGAGGTCTTGTTGCCCGCGTATCTGCAAAGGATGGCGGATGGGGTCTATGTGGATCTGGCACTCTTCCCCGTGGGCGGGGGATTCGTGCAGTTCATCGACCAGATGTTCGGCGGCGGGTCGCGCTTCCACGGTTTGGATTACGCTTTGTTTCAGGATCTGCTGTTCGATTACGATGCCGTGCTGGATGCGCATGGTATCGATGCCAAGCTGCGTCTGGCTGACGATGTGGTGGCCTTTGACCCGAAACGTAAATCCATATATCGGGCAGTAAAGATCGATTCACAGTTCCGGCATGCGGAGTATTTCTTCGAGCCGGTCTCCATGGATGTGGTGACCGAGACACCGGTATACGGGGAGCCGGGGCCTGATGGTGTCGCAGCGGTGATCAGCAAGACGCGCAGTGTGGAGTCGCAGCCCACCCAGTTGGATATCGACGAGTTCGTTGCCGACATGTGGCTGAAGGGTGTGCGTTTCGGTGTCGCGGTGGATGAAGTGGCGGGTGTGATCGCGCGCGGTGAGACGGTGCGTATGGAGATCGCCACCCAGCTTGATCCTACCGAAGGCTGTGATGCGGAGATCGAGGAGGCTTGCAGTGTGCTGCACCGCGATAACTCACCCAAGATATTGTTCAATGGCAAGGCTGATCTGCGCAAGTTCCAGAATCGTTTTCCGCAGATCGAGATGGGTGCGCGGTTGCTGAAGAAAAAGCCGCGCGTGTTGGGAAAGCCGGGCTACAAGGTGAACGGTCAGGTGCTGGAGCCGGAAGTGCCGAAAGATATCGATCTGTTTGCTCTGGCGGGACTCGGCACCTTTGTGGATAAGCAGCAGGACGGTGAATTTATCCTGTCGAAACAGGAGGGCTTCCTGTCCATTGATACGGCGACCAACAGTATCTCGGTCACCGAGAAGATAGAGAACAAAGGCGGCATCAGTATCAAAACGACGGGCGATCTGGTGTTGTCCGGAAAC
The DNA here is from genome assembly GCA_030823955.1 of Gallionellaceae bacterium. Taxonomy (GTDB): domain Bacteria; phylum Pseudomonadota; class Gammaproteobacteria; order Burkholderiales; family Gallionellaceae; genus PALSA-1006. The sequence continues at coordinate 73,215 of JAVBYO010000015.1, forward strand.
GAGTTCATCGAACACGGCGAGGTACAGGAAGGGCGTGTCGTCGAGGGCAAGAGCATGACGTTCCGCTCGGCGGTCTACGGCGACATCCTCTCGCATGGCGGATTGATCCTGTTCGAGAGCAACCTGTCTAACGGCAGCGCGAAGAGCAACGGCGGTGACATCACCGCGAGCGGGCGCTGTTTCAATTCTTATATCGAGGCATGGGAGGGCAAGATATCGCTCAAGTATGCCGAGAGTTGTGTGATCTTCGGCGAGTCGGTTCAGATCGAGCGTGCTATCAATTGCGAGATCATCGCGAACGATGTGCAGATCGACAGTGTCGAGGGCTGCGCCATCGCGAGCAAGGTGGTGCACATCGCGCTGTCCGATTCGTGCCGCGGCAAACAAACGGTCATCTCCATGTTGCAACCGGATCTTTCCGCGGTGGATGCGCAGATGAAACAGGTGCGCGAAGCGATCGCCGGATGCGAAAAGATCATTGCGGCGAGAGATCTGGGTATCGAGCAGATCAAGGCGGATCCGGAGGTGGCCCGTTATCTGGTGCTTGCGGCGAGTATCCATAAGGGGGCGGCCAAGCTGACCGATGCCCACGAGGAGAACTGGCGCAAGATGACAGTTAAATTCGCCAAAGTCGATGATGCGCTGAGGAAGCTGAATGCCGACAAGCAGGTGCAGGCCGACAAGATGGCAGGCCTGCAGCAGGAGTATGCACAGTTGCTGGAGATGCGCGGCCAGAACGGAACCGGGGTGACTTGTGTCATCACTTCAGTCGTCGGCGACACGCTGGTGCGCGGCGTTGCTTCGCAGAACGGTGCTGCCGATTTCCGCAAAGCGAAGATCGGCGACATCAAGGTAAAGTTGCGCGAACAGGGCCAGCAGAGTGACCGCCTCTTCTCCAATAGCATGGGTTGCCTGGAGTGGAGCTACGTGGTGCCCGAGGTCGATGTGCAGTCGTGATGCTCACGCAACATCGCATTGACATGATCTCTTGCCCGGCCACATAATCTCTCCCATGAATACACACCAGTCCATTCGTCACGTCCGAGTCGCCCCGTCCGCAAAGCTGCGGATGGTGTGGCATCGCGCGCAGGGTGGTCTGGTGAGTTAGCACGATTCAATTTTTTGCTTGCACGGGGCCACAGAAGAATCTGTGGCCTTTTTGTTTTTGGCGCTCCCATTTCAAGGCTGATGGGGCCGCCGGTATGTCCATCAGCCGAGGAGAGCATCATGTCGCTTCCCGCAGCATTCGTTTCGGTCATTCTGATCTGGTCCACCACGCCGCTCGCCATCAAATGGAGCGCGCTGGGTGTCGGGTTCAGTTTCGCGGTGTTCTCGCGTATGGCCATCGGTGTGCTGTTGTGTGCGGTGTTGCTGGTGGTGTTGCGTGTATCGGTGCCGCTGCATCGTCGCGCCTTGCTGGCCTATGTTGCGGGAGGGGTGAGTATGTTCGGGGCGATGGCGCTCACCTATTGGTCATCGCAGTTCGTCAGTTCCGGCATGATCGCGGTGTTGTTCGGCCTGTCGCCGCTGGTCACCAGCCTGGGCGCGATGTTGTGGCTGAAGGAGGAGGCGCTCACGCCGAACAAGATTGCCGGAATGGTGTTGGGCGTGTTGGGGCTGTTGCTGGTGTTCCGTGGCGGCTTAGATGTGGGCGAGGGTTCGGGCGCCGGTTTGTTCGCCTTGTTCATGGCGGTGGTCGCGCAGTCGCTGGGGCTGGTGTGGCTCAAGCGTATCGGAGACGACAGTCCTCCGCTGGCGATGACGCTGGGTATCCTGGTGGTGGCGTTGCCGCTGTTCTTCGCCGCCTGGTGGCTGGTGGACGGTGTAGTGCCGGTTTCGATCCCGGAGCGTGCAGTGGCGGCGACGGTGTATCTGGCCACTTTCGGCTCGGTGTTGGGGTTCGCTTTGTATTATTACCTCATCAAACATATGGAGGCGGGGCGTGTCGCGCTGATCACTCTGATCACGCCGGTGATGGCGCTGTTGCTGGGGCTCGGACTGAATGGCGAGGAGGTGTTGCCGCAAGTGTGGCTGGGTGCGGCTTGTATCCTGTTCGGTTTGTCGCTGCACCGCTGGGGGACGCAGTGGCTGGGGTATGTCGTGCCGCGCCGCTGGAAGTAGGTGCCCGGCTAGAAGCGGGTGTGTGTGCTGCCGGAGAGATGGAGTAGTTCGTTCAGCTTGCCGAATAGTTCGCTGCCGTCGCGCTGGCTTAGCCACTGGCCATCTTTGAAGCCGTAGTGGAATCCCCCGCTGCGTGCGGCGACCCAGATCTCCCGGTTGGGCATGTGGCGGTTGATGATGATCTTCGAGTCATCGTCGAATTCCATTTCCAGCACGGAGCCGTTAAAGCTGTATTCGATATCGTCTGCGCCGACGTCGAGTGTGTTCTCGATGCGGGTAAAGACGGTATCGGCCAGCCGGGTGAATTCGCTTTCGGTCATCGGTGTGAGCCTTTCCATTTATAATCCTGCGCTGTCCAATATGTTTATTTACAAGGTCGCTATGATGCGCAATTCAAGAGTTGTCCTGGCGAGCATTATGTTGCTGATGATGCTTGTGCTGCAAGGTTGCGGACGCAAAGGCCCGTTGTTCATGCCCAAGCCCGAGTCCGCTCCTCCCCAAACCGAACAGAAGAATTGATATGAATCCCTACTTCCATTACCAGCAGGATCAGTTATACGCCGAAAGTGTCGCGCTTGCCGACATCGCCGGACGTTTTTCCACGCCGTGTTATGTGTATTCGCGCGCGGCTTTGACCGATGCTTACCGCCAGTTTGCCGATGCGCTACAGGGGCGCGAGCATCTGATCTGTTTTGCGGTGAAGTCCAACTCCAATCTGGCGATCCTGAACCTATTCGCCCGTTTGGGGGCTGGCTTCGATATCGTTTCCGGCGGCGAACTGCAGCGGGTGCTGGCGGCGGGAGGGGCGGCGGGCAAGGTGGTGTTCTCCGGCGTGGGCAAGACCGAAGCGGAGATGCGTCTTGCACTCGAGGCGGAGATATTGTGTTTCAACGTGGAGTCAGCGGCGGAGCTGGAGCGGTTGGACAGGGTCGCCGGAAGTATGGGCAAGATCGCGCCGGTCAGTTTGCGCGTGAATCCCGATGTCGATGCCAAGACCCATCCCTATATCTCGACCGGCCTGAAACAGAATAAGTTCGGCGTGGCCTACACCGAGGCACTGGCGTTGTATCGCAAAGCTGCCGGCTTGCCGCACCTGCGTGTGACCGGCATGGATTGCCACATCGGCTCGCAACTCACCGAGACCAGCCCCTTCATCGCCGCGGCAGAGAAGGTGCTGGCGCTGGTCGATCAACTGTCTGCCGAGGGAATCGTACTGGAACATCTCGATCTTGGTGGCGGGCTCGGTATCCGTTATGACGACGAGACGCCGCCCTCTATAGCCGACTATGCGCGGGCCTTGCTGGCTGCGTTGCAGGGACGGACAGAGAAGTTGATCGTCGAGCCCGGAAGGGTGCTGGTGGGAAATGCGGGTGTGTTGTTGACCAGGGTGGAATATCTCAAACCGGGCGAGGAGAAGAATTTCGCCATCGTTGATGCGGCGATGAACGATCTGATGCGCCCGGCACTTTACGACGCCTATCACGCCATTCAAACGGTGAGCCGCAGCAGTGTGCCGGCGCAGAATTACGAGGTGGTCGGACCGGTCTGCGAGACCGGGGATTTCCTGGGACATGCCCGTGAACTGGCCGTGGAGCAAGGCGCACTGCTGGCGGTGATGTCCGCCGGAGCGTACGGAATGAGTATGAGTTCCAACTACAACACACGTCCGCGAGCAGCCGAGATCATGGTGGACGGTGCGGCCGTTCATCTCATCCGCGAGCGTGAGAGTGTGCAGCAATTGTTCGCCGGAGAAAAAATCATCGGGTGATTTTTTTGTGAAATTTGCATAAATATGTTGCGTATTATTTTTATTCACGCATAGAATGCGGCCACCAAGCGCGTTAGGGGTTTTCAGGGATCAAAAAAGTGTTTGGGAGTGCAGTGTTCGCACGAGATGTAGTGATGGGTTTAGTCAAATTATTTTTTATAAGGAATGAAAATGGCTGCAACAACTACCAAAGCAAAAAGCACTACTGCCAAGAAACCAGCAGCAAAGAAAGTCGCTGCCAAGAAACCAGCCGCTAAAAAAGTCGTAGCGAAAAAGGCAGCAGCTAAACCAGCAGTAAAAAAAGCCGTTGCCAAGAAACCAGCCGCTAAAAAAGTCGTAGCGAAAAAGGCAGCAGCTAAACCAGCAGTAAAAAAAGCTGTAGCTAAAAAGCCAGTCGCCAAGAAAGTAGCAGCTAAGAAGCCAGCAGCCAAAAAAACTGTAGCTAAAAAGCCAGTCGCTAAGAAAGTAGCAGCTAAGAAGCCAGCAGCCAAAAAAACTGTAGCTAAAAAGCCTGCCGCTAAGAAAGTAGCAGCTAAGAAGCCAGCAGCCAAAAAAGCTGTAGCTAAAAAGCCTGCCGCTAAAAAAGTCGTAGCGAAAAAAGCAGCAGCTAAGCCGGCCGCAAAGCCAGCTGGCAAGGGCATCCTCGGCGCCTGATCTTATAGATTGGGGCGGGCGCCGGGTTTTTGCGTTTCGCCCTTTCTATAAACTGCTTGCCGCTTGATGTGGCAGGTGTTGCTTACCGGGTATCCCCGGGAGGTTTTCCGTTTTCCGTGCTTATGCGGTGGGCGGCTCTTCCGTTTTATTTCTCCGGCCTCTCTATCGAGGCCTCTTGCCGTTATTTTATTGATTGCGCTTGGTTCGTGCTGCCCTGCCTCCGAATTGAAGGGTGTTTTCCCCGTTATTCGGCAGATCGTTTCTTTTTCTCCCGGTTATAGTGAAGTCTGGCGATATCGCTTTAATTCTCTCTTACCTATTTGGAGAACACTATGTCTACAATCAGCGGGGTTTCGAATATGCGCGAAGCGGCAATGCCGCAGGCAAAAGCGGCTGCTAGTAAGCCTGCTTCGCCCCAGCAGAAGTTATCCAGCCTGTTCCAGCAGATCGATACTGCCGGAAAAGGCAGCATCACCAAAGCTCAGTTTGCAGAGGCGTTCAATAAACTGAATCCACCTCCTGCGGTGAAGGCGCTGGGGGCCGAAGCAGCTTTCAGCAAGCTGGATCCACAAGGGACCGGTAGTGTCTCGAAGCAGGATTTCATCAAAGGTATGGAGTCCATCATGGCGCAGGCTCCGGCGAAAGCCGCACCCGCTGTAGCCAAGGCTGCTCCAGCTCCGGCACAAGCCGCTGCACCAGCCAAGCCGCAAGTCGTTCCGGTTGCGGCAAGTGTTCCACCACCTCCGGCACCCGCCGGCAATGGTGCGATCGGTAACACTATCAATATATCAGCCTGAGAATTCGGCGCAGTCTGCCCTGCTCAGATGGGCAGGGTGCGAACCAGACAGGTAAGAACAAAACCCACCGGCGTGATGCATGGTGGGCTTTGTTCGTTCCGGAGCAGGTACGCGTACGCGGGCGACGCGCTCAGGGAATCAGGAAGATGGTCGCCAGCCCGAGGAAGATGAAGAAGCCGCCGCTGTCGGTGATCGCGGTCAGCAATACGCTGGAGCCGATGGCCGGATCGCGTCCGAATCTTTGCATGGTGAGCGGAATGAGCATGCCGACCAATGCGCCGAGCAGCAAATTGAGCAACATCGCACCAGTCATCACCAGCCCCAGCGGCACACTCTTGTAGAGCAGATAGGCGAAGCCTCCGGCGATGCCGCCCCAGACCAGGCCGTTCAACAGGCTGATCGCCAGCTCCTTGAACAGGAGTCGGCGCGCGTTACCCGGATTGATCTGACCGAGTGCGAGCGAGCGGATGATGATGGTGATGGTTTGATTGCCGGAATTGCCGGCGATGCCCGCCACGATGGGCATCAGTGCAGCGAGCGCGACGAACTGGGCTATCGTTTCTTCGAAGCCGCCGATCACCCGCGAAGCAAAGAACGCGGTACACAGATTCAGCGCCAACCATAACCAGCGGTTTTTCGCCGATTTCCATACGGATGCGAAGATGTCTTCCTCTTCGCGCAAGCCAGCCAGATTCAACACGTCGCTTTCCGATTCGGAGCGGATAAAGTCCACCACTGCGTTCACGGGTACCCGCCCGAGCAGTTTGCCGTCTTCGTCCACCACTGGCGCGGAGACCAGGTCATAACGTTCGAATGCCTGGGCGGCCTGTTCGGCTTTGTCATCCGGATGCAGAGTGATGGTGTCGGTGAGCATCAGCACCGCAACTTCCACGTCCGGTTCGTTGACCAGAAGCCGGTTGAGGGGCAGCACACCTTTGAACTGGTCGTCGCGATCCACCACGAACAGTTGGTCGGTATGATCGGGCAGGCTGTCGAAACGGCGCAGATAACGCGACACCACTTCCAGTGTCACATCCTCGCGGATGGTCACCATATCGAAGTCCATCAGGGCGCCGACGGCATCCTGCGGATAAGACATCGCGGCGCGCAACTGTTCGCGTTCCTCGATGGAGAGGGACTTGAACACGTCGCGCATCACGGACTGGGGCAGGTCGGGGGCGAGATCGGCGATCTCGTCGGTATCGAGTTGCTCGGCGGCCTCGCGCAATTCTTCGCGACTCATCGCGGCGATAAGTGACTCGCGCACCGCATCCGATACTTCGATCAGGATGTCACCGTCGCGCTCGGCCTTGACCAGATCCCACACTAGTAGACGCTGCTCGATGGGCAGGGCTTCCAGAATAAAAGCGATATCGGCGGAGTGCAGCTCGTTGAGTTTGTCTTGTAGTTCGACCAGATGGCGTTTTTGCAGCAGCAAGTCGACCAGTTCGTGGCGCTCCGCGCGGGGAATCTCCTGCTGGTGGGCCACCGTAGTCACCAGTGCGTGTTTTTCCAGCAGACGTTGCACCTGCTGGAGATACTCTTGCACGTTTTCGGTGTAATGCGGCTCTTTGCTGATTTCTGTCATCACATCAATCTCTTGTTGGCGTGTGTATTGTAAAGAATTCGGCTGTCGGGCGGGGCGGTAAATACAACCCGGCATGGATACGACGGTTCGTCGGGCGGGTTAATACAGTGAATTAGGCGGGAAAATCCCCGTTAATCACAATATTGATTTTCGAAAGATGCGATAAATTGCAACCATTGCTAACTTTCGTATACGGCGCGGAGAGATTGGAGTTGCCGCAACGCAGACCGGAAGCGTGGCAGATGTAAATGAGAAGGGCATTTTTTGAATGCTCTGATAACTGGACCAACGGCAGACGTTCTGCCTTGTAACCAAAGACGATATGGAAGCAATGGCGGTAGTGTCGGAAAAGCAAATCTAAAGTTAAAGGAGAAATAAAATGCCTTCGTTTATTAATACCAACCTTGCATCTCTGAATGCACAGCGCAACCTGAACGGTTCGCAAAGCGCATTGAACACCTCTTTGCAACGCCTGTCTTCGGGCTTGCGTGTAAACAGTGCCAAGGACGATGCCGCAGGTATGGCGATCGCCTCGCGTATGGAAAGCCAGATTCGCGGTCTGAACCAGGCCGTGCGTAACGCCAGCGACGGTATCTCGCTCGCCCAGACGGCTGAAGGTGCCTTGGGTGCGATCCAGAACAACTTGGCCCGTATGCGGGAACTGGCAGTGCAGGCGGCCAACGCGACTTCGAATGCCGATATCGCAGCAATCGATGCCGAATACACCCAGCTCAACGCTGAAAATATCCGCGTCATCCAGGCGACTTCGTTCAACAGCATTCCTCTGCTTTCGGAAGCGGTCAACCAGACCTTCCAGGTGGGGGCGAACAGTACTGCGGGTGTCGATGACATCACCATTACAACGGATGCGGCACTGGTTCCCAGCTCGACGACCTTGGGTGACTCTTCGTTAACAGCTCAGGCGGAGATCGCCAAGCTGGATGCCGATATCGCTTCGGTGGCTTCGTTGCGTGCGACGTTCGGTTCGGTGCAGTCGCGTTTTGAATCGGTCATCTCCAATCTGCAGATCGCAGCGGAGAACCAGACGGCTTCGCGTAGCCGGATCATGGATGCGGACTATGCGGCGGAAACGGCTGCCTTGACCCGCGCTCAGATCCTGCAACAGGCTGGTACAGCGATGTTGGCACAAGCGAACCAATCGCCGAATACGGTACTGACACTGTTGAGATAAGGTACCGGTTCGGCCGGTCATCGCCGAATCATCGTACTACTATGCGTGCGGGTAGCTATCAGCCGTATGGAAGCGGGCGCGATCACGGTGCGTATCCGGATGGAAAGGATGCGGCAGCGGAACATCGGGCACTCCTGTACGGCGCGGCTGAGTATGTCATTCTGTCGTCACCCGGTGTGCGAGTCTCCAATCGGAATTCAATGGTGCGGTTGGTGAAATGCCTTTCCTTGGTTGCGTCAGTGAGACGTATTCAGGTATTCAGCAAGATGAGAATGAAGCCATCTTTGATTCACCATCTATGCGGCGTGCTCATCGCCGTTTTGTGCTTGGTGATCGCGCAGCCGCAGGCATGGGCCGCCGCCAAAGCCAAGAAAAGGGGATCGGGGGGGCAAGGGCTGTCCCAAGAGTGGGAGCCGAGTTTCGATCTGAAGACTTACAAACAGAACTATCTGTTGCTGTATGCGTTATCGTCACAGCCCAATAATCAGCCTACCAGTCCTAATCCGCTCAATCAGGTGCTGACTCCTTACGCTCTGGATAATCGTGATATGAAGTTCCAGATCAGTTTGAAATATGCCCTGGCCGACAATCAGGCATACGGTTCGTTCTGGTTCGCTTATACCCAACTGTCTTTCTGGCAGTTCTACGACAAAACCAATTCACAGCCTTTCAGGGGAACGGACTACAGTCCTGAATTCATCTATTCATTGCAGCCTTTTGAACCCCTTATCGTCAACTTCGGGGCAGTGCATCAGTCTAATGGCGAAGCACGGCCGAGGTCGCGTAGCTGGAACAGAGTCTATATGGAGCCAGCGCTGGAGATCATCGGCGGCGGCGGTCAGCAACTGGTGTTGCAGGCACGCTGGTGGCAGCGAATCGAAGAAGATCCACTCAGCGATGAGAACCCCGACATCCATCATTTTCTCGGTTACCGCGAAGTCGAGCTGCGTTATTGCCAGGAAGGGGGGTGGCAGATATCGGCCATCGCCAGAAGCAAATCGGCACAGATCGATATCGCTGCACCATTGAGCGCCTGGCTGATGCTGGGGGACGCGGAAGAAAAAGGCCTCAACGTCCACCTGCAATATTTCAGCGGCTACGGCGAAAGTCTGCTGGACTACAATCAGGGCCATGTCACTTGGGGGCTCGGCCTGTCTATTCCTTTTAATTAGGCCAGCAACATTCTTTCGCAGTATCGGCGCATTGCAGGAAATCATCCCGATACCGATGCGCGTATAATGTGCCATGCCAATCGAATTGGACACGGCTTACAAAATCGGATTCCATCCATAACCAACATCAAGTGTGTAATAAATGGAACAAGCTGAGCAAACAGCGCAGCCTCTTGTCGTCGCCACGCTACTAAAAAAGATGGATGCAAGTCCCGGGTTCGCGGGACTGGGTGGTGCAGTCCAGAACATCTGCCGTCTTGTGGATGAGGATGGCGGCAACAGGGAAATCGTTGCGGCCATCTTGCGCGATCCGGCGCTGACCTCAAAACTGTTGCAGATCGCCAATTCGGGAAGTAACTCACGCGGCGGCCGTAATGTCTCCAAGATCGATCAGGTGATCGCTATCCTCGGGCTGAATACGGTAAAGTCGGTCGCCTTGTCCCTGGCGTTGCTTGGCTCCCCCTCCCACAATCAGCAGTCGAAGCAATTACACGCCGAGATTGTCGCAGCCTTCTTTGCCGGCAGCTTTGCTGCCGAAATCACCCGGCTCTATGGTTCGAGCTACAGTTCCCAGGAGGCACAAGTCTGCGGATTGATGCAGAATCTGGGGCGCATGATGTCGATATTCTATTTGTACGAGGATATCGAACGCAGCCGCAAACTACAGACCGATCGGAACCTGCCCGAGAGTGACGCGGTACTGCAAACCCTGGGTGTGAGCTTCGAGGATATCGGTGTGGCGATTGCGCGCCACTGGGCTCTTCCGGACGTACTTCAGAACAGCCTGGCTCCGGATACGCTTAAATCCTCGCCCCAGGCAGTCGCTAATGCGGCAGGTTGGTATCTGTTGAGTTCTTTTTTCTGCCGCCGCATCACCGATGTGTTGTTCCGACTGCCGGAGAACCGGGAGAAGATCGAGCTTGCAAACAGCATCGACTTTTTCAGCAGATCTCTACGCCTCAAGGAAAAGGAAGTGATCGAAACCGTGGAGAAGTGTTTGCTGGACACGGATAATATTCTGGCTGGCATGACCTTCCCCTGTGATGTGTCTGACGCCAAGAGTTTGTTGCGGAAAGCTTCCGAACGGGCTTTGGACACATTGTCGGCACACGATGCTCTGGTAAAGGAGAAACATGCGGAAGGCGGGCAATCTCCCATCGAGGTGATCAAACACACCATGCGACTGATACACAGTCACTACAACTTCGATTGCACGCTGATCTGTTTGCCTACTAGCTCATCGGGACTGTTAGCCATCGCGGGCGTGGGGAGGAATACCGCTCAGTTGACCAGCAAATTCCATAGCAGCGGAACGAAACGGGATATCTTTCAGGTGATCATCTCCCGCTGCGTCGACGCGTTCATTTCTGATGTGACGCTTCCCAAATATGCGAATCTTATTCCGGAGTGGTACAAAGAGGTCGTCGGTGCAAAATCTTTCGTGATGCTACCTCTGATGCACGAGGGAAAGTTGACCGGCATGATCTATGGAGATTACGAAAAACCCCAGACAGAAGCTCCTGTTGGACTGGCGCAGGGAGAGATGCTCGAATGGCGCAACCGATTAACAGACGCGATCCGTTCCGGCTCCAAATCACGCGCAGCCTAGTGCAACGATTGTTTTTCAGGTGGTCAGCAGGTGTATACCGCTCCAGGCCAGAACCGGAGTCGCGATGATGCCGATGCCGAACAGGGAAAGCGATTGCGCAGCCCCCAGTTCAACCTCACCCTGTAGTGTCCTGACTGTCCACTGTAGTGTGTAGCAAGCGATGAGGAATAAGATAGCGTGCATTTCAGTGAGATACCTTTAGCGACTGCGCCGATTATAGAGCAATATTCCGCTAGTCCCCAAGATCCAAGGTTATTGAATTGATGACGAATGTAATACTCGGTTTTCGCAGCAAACTGTATTGGGACTGATTGTGTGTAAAACGTGGTGCGGCGTGCGCGGTTTAGGCAAGGGTGCCTAGAGGTGTCATGCTGAAACCGTTGGGAATATTGGTAGGACGTGCCAGATTCGAACTGGCGACCAACGGATTAAAAGTCCGCTGCTCTACCGACTGAGCTAACGTCCCGCATCCCAAAAGGAACCGCGCATTATACGGATTTGACTCTTGCTGTCAACGCGGCAAGACTGCGCGATAACGCGTCGGGTCCGGTGTCTGTGCGGATTCGAATCCCGCGCGGCGCAAACGGCATGAATCGCATACGCCACAAGCCGCCCCTTGTTCATCGGCCTGATAACAGGACACGGTCAGGCTGTAGTCCACACCCAGTTCGCGGCCCCGCAGGATGATCTCGGCTTTGCTCAAATGCAGCAGCGGGGCATGCAGGGTGAGAGGTTTGCCCTCGACGGCGGCACGGGTGGCGAGATTCGCCATGTGTTCGAAAGCGCTCACATATTCAGGGCGGCAATCCGGATAGCCGGAGTAATCGACCGCGTTCACGCCGAAAAAGATGTCTTGCGCCTGCAACACTTCAGCCCAGGCCAGCGCGAGCGACAACATGATGGTGTTGCGTGCGGGCACGTAGGTGAGCGGGATGCCGCTGCTCATCTGCTCCGGTACCGCGATGTTCGAATCGGTCAAGGCAGAGCCGCCGAAGGCAGTGAGGTCGATGTTGATGACGCGGTGTTCGTGCGCGCCCAGAGCCGCGGCCACACGCGTTGCCGCCGCCAGTTCGGCATGGTGGCGCTGACCGTAGTCCACGCTGAGTGTGTAGCAGGCAAAGCCCTGTTGGCGGGCCATTGCCAGCACGGTCGCGGAATCCAATCCGCCGGATAACAAGACGACAGCGTTCTTCATTTTCCCTGTTGGTTACCCCAAAGTAGTTTATGCAACTGCACTTGCAGACGGACTTGTAATCCGTCGCGCAATATCCATTCGGCCAGATCGCGCGCAGCCAGGCGGCTTTGCACCGGTGAGAAAAGTACGGCACATTTCTCCGTCAGACGGTGTTCCTGCAACACCTGTTTTGCCCAGTCGTAGTCCGCTGCATCGCACAACACGAATTTGATCTCGTCATGCGCGCGGAGATGGGCCAGGTTGCTCCACAGATTCTTTGCCATTTCACCGGATGCGGGTGTCTTGATGTCCAGCACTTTGAGCACGCGTTCATCCACAGCGCCGACATCCAGCGCGCCGCTGGTCTCCAGCGAGACTTGGTATCCGGCATCACACAGGCTGCGCAGCAGGGGGAGGCAGTTCTTCTGCGCCAGAGGTTCTCCGCCGGTGACACAGACATACTGTGTCGGATGGGAACGGACCGTTGCCAGTATCTCGTCCAGAGACAGGTTGCTGCCACCGCTGAAGGCATAGCTCGTGTCGCAATAGTCGCAACGCAGGGGGCAGCCGGTCAGCCGGATGAAAGTGGTGGGAAGGCCGACACGCGAGGTCTCTCCCTGCAAAGAGAAGAATATTTCGCTGATGCGTAGCGAGATGCCCGCGCTTGGGGATGACATGGCGATACAGTCTATTTGAGAGTGGACAGGTGTTTCCGGGCTTTGGCTGAGGCTTCGCTATTGGGAAACTTCGCCGTGACTTGTTTGAGGGTGAGTCGTGCCGCCTCTTTGTTGTTCAGTAGCTCCTGGCAATCGGCGATGTTGAGCAGGGCTTCGGCGATCTTGGGATGGCCGTCAAACTTCTCCACCAGATTCTGATAACTCTCCAGGCTGCTCTTGTAGTCCTTGAGTACGAAATAGGCATTGCCCATCCAGTAGCGGATGTTGGCGATGTGCACGGACTGCGGATACGTGATGAGGAATTGCTGGAAGGCATCGACAGCATTCTGGTAACGCTCGGCCCGGTAAAAGCCGAAAGCCGCCTCCAATGCCCGATTCTCCGTCACCGGATCGTCTGACTTGTTTTTGCTTCCTCCGGCTTTGTCGGCAGTCGCCACATCCACGGCTTCGAAGCGGCGCAGACGACCATCCAAGTCGATATAGAAGTCCTTCTGGCGTCTCTCCGCATCCAGCAGATTGTGGCTCAACTCTTCGTTCTCGCCACGCAGCTTGCGCAACTCGGTGCTCAGAGCGTCCAGTGACATCTGCAAATCGAGCAGGGCACCGGTCTGCTGTTTATACGCGGCGTCGAGCTTGGCGAGTGCCGCTTCAGATGCGACGAGGCGCGCCTCCAGTTGTTGTATCTGCTGGCGCGCCTCGTCGTCGTTGAACAGCCCCGCCGAAGCGGGGGCCGTGGTCAGAAGTAATGCGGCGAAGAAAAAGAGGTGGAGCCGGGGCATGCGTGTCAGTAGCTGATGTCGACGCGGCGGTTCTGTGCCCATGAATTTTCGTCGTGTCCGCTGGCCTGTGGCTTCTCTTCACCAAAACTGATGGCTTCGACCTGTTTGGTCTTGGCACCGCTCAGTACCAATGCTTTTTTGGTGTTGTTCGCACGGCGCTGACCAAGTGCCAGATTGTATTCACTGCTGCCGCGCTCGTCGGCATGTCCTTCGGTGCGCACCTTCTGCTCCGGATGTTCGCCCAGATAGGCGCCGTGGGCTTGAACGACCAGTTTGTCGGCATCCTGAATGCTGTCCACATCGAACGGGAAGTAGACGCTGCGTTTGGGTTGCTCGATGACGGCTGCGTTGTCGCTGGGCTGCTCGATGACCGCTGCTTTGTCGGCTTGTTCGATAGGCGCGGGCGTATGTTCGGCGGCTGCGGTACTGTCGGCGGTATCAGAAGCCAGAGTCTGCGCATTCACATCCGCTTGGGTCGCGCTGCCGGTATCCTGTTGCTCTCCAGTCGGAGCGGGAGCAGTGGCCACCGGCGTATCCTCTGCCTTGGCTGTGGATTTTTTCGGTTTGAAGTATGAGCAACCTGCCAGCAGGTTGATGAGAACGACGCTTAAGATTAGCTTTTTCATGGACACTCCAATGGCAATTATCGTTTATAAAACGGGCCCCAAGTCGGTTCGCGTATGTCACCCTGTTGCGAGGTCATCTTCTGTTTCACCCGACCGTCACTCGATACGGTAGCCAATATACCACGGCCCTGTACCTCGGTGGCAAATAGGACCAGCTTGCCGTTGGGGGCAAAACTGGGTTTTTTTTCCCATCCGCCGGGGGTCAGGATCTGGATCTGGCGGGTCTCGAAATCCTGCACTGCGATGTAGAACTTCCCTCCCGTGTAATGTGCAAAAACGAAACTCTTGCCGTCCGGGCTGAGGCGCGGCGAGAAATTGTTGCTGCCCTCGAACGTGAGGCGTTCGGCACTGCCGCCGCTGATCGGCATGCGGTAGATCTGGGCGCTGCCGCCACGGTCGGAAGTGAACAGGAGATAGCGGCCATCGGGGGTGAAAGTCGGTTCGGTATCGATGGTGTCACTGTAGCTGATGCGGCGCAGATCGCTGCCGTCCGGGCGCACCAGATAGATTTGCGAAGTTCCTTCGTGGGTCAGCACGAGGGCCAGTTGTTGCCCGTCCGGTGACCATGCCGGAGCGCTGTTGCTGCCGGGTAGGGCGGCCAGCAGGATGCGTTTTTGTGTCAGCAGGGACTGAGCGTATACCATCGCCCGGCCTTGCTCGAAGCTCACATAAGCCAGTGTGTTACCGTCGGGTGACCAGGCGGGCGACATGATGGGCTGGTTGAGTGCGAGCAAAGTCTGCTCCCCGAATCCGTCACTGTCGGCGACCACCAGACGGTTGAAACGCCCTTGGCGATTGATATATGCGATGCGTGTGCTGAACACGCCGGAACTGCCGGTCAGGCGTTCATAGATCAGGTCGGCGATATGGTGGGCGATGGCGCGGATCTGCTCGTCTTTGGAGGAGATGACTTGGGCGACCAGCTCGCTTTGCTTCACGGTGTCCAACAGGCGGAAGCGCACTTCGATACGGCCATTGCTTAGTTTGCTGACCTTGCCGATGCTTAACGCCTCGACTTTGCCCCATTCGGAGAAGATCACGTCTTTGCTGTCGTGCGGAGCCTTGCCTGCCGGATCGACCAGTTTGAACAATCCGGTACGCAGCAGATCGTTAGCGATCACTTCGCTGACGCGCTGGTCGTAGGATGTTTCGCCTTCGAACGGGACGATGGCGATGGGGATCTGGTGTTCGCCGGCACCGGTGACCTCGATGTCCAGCACCGCATGGGCGGGAAAAACAAGACACCATAAAACGAGCAGACTGTATAGGCGCAGCATCGGAACCTTTCTTAAATAGCGGGTGCTCACGGCTTCACCGATAGACGCAATTCGCGGAACAGGCGGGCCACCGCCGGATCTTGCGGCAGGGGCAGCGGCTGGGCCTTGAAGATGGCGCGTTCGGCGGCGCTGTCATAAGCGGCGTTGCCGCTGCTCTTGAGCAGCTTCACATTATCCATCACCAGCCCGCCGGGAAGAACGGTGACAAAGAAAATGGCTTCGGCATTTTCCGGTACATCGGCGGTGTTGGCGATATTGCGCCGGATCTTGGACTGGATC
Source organism: Gallionellaceae bacterium (assembly GCA_030823955.1). Taxonomy (GTDB): domain Bacteria; phylum Pseudomonadota; class Gammaproteobacteria; order Burkholderiales; family Gallionellaceae; genus PALSA-1006. The sequence goes on from JAVBYO010000015.1 coordinate 88,928, forward strand.
AGGTCTTTGTAGCGCATCACTTCGCCCTGGGTCGCGGCATCCATTTCGGCTCTCATTTTGGCTTTGAGCTCCTGGATGCGGGCGTCTTCCTGCGAGACGCGCGGTTCATTCGCCGCTGGTTGCGGCGGGGACGCCTTATCCGTCTTGGTGGGCGTCTTGTTCTTTTCCTCTTTTTTCAAAGCTGCCGCGTCTTTTTTATCCTTGGCGGCCTTCTTCTTGTCTTTTTTGAGTTCGATATCGGCTTTGGGGGCCACGACCGGCTCTACGACTTTGGCCGGCGCTTCTTGTACCGGCGGAGGGGGAGGCGGAGGCGGCAACACCTCGGGCACTATTTCGGGTACGGGATCGGGCAATTGACCCCACATCTCGACCACCATGTCGGGCGGAAGTTTTACATGCCAGTCGAAACCAAAGTAGAGCAGGGAGAAAAACAGGGCGTGCACCACCACGGCCAGAGCAGCAGCGGAGTATCGGTAGGGTTCGTGATAGGCCAGTGCCGTCATATCTAACGCGTCTTGGTGAACAGGCCGATCTTCTTGATCTGTTGCTGCTGCAACAGATCCATGACCGTGATCACTTCTTCATAACGCACGCTCTTGTCGGCAGAGATGACCACGGCCTGGTCGGGATGTTCCTCTTGTTTTTGTTTGAGCAGGGTGACCAGCTCTTCGCGGGAGATGGGATATTCGCGTCCGCCCTGGCTGTGGTCGCGCAAAGCCAGCGTGGTGTCTTTGCGGATGATCACTTCGACTGGTGACACGGCGGGTGCTGACGATTTGCCCACGCTGGGCAGATCAATCTGGCCGGGGTTCATCATCGGTGCCGTGATCATGAAGATCACCAGCAAGACCAGCATCACGTCGATATACGGCACGACGTTGATCTGGCTCATCGGTTGATGCCGGACGCGGCGGGGCGAACTCATTGCTGCCTCTGTAGCACGTTGGAGAACTCCTCCATGAAACTCTCGAAGCGCGAGGCCAGACGGCTCACGTCATGGGCATAACGGTTGTAGGCCACCACCGCCGGGATGGCGGCGAACAGGCCCATCGCGGTGGCGACCAGCGCTTCGGCGATGCCCGGTGCCACATGGGCCAGCGTTGCCTGTCCCACGTTGGACAAACTGCGGAACGCGTTCATGATGCCCCACACCGTACCGAACAGACCGACATAGGGGCTGACCGAGCCGACCGTGGCAAGGAACGACAGATGTGATTCCAGATGGTCCATCTCGCGCTGGTAGGTGGCGCGCATGGCGCGGCGCGCGCCGTCCATCACCGCATTGTTGTCGACGTTGCTCTTCTTTTTCAGCTTGGCGTATTCGCTTAGCCCCGCGCTGAAGATACGCTCCATGCTGCCCGCATTCTCGCCCGCAGTCTTGGCTTTCTGGTAGAGCTGGTTGAGGTCGGCATGCGCCCAGAATTCGTCCTCGAAGGCCGCACTCTGTTTTACGGCGCGCCGCACAGTGAACATTTTGAGGAAGATGTACAGCCAGGACATCAGCGAGACCAGCAACAACAAGCCCATCACCAGTTGCACCAGAATGCTGGCGTTCAGAATCAGGTGGATAAACGACAAGTCTTGTATCAAATCCATCTCTTCAGCTCCATTGTTTGCGCAACACATCCGGCACGCTGACCGGTTTGAATTTGTCCGCCGTGACACAGACCAGATGAATCTCACCCTCGGTCAGCAATTCCTCGCCGCGCACCACCGTTTGCAGCAGCGTGACGCGGCTGCGTCCCAGCTCTTTGATGCGCGCGGTAACGGTCAACATATCGTCCAGCAGCGCCGGTTTCAGATAGTCCAGTTTGATCGAGCGCACCACGAACATCATGCCCAGTTCTTTCATCATGCCCGCGTTGCTGTAACCGAAGGAGCGCAGCCATTCTGTGCGCGCGCGCTCCATGAAGTTCACATAGTTGGCGTGATACACCACCCCGCCCGCATCGGTGTCCTGGAAATAGACGCGTACAGGCCAGGAGAACACTTTGGCATGTTTATTCATCCCATAGTTCCTTGTTATGCACATTGCGCGGCTGCGCCAAGCCGAAATGCTGATAGGCGTTCGCGGTGGCAATGCGACCACGCGGTGTGCGGTGTAAATAACCCTGCTGGATGAGATAGGGTTCGAGCACGTCTTCGATGGTGTCGCGTTCTTCGCCGATGGCGGCGGCGAGATTATCTACTCCAACAGGCCCGCCCATGAATTTCTCGATCACGGCGAGCAGCAGTTTTCTATCCATCAAGTCCAGCCCCAAGGCATCCACATCCAGCATCACCAGTGCGGCATCGGCGACTTCGCGCGTGGCTTTGCCGTCGGCGCGCACATCGGCATAGTCGCGTACACGGCGTAGCAGGCGGTTGGCGATACGCGGCGTGCCGCGCGAACGTTTGGCGATCTCCAGCGCGCCGTCAGGCGAGATAGGCAACTCCAATAATGCGGCAGAGCGCGTGACGATGCGCTGCAATTCATCGGGCGTATAAAACTCCAGCCGCGCCACGATGCCGAAACGGTCGCGCAATGGATTGGTCAGCATGCCCGCACGTGTGGTCGCGCCCACCAGCGTGAACGGTGGCAGGTCGAGCTTCACCGAGCGTGCTGCCGGGCCTTCGCCGATCATGATGTCGATCTGGTAATCCTCCAGCGCGGGGTAAAGAATTTCTTCCACCACGGGCGACAAGCGATGTATCTCGTCGATGAACAATACGTCGTTGGGCTCAAGATTGGTGAGCAATGCGGCGAGGTCGCCTGCGCGCTCCAGCACCGGCCCCGAGGTCTGGCGCAGGTTCACGCCCATCTCGCGCGCGATGATGTGTGCCAAGGTGGTCTTGCCCAAGCCGGGAGGGCCAAACAGCAATACGTGATCGAGCGGTTCTTTGCGTTTGCGTGCCGCCTCGATGAATATCTCCAACTGGCCGCGTATCTTTTCCTGCCCGACATATTCGTCCAGCAGCTTGGGGCGCAGTGCGCGCTCCAGCGCTTCCTCCTGGGGGGATGCGGGGGCGGCGGAAATGACGCGTGGTGCGGCAGAGAGGTCGTCGTTCTGGATCATGCTTTGGATAATAACTTAAGTGCCTGGCGGATACCGTCGGAGACGCCGACTTCTTTGGGTAACTGCTTGGCGGCCCAGTCGGCTTCTTTCTCGTTGTAGCCCAGTGCCAGCAGGGCGTTGGCGATGTCGCTACCGGCGGAAGATGTTGCGCTGCCCTGTGCCGAACCTGTACCGGTGACGCTGAATTTGCCTTGCAGTTCCAGCAACAGACGTTCGGCGGTCTTCTTGCCCACACCGGGTATCTTGGTGAGACGTCCGACTTCCTTGTTCGCCACGGCGGCGGCGAGGTCGCCCAGACTCAGGCCGGACAGCACCGACAGCGCAAGTTTGGGGCCGACGCCGCTGATCTTGAGCAGTTGGCGGAACGCCAGACGCTCTTCGTTCGTGGCGAAGCCGTAGAGTAATTGCGCGTCTTCACGCACCACGAAATGGGTGTGTAACACGACCTTTTCGTGTAATGCGGGCAGGTTGTAGAACGTGCTCATCGGCACATCCAGCTCGTAGCCCACACCTTGTACGTCCAGCAAAATCTGCGGCGGATTCTTTTCCAATAATGTGCCGCTCAGTCTTCCGATCATGTGTTTCCCTTGCTTAATAATAATGCCAGCGACAGTAGCGCACCATGTGCCATCAAGCCGCCGATGGTGAGTTTGATGGCATCACCCAGTTGTTGCGGTTGGGCGGCGTGGCGCAGTAATTGACGCGCGGCATTGATGCTCAACGGTAATGCAAAGAATGCGATCAATGCGAGCAGCGGCAGCCAGCCGAGCGCCACACACAGCAACAACCACACATACGCCAGTGCCACGATCAGCACATAACCCCAGCGCGCTTGCCTCACAGGCAGGCGCGCAACCCAGTGTAACTTGCCCGCCATCGTGTCCGCGGTGCGGTCGGGGAATTGGTTGATGTAGAGCAGGTTGGCAGCCAGCAGTGCATAAGACAGCCCCGCGATGAAAGGGGCGGCAGCAAAACCTTTGCGTTGCACGAAGTCGGCGCCCACGCTGATGCACAGAATGCCCGCTGTCACCGACAGTTCTCCCAGTCCTCGGCTATTCAATCTAAAAGGGGGGGCGGAATAGGCCCAGCCGATGAACAAACCGGCGAGACCGATATAGAGCAATTGTGGCGCGGAGCGTGCCATGAGCCACAATCCTGCGACGGCGACTCCTGCCAATAAGGTGAAACCGAAATTGCGTGTCTGCGCCAGCGTCAACACGCCGTTCTGGATGAAACGGCTACCGCCGGTGAACGGGAAGATGCGTTCGGTATTGCACGCATCGGTGCCGTTGAGCGCATCGTAGTAATCGTTCAGTACGTTGATACCCGCGTGTGCCAAAAGTGCGAACAGCAGGGTGATAAGTGCGAGCGGGATGTCGAAGGCGAGGCCATCATGCCATGCTAGGGTGAGGCCGATCAAACAGGACATCAGGCTGGCCGTGACGAATGCCGGGCGCGTCGCGGCAAAATAGCGCGCGAACGGATTTTGCAAAGTGGCGAGTGTCGGTTCCAGCGGTTGTGTCGTCATACCAGTCTGCCCCCTTTTACCCTAAAACCTTTGGTTGCCAATGCTCCCAGTCCCATGCCGCCATGTGCGTGGCAGATGGCGCAAGCCAGAGCATCCGCTGCATCCGGGCTGGGTGTGCCGGACAGTTTCAACAAGCGTTGCACCATCGCCTGCACCTGCTCCTTGTCGGCATGGCCATTGCCGACCACGGCTTGTTTCACCTGCAAAGCGGTGTATTCCCCCACCGGCAGGTTCGCCAGCACTGCCGCACAGATCGCCGCACCGCGAGCCTGGCCGAGTAACAGCGTTGATTGCGGATTCACGTTGACGAACACTTTTTCCACGGCGACTTGTTGCGGTTGATGCTGTGCAATGACTTCACCCAGCGAATTCAGGATGACTTTCAAGCGTTCGGGTAATTCCCCGTCCGGTGTCTTGATGCAGCCGCTGGCGACGTAGTGTAAATGCTGCCCCTCCTTATCGAGCACGCCGAACCCGGTGATGCGCAGGCCGGGGTCGATGCCGAGAATCCTTATGGATGAAGGGACTTCTTTGCGAAGGGTTAAGGGGGAAGGGGGAAGGGTAAAACCCTCGGCTCCGCTATTCCCCTTCTCCCTTCCCCCTTCTCCCTTCACTGTTCAATCACCGCAGTCGTATAAACTTCCTGCACATCGTCGCAGTCTTCCAGCGCGTCCAGCAGTTTTTGCATCTTCACCGCGTCGTCGCCGGTGAATACCACTTCGCTGTCCGCTTTCATGGTGACTTCGCCCATCTCCGGCTTGAAGCCCGCTGCTTCGAGACGCTGCTTCACTTCGACGAAATCGTAGGGGCCGGTGATGACTTCGATACTGCCGTCGTCGTTGCTGATGATGTCCTCCGCGCCCGCATTCAAGGCTACTTCCATGAGGGCATCTTCGTTCGTGCCGGGAGCGAAGATCATCTGTCCGCAATGTTTGAACATGAAGGCGACCGAGCCGTCCGTGCCGAGGTTGCCGCCGTATTTGGTGAAGGCATGGCGCACGTCGGCCACGGTTCGGGTCTTGTTGTCGGTCATGCAGTCCACCATGACGGCTGCGCCGTTGATGCCGTAGCCTTCGTAGCGCAGTTCCTGATAATCCACGCCTTCCAGTTCACCGGAGCCGCGCTTGATGGCGCGCTCGACGTTGTCCTTGGGCATGTTCTGCTCGTAGGCCTTTTCCATCGCCAGGCGCAGACGCGGATTACAGGTCGGGTCGCCACCGCCCAGCCTTGCCGCGACGGTGATCTCTTTGATCAGACGCGTGAACACCTTGCCGCGCTTGGCGTCCTGTTTGCCTTTGCGATGCTGGATGTTTGCCCATTTGCTATGACCTGCCATGTTTCTCTCCGTGGTTGCCGCGTTGCCCAGCCTGGATTTGGCGATACGGCCTCACCGTACGCCAAATGGGCGCGATGGTAACATTTCGGCAAGGGCAACCCAAGCCGGGCTGTCGGCGCAAGCCTTTGGTGTCTGCGGACTTGTGTTGTGGATGGGGGGCGCGTGGTTTAGAATGCGCGCTCTAAAAACGAGCAAGAAGGTTCTCCGTGTCTTCGCAACCGCTGGTCGAGATCCGCGACGTCAATTTCACTTACGACGCACGTCCTGTGCTGAAAGGCATCAACATGACCTTTCATCGCGGCAAAGTCATCGCCGTCATGGGCGGGAGCGGCTGCGGCAAGACCACGCTGTTCCGTTTGATCGGCGGTGCGCTCAAACCGACCAAAGGGGAAGTGAAGATCGACGGGCAGGTGATGCACGAACTGGATCAGAAAGAGCTGTATGCCATGCGTCGCAAGATGGGTGTGCTGTTCCAGTTCGGCGCTTTGTTCACCGATATGTCGGTCTATGACAACGTTGCCTTTCAGATGCGCGAACATACCGACCTGCCGGAAGAGATGATCCGCGATCTGGTGATGATGAAGCTGCATGCGGTGGGCTTGCGCGGTACCCATGCGCTGATGCCGGCAGAACTCTCCGGCGGGATGGCGCGGCGCGTGGCGTTGGCGCGCACGGTCGCGCTTGATCCGATGCTGATCCTGTACGACGAGCCGTTCGCCGGATTGGACCCGATCTCGCTCACCGTGGTTGGCAATTCCATCCGCCGACTGAACAATGCGCTGGGCGCAACCTCGGTGGTGGTGACACACGATGTGCAGGAGTCGCTGAAGATCGTCGACTATATCTATTTCATCGCCGACGGTGTCATCGTCGCGGAAGGCACACCGGCGGAGATCCAGGCATCGGATAAGCCTTTCGTGCATCAGTTCGTGCACGGCGAGATGGATGGCCCGGTGCCGTTCCATTATCCGAGCGCAAGTTATCAGCAGGATCTGGGAGTGCGTGCCTGATGCCTATCGTAAGCAGTGTAAAGAGGGTGGGGCATCGCGCGGTCGATACGATATGGCGTATCGGTTATTCCACGCGTTTCTTTGGCTTGATCCTGCTGCACTCCGGCCCCAGCTTTCGGCGTTTCCATCTCATCATCCGGGAGCTGTTCTTCACGGGCGTGATGTCACTCATCATCATTTTGGTGGCCGGTCTGTTCGTTGGGGTCGTGCTTGGCTTGCAAGGGTATGAGACGCTCAAGAGCTACGGTTCGGAATCCGCGCTGGGGACACTGGTCGCGCTGAGTCTGGTGCGCGAGCTGGGGCCGGTGCTCGCGGCATTGTTGTTTGCCAGCCGTGCCGGTTCGGCGATGACCGCGGAGATCGGTCTGATGAAGGCCACGGAACAGATCGCCGCGATGGAGATGATGGCCGTCAACCCTATCGCGCGCGTGGTGGCGCCGCGTTTCTGGGCGGGGGTAATTTCCATGCCGCTGCTGGCCGCGATGTTCTCGGCGATGGGTGTATTCGGCGGTTATCTGGTGGGCGTGGTGTTCATTGGTGTCGATGAAGGCTCGTTCTGGTCGCAGATGCAGGGTTCGGTGGATTTTCAGCATGACATTCTGAACGGGGTGCTGAAGAGTTTCGTGTTTGGCGTGGCCGTCACGGTGATTTCGCTGTTCGAGGGTTTCGATGCACCGCCGACTGCGGAGGGTGTTTCGGGCGCAACGACGCGTACGGTGGTGCAATCGTCGCTGGCGATCCTGTTGCTGGATGTTATTCTGACCGCGTTAATGTTTCGGGGGCTTTAAAGATATGGAACGAACTACATTGGATCTATGGGTGGGCGCGTTTGTCGTGGCGGGATTCGTGGCGCTGGCGATATTGGCCTTCAAAGTGGGCAATCTGAGTACCTACAATGTGTCTGAGTCGTATCAGCTCAAGGCGAACTTCGGCAACATCGGCGGACTCAAACCGACTGCTTCAGTGCGGAGCGCAGGGGTGCTGATCGGGCGGGTGACCGAGATCCGGCTGGATGCTTCCCGTTACGAGGCCGAAGTCATCATGAGTATCGATAAGCGTTACCAGTTCCCTAGGGATACACTGATTAGCATCCAGACCTCCGGATTGCTGGGAGAACAATACATCGGTCTGAAGCCGGGAGTGGACGAGGAGATGTTGAAGCAGGGTGATGAGATCAGGCAATCGCGTTCGGCGATGGTGCTGGAAGATCTCATCGGTCAGTTTATCGCCGGCAAGGCGGAAAGCGCAAAATAATCCGAGGTGTTTATGAAACGTTTAATCGCATCCATAGTGGGGCTGTCTTTGTTGGGAGTGGCCGTGTTCGCGCGTGCAGAGACGCAGACACCCGACATGCTGGTGAAGAATACGGTGCAGGAAGTCGTGGTCGCACTGAAACAGGAAAAGAAGGACAAACACAAGATCCAGGCGCTGGTGGATGAAAAAGTGCTGCCGCTGTTCGATTTCACGCTGATGACCAAACGCGCCGTCGGGCAACCGTGGCGGTCGGCGACTGCCGAGCAAAAGAAGGCGCTGGTGGTGGAGTTCCGCGATCTGCTGGTGCGGGTGTTCATCGCCAAGGCGTTCACCGGCAACACCGATCTCACAGTGAAGTTCGAGCCGAGCAAATATACCGAGGGTGACGACCAGGTGACGGTGCGGACGCAGATCCTCATTCCGGGTGCCGCACCGCTCGCGGTCGATTACGATCTGAAGAAAACAAGTGCGGGATGGAAGGTGGTCGATTTCGCCATCGCAGGGCCAAGGCTGGCGCTCGACATCTACAGCAACCAGTTCCGTGATCCCTTGCAGCAGGGCGGTGTCGATGCGCTGGTGAAGTTCCTGATGGAAAAGAACCGGGCAGCCGATGTCAGCAGCAATGTGATTCCCGTGCGCAAGGCCGAACTCAAGTGACGGAAGCGCGCGAGAACGTCATGGATGTGTCCGGCCGTTTGACTATAGAGACGACTGCGGCGCTGTTCGGTTCCGGTCTGGTGTTGAAAGACGGCTGCACGGAAATGGAGGTCGATTTGGCGCGCGTTGAAGCGGTGGACTCTACTGCCGTGAGTCTGATGCTGTCCTGGTTGCGTGCCGCACAAGCGCGCAATATCAAGCTCAGGTTCGTCAACGTGCCGGAAAATCTGGTGAGTCTGGCCAATCTCTATGGCGTGGCTGAATCATTGTCGTTGCGCGTGGATGCCTGATGTCCGGCATGTTCATCTCTCGGAAGATTAGCCGTTAGTCGTTAATCGCCAGTTCCGCCGTATGGCTGACGATTAACGACTACCCACTGATCGATAGACTAGTTATGCAAAAATTGGCAATACAAGGCGGTGTCGCATTGCGCGGCGAAGTGCGTATCTCCGGCGCTAAAAACGCCGCGCTCCCCATCATGTGTGCCAGCCTGCTCACGGCGGACACTCTGCGCTTGACCAATCTGCCCGACCTGCACGATGTCGGCACCATGCGCAAACTGTTGCAGCAGATGGGGGTGAGTGCGGATGCGGCAACCGGCGAGATCACGTTCAAGGGCGACAAGATCGACAAGTGGGAGGCGCCGTATGACATGGTGAAGACCATGCGTGCCGCGATCCTTGTGCTGGGGCCGCTGGTGGCCCGCTTCGGCGACGCCAAAGTCTCTTTGCCCGGCGGTTGCGCCATCGGCTCGCGACCGGTCGATCTGCATATCAAAGGCTTGCAGGCGATGGGGGCCGAGATATCCATCGAACACGGTTATATCCATGCCAAGGCCAAACGCCTCAAGGGTGCGCGTATCTTCTTCGATATCGTCAGCGTCACCGGTACCGAGAATCTGATGATGGCGGCGGTATTGGCCGATGGTGTGACCGTGCTGGAGAATGCCGCGCGTGAACCCGAGGTGATCGATCTGGCCAACTGTCTGCGTGCGATGGGCGCGCAGATATCCGGCGATGGCACCGACAACATCACCATCACCGGCGTGGACAAGCTGCACGGTGCGACGCATCACATCATGCCGGACCGTATCGAGAGTGGCACATTCTTGGTGGCTGCGGCAGCGACCGGCGGCAGTATCACCCTGCGCGAGACACGTGCCGACATTCTTGAAACGGTATTGGAGAAACTGACCGAGGCAGGCGCGCGCATCACGGTTGATGCCGACACTATCCATCTGGAAATGACGGGTCGCCCGAAAGCGGTCAACGTGCGCACCGCGCCACATCCGGCTTTTCCCACCGACATGCAGGCGCAGTTCATGGTACTTAACTGTATCGCCGAGGGAAGTGCGATGGTGATCGAGACGATCTTCGAAAATCGCTTCATGCATGTGCAGGAACTACGCCGCCTGGGCGCCCAGATCGATGTGGAAGGCAACACATCAGTCGTGCGCGGTGTCGATCATTTGGAAGGTGCGACGGTGATGGCGACCGATTTGCGTGCTTCGGCTTGTCTGGTCATCGCGGGATTGGTGGCACAAGGCGAGACTGTGATCGACCGCATCTATCATCTGGATCGCGGCTACGAACATATCGAAGCCAAGTTGTCGCAGTTGGGCGCGAACATCCGCCGCATCAAATAGGAATAGAACATGATCACCATCGCCTTATCCAAAGGCCGCATCTTCGAAGAGACCCTGCCGCTGTTGCAGGCTGCGGGCATCACCGCGCTGGAGGACCCGGAGTCTTCGCGCAAGCTGATTCTGCCGACCAATCGCGCCGATGTGCGGCTTATTATCGTGCGCGCATCCGATGTGCCGACCTACGTGCAATACGGCGCGGCGGACATCGGGGTGGCGGGTAAGGATGTGCTCAATGAGCACGGCGGCACCGGTTTGTACCAGCCGCTCGATCTGAATATCGCCAAGTGCCGCATGATGGTCGCGGTGCGCAACGGTTTCGATTACGAGTCGGCGGTGAAGCAGGGTGCGCGTCTGCGCGTGGCGACTAAATATGTGCAGACCGCGCGCGAACATTTCGCCGCCAAGGGGGTGCATGTCGACCTCATCAAGCTATATGGTTCGATGGAGTTGGCACCTTTGGTCGGGCTGTCGGATGCCATCGTCGATCTGGTGAGCAGCGGTGGTACGTTGAAAGCGAACGACCTTAAAGCGGTCGAGCATATCGCCGATATCTCCTCGCGCCTGGTCGTCAATCAGGCTTCACTCAAACTCAAGCGCAACGACATCCAGCCGATGCTGGATGCGTTTGCCGGTGCGATCAAATAAGAGGCAACAAGATGGACATCACACGACTCTCCACCCGGCAGGCCGACTTCGATGCCAGACTGACCAAGTTGCTGGCTTTCGAAGAGGCCGCCGACGAGAAACTGGAAGCGACCGTCGCCAGTATCCTTGGCGATGTGCGCAAGCGCGGGGATGCCGCAGTATTGGAATATACCAACCGTTTCGATCGGCTCGCCGCGACGGACATGGCTGCGCTGGAGCTGCCCAAGCACGAGTTGCGCGCTGCCTTCGAGGGGTTGCCTGCCGACCAGCGTGTTGCGCTTGAGCAGGCGGCGGCGCGGGTGACTGCCTACCATCGCAAGCAAGTGCAGGATTCCTGGCGTTATACCGAGGCAGACGGTACGGTGCTCGGGCAGCAGATCACCCCGCTCGACCGTGTCGGCCTGTATGTGCCCGGCGGCAAGGCGGCCTATCCTTCCTCGGTGCTGATGAATGCCTTGCCCGCCAAAGTGGCCGGTGTGGACGAACTCATCATGGTGGTGCCCACGCCGGACGGCGTGAAGAACCAGCTGGTGCTGGCGGCGGCACATCTGTCCGGTGTGGATCGCGTATTCACCATCGGGGGGGCGCAGGCGGTGGCAGCATTGGCCTACGGCACTGCGACAGTCCCCAAGGTGGACAAGATCGTCGGTCCGGGCAACGCCTATGTCGCTTCCGCCAAACGCCGCGTGTTCGGGGTGTGCGGTATCGATATGATCGCCGGTCCCTCCGAGATATTGGTGATCTGCGACGGCAAGACCGATCCGGACTGGGTGGCGATGGATCTTTTTTCACAAGCCGAGCACGACGAATTGGCGCAGGCCATTCTGCTGTCGCCGGATGCGGCTTTCATCGAGGCGGTGGCGGCAAGTGCCGACAAACTGCTGGAGCAGATGCCGCGCAAGGACATCATCAAGACGGCGCTGGAGAATCGCGGTGCGTTGATCCATGTGGCCGATATGGCAGAGGCTTGCCGTATCAGCAATCGCATCGCACCCGAGCATCTGGAGCTGTCCGTCGGCGAGCCGGAGGTTTGGTTGTCCCAGCTGAAACATGCCGGAGCGATCTTTATGGGGCGCTACACCTCTGAATCCCTGGGTGACTATTGTGCAGGCCCAAACCATGTGCTGCCGACCTCCGGTACCGCGCGCTTCTCCTCGCCGCTCGGGGTGTACGACTTCCAAAAACGCAGCAGCCTGATTCAGGTCTCGGCGCAGGGCGCGCAGACGCTGGGAGCGATAGCTTCCACGCTGGCGTTTGGCGAAGGCTTGCACGCGCACGCGCAGTCGGCACTATTCCGCAAGGGTTAGGCCGGTTTCAGGCGGTTGTAGGCATTCCTGCGGATAATTCTCAAGCTTGATCTGGCTTCAATCCGCGCGTTAGAGCAACTCTTGGTCTGTTTCTTGCTGAATAAATCAAACCCCCTTTGACAAGGGTAGGGATTATCTGGATAATCACGGGTTCATTTTTGGAGGGGTGGCCGAGTGGTTAAAGGCAGCAGACTGTAAATCTGCCCTCTCTGAGTACGAAGGTTCGAATCCTTCCCCCTCCACCAAATTTGTAGCAGTGCAGTTTTTCAGGTAGTTGACTGGGTAGTGACGATCGAAGTTGGATCACGGTCGTTTGTTGGGAAAGCCATGCGGGTGTAGCTCAATGGTAGAGCAGAAGCCTTCCAAGCTTACGACGAGGGTTCGATTCCCTTCACCCGCTCCAGTTTGGTTGCTTGCCCATGTGGCTCAGTGGTAGAGCACTCCCTTGGTAAGGGAGAGGTCGCGAGTCCGATTCTCGCCATGGGCACCATAATTTAGTTTTTATCGTTAACGTTTGACATTGATAGGGAAAGATCATGGCAAAGAGCAAATTTGAACGTACGAAGCCGCACGTAAACGTAGGCACGATTGGACACGTTGACCACGGCAAGACGACCCTGACAGCGGCGATCACCACCGTATTGTCGAAGAAATTCGGCGGCGAAGCTAAAGCCTACGACCAGATCGATGCGGCACCGGAAGAAAAGGCGCGCGGTATTACGATCAATACCGCCCACGTCGAATACGAGACAGC